>CAIVEI010000087.1 GCA_903904835.1 uncultured Schlesneria sp. | reverse complement strand
ATCATGAGATATAGTTTCGTCTCGGTTTTGCCGCCGGAGAGGTGGCTGAGTGGCCGAAAGCACCGCTTTGCTAAAGCGGCGTCTGGGTATTCCCCGGACCCAGGGTTCGAATCCCTGCCTCTCCGCATCAACCGTCGAGAATCTTTTTGATTTCTCGACGGTTTTTTCGTTTTCAAAAATCGGCTGCGTTCGCATTAGATCAAATCATCGGCCGACTTATCTTTTCGGATGTCGACGTGCGATGGCAATTCAGCCATTCGAGAAATGACGCATCTTTTTTCGCAGCCACGTCTTTCAATCGGTCTGGTCGCCGCTGATGGCTCTGAACTTCACATTTCGAGCAGTCACTGCGACATGACTATCCGTCAATTTTTTCGTGTAATTCAGTATTGGCGAGGGTTTTTTCGCTAGACTTGCGCCTGCTGTGCGGTAATGTTTTCGTGATTAGGCGAACGTCTGTACGGTATTTACTACAGCACCGAGTTGTATTGGAGTTCACATGAAGGGTGTTGTTTTCACTGAGTTTTTAGAGCTGGTTGAGTCCAAATTCGGGATGGAAGTCGCCGACCGGGTTCAAACCAAAGGTTTTCCAGAAGATACTGGATTTACGTCAGTGGGGACCTATGATCACCAGATCTTAATTAGCCTGGTGGTCGAATTGAGCCAGGAAACAGGTGTGCCCGCTCGTGAACTCGTACTCGCCTTTGGCAAGCATCTGTTTCATAGTTTTAGCAGAAATTTTCCCGACACACTGGTTGGGGTGACCAATTCGATTGATCTGTTGCAAAAAGTTGAGGGTGTCATTCACGGTGAGGTACAGAAACTGTATCCCGATGCGGAATTACCGAGTTTCAGGTTTTCCCCGTCGCCGGAAGGGCACTTTCAAATGGAATATATTTCAGCACGCCCCTTTGCGGATCTGGCCGAAGGTTTGATTGGGGCTACGATTGAACATTTCGGTGACGATTTGAGATGTTTACGTACAGATCTTGCCGGGCCGCCTGGAACCCATGCTCTCTTTGAACTTTGTCCGAAGCAGAAACTGTAATGGTTGATCCGGAAGATATTCCCACAACGATTTCTCGAGAAACGCTCGAACGTTTTCTTCGCCGCGAACGAAGTGCGAGAAAGCAAGCCGAGCAGTTGCTGGAAGAAAAAAGCCGGCAGCTTTACCAGACAAATCAGGATCTCTTGAAATCGACTCAGGCACTGGCAGACGAAGTCCAGCGCAGCAAGGTGATTTTTGAAACGGCTGCCGAGGGGATCATTTTGTTTGATCAGCAAGGTCACGTTGAACTTGTTAACCCTGCCGCAAAGCGTATTTTTGAATTGACGGACGACGACTGCGTGAATCTTAACGTCAACGACATACTTCCGCTGAACGGGGGCCACAATCCGGGCTCGTCCAATTGTTTCTACACCGAACCCCTGTTTCTCATGGGCGATGACCACGAGATTGTCGGCAGAAAAAAAACAGGAGGCGAGTTTCCGGCCGAATTTGTCGTGGCCGAGTTCAGTCATAACGGACGAGTCGCCTACAGTGGGGTCGTGCGGGATTTAACAAGGCGAAAATTTCTGGAATCGCGACTCGCTCAAGCAGAAAGACTGGAATCCGTCGGTCAGTTAGCAGCCGGGGTCGCGCATGAAATCAATACCCCGATCCAGTTCGTCAGCGAAAACACGCGATTTTTGAAAACATCGTTCCAATCGCTGTTAGAGATTTTTTCATCCATGAATCAATTGTTGGAACAGTGTGAAGACATTGTTGAATTGAATCCGTGGGTCTCGCAAGTTCATGCAGCGATTGAAGGAGCGGACCTTCCTTTTCTTCTTTCCGAAATTCCGTTGTCGATTGATCAGACATTAGAGGGAACGAACACGGTTGCAAGAATCGTCCGGGCTTTGAATGTCTTTTCCCATCCTGGAACGACCGAGTTTCAAAAAGTTGATCTCAACAGTGAATTGGAAAGTACGCTGACTGTTTCGAAAAATGAATGGAAGTACGTGGCGGAAGTTGAAACCGACTTTGCGCCGAATCTTCCCCGCGTCATGTGCTTGCCCGGCGAAATGAATCAGGTTTTTCTCAACCTGATTATTAATGCGGTGCACGCAATCCAGGGCAGAAAAGCGGAAGGGCTGGGGAAGATCACTGTTCGAACACGTCGCGAATCCGATCGAGTCATCGTCGATATTTCGGATAACGGAACGGGAATACCCGAGGCGATACGCGGTCGTATTTTCGATCCGTTTTTTACGACAAAAGGAGTTGGAAAGGGGACCGGGCAAGGTCTTACGATCTGTTACAACGTTGTGGAATCACACCGTGGAAAATTGACTTTTGATACCATTGAAGGAGAAGGGACGACATTTCACGTCGAACTATTGCTGGATCCAAGGCCCAGGGAAACTGCAGTGACTGAAATTAACCAAGCAACATGAATAAAAGAGTTCTGATTGTCGACGACGAATTAAACTTATTACGATCTTTACAACGCAATCTCAGAGGGAAATTTGACTTGACGATGGCCGAAGGGGGCGTCGCAGGAATGACTCAGATTCTGGAGGGGGGGCCATTCGCTGCGATTGTGAGTGACTTGCGAATGCCAGAAATTGACGGCCTGCAAGTCTTAGGGTTGGCACGTCTTGTTGTGCCAGACACGTTTCGAGTCATGCTGACTGGCAATGTGAGTAGTCATCTCTCTCTACAGGGCTCGATTAGCAAGCCGTGGTTCCAATACGTTAGCAAACCTTGCACGACGGAAAGTTTGTGTACGGTGTTGAACGAGGGAACTGATCGATACGCGATGGCAAGCTCCGCAAGACGACCTCATTCACTAACGACCACTGAAAATTCACTAACGACCACTGAAAATTCACTAACGACCACTGAAAGCGGCTCGCCGCAGATTTCTGGAACATCCCGAGAAGCCGTTGAGCGTTGCCGACGATTGCGAGAATTGGCCAGGCGCTTGGGAGACTTTCTGAATCTCAATGAAACATGGCAGTACGAACTGGCTGGCATGTTGTCTCAGTTAAGCAGATTGGTCCCTGTCGCGGTTTCAGAACAACGTGAGCAGAACAACGATCACGATGAAGTCAACCTGAGAAATCAGGCAGAATCAAGTAGCCGAATCATTCGTGAAATACCACGACTCGAACAGATCGCTGACATGGTGGGGCATCAGTACACTGAAGAATTCGAACCGACCGTACCCGATTGCATTCGAAAGGGAACACAAATTCTACGTATGTTGATGGATTTCGATGTTCTTACAGAAACGTTTTCTGAAGTCGAGGCGATCGATAAAATGAAAGAACGATCGGAATGGTACGGTGAACCACTATTTTTGAGTTTCTCGGAACTCATTTCGGAAGAACCGAGGCGTCGATCAAACGTACCGTTTCATCCGCATAAGTTAGAAGCATTCAGGGTTTCCTGTTCAATAACCAAGTAGATCATCTATGGCCCTCGCAAAAACCTCCGAAAACAAGCGGTCGAACATCACTGAAGCGGACGAGGTGACGGCTTCGCACGCCGAAAGAGGCTCGATCGTTGCCATTGATGACGATCCGATGACGCTGCGTTTACTTCAAGGATTGTTGAAAGGCTCGGAATATCAAATTCAGGTTTCCAGCGACGCATCGTCTGGGCTGAAGCTGATTGATGCCTCAACATCCGTCGTCCTTGTTGACCTTCAAATGCCCGAAGTCAGCGGTTTTGATTGCTTGCGTTACATTCGAAAAAACCACCCACAGGCGCAGGTGATCGTCGTCACCGGATCGAGTCAGACCTCAGATGCCGTGGAAGCGATGAAGGCAGGGGCGTTTCAGTATGTGACCAAGCCATTCGATCCGAAGCAGCTACGGGTGTACGTCGACAAGGCCATGCAGGCTTCTAAAACCGCAAATGAAAATCTGGAACTTCGCGAATCCCATAGCCACAACTTGCCCGTGGAAGTTCCTCAAATTGTCGGTGATGTCAATGACTGGCTGATGACCCGAATCGATTCACTGGCCAAGCTCGATTCAACGGTCTTCATAGGAGGAGAAAGTGGTACAGGAAAATCAACGATCGCGCGGATGATTCATCAAAAAAGTAATCGCGCAAGTAAGCCGTTTGTCTCAATCAATTGTGCCTCGTTACCGCGAGACCTCCTGACCTCAGAACTGTTTGGTCACACCAAGGGGGCATTCACCGGGGCCGTGAGTGATCGCGCTGGCCATGCCGAGGTTGCCAACGGGGGAACTCTGTTTCTCGATGAAATCGGCGACTTGCCACTCGAATTACAACCGAAACTGTTAACGTTTCTTCAAGACAGGACAATCCAGCGTCTGGGGTCGTCGGAAGTTCGGAAAGCGGATGTCCGTTTGATCGTGGCAACACACCGGGATCTGGCGGAAATGTGCCGTGAGCAGGCTTTTCGCCAGGACCTCTTTTTTCGTCTCATGGTTTTGAGCCTTGAACTTCCGCCGTTAAGGCATCGCCTTTCGGAATTGCCGATGATGGCGGAAGCAGCGTTGACTCGAATCTGTAAGCGAATGGGGATGCCGCCAAAACGTCTCACGGCAAATGGGCTTGGCGTATTGTTGAAACATAGCTGGCCGGGGAATATTCGCGAATTGGAAAACGTTCTGGAACGTGCTGCCGCATTTTCGCCGGGGTCTGAAATTGGTCCTGACGAATTGGTGTTTACCAATATGTCTTTGAATCGTCCAAGTTCTACCCGCGATGCCGATACATCAATGATGCCGCCTTCTCGACCCTTCGCTGCACCTCGGGCAGAAAATTATACAGGCGCAACAGGAAACTCGTTTGATCGCGATCGAGGGAGGTATGACGAGCGCGCACCGGTTTTTGAGAACCATACTCATCCGGCGAATGGTGCTCCCCAGCCGAAACCTCAAGCCGAACCCGTTTTCACATTGGCGGGCAAGTCACTCGATGCGATCGAACGAGAAGCAATTTTGCAGACGTTAGCGGTTTGTCATGGCAATAAGGCGAAAAGCGCCCGTATGCTGGGGATCAGTGAAAAAAGTATTTACAACAAAATGCGTCGACTTAACGTAGAATGGCCTCCGTCGCCTGGAATGCACGAGGTCTGAGACGAGTTACAGTAAAGAATCATGGCATTCGAAGGATTTTTAAGAGACGAAAATGCCTCATATCAACTCCGAATCACTGAATCAATTCATCCAGGGGGACGAAGTCCTGCTGGCGGATCTGGCGACGATGTTCGTGGAGACATTGCCGGATTGCAAAGCCCGTTTAAGGTTTTCGGTCCGTGGTAGTGACGCGATCATGTTGCGCGAGGCTGCCCATCTGCTGGCAAGCCGTTTAGGGTATTTTCAAGCGGACGAATTAAGAGAACAGGCCAAACATCTGGAACAATGTGGAATAAATAATGAGATCAGTGACGCTCGCGTTCGTGTTGACCAATTAATTAAAGGGCTGGACGAATTGGTCGGCGAGCTACGACAATTGACTCAACTTCCGTTGCGAGACTGTGACGATGATTAACCAGCCGAAGCGTTTGTTTGATCTCCTTGACGCAATAGGTTCCTTCCTTCGTCCGTTAGTCTGGTCGATTGGACTGAGTTTATTTACGGGGACTCTTTGCCTGGTTTTTGCCTATGTAATTGTCTGGCCCGCATACAAAAATCCCATCGCCAGGATGTATACATCGAAACTCGGATATTCCACCGTCATTCGCAAGACCCGAGGTGCCTTTCCCGTTGACGTTGCGACGGTCGATCGTCGTGAAATCATTGGCAAATTCATTGGAGAAGGCTTGACTCAAAGCGAGCCGGTTCAAGTGCCGATGATTGCCATGGCAGCGATTAAAAGCGTCAATGCGGTCGAAGGGCAACGGGTGCGCGCCGGCGATGTGATCGTCGAGTTAGACCGATCGAAAATTGAACTCAAGATCGCTTCGGCAAAAAGTGCCCTTGAAACAGCGTTGGCCGAGCTTGAGCGAGTTAAACTTGGCACGGTTAATGTCCTTCAGCAAGAACGTCCAGACATGCAGGCGTTGCTTGCCAAGTCTGCCTCCGCCAAAACAGAAATTGCAAAACAGTTGCTCGAAATGTACGACAAATTGCGAAAGGCAAATATCGTCACTGAGCAGGATCTGTTGAATTCGCGTCTGAATGCAATCAATGCCGAGTTTATCGAAAAGGAAACCAGTCTCGCGGCGGAAATGGCGAGAAATGGTCGCCAAAGCAGCATTCACATCGCGGAATCGGCGATTGAGGAAGCCCAACTCGTCGTCAAGTTTCGTGAAAATGAATATGAAGACTATACGTCTCGTAGTCCCGCCGATGGAATCGTCGAGAGAGTTCTGGTTCATGCGGGAGAATATAATCAGGACCCCGGTCGCCCTGCGGTGTTGATTGCTTCCGGCCTCTGGTTCGAATGTTATCTCGATCAAACAGCGCTGGGACGAGTCCAGGTCGGGGATGATGTCGAGGTACGATTGGCCGCATATCAAGACCACTTGTTTCACGGCTCAATAACTCACGTTCGCCCGCTGGTGAATTTTTCATTGGGTGGTCCCGAAACCAATCGGCCGATTCGTCCCCTCGGAACGGGTTCGCCCGAATGGCCATCGACCTTCTCGGTTCGAATTCAATTGGAATCTGATGGCTATCTCATCGTGCCTGGTCTCACCGGTTATGCGACGGTGCTTCAGCGACGAACTGTCTTGACACTGCCGCAGGGGACGGTCTCCGCCGTGTCTGGTAACCGTGGAATTGTCTACGTTGTTGGTGGTGACGGCCAATCCTTCGAGCCTCGAAATGTGATCACGGGCGTAACGGATGGTCGATGGGTCGAAGTCCGAGAAGGATTAGAAGAAGGAGAAGTCGTCATTTCCGACGGTTACCAGGTTCTTCAGCCCAAAGATCGGATTGCAATCGGGGCACTCACCGCGCAAACCCAGCAGGATCAGCGAGGATCCAGAACGGTTTCGGAGTCGTTGCAAAGTGTTGACCGTTAGAACTCTTCTCGCAGAAGTTCAACGATTCATCGTTTCTGCATTTTCGTCGCTCAACCAGTTGTTGTTTATCGGAGCGGCGCTTGCCGGAACCGGCGCGTTGGCATTGAGTCTCGTAAAAAGCTGGTTTACTGTCCCCGTGGCACCGGCATGGGGGGCTAATTCACCGGCGGATATCGTCGGAATTAAACCCGGCTGTATGCCTGTTTTTCAAGCCGTTGTGGCGATCGGGCTGATTGGCATGATTTTGTCCTGGCTCTGGAAGAGGCATTGGACAATGACCAGTACTTTAATTGCTTCAATTCTGTGTGCCGTTACTCTCGCCTTTCCTTATTTTGTGATGCTACGCAGTCCGGTTGTCTCGGCCGAGGCAAGCTGGTTGCAGTCTCAACATGACAATCTGCTGTGGCTTGGTGGTGACATCCATAATAATGCGGAATTCGCACATCGTGGATGGAAGTCAAAAACCTATCTGATCGATTTACCGCAGCAGCTTTCCGTCGTCAGGCTTCCCTCATGGTCCCCCTGGGAAATGGGACTTGATCGGTGCGAAGACTTGCTTTTGTGGCTCGGCTATTCGAATGCGTTCTGTAATTTTGTGGGAATGGGCTGGGTCATGGCGATGATCGGATCCAGTCTTCTGTTGCTCTGTTCGCTTCAGCGCGACGGGATTTTCGAGTTTGGTCGAGCTGGTCTGGCACTTAGCTTTTTTACGGTCTGTATTGTGCTGGCGGCTGGCGTAGGATGGTCGTTGCCATTTCGCGCGAGCCAGCATATTAACCGCTCGGCAGAGCTAAGTAGCCAACGTCAATTTGCCGAGAGTCTTGCAGAGCTCCAGAAGGCTGTCGCATTGCTTCCGGTATTAGCACAAGACACGTATTACGTCGCTCAACGGGGCACATTAGAAAAAGAGCTGGGTCAGCAAACGGATTACACGCGTTTACGAGACGGAATTAAACTCGAACGTGATGGGCGATATGATCAGGCCTATATCGCGATCTCAAATCTTGTTGATTCGGATAATCCTGCCATCCGCCGCGAGTCATTGCGAGCGGTCATGCGCTTCGCCATCCAAGACTATAATTCTGCCCGGTTTGAACTGTCGCATGATCGATTCTGGATCGTGATCCGTCATCAGCCCTGCAATATGAAATTGCTTTATCTGATGCAGCTTCAGGGTATTCGAGAGGGGCGTCCTGAACTGGTCAATGCCATGCGCGACTGGATTTACGAGTCGACGAATCGGATGGCGTTCGGGACGAAAGTGATTCTCAAATCGGCGGCAAATCAACATTGTGCGATTGCAGCGGGAATGGACAATGACGCACAAGCGATCTCCGACGCTCAGGACAGGGCCAAGCGACCATGAACGCCTCGTCCTCCAACGTCGAGTCGACAAGTGAGATTTTCCGTGAAAGAAAATTTCGCCGAATTCTTTTGTCACTGCTGATTATATCCCTGGTGTTCACCGTAAACGTCGGGTACGGCGTGGCCCGTTTTCTCGAGACCAGAGAACACTCGTTACGTCGAACAAACTATTCAAATCGTTGGATTCGAGCGGCGGGAGTACCATCACAAGCAGCCTATTTTCGAAAGACGTTTAACCTCCCGGGCCCCGTCCGACATGCGTGGATCAAAATTGCGGCTGCGGAAGCGTTCGAGGTCAGCGTCAACAGGAATCCGACGGGTCGCCAATACCTCTGGCGGCCAACGCGACCATTTCAGAGCGGGACCAGCGAAAAAGGTCAGATCTTGTCATGGCGCGAACCTGCTTTAGCTTTGAATTTTCCTCGCGATTATCAATGGGACGGTCATGACAATTGGCGGCTGGCGACGTATATCGAAATGACGGCGAGTTTTCGTCCGGGAAAAAATGTCATTGCCATTGAGGCCGAGTCACGCACTGAATCTGCCAGAGTGACGTTTGAAGGCGAGATACAACTTTGGAGCGGAGAAATTATTCCGATTCAGAGTGATGAAACATGGTATGGTGAGCCTGCCCCTCTCGGACCACAATTGTCTGATTGGACAGAAGTGAATTATTGGGGCAATGAATGGCGAAAAGCTGTGGCTTGCGAGGGACCCACTTCGCATGGACTTCGCTCCGTTCCCGAAGCCGTTTATCGTGACTCGTTTGAAGGCGAGTGGATGCGGCATCGGTCGGCATCAGGTGAAGAGGCGATCATTTTCTCTGTGGACTGGGAAATCGACAAACCAATCGATGAAGCATGGCTCCGATTGATTGGTAATCGCGGTTACGAACTCTACGTGAATGATACGCGCGTTCGCGTTGCTTCAGTAAAACCACCGGATCTGGACAACGGTGACTGGATTTTTGGTCGTGCCGCATCGTTCGATCCGACGACCAAACCCGAATTGTTAGATCCAGATGAGATTGGGGCAACATTTGTTGGAAAGCAATTTGAAAACCCTCGAAAGGCGGATGCTCAACTCGAACTCTTCAATGCTCCGTTCGCCCCTGCAAATACGCCGTTTCGTTATAAACGTGTGACGCATCGAGCACAGGAAGCAGGTGTGATTGAGCCCATTCGTACGCTTGGAGAATCTCGCCGAACACCGACTTCACCGGATCTTTTTCCGGAGCGTCCACAACCCAATGCGTTAAAACACGATCTCTCTTCGGGCGGTTACCTCGCATATAACATCAGCAAGTTATTGGGGGTCGGGATGAACCGCATTGAAATGCGATGCCTGGCAAAGCCGGGTGCCAACTGGCCAACACAAATGGCAATGGACGGCGGGGCGATAGATCATTTGGGGAATAAGATTGAATTCCCGCACTCGTATTCGTGGGTGGCTCGCAAATCAACAGAACCCGAAGCTGAGTCTCGACCGGTTTCTGTCATCGGACCTGCTTATTCCCCTGGTGACCGTCTTCCTTCGATGCAATACCGGGGTGTTGCTCTGAATTCCTCGACATTTCGCATGCTGTTTCCCTGGTCACTCGCGATGACCGGGTTGGTGGTCGGGCTAAGCGTTTCAATCATTCTCGCCATGGTGTGGCTTTTGAGCAGACAAAAGATTGCCTGGTTATGGCGGTTATTGCCATGGGGCGAATCGTCTCGTATCGATTCGTTGCCGCTTTGGCTCACCGCAGCGCAAACAATCTATGCCATGATGCTGATGTCATCAGTCACAATTTGTGCAGCCGTCCTGCTGGAAACAAGTCTTGTGGAAAGACACGAGATACTCTGGTGGATGGACGGAACCGCCTGGAAGATCGTTTTTGTCATTGCCGGAATGACCAGTTTTGGTGTTTGTCTCGTTGATCGTTTTGGACGTGTCGCACTTCCCGGGTTAAAAGAACGGACGCACGGTTTTTCTCAAAAAATGCTTGATCTCCCCCATACAGTGATCTGGCGTCATCTCCTCATCTGGATCTTGTTACTTGGAGGGCTTTTGCGAGCTTACAAGCTCGATTTACAACCGCTTGACGATGACGAGTACGCATCCACGCAGGCAATCCTTTCGATTATCGATACGGGCGCACCCGGGTTCGTGGCGAAGGATGTGTATTACACTCGCAGTCCGATGTTCCACTACCTGACAGCAATTATCGCCTTTCCATTCGGAGGCGATCTTTGGAGTATGCGACTTCAAACGGCTGCATTTGGAGTTGCTACTCAATGGCTGGCATACGTTTGCGGTGTCCAGTTGCTCCGAAGCCGTTGGGTCGGCATGGTCAGCATGTTATTAATCGGCGTTCATCCGCTCGAAATTTTTACGGGACACGTGATTCGCTTCTATCAGATGCAGCAGTTTTTTGCGCTTTTAACGGTCTATTGTTTCTGTCGTGGATTTATCAGTTCTAATCCCGGGGAAGTGACTTCGCCGACATCTGGTGAGTCTCAACTGTTATCAGTTAATGATTCTCCGATACAGATTCAACGCTGGCGAATTGCGACAATCTTCGTCTTTTTAAGTGCGGTTCTCAGTCAGGAAATCTCGATTGCCTTCGCGCCCTGTCTGATCATCGGATATATGTTGTTTGCCAAGGATCTCGGCTGGCAGAAGAACATTGAACTCGTGGTCTATTCTGTCGTTGCCGTGGGGATCATCGGCATGGACTTCATTGCATTCCAGACACTGTGCTTGACGCGAACTGAGGGAGTCTCGCCATCGATTGAAGCTGCTGTGAAGCCTCATTTCTGGTATCCACTCAATCTGTTGTCTATTTTCATCGGATACTCTCGATTACACGTCGTTCCCAGTTTCTTTCTGTTTTGTGGAATTCCGCTTCTAAAAAAAGAGCATAATCGGAATGCGCTCGCATTGGTTGCATTTTTGATGTCAGGAATCGTCATGACGAACCTGCTGGTCACGAGTGTCAGCCTGCGATACCTCTATTGGTTGTTTCCAATTTGGATACTCCTTAGCGTCGATGGAATGCGGCTGATCGTTACAACACTCGTTGAAATCGTCTATCCACCGAATGAAAATCTGAATCGTTATGTGGCGACGAGCGGTCTTTGTTGCCTGGTGTGCCTTTGTAGTATCCTGGGAAGTTGGTCGTTATGGCGGATTCCCGGCTCGTACGAACTAAGAATTCTGGGAGATTCGACAACTGCTGTCCGCTGGGTCAGAAGTCAAAAACGTCCGGGAGACAAATTAGCAATCACCGAGCCGCACACGCATTGTGCATTTCTTGAAGGTGATAAGTGTGACTATGACATCGCCATTCCGTTGCAGTACGACTTTGCAGTCATGCGCGATGGTGTACTCGTTGATCGAAATGGTGGAGGCCAACTCATCAGCAGTCTTGATGACCTGATCGCTGCGTTCAGCAAAGGTGACCGCGTCTGGGTTGTCATCAATCGAGAGAAATTTCGAACTCGCGGAAAAAATCTCCGTTGGGAATACCCGGGAGCGCGCTTCGAGTCCTTCTTGCGACAAAATTGTGAACTGAAGTATCGGACGTATTTATGGACCGTATTCTTGTGGGATCCCGCTCGTGGTCACTACAAGCCATTTCAGTTGCAAGAGTGAAGAACTGCTAAAAGAGTCAGGCTGTAACTATTCGGTATAACGACGACTTGCAAAACCGCCGGGCACCCAGTGGCTCATTCACGAAATGGATTCCCAATCTTGGGATTAACTCTCGTTTGGTCGTGAAATGACGGATATGATGATTTCCTGAAGTTGGATGCAGTCGATAGGCTTGGAAAACACTTGTTCGACAAGTGGTTCTAACTCGACAAGTTCCGAAGCAGCCAGTTGGCCGGTGATCGCAAATCGAGTTGCCTTGGGATGACGCTTTGAGAATTCCGTAAGAAAAACAAGACCATTCATTACGGGCATACGCAGGTCGCTGAACAAAACGTCTGGAGGTCGCTTCGCAGCTTCAGCAAGCGCTTTGGCACCACCGTCGCAGAATACAAAATCAATGGATGTCATTTTCCGAGCCAGTTGCCGATTAACGCTCGCCAGGATCATTGGGTCGTCATCGACAAACATCACCAAGGGCTTCGTCGAAGTCTCAAGCGATAGAAGTGTTTGGGTTTTGTGTCTGGACATCGTTCCAACTTCCTTGAAGTCGACCTGCCCAGACTTCTTCGTGTTGACATACATGTTCGTCGGGACGTACATGGGGCTTTTGCTTGTGGGAAACTTCGCGGAATGGGGGGTACGTAAGAAAGATACGAGTGGTGAGCGCTTTGGTGAATTATATCGCACGCGCCGATTAGCATCAACAGGAAAAAGATTACAAAACATTTACTTTGTCGATACGACAACTGAAGTGAAACGTCAATTATTCACCATCAAATGAAACCAATGTTTATGTTGCGGTGAGGATGTCGGGCAATTGCGATACAACTGGCGGTTCCGGCGGTTGATGTTAAGTCAAAATGATGGACAAACGCCGTCCCGGCAACACGATTGGGAGCATACAAATCAATTCTGCCGCTAGTTGCGCGATTCGAGACAGGACGGCCATCGCGATACCAGTTTCGTAGGGAATCCACGGAAGCAGGAGTGTCGCCAATGCCGCCTCGCGAACGAAAACTCCACCTGGAGAAAAGAACGCCAGAAATCCGATGATCCAGGCGGTTGCAGTTGCCGCAATCATCGCTGCAACGGGAACAGAAGCGGTGTTGTCAATGACTGGTAACAAGCAGACTCCAATCGTTCCGTTGATGATAGCCATAAGGGTCATGTAGCCGAGTGCAGCCCCAATTCTTGACCAGTCGAGTTTCACGTCCGACAGAAGCTTGAACTTTTCGGCAAGGTTCGCCAGTTTGCGGATCAGGGTTCGATGGGTTGCGAACACGAGAGCAGCCAGCAGGACGACCACGGCGACAATCGCTGGGGCACCAAAACGAAGAGTCGATTTTTCGATGACCATGCGGCGAATTGTTTCAGCGAGATCTTCGTAATGGAACGCGACTCCGACCAGGCTGACGATGACCGCTGCGGCCATCGTGATCAACAATTCGATTAACATCGAAGCGGATGCGACGGAGACTGGGACACCCAGTTCTCCAGCCTGAGTGGCTCGGGACGCATATCCCCAGATGCCACCCGGCAGCCACCGACGTGATTCAGCAAGAAGCCAGACTCGGGTCGAGCTAATCACATTCGTTCGATATCCCAGTCCTCCCAGCACCAGGTTCCAGCCGATTGGGTTGACGGCACGGTAAACAACGGAAATGAGCGTGGCGAAGACAAAAGTCAGCGAGCAAAAAGCCCCGGAAATGCGGGCTGAGTTTGTTAACTTGATTGCCGCCGCAACCATGATCACGACGGCTGTGATTGTCATGACGGGTGTCGCAACTCCCTTAAGCATCGCAATTGTTTTCGATAGTTTTTTATCAGTTGCAACCGTCGGCATTTTGATATTCCACATTAACAAGAGTCACAGCAGAGTTTTACGACTAAGTATTTAAATCTCAGGCAAAGGCTTCTTCGAACTGGTTGAGGTTGGCATCGGCTTTCAGTCCGAATCCAAAGTTGTCCCGTGCATAGTGCGACTTTTTGTTGAGCTTCGTGTCTGAGACGACAGCGGATGGTGTGTCGAATTTCTGT
>CAIVEI010000086.1 GCA_903904835.1 uncultured Schlesneria sp. | reverse complement strand
ACACTCTCGCTGTTTTCGTCACAGGGCTTTTAGCCCCAACTTTTTCCGTGCTCGCGGCGGAACCGCTCAAGGTACGCGCAAACGTCGATTCTTAGTAAAATCAACAAACCCATATGGCAGCTTTTCTATATCGTCGCCGGAGGATTTGATCAAAGCTGGAATTTCGTCTGAAAACCGAACCCCGCCTGACATGATTTCGACGGACCAATTTGCATTGCCGTCAACGGCAGTGGAATTCAGTTCGACGCAAACGCGCCGAAAGATGTCAGAACCGATCTCACACTAGTCGAAAACGGCGTGGCACAAGCCGTAGCTGCGGCTTCCAGCCGCAGATCAAAATGTACGGAGGCTGGAAGCCTCCGCTACAAAAAAAGACAACCTCGGAGCGATGATGACTACTTTGGAAGAGGTCTTTGGCGCTACTGACTTTTGAATTCATTGCGTCCTTGCGCCTTGGCGCCTTTGCGTTAATTTCTTGATTGACCTCCAAAAATCGAAAAAACGCAACTTCAAACCGCGCAAGCGAGGGTCTTACTTTGTTCTCCCTCGCTTGCGTGTCGGGCTAACGATTCACCGTGTTCGAGCAGAAAAGACACGAATAATCCAGGCTGAAAAGCCTTCTGGGCCAAGTCGTGATCCATTGATGCAGATTTTGCGTTCCTCCTCATATCGACAAAACTCGGTTCATGTGGGAGGCAGTACGATCAACATGCTTTTCGTCGTATGCACAGTCTTCGGCGTGATGCTGTTGGTTTGCCAGATCACGCTGTCTGTTCTCGGGATTGGAGAATCGCTCGATTTTTGGGATGAAGAAATCAATCCCAATAGCGAGTCCGACCGAGAAACGACCTGCGAAAATGAATTGGCAGAGGCATCCCCGGTGGCGGATCAGGGTGAACTTTGCGTTGAAACGCCAAAGGCGGGAATCGCTTCCCTTCGAGCCATCGGGACAGCGATTACGTTTTTTGGACTGATGGGGAGTGCCGCAGAATCCAGTCGGTTTGCAACTCTTCCAACGATCGCAATTGCATTTGCAGCGGGTTTGCTCGCGTTCCTTGGAGTTTCTGTTTTGTTCCGACTGGCCGCTTTTCAGCCGTATCGCACAGAAACGAAAAATCGACTCGATGATTTGCAAGAACAAGACGTCGATCAATCCGATCAAGAGTTTTCCGGCGAGGAAACTCGGATTTGATACGGGACAAATTGATCTGTTGCGTTGTTACGAATTTAAAGTTCGAGTCGTGTGCCACTGCTTCGGACTGCTTCGAGTTTCAGGATTTCTGCAAAAGTAGCCTTCTCGCTCCGCGAGAA
Organism: uncultured Schlesneria sp.; assembly: GCA_903904835.1. Classification (GTDB taxonomy): domain Bacteria; phylum Planctomycetota; class Planctomycetia; order Planctomycetales; family Planctomycetaceae; genus Schlesneria. Next base: position 7,844 of record CAIVEI010000086.1, on the reverse strand, counting down.
GAAAGCCGAATTGCCATTTACCTTCTGATCCATCGGGGCTTTCAAGTGCCAGCCGAGGTCTGTTGCAATTCGGCTATCGTCTCGGCGGAGCGAGACGGCTACTTTGGTCAGAGGCGAAGCCTCTCTGGAGTCATCGGAACGGTGTCTTCCCATTTTTTTGAGACAATTAAAGAGCACTGCTTGACCGAAGACGTTCAAGCAGTGGCACATGAGAATTTGGATTGGACAAAGGACTACGTTTTTGTTGTGCTCACTGCAGCCACCGCAGCGTCCAGGTGAGTCAGTAGTCTGTCCAACTCCGCACGAGTTTCGTCATCGAGACTCCAGGCGTTTGGCTTACGACGTCGATCCGTTGTGAAAAGCCCATTTTTATGAAGGAGGTATTTTTCGACCGCCAGAAACCCATCGAGCCCCGCCTGAAGTTGCAGGGCAACGAGTGCGCAAATCGGAAAATGCAGGCGGTAGATGGCTTCTTCGTCCTTTCGGGCAAGTGCTTTCCAAAGTGCGATCACACCCGGCAGAAACTCCATACCTGGCATGGTCCCCACAATTCCCCGGCGGGCACAGTCCACCAGGCAGATGCCGCCCGAACCGTCAAAGATTCTTGCGCTGCCGCCCGTGGCGTTGCGAAGTGCCGAGACATTCGGGCCAATCGGAGAGGCCTCGGGTTTAAACAGAATTTTTTCGCTTCCAAAGCGTTTGAGCAATTCGACACTGACATCCAGTGGAATCGGTTGCCCCACGTAACCAGACGCATCCTGAACGATCACAGGTATTGAAATACTTTCGGCTAATGCGACAAAGTAGTCTCGGACTGCATGCGCGGGTGATCGTGTCGACAGAGGCGGAATCGCCATCACTGCAGTCGCACCTGCTTTTTCCGCAATTTTCGCGTACTCAATGGCTTGGTTCGTTGACTCTGCCCCGACACCCGCGACGAAAACCCCACGGCCGTTGTTGATAGCACCAAGAGCTTCGGTTAACGCCACACGTTCGTGAAACGTCAGGCGTAACAGTTCCGAGACCATCCCGGTTCCAAAGCCGTCCGCGCCCACAGAAAACGCCCAATCGATCTGTCGCCGCAGGCTTTCAAAATCGATACTGTCATCATTAAGAAACGGGGTGTGAGCGATCGGTAAAACGCCACCGATGATTGTCGACATCGCCATTCTCTCCTGGCTGCAATATTTGGCATGACAGTCATATCCAGACGGGAAACATACGAATTCAAGGGCGCATTTGACAGCAACAAGACGTCGTTTTCCCCCCGTTCTTCATCTTTCCATGTGCTTTACTCGAATCCTTGGCTAACGAACTCTATAATCAATGTGAACTGTCGTGCTCCGAATGGCCGTGCGAAACGATTTCCTTGTGCGACGTGCATCATCGATAAAAAGTCGAGATTCAAAAAACTCTGTTCGATTGATGCGTCACAAACCGGCGTGAGAAGAATTACGTTTTCAGGAATATTCCGCTGATATGGCTTCCGAGATTGCTCCGCCTGATGAAATCAATGACGGTCTGTCTGTCGGAATCGTGCAGACACAGTTTGCAACGCTGTTTGAACCGCCAAACCTGCTGACGCTGGAAAGCGGCGTGAAACTTGGTCCTGTCAAAGTCGCCTATGAAACGTACGGTGAATTGACTCCGGAAAAGGATAACGCGATTTTCGTCTGCCACGCGTTGACCGGCGACGCGCACGTGGCGGGAAAGCACTCAGTCGACAGTCGTAAGCCAGGCTGGTGGGACGGTCTCGTCGGACCTGGCAAAGCTCTCGATACCACCAGGTACTTCGTAGTCTGCGCCAACGTTCTTGGCGGATGCCAGGGGACATCGGGACCGAGTTGTGTCGATCCTGAGACGGGTCAGCCGTATGGACTGAGGTTTCCTTTCATTACGGTGGGTGACATCGTCGACGTCCATGTCGCCCTGGTCGAGAAACTGGGGATTTCTCGACTCCTGGCGTTAATCGGTGGTAGTCTCGGTGGAATGCAGGTACTGGACTGGGTCTCTCGGTATCCCGAGATGGCTCACGCGGCAATCTGCCTCGCGACGGCGGCCAAGCTCTCAGCGCAGGGCATTGCATTCAATGCGGTGGGACGCCGGGCGATTACGACAGACCCTCAATTCCAGCACGGTGATTATTACGGCTCGGATGCGTCAAAATATGGGGAAGTTGGCCCTCGTGCCGGCCTGGCATTGGCGCGCATGATCGCACACATCACGTATTTGTCCGAAGCATCAATCGAACGCAAATTTGGTCGAGACCTTCAGCATAGCGATCACCTTGCCTACGATTTGCAAAGCGAGACGGAATTCAAGATCGAAAGCTATCTTCACTATCAAGGGAAGCGATTCATCGAACGATTCGACGCCAACAGCTATCTTTATCTGACGCGGGCAATGGATTACTTTGACCTGGCACAACGTTACGGTTCGCTGCGAAACGCACTCGGTCGGACCGATGCCAGATTCCTGATTACGTCATATCATTCCGATTGGCTGTTCCCATCCAGTCAAAGTCGCGAGATCGTCAGCGCGTTGCTTGAGACTCATCGTCATGTGACGTATTTAGAGCTGGAAAGCGTGTTCGGACACGATTCGTTCCTGTTGGAGATCAAACAACTGGAAGAGCTGGTTACCCCTCTGTTGCGTGAGACTTATCGGCGTATTCGAGTTTAAAAATTTTCAGCGACAACGGAGTGAATCGATCCGAATCGCTTCATCCCTCGGATTCTTGATCCCATACGACGGAGTTTTCCCGTGCGACGTTACAGTGTTCTTGATCCCACCGCTGCTTTGACCGATCGCCTGATCATGGATCAGATTGGCGAATCAAGCCGCGTGATCGACTTGGGTTGTGGTGACGGAAGACTGTTATGTCGGCTTCGCGACGAACTCGGCTGCACTGTTCAGGGGGTCGAACTTGATCATGCTGAAGTGATTGAAGCCATCTCAAAAGGGATGCCCGTGATTCAATCGGACCTTGATCGGGGCCTGAAAGAAATTCCAGAACAATCATTCGATTATGCCGTCCTCAGCCAGACATTACAGCAGGTGCGGCATCCTCAAGAACTGTTGCGCGAGATGTTGCGAATCGCGAAACGAGCGGTCATTCTGGTCCCGAATTATGGACATTGGTGGATTCGCGTGCAAATCCTGCTTCACGGCAGGGCTCCGATGACGAGTTCATTGCCCTACGATTGGTACAATACGCCAAACCTGCATTTTCTTTCGATGATCGACTTTCGCGAACTTTGCGAACAAATGAAATTCAAAATCGTCGTTGAAATACCAATTGTCCGAGGAAAAGCAGCGGAACAGGCGTGGGCGGCAAATATCCGAGCGGACAACGCGCTCTATGTTCTCGAACATGCATAAACTGTCGGTTGAAAATCGAGTTCCAAAAGCAATTCACTTTATCAAAAAGGACGTCCAAATGAGAAGATTGCTACTGATTCTTGCAGTGCTTTCCGCAGTGCCACTCTCTGCGTTTGCGGCTGATTCAGACAAGAAAGTTGACCGAGAAGCTCAGGAAAAAGCCTTCGCATCAAAATTGACCGGAGCAACTCTCGCCGGTTTTTTCAGCCTGGATGGTAAAGAGTCGGGCCCCAACAAGCCTGATCGATACCAGATCGTCTCTGCGAAAAAGCTCAATGGCGACGATTGGGTGATCACTTCCAAAATGAAAATCGGTGATAACGAAGTCGACATTCCGATCGTGATTAAGGTCTATTGGGCCGACGATACTCCCATCATGTCACTGACCGATTTAACGATTCCGGGAATGGGAACGTTTACCGCTCGAGTCATGTTTTACGGTGATCGCTATGCGGGAACCTGGCAGCATGGTGAAAAGGGAGGACACATGTGGGGAATCGTTGAAAAAACCACTCCCAAACCCTGAATCAACCATGACGAATCTCAAATTACAAAATTGATGGGTTGCATGATCGCTTGTGCTGGGCTTTCGGAGTCCGGGCAGCTATCTTCATGCTCTCAGTTTTCTGGTAGACGGCTCAGTTTGCGACAGCGCGATCAAATTTTCCTTTGACAGGTTTTAAGACAGGAATTTCTGGAAATGCAATCTGTGACTTATTGGACTCGATGTCTGATTCTTGTGTTGGTATTCACGATTGGTTGCAATTCCAAAACGTCGACATCTGCTGTGTCAACTGAAGACGGCGGCGCGAACGCCTCAACGGAAAGCGCCGGCAAGCCAAAAAAGAGCATGATTCCAGTAAAGCGAGATGTCAAAACGATCGAAGGAAACTGGGTCGTTGTCGTAACAAACCAACGCAAAGACATGTATCGATGGATGATAAAACTCTCACGCGGTGCCGACGGGCAATTCCAGGGAGAGATGTTGGACACAAGCCGCGACCAGGACCAGAACGATAAGACCCAACTCGTTAAGACGGATGTTCAAGGCGATTCAGTCAAGCTGTACTTCAAAACGCTCCATGCGACATTCGACTTCGAGGGATCGTTTCAACAGGGCTTCATTCGAGGCAACATCCGATCAAACCCGACTGAGGTCCTGCTCACCCGACTTCTACCCACCGATGAAAAAACGCTCGAACGCTTCACCCCCACAGGTAGTCCACCAGCAACAAACATCTTTGAAGACCTGGGTAAAAGCAAGGACACCAAAGCTGAAGATATTTTTAAAGCAGCGAGAGAAAATCGAACTAGCCCTATTGCACAGGACGCTTTTGTGAGTCTGATACAAGGTCATATTCCAGCGGGGTTCGACGAAGCGAAACTCAAGGAAGTGATCCAGAATTATCTCTCTGCAGCAGCGATTTGGGGTGAGCGTTGGGTCGCCCGTGCAGAAATGGTCATTGCGGTCAGTTTAATCAATGGACGTCAGTTCGCCCGGATGGGCGTCGAGCATCTGAATGCTGCCAATGAACAACTGGGCGACGACCGAGCGGCGTTAAACGAACCATTCACCGCGTTCCGCGAAGCCGCGAATGTGATCCTGAGAACACAAGACATTACTTCCTCGTCCTCGACGGACGAAACGAAAACCGCTGCGTTTACCGAATTGACACAACTGCTTACGAAGCAGCAGTATAATCCTGAGATTCTGTCCGCTCTGGCTACTCAGGCTGAACGAACTGGACAAATTGATCTTGCGATCAACTACCTGGCTGATGTTGTATCGCTTCCGATGCTGGAGCCCACCTTGCTGCGATTGCGGGCTGGCCAACCGCCCGACACTCCCACACCAACGGAATCCCTCAAAAAGCTGTGGTCTCAAAAGAATGGGAGCGAGGACGGATATCTGCAATTTGTCGACGAATTTTATCGAAAGAAAATTGGGGCATATCTTGCCGAAATCAACGAAAAGATGCCCGCACAACCTGCAGCCAGCAAAGGAAATAAGCGAGTCCTTGTTGAGTTATTCACTGGAATGCAATCTCCTCAATGCGTCTGTGCCGATTTGGCGATGTCAGCTCTGGGAAAGACGTACGCACCCGACGAAGTGATCATTCTACGACACCACCAGCATATTCCGGGCCCGGACGGAATGGTCAATCAGGATTCCGAAGAACGGGGTGCCTATTACGAAACGGGTTCCACACCGATCATCGTTGTGAATGGGATGGTGGTGGATCCTCGCTATTATGCCGGACCAATTCAAATGGCCTCTCAGGCATACGCGATATTGCGAAAGAACATTATCGATCCCCAGCTCATGGAAAAAACCGAAGTTGCCCTCGAATTGACCTCAGCCGTAACGGACGGGCAACTGAATATTTCGGCGGCCGCAACAGGCATCCCTGAAGACGTGCTTCCCTCATGTCGACTGCGAATGGCAATCGTTGAAAATGAAATTCACACGATTATCCCGATGGGTTCGAATGGAATACGTGATCATGAGTTTGTCGTTCGCGATATGTTAGGTGTTGCCAAGGGAATTCCGCCTAAGAAAGGTGAGCTAAAGTATTCGGCTTCGATCCCGTTGGCAGACCTGCAACAACATCTCGTTGACTACATTCAGCGCTATGAGGCAGGGCGCCGGATTGAATTTCCCGCCGAGATGAAGCCGCCAATCAAAGGGGCCTTATCTCTGGTCGCGTGGGTTCAAAATGATAAGGCGGATCAACAGTCGAAATTCAAGCTCGTTTTGCAGAGTGCCTTGATTCCAATCGAGGGCGATTTGAAAAATGGAACGGCAGATTCCCAGATCCAGCCGACTGATGCCGTGCCAGAAAAGGCCTCTGGTAAAAAAGATGCCACAACGTCAAAGGCTCCAGCGGCGGATCCAGCACCACCCGCCGTTCCTGAGTGACGTACAGGCACGTCAAGTATTCATAATCGCAGACTGAACGGCTGCGTGTTTGAAAATGAACGCGCGCTGTTTCTCGCAATAATAACCCCCATTTGTTTTCTGATCGTTTCAGGAGTAGATCGATGCCGAAGATTATTTGCACCGCACTCAGTACTGACGCGGGGCCGCATACCGAGATGCTGACGAAAGCGGGATTCGAAGTCGTCGATGCCCCTCGCAATGTGGATCTTTACCAACCAGCAAACCTGTTGCCGATTGTGCGCGACTGCGTTGCGGTCGTTGCAGGTTCAGAACCGTGGCCCGAATCCCTGATTGCTGCATGCCCCAAGTTACGGGTCTTGGCACGAACTGGTGTCGGTTTCGATGCCATCGACGTTCCAGCCTGTGATCGACATCGAGTGATCGTCGCCACGACACCCGGCGTAAACCATCACGCTGTTGCGGAACACACTTTCGCCTTGTTGCTTGGTGTTGCTCGCGGTTTCCCTTCGCGAGACCAGTATGTGCGAGCCTGCACCTGGATCCGGGCATCGACCCCACGGGTGATGGGCCGAACTCTGGGTATCGTGGGACTCGGCAGAATTGGTCGAGCGGTCGCAACCAGGGGGGTCGGGCTGGGCATGAAAGTTGTCGCATACGAACCATATCCACAAAAGGAATTTTGCGAACAATGGGGTGTAGAACTCGCTTCATTCGAAGATTTGTTGTCTCGATCTGACTACGTAACGCTGCACTTGCCGATGAGCGCCGAAACGAAACACGTCATGAATGCAAAAACATTTGCACTCATGAAACCTGGGTCTGTTCTCATCAATACAGCTCGCGGATTACTCGTCGACGAAACGGCCCTGATCCAGGCCTTGCAATCGGGACACCTGCGCGGCGCAGGTCTTGACGTTTTCGAGGTCGAACCGCTTCCCAATGATAGCCCTCTTTTGAAGATGAACAACGTTTTATTGAGCGGCCATCTTGCGGGACTCGACCACGAATCGCATCATGATACACTGGAGATGAGCGCTAACACGATCATTACACTGTCGCAGGGAGGATGGCCAACCGAGGCGATCCGAAATCTGCGCGGTGTCACTGATTGGAAATGGTCAGAAAAGGGCTAATCGTTAGGAATTCAGCTCCGAATCGATTCCTTGATTTCGTCGACAGGAAACATTCCTTTGAGTTTCGACTGGCAGTACGTCGCCGTTGTGGGCTGCGTCATCTGGGCGGTGGCCGTGCTGATCTTGCGCGGCTTTCGGCTGGTACGTCAGCCTTCGTCTACTTCGTGCGGGTCCGGAGGCTGCCACAGCTGCCCCTCGAATACCACTCAACAAATGAGCGGCCTGGTTCAACTGAATGCCCCAATCCAGCTCGATACCCAACATAAGCAGCAGTGAAATTGGTCGACTTCGTTTAACCCCATTTTCCGCACCCTTTAAAATACTCATCAAATTAGGCTTGCGCATTTTGCCAAGACCATGCAAACTGTTTGCATGAGCATTTCCTATGGCGGTCAAATTGATGTTGTCAGCGCGGCATTCGGCAGCTT
>CAIVEI010000085.1 GCA_903904835.1 uncultured Schlesneria sp. | reverse complement strand
TGTCTCCTTCTTTCAACGAACTGAGTAGCTTCCCGTCCTTAATGATTTCGACTTCGCCTTTCACGATCACCAGCAACAGGTCACCAAAATCCCCTTCATTAAATATCGTTTCGCCTTTGTTGAAGAAGAGCTGTCGGACGGATTCGGATTCGTGGAGTCGCAACTGGGCAATGTCGCGCGGCAGAATGACGTCAATGATCCAGTCGATCGCGACGCGAACTTTGCGGTCCCAGCCGGGGATTTTCATCAGATAAATGGCTTTCCAGGCCATCCAGGCGGGGATTCCCCGCATCTTGATACCCATCACTTCGGCAACGGCAGAATAACGTCCCAGTGAGGCGAGCTTGCCAAGGCCGGTAAACATAAATTTCGACTGTTTCTGTTTTCGATATGTTGCCAGCAGATTTGCGGCGCAGGTATTTGCCTGTCGAACGGCGTGCTGTGCGGTCGGCGGCGACATGATTCCATCAGGCTGCGGGACGGCAGCACAGTCTCCGACGGCCCATAACATTTCGAAGTCGGGCACATTCAGGAATTCGTTGACGATGATTCGACCCGCGCGATCGCGTTTACAAGGGAGAGCGCTAACCAGTGGGTCCGGTGCCGACGGGACTGTTGTGACAACGGTTCGCGTCGGAATCCGCTGGGAATCGGGCGAGACTTTCGAGGTAACGACGACGGCGTTGTCAGAGACGGCATTCAGTCGGACATTGACCTGAATCTCAATTCCGCGTCGTTCCAGAATTTGATGAGCGTATTGGGCGAGAACGGGATCGACCTCGGGCAGAATTCGTTCCGCACTTTGTAACAGCACACAACGGATTTCACTTTTCTTCAAATTACGGTACGCCGATACTGCATGTGCCAAAAAGTCGTGCAGTTCCGCGATACATTCGACGCCCGAGAATCCACCTCCCGCCACCACGAATGTCAGCAGTTTGCGTTTTTCATCAGGGTCCGTTTCGATATCAGCCTCTTCCAGTGCACGGACCGCTTCGTACCTCAGTCTCATTGCGTCGCCGAGGTATTTGAACGGGATGGCATGTTCTTTCATCCCTTGCACTTTCGAGAAATCAAGTCGACTTCCCAGGCAAACCACCAATTGATCAAAACCAAGCGTTTTCGTATGCGGCTGAAACCCCGGTGACAGTTCCACGGTTTTTGCAGAGATATCGATCGATTCAATCTCGCGGATAAACACTCGCGTTGAACGCAGCAACCGTCTGATGGGGATGACTCCGTGTTGTGGCGCGATCGTCGCTCCGACCATCTCGGGCAAAAGTGGTTGGAAGACCATGTAGTTTTCATTGCTGACGAGAACGACGTCGAATTCGTGTCGTTCTCCCTGAGTCAGCAGTCGTTCCAGGTGCATGGCCACATGCACACCTGCGAAACCTCCGCCAAGGATCAGAATGCGATGTTTGTGGGCCGTCGGCGAATGGAAATCGTCGTTTGACATGAAATGTACAGTCCAACAATAAGGATCGTTTTTTAACAGACGGAAACTGGAAGCATGATGGTACTGGACAACACCCATGAAATGCCACTTTGGAGAAACGGGATTCCTAT
>CAIVEI010000084.1 GCA_903904835.1 uncultured Schlesneria sp. | reverse complement strand
TGACACTCTCGCTGTTTTCGTCACAGGGCTTTTAGCCCCAACTTTTTCCGTGCTCGCGGCGGAACCGCTCAAGGTACGCGCAAACGTCGATTCTTAGTAAAATCAACAAACCCATATGGCAGCTTTTTGCTTCTCGGGGCCGTGACATCGAACGCACGCCTTTTGAAAAATTGGCCGAATATCGTTCGTAAAGTTGATTGACCGAGTCGCGGCCGGCGGCAGCGGTTTTTTCGGCGGGCTAACGTCATCAGCCCGCACTCTTGGCGAACCTGTCGCAATCATTGCGATGCATACCAAGCACAGATTCCGGGTGAGTTTCTGGTTCACACGCCCCTCGACACCAGGTTGATACGATGCCGTCGGATAAACAGGTCACGGCACATTCAGCTCACTTTTGGCATCCTGACCTGTTTCTTTTGCCTGCATCTCAATCGTGACTTCGGAAATTGGCTTGAAGTCACTGCGTGGCGACTGATCGTCTTTTCTTTCACGGATCATTTTTGCCGACCAGCGAGCAACACCGAAAGCAACGTCTTTACTTTTCCAGATAGTCGATTCTTGTACCGTTCGGCTGTTTGGCCTTTCAATTTTGATCTCCCCCTTCAGTTGCGTCGCTTTAATCGCACCGAGGCCAACTTCCGCATCAACATCTTCGCCAACAACCTTCAACTCGCGATAGTAGCCAACGAGAATCCCCAAGGGATAAAGTTGTAATGCAGGTTCAGTCAATGGTTTGGGATCAGCCTTGCCAACCTTCCGAAATCCTTTAACAAGGGGTAAGAAGCTGACTGGAACCCCGTCCAGGTCAACGTGACTGGCGATGACAGCGGTTTCCGGAATCAGGACCTTGTAGATTTCGAGACCTGTCAGGCCGGTATCAACTTTGCCGTCACGCTCACGCCCGCGTTCGATTTTGATTTCGATCCACCGGCAAGGAACTGTCTCTCCGAGATATTTCGCAGATTCTTCGCCCACGGATTTGATAGTCACATGCTCAATCCAAGGATCAAGTTCGACCTTGCCAGCGGCTGTTTCAGGTCGAATTTCGACTTGAGAATACGTCCCCTCGAACCGTACCCAGGTTCCGTCCGCAGGGAGCTGGGTGACAACCCCTTGACCCCAGCAGATGTTCCCCAGCATGCAGGCAATCCCCGTGACTGCAGTAGCGAGCCACCGCAGGCGGTTCGCCAGAAGCTTCCGCTCCATGAACCTGGGGAACTTTGGCGTCACTTCTACCGTCAAGTTCCTCAAGAGAAGTCCCCGCATGAAACGAACCCTTTCTATTTCCATAAAATGAGACGGTATCACGATCAGTTTGGCATAGACTAGAAGGGCTGACAAGGCTGATTTCGAATTGTCGTATCTGACAAGCCCCCTTTGGTGACAACAATTTACGACTTTACCGGGGAACTTTTGATAATCGATGCTCGGCCGAAAATCCCTGATCTTGCCTGATCGAGTGTCTGTGGCAGATTTCTTCGCCATTCAATATCTCATTTATGCTCGCGAATTCAGCAGCATTCTCCTAATGAACAGGCAAATTTGAAAGCGGACCATTCTTGGCTGTTGGCGACGATCGATTTTTCAAAACTCTTCGACACCGTATTAACTCAGGTACTCGAAATTTTCCTCGAAAAATCGCGATCGTTTCGCATTCGAAGTTCCGACGATCAAATTGTCATTTTGACAACTCAATATTCCGCGCTAATGCGGTCTTGACGTGTCCTAACTTACGTCTATTCTTCACTATGGCGGTTTTTGAGAAACTGCTGAAACTTTTGGCACGCTTGGTGCATCTAAAGGACTCGCCATGTTGGCGAGAAACTTGCTGTAATGTGTTTGGTCTTCTACCCCATGGGAGGGAGGCTGCGATGACTACCGAAGACGCTGGATCTGAGAAGGTTTTGAATCCGCAAATTATCGTTCGACGGCTGGCTGCTGCCGAGGGATACCTCGAATTAGGTTTGCCGAATTACGCGATAGCCGAGTTGAACAGTGTGCCAGACGCTGGTCCGTTCGCTCCGATCGCCGAGCTTTTTCGTGGTGAAGCTCTGCAAGCTCAAGAAAAATATGCTGACGCGATTGAGCCACTCAATCGGGCGGCACAAATGTTCCCCGCTCCGTTCAACCAGAGAGCACTACTGGCACTGAGTAACTGTTACCGCCACGACGGACAAATCAAACTTGCCGACGAGACGGCTGCTGCGCTTCAAATGCCTGAAGACGTGGAACCTGGTGCGAAGCTGGTAATTCTACCGATTTTCCATATTTCAAAATCAGCTTCTCGTCGGATTTCTGAAGACCAGAACTGATAAAACTTTGGAAGATTTCGTTGAAAAACAAAAGAACCGCGTGGCAGTGAACTGCCACGCGGTTTTCATGTTTTGGTTCTGTAGGGATCTCTGGTCCGAGTTCCTTCTTTAACCCGCAGCAATCGGCGAAGGCCGATCGGGCATTCAGCCGATCTCTTCATGCGTTGCACTAGCACCGACTTTTCGAATTCCTCAACGAGAAATGACGCCTCGGCTGACGACAATTCCGTCGCTCCGCTCTCGCTTCTCTGCGAGGCGCGGTTAAACGATAAGAAGCTAATCTGGCAAGGCTGCCAAATCGGCTTTTCGTCGAGCGGCAAGTTGGTCAAGGACTGTCTTTACGGCATCGGCGATTGTCACGCGTTCTGAATCAGCCGATGTTCGCCACTTCAATTCGACAATTCCTTCTTTCAAACCTTTCCCACCGTAATTGACCCGTAACGGGATTCCGATCAAGTCAGCATCTTTAAATTTAACTCCGGGACGAAGATCTCGATCATCCAACAGGACATCGACTCCAGCCGACTTGAGTTCCCCGTAGAATTTTTCGGCCGCAGCCATGGTTTCAGGCTCATTCGCCCCGATGACGCTAACGATCACTTCGTAAGGCGCGATCGACAGAGGCCAGATTAAACCTTGCTCATCGTGCTTCGTTTCAGCCAATCCCGCCAGAATTCGGTTCACACCGATGCCGTAGCATCCCATGATAATCGGTTGGCGATTTTCGGTTTCGTCGTCGTATAGCGCATCCATTGAAACACTGTATTTCGTCCCCAGTTTGAAGACGTGACCGACTTCGATTCCGTGGACCAGTTCCAGGGTCCCTTCACCACGTGGACTCGGGTCACCTGCGGCGGCGTTGCGAAGATCGAACGTTGTGGTCAATTCATAGTCTCGCCCGACGTTGACGTTCGCAATATGATAATCCCCTTCGTTTGCCCCGGTAATAGCGTTCACAACAAGCGGGACGTCGTGATCGGCGATCACCGGACACTTGATTCCAACCGGCCCGGCGAACCCGACAGGTGCACCAGTCACTTGCAGGATTACGGCAGGATCAGCCATCTCCAGACTCTTCGCGGCCAGTGCCCGCCGGATTTTGCCTTCGTTGGCCTCGTGGTCACCTCGCAAGAGGACAGCGACCGGTTTTCCATCAGCAACGTAGATCAGCGTTTTCACCAGCTTCTCGGGTTTACACTTCAACAGCTTGCAGACGGTTTCAATGCTGCCGACGTTGGGTGTATGCAACTTCGCGACCGGCTTTGCATCGGCGGATGTCGCGATCACAGGTGGTTTACGACCAGTTTCGGCTCGCTCGAGATTCGCCGCATAGTTCGTCTTTCTACAAAAGACAATTCGATCTTCACCATTCGCAGCAGGGATCATGAACTCATGCGAGGCATCGCCCCCGATCGGACCGCTTTCCGCCTCGACCGGCAGGAATTCAAGGCCGCAGCGTGAAAAGATGCGACAGTACGCACGATACATCTTCTGGTAGACCTCGTTCAGAGATTCCAGCGACGAATGAAAACTATAGGCATCCTTCATCAGGAATTCGCTGGTCCGCAGAATCCCAAACCGAGGCCGTTCTTCATTTCGGAATTTGGTCTGAATCTGATAGACCGTCAGCGGCATCTGACGATGGCTGCTGATGTGCCGCGACATGAGATCGGTGACAACCTCTTCATGTGTCGGTCCCAGTGCCATATGAACGTTTCGATCCCCTCGCCGAACATTAAAGTTGATCAGCACGTTTCCAAACGCTTCTTTTCGCCCGGTACGCTCGAACAGATCGATCGGCTGAAGAGCGGGCATCAGGATTTCCAGTGCTCCCGCGTCGTCCATTTCCTGACGAACGATTGCTTCCGCCTTTTTCAGAGCACGGACGCCCAATGGCAGATAAGTATAAGCTCCGGCCATCAGCTGCCGAATAAAACCCGCTCGCAACATCAATTGATGGCTCGGTACTTCAGCATCCGACGGGATTTCCTTCATCGTCGGGATAAACGTCTGGGACCAGCGCACGTGGATTCCTTTCAAAACGATCGATCGGTAGTAAGCGGGGAGTGTATTCCGAGTTCAGCCGAGAGTGAAGCATAACCCGCTCGATGACACCTCAATCTTCTGTTGGAAATCGGTCTTGTTCGATTCGGCGGATTCGGCTAGTTTCCGCTCCTCCCGTCTCACTTCAATTCGTAGTTTCCCATCCAACCCGTTGAGCTACGGCTCTTCTGGCCGATTTCGTTGTTATTCCCTTGGATATCGGTATGCGATCCGTCATCAGTCCGCTGCTGTTCGGGCTTATCCCGCTGATTGCGGTGGGTTGCGCATTGCCTGATCGATCCCTAAGCCGGTCTGAAGATCTCAGGTTTCGACCAAAAGGATTGCCAAATTCACGGAGATCACAGTTCGCGGCGTCGAATGGTTCGCCCGAATTCGGTTCGCCAATGACAATCCGTGATTCGGTTCAAAACGAAGTCGATTCGACCAGTTCCGAAAACAGCAAATCGATTAACCTGGTCAACTTTAAGGCCGAGAAACGGGTCACGAGCCCGCAAAAGTTCGTAGCAGGACACTCCTACGATCTTGAACAATCGACCGATGCTATCGAATCAGATTCTGCACCATCCACGTTGGATGATCTCTTGTCAAATGAGAGAAAATCCACAACGAAACAGCAGAAAGTCATCCCCGCGACCAACACTGACTCGTTTTCTGACGCCGATTCTGACGCGCCAACAGTCAAACATGCCGATTATCGCATCGGCGATGATAAAAAAATGCCTCGCGTCGAACTGGTGGGATTAGAAGAGGAAGTCCCTGAACCCCAGTCGTCTGAATCTGCTTCATCGGCTTGGGATGAATCATCGACGCAAGTTCCGGCGAAAAACACAGACATCGCACGAGAAGAACCATCAACAACGAACCCATTGTCATCGGTCCCCATGTGGGCCGATCGACCGAAGGACCGAAATCCGGAAATACCACCTCTCGTGAAAAAGCCCGACTCGAAGAATTCAACTCCGGTTCAACAAGTCAGCCAGAATGAATCCTCTCGCGCTCCGACGACGCCGAAATCCACAATGGTACTTCCTTCACTTCCCTGGCAAGCGGAACTGGAGCAGTTGATCACGCGCGCCGAACGAGATCTCGCTTCAACCAAGCCGGAATCCGCAGGAAGCGGCCACAGCGAATATCTGCGAAAGCACGCTCATCTGCGGCTTCTGTATTTAATGGCACAGCGACAGGAAGAAGCTTTAACGGCCATCCCCGGTGTCGAGACCTATGAACAGGAATATTGGCAGCAACTGATCTGGGCAATGTCGAATTCGCTCGACACGGTTCAATTCCCCGAAGTGACCGACCGAGCGGCTCAAACGGTTCCACCACTCGCCGCAGCGCTGAGACAAATGCGTGAACAGTCTGCCTTGTCGATTAAGAACATGACGTTTTGCCGGAAGATCTCGTATTTCGGTAACTACGATCGGTTTCCTCGCAATGAATTCACCCCGGGACACGAGGTGCTGCTTTACACAGAAATCGAGAACTTTATCAGCGCGCCGACAGTCGACGGAGAATACCGCACGTCGCTCAAGTCATTAATCGAGATCACCGATTCCAAAGGTAAGATCGTCTGGACCAAGGGGTTTCCATCCACAGAAGACTTCTGTCGTAACCCACGTCGTGACTATTTCCACAATTACCAATTCTACATCCCCGAAGATCTTTCGACCGGGGCGTATGTGCTGAAGTTGACGATCGTCGACGAACTCAGCCGCAAACGAGTCTCAAACTCGCTGAATTTCGTGCTTAAGTAACGCAAATCACCGACCGGAATCGAAGGTCTCGGGAGGACAAAGCTCAGGCCGAGCCGGTAAATCGATGCGAGTACCTTCTTCGCTTCTCGGGGGAAGACGTGCACGATGGAAAAATTCCTCGCCCGTAATGGAACCAGACGCTCGTGGAACGGTGTGTTCGATCCGTTTAGCGAGTTGGCTGGTGCAGGAGCAGCTTTAAAAGCGTTGCGGTCGCTTCGAATTGTGGATTCGTGGCAAGGTTATGCAATTCCTTCGGATCAACGTCGTGGTCATAGAGTTCGACGCCGCGCTGGCCATCATTCCATTCCGTGTAGCGCCACTTTTCCGTGCGAAGAGTTCGACCGATAACCTGATTGTTTGCACCTCCACGAACAATTTGAGTCCGCGCGGGTTTTGTCCATTCGGCCTCCGGGTTCTCGATTAATGGTTTAAGACTCGCTCCTTCAGTGGCCGTGTCGGGAGATAAACCACATATGTCCGCCAGAGTCCGATGCAGGTCGACCAGTTCGACCGTACGGCGACAAGCCTTGCCGTTCGCCAAGTTCCCTGGAACAGACACAATCAATGGGACTCGAGTCGATTCTTCAAACAGGGTCATTTTCTGCCACAGGCGTTTCTCACCGAGATGGTAGCCGTGATCACTATGGAAGACGACGATCGTTTTTTCGGTTAATTTCAAGCGATCCAGTGCGTCGAGCACTAGCCCAACCTGTGCGTCCATAAATGATGTCGAGGCGAAATAGGCCTGAATCGCCTGTCGTCGTTGATCATCGGTCATTGATTCCTCCTCATTACGAATCGACGCCAGGGCAGGGGCGGGAAAATGTTTTCGAAATTCGTCTGGTGATGTCGGAAGTTGAATCGAACGTAGCGGATAAAAGTCAAAATATTTCTTCGGTGCCACATAGGGTGTATGAGGTCGATAGAATCCGACTGCGAGGTAAAACGGCTGGTCCTTATGTTTTTCGAGTAACCGGATTGCTTCGTTGGCCCCGATCCCGTCGGTCTGCTCAGCATCTTCGCCATCTGCTGCCAGCCAGCTGAGTACTGCACCAAATCGACCCTCGTTCTTGGCATCAGGTCTCAAGGTAAAAATCTTCTCTTCTTCGTCTTTATCACGACCACGAGGGTTGAAGACTGTTTCCCAAGAGACCGGATCATCGAGACCGTCCGTACCAATCTGGCCAGGAACGCCATAATGATAAAGTTTGCCGATTCGAGAGACGAAGTAACCTGCTTTTCGAAATGTTTGTGGCAGGCTAACTGCATTGGGAACGTTCTTACGAAATTGAGTCGCGTTTTCCAGTACCTTTGTCGTATCAGGTCGTAGCCCCGTCAAGAAGGATGCACGCGAAGGATTACACAGCGGGAACTGACAATACGCCCGATCAAACCGAATACCACGAACCGACAGTCGGTCGATGTTCGGTGACTTCACTTGAGGATCACCATAACATCCGAGTCGAGTATTCAAATCGTCCGAGACAATATGCAAAACATTGTATCGCACCGGATCAGCGGCGATGCCAATTGACGACTGCCAGCCGGCGGCAAACAGCACCAGTCTGCAAATGACTGTAAACAATCGCTGTCTTCCCGCGAGTTGGATTGCGTCATTTGAGCGTCCGGCCTCATCGGGTACACGCGAATGGGTGGACGATTTCGATTTCATTTCGTAAATCCTAATACCGAGGCAATGATATTGATCGACGGATCGAGTCACCGAGATGCTGTGGTAAATCACAACGTTATTTTCCTTGGGCAGCCCATTGCTTCATCAGCTTGATGTTCTCTCGCAGAATCACCGACTGATTCGTCAATTTGTTACCGAGATAGACGTCCATATCGCTGTCATACATGACTTGAGGTTCTGGCTGTCGGCCACGATCACCCGTCTCGTCGATCCAGCGGTCAAGGCGTTGTCGCATTTCAATGAGTGTCGCTCGATAGGAAGAATCACCGGCCAGATTACGAATTTCGTGAGGATCGTTACGGAGGTCGTAGAGTTCCTCTTTCGGCCGAGTCGCGGCAAAAAGGATTTGCTCTGGAAGGGGTTCAAGCAGGCCTTTTTCGTGAAGTTCACGCAGGCGGATGACGATCGGCTTGGCGTCTTTGTACGCGTTCGGCTGTAAATGCGGACGATCGGGATAGCCGTTGCGAATGTACTTAAACGAAGCCATCCGAACACTTCTGAGATGTTCGACAGTTTCATCACAGCGGTCGCGAGCCGAAAACACGGCGTCGCGACGTGGCCTGTCTGACGCCAGTAGATTCTGTCCCTGCATTTGCTTTGGAATCTCGATACCAGCGAGTGCCAACGTCGTTGCAGTGAGATCGATGTGCGAGACAAGGTCGTCGCGAATTTCGCCCCGACCGATTCCTGGCCCTCGAATGATCAGTGGAACGTGGATCCCTTCATCGTAAAGAAACTGCTTACCGCGCGCGTGGCTGATCCCGTGATCGGTCATGAAGCAAATCACGGTCTGCTCGAGAATCCCTTCACGTTCCAGCCTTGAGATGACATTCCCAACCTGGAGATCGGTATAACGAACGGCATCGAGATAGTTCGCCCAATCTTCCAGTAAAACCTGGTCGCGGTGGTAATAGGGTGGAAGCTCGACCGCCGATGGAGATGTTGCCTCCCCAAGCGATGTTCGAACAGTCTCGGCCCAATTCTTTCCTTCGCGGTATTTTCCTCCATGCAACTGAATCTGCATGAAGAACGGCTGGCCGGGCTTGCGACCAGACCAATCATTGCTGTCATAAATTGCTCGATCCCACTCGAAATTATAATCGGTCTTACCGAAGTCATTTCCTTTGACCAACGGGCCGCCGATTGCCGTAAAGTAACCGGCTCGTTTGAAACGGGCCGGCGCTGGCTCAACACCCTCAGGAAGATGGATCTTCTCAACACCACGACCGCTTCGATGATTTTGTGCACCAATCGATGTTTGATACATCCCGGTGATGAGCGCTGAACGGCAGGGCGAGCAGACCGGTGCCGTAACATACGCGTGCCGAAAGAGCGTCCCTTCGCGAGCCAATCGGTCGACGTTTGGGGTTTGTATCGACGTTTCACCGTAGGACGAGAAGTTGGCAGACATATCGTCAACGATGATCCAGATAATATTCGGCCGAGGTACCTCCCCCGAGACTGTGCGCGAGGAAAGGACCAGGCAAACTGATTGCAGAAAGAACCCGATGAACAATCGCATGCCATATTTCATGAACAGCATTTCTATTTGCTTTTGAATCACGCCGACGAAAGGGTATTGAGTCGGTCCAGAAAGAGTTGTGATTTATTAATGTTTCGAAAACAATCACCAAAGCGGTTTGACGAGTTCACTGTTCCACTTCTGCCAGATCTTTTCCAGTTCTTTAACCTTGTCGGGGTAGTCGGCAGCGAGGTCCCGTGTTTCGCCGACATCTTTCGCAAGATGATAGAGTTTTTTCTGGGAAACTCCTTTGGTTGGTGAGCTTTCAACGTGGAGATCGTATTGCACCAGCTTCCAGTCTCCATGCCGAATGGCGTTTTGCTCACCCAGCCGCCAGTAAAGTGTTTCGTGAGGAACTCCAGTGGCCTGACCTTTGATGAAAGGGAGCAGGTTAACCCCGTCAAACTTCCATTCCGCACGAATTTCGAGACCTGCTGCAGCGAGAGCGGTCGGTTGAATGTCGAGCTGAATGACAGGCCGATCAAACACCGTTCCAGGGGCAATCTGTCCCTTCCACTGAATCGCAAATGGGACCCGCACGCCCCCTTCAAGCGTCGTTCGCTTACTACCGCGAAGTGGAGTGTTGATACTGCCATTAATCGTTGTACCTCGCATCGTCGGCCCACCGTTGTCACTGATGAAGAAGATCAGCGTATTCTCTTCCAATTGAGATTCGCGGAGTTTCTTGAGCACGTTTCCGACTGCGTCGTCCATTGCTGACAGCATCGCTGCATAGGTCCTCCTCTGGCTTTCATTAATAGCCGAAAATTTTTTAAGCCGCTCTTCGTCGGCCTCAAGAGGTGTGTGAACCGCATTGAATGCGAGGTACAAGAAAAATGGTTTTGACTGATGTCGGTCAACGAACGACACCGCTTCGCGACCAAACGCATCAGTCAGGTATGTTGGCTCTGACTGCTTCTCTGTTCCTCGCAAGATCGAAGTTGTCTGCTTGTTGAAATAGGTATTCGCGCCCCCGAGAAAACCAAAATATTCATCAAAGCCGCGATTTTGCGGGTGGAACTTTGGACTCGCGCCAAGATGCCATTTTCCGACGAGACCGGTTACGTATCCTGCATCCTTGAATCGATTGGCAATCGTCGTCTCAGACAGCGGTAAGCCAATCTCGCCTTTGCCGGCAGCAGCACCTTCACCACCAGGATTAAACTCGTGACCGAAGCGTTGCTGGTATCTGCCGGTCAGTAAGCCCGCACGCGTCGGACTGCAATAGGGACCAGAAACATAGCCATTCGTGAACCGCGCACCGTTTCCGGCTATCGAGTTGATGTACGGTGTCGGAATGTCGGTGCCCCCCTGGAATCCCAGGTCAGCGTATCCCAAGTCGTCTGCAACAATGACTAAGATATTTGGGCGCCTGGACGCATCCGCAGCAGAAATAACCGGTCCGAGGAGAGCCAGCGAAACGGCTAAAGTCCGCCCGATCAAATTAAGGATTTGTTGCATAGGACTTCTTTCAGAAAGCGCGATACTTTCAGTTGCCAACAACGCCGGCCCTTAGAATGCCAATTGTACCGTGACGCCATCGATCACGGTATTAATGCCTCGCGTTGACTTCGCGTTGGCCGACACATTGGACTGATTCCAAGCGTCGTATTGTTTGAGAAGCTTCGCCACAACCTCGGGGTGCGTCTTGGCAAGGTTATGTTTCTCGTCAATATCCGAATCCAGATCGTAAAGTGCTTCGAGTTGACCGAATGGCGAGACTCCCTGATACGGGCCACCAGGCAACAATCCTCCGCCATCGTTGGCTGTTGTCTCGCGCGACGATTCCACGTTGGCCTTGTTCACAACGACCAGCTTCCAATGACCATCGCGGACAGCAAAGTTTGCCCCGGCTCGCCAATACAATTCTTGATGAGGCGAGTCTGATCGTTCACCGTTAAGATATGGAATCAGATTGACCCCATCGAGCGGTCGCTTCGAGGTTACGGTTGATCCGGTGGCGGCGGCGATGGTGGGAAACAGATCAAGCGAGCTCGTTAAACGTGCGTCGACTTTCCCACCCTCGATAGCGGCTGGCCAACGAATGAAGAACGGGACTCGATGACCACCTTCAAGATGGTATCGCTTCCAGCCACTGTACTGCGCGTTCGAGGGCCCGCCACGAAAATAGTCAGGTCCGCCATTGTCCGACAGGAAAATGACCAGGGTCTCGCGTTCAAGGCCATCCGCTTCGAGTTTCATAAGGATCGAGCCGACGGCGTCATCCAGGGCACTCACCATTCCTGCGTAAATGCGTGCTTTATGGTCAGCGATTTTAGGGAATCGATCGTAGTACTTTTTTGTTGTCTGAAGCGGAGCATGCGGGGCCGTGAAGGCGACATACAGAAAAAAAGGGTCATGCTTGTGACGGCCGATGAAATCAACGGCTTCGCGGGCAAAAGCATCCGTCACATGTTCGTGTTCGGCGACTTGTTCTTTACCACGCGTGACGATGATATTTGGCGGATCGTTTTTCAGATCGTCCGTGATGTTGATACCAGAACTGTTGACCGCATCGGGATGTCGCGGGTTGACATAATGACTGCCGGAAGCCGCTCCGAAATACTCGTCAAATCCCTGGTTCAACGGGTCGCGACCTCCTTTGTCACCCAGATGCCATTTTCCGATCATGCCTGTTACATAACCTGATTGCTTAAGCAGTTCGCCAATGTTCTGCTCATTGAGATCCAGGCCCGGGCCAGCATTGAACTCGGAACCGTGACGGGTCCCTTGCCGACCCGTGATCAAACCCGCTCGCGATGGCATACAGACCGCAGCGCTGACATGCGCATCGGTGAATCGAATCCCGCGCGTACCGAGGCTATCGATATGAGGTGTCGGGATATGGTTCGCGTTGTAGGCACTGACGTCGCCGATCCCTAAATCGTCTGCCAAGATGAGGACCACGTTAGGCTTGCGCTGGCCGCCGTTCTTATTTTGGGCCGAAACATTGCTTGCTGAAAGCGAGAGTTGCAACAGGATCAGAATTGCAACGAGTTGTAATTGTAATGGTCGCATCATGGTCCGTTGTTCGTTGTACTGCGGGATTTGGATAATCGTGGACTGGATCGTTCCCCGCAGAAGGGTTATCCGATTTTGTCGTGACGCCCTCCAGCCTGCACGCATCGATTGCTTCAGCGGCTGGATGCCGCTGCTACGGCTTGCGGCTCGCCATTTTCAATTTGATATAAACTGAAAGACTCGAAAGGTAATCCTATTTAAGATCGCGTTTTGCAGTCAAAGGTCAACAAGCCGCATAGGATGACGCGATGAGCGCTTGACCGCAACAGCATGCACATGTCACCGTAAACTCCCGGTTACCGATTGTGGCGATACCTCCAAGGGGAACTTGATATGGCTGGGGTTGGAACGCAGAAAGTTTTCGAAGACGATCGGGTTGTTGTCTGGCATCTGGATCTTCAGCCGGGAGAGCAAGGCGAACGACATACGCACGTCTTGGATTATGTCGTCAAGGTCGTGTCCGGGTCGACGCTCGAAGTCTCAGGACCGAACGGCGAATATCTGGACACTGTAGAACTTGAATCTGGAGGAGCGGTCGCCTTTCGAATTGAGGGAAATCAGATCCTTTCGGATCGCCCCGGTTACCCTGCCGTGCCGGTGACTCACAGTGCAAAAAACATTGGGTCAAGTACGTTTCGAGAAGTTCTCATCGAATTCAAGAAAACGCCCGGCGCTTGAACGAAGAACTCGCAACAGCCGGAGAACAACGTCGCTTGGCAGGTAGAAAATCCAACTGATTTTTGGCGGTAGTCAATGGCATGTACTTCCCAATCAGTTCGATTTGTCACCAGATCACTTTATCAATCGGGGAAAAAACGAAACTGACGCAATCATGAAGATCGTACAGGCTGTGACCAGCATCAGCCGAACGGATGGACGACGAGCAAATTCATTGCGATCGTTAAGCAACGCTGGTGGAGTCAGCATGCCGAACAGCAAGCCCGTACAAAATCCTCCCACATGAGCGAGGTTGTCAATTTGCGGGCTGAGCATTCCACACAGAATCTGATAGACGACCCAGAATCCAATGACGAATCCAATCCGCCGGTCACGCAAATGCAGCAAGCTCTGGTGTCGGCGGAACAGCCCGACCAGGGCACCTGCCAGGCCGAAAATCGCTCCTGAAGCCCCCACTGAAACGGTGTTGTGGATCAGGCTGGCACACGATCCCCCCAGGGCCGCGACGACGTACAGAAATAAAAACTGAGAAACTCCGAAGGCATGCTCGCAGGCCATTCCCAGGACGAACAGCATCAGCAGATTTCCAATCAGATGGTCATGGCTGGCATGCAGGAACGGACCAGACAGTAATCGCCACAACTCCCCCTGTTCGACATGCGGCTTGGAAAGGGCCCCCATGTCCGTCATTCGGTTAAGATCATCCAGCCCGCCCGTAACGGCTTGAAAGCAAAAGAAGACCAGGCAGGCGATCATCAGCAGCAACGTCCCCCGGGGCCACCAGGTCATTCCTTTCTCAAAGTCCACCCCGGAATGCAGCATGCTGGCGTCAAGGATCGGAATGTCCTCTTCGCTATCCGCGTTCAATTCAGATCCCCGATCGTCCATCGTCGATACCACCTTTGCATTCAGCGTTGCTCGCCTGTGTCGAGTAACACACCGATTGCAACCGCCATCCGCCGATCCATTTTTCGGGATCGGTCGTGAGTGACGTCGAGTACGTATTTGTCCAAAAGGGTGAATTTGCGGTTAAATTCGCCGAGCAGCGGCCCGTCGTTTCCTTTGTCGTCAACCTGATGAATGACAAAGTTTGTACGCAGCAATCCATAAAACGAACCCAGAAAACGTCTTAATAACGACAGCAAGACAGAATCTTCGCGGATGACGTAAAGTTGAGTTCCATCCGAATGAAAACCATCCCAACGCTTCCGCAGGAAATTCGCCAGATAATCCTTGCGGAATCGGCCGATTTCCTGGCCGTTTTCATCCAGGACTGTGTAGGTCGCCATCCGAATCGCAATTTTCTGATCCTGAAGGATCTCTAAGATCTTCATCTGTTTCTCTTCGTCGGCAAAAAAGTAAATGTGCCGCTTTGGTGCCAGCCATTGATAAGTGAATATCGTTAAAACACTCGAAGCAAGAATTCCAACAATCGCCAGAGCGGCCGAGCCGCCATTGCCAATTGTCGGATGAAGAGTTGTGATGCCGACAATCATCAGGATCAGCGGCACGATAAGGGCAAGCAGCACTCCAAACATTGCAATCAGACTGCGAAACAGATGCGTCGGACGCACCACGTACATGATGTTGTTGCCAGCTTCGTCACTGACAAAATATTGAGTGTTGATCGACAGATGTTTTTGATGCAGCAGGAACTTGTCGCGCTGAAAGACCGGGTCATAATTCGACTCGCCGACAACTTCTGCGTCGACATCCACGTCTGGCAATTCAATGACTGATTTGCACTGGCTGCACCGGACTTTGCGACCGGCAAATTCATCTTTTACTTGGAATTCTGCCTGACAAGCGGCGCAGGTGACGTCGATCGGCATTTGGTGTCCAATTTTTTTGAGAATGTCTGAGGTGAAGATCGACAAAGACGAAGTTTGCCAAGATTGAACCCGAATCGACTGCGGCCGGTCAAGTTGGCTCACAATAATTATTCCGATTTCGGACGTCGCTGTAAAACAGAGCGCTCGCTTTTTCTTTCAAGAACTTAACTGATGCCGGATGGAACACTTTGAGATTTTTGAGAAAGTAGCAAGCCCCTCTCTTGCGCGAGTATTGAAGTTGTGAATTGGAATTGGATTGTGTTCGTGAAACGTCGCAAATGGGGTGTAATGGACCGTCGACAACCTCCACGATTGTTTGGTCGTTACAGAAGTTTGTCTCCTGTTTGAAGACATCGATTGAGCACGAAGATTTCCGTAAATCCGTCCGTCTGACGCTCGGCGAAAATCCCCAGGTCGTTGCGTGCGAGGGGATCGGCATCCAGCTATAATCTTCGATGACCCAGGGGTCGTTCAGTGTAAGGAGATACTGATGGCAAAAATCTTTTACAGTATGGCAGGTGAGGGCCGTGGGCACGCGGTTCGAGTACTGACCCTCGTCGAACATCTGCGGCACGAACATGAATTAGTGCTATTTGCTTCGGGCGATGCCTACGACTTTCTCGTGAAGACATACGGGACAACAAAGGTCGAAAACGTCCGTCTGTTGCGGGTTTCTGGATTGCATTTTCGCTATACCGGCGGCAGGCTCGACTTGTTCAAGTCAACCGCCGGGGCGATGTCTTTCGCACGACGCGAGATGCCCGCGCTGGTCGACGCTCTTTGTCGTCGGATCGATGCCGAACAGCCTGATCTTGCCATTTCGGATTTTGAGCCAACGCTCCCTCGTGCCGCTCGAATGAGTGGACTTCCCTGGATGAGTATCGATCATCAGCATGTTTTGATGGCCTACGATCTCAGTAGCCTCCCTTTCTTGTTACGGCGCTATGCATGGTGGATGAGTTGGGCCGTCCGCTGGTACTACGGATGGGGTGAATACACTGCGGTGGCCTCCTCATTTTATACGCCTCCGCTGAAGCGAGGATTCGAACACGTCCGTCAGGTAGGGCCGATGCTGCGTCCTGAAATCGTTATGAATGAACCAAGCACGAACAATTTTCTGTTATCCTATCTGCGATCGAATACGCCGCCTGAAGTTATCAACATCCTTGCCGATTGCGGTTGGCCCGTCCGCATTTACGGTTTGGGTGAAAAACCTTCGGTCGGACGACTGTCGTTTCACGCCATCGACGAACACCGCTTCGTCGAAGATCTCGCCGCCTGTGCCGGCTTGTTCAGTGCTGCCGGGAATCAGTTACTCGGCGAGGCGCTTTATTACGGGAAGCCGGTCTTTGCGATTCCCGAAGAGATGCATCATGAGCAGCAGATCAACGCTCATTTTCTGCGTCATATGGGGGCTGGTGACTGGGTTACCGCAGAAAAATTCCGTGCACCGCAGTTCCATCAATTTCTTGCGTGCCTGGACGAATTCCGTGAAAATCTCACTCGTCAAAAAGGAAACTTGAACGGCACTCCTGACGCGCTGGCGGCCATCAAAGAAGTGCTGCGTCCCAACCAGCCGCACCCAGTTTCCGCTTCGGTTTGACTTGCCATTACAAGCGTTCGATCAAGCACCCAGCTTCTTTGCCAGTGACGCCACAAGTTCATACAACAAGTCCAATGAATGCTTCGCCTCATCCAATGTAATTGTCAGTGGCGGACTGACTCGCAGAACCTTGCCCGCCAGAGCACCCAGCAGATGAATGCCAACATTGTCTCGGCCCAGGTAACACGCTTCGACGATCTTCGCGGCAACTTCACTCGCCGTGAGCTTGCCCGCGGCAGCACATTCGAATCCAAAGACAAGTCCTTCTCCGCGAACATGGTTGACGAGACCAGTCGATTTCAATCGTTCAAGCCCCTTGAGAAAGACCGGCGTCAGGTTGCGCGTGTGCCTTAAAATATCGGTTGATTCGAACTCGTCCAGCGTTGCTAACACAGCAGCACACGAGAGCGGGTTTGCGCTCCACGTGTCGGATGCCTCGCCGAATTTCATTGCACCAAAAACGTCGCTACGCGAAGCAACAGCCGCTACAGGTACGCCGTTGCCAAGTCCTTTACCGAGCACAACCATATCAGGTTCAACGCCGTAGGCTTCAAATGCGTACATCGTTCCCGTGCGACCGAAGTTTGCCTGAACTTCATCAAAAATCAACAACATGTCGTGTTCACGACAGAATTGCTGCAGCATCTGATGGTATGCGGCGGAAGGATGAAAGCTTCCTCCGCCACCAAGGTACGGTTCTGTGATCAAGCAGGTCAGTTTGCGACCAAACTGTTGCCACAAATCATCCAGCTCTCGTCGATACTTTGCCAGATCAATCGACTGCGGGTCGTAACCTGCATCGATGATTTCTTCCATGGGAAAACTAATGAATTTGACACGAGGGTCACGTTCCGGATCTTTTTCAGAACCGGTGACCGCGTTGGCCAGGCCCTTCTTGCCGTGGAATCCCCACCGAGTCGCCAGAATCATCTCACGAGTTCGGTCCCAACCGAGGCATGCCCAAAGCGCCTTCTGAATTGCTTCCGATCCTGAGGCCGCCCAGACAATCGTATTCAGACGGTCGCTTCCTTTGCATTTTCGTAGATTGGCAAGCAGACGTTCGACCGCCAGTGTTTCGACTTCCGTGATACCGTTATAGGCCGTCATCGTCACGGCAGGAACGTAGTCATCGGCTGTCGCCGTCGGCCCGGAAAAAATCTCGGCCGACCACCCCATATACTTGCCGAAATGCTGCAACCAGCGTTTCGGATTGTGCCCCAGATTGGCCACGAGAACACCCGAGGAATAGTCGTAAAGCGTTCGCCCTTCAGGAGTCCAGTGGAAAACCCCGGCCGACTTGGCAAACACCGCCTGCGACGGCGTATATGTCCTTAACGCGACAGGTTCGGACTGAGCCACAATCTGACGGACGGCGTTCGAACGTGGTTCGCCAGCAAATGCAATCGGATGAATCATCGTCTGGATATTCCTCAGCTCTCAGAAGAACCTGCGTTAAGATCAAGATGAGTATTTCAAAATCAGCGATGACGATAAAGAGCGCCGCATCGGGAATCAAAAATCAAATCCCCTTTTTTCGGAAAACGCCAGTCAATTGTCAGGATTTAATCGACGAACAGTGCGACGAGCTTTTCAAAAATGTCTCAATCGGAAATCTGTGCCACTGCTTAGGAGTCATCGGAGACGCAGTGGCTTCTCGTTATGCCAATCAAAAGAGCACTGCTTGACGTAAGACGGGCAAGCAGTGGCACAAATTCAGGAAAATGACAAACCAAGTCGAGGGTTCCGAAAATGAGGATCAAGACTGTGGTGATTCCGGTTGCTTTTCATTTTGGTAACAGCTTGATTAACTTCCCGTCACGGCGATCATCCTTTTACTTTCAATGAAGCTACCATGTCGATCGAATTTCCGTGCAAGTATTGCAGTGCAACGATTCGCGTTCCAGACAACGCGCGCGGTGGACAGGGCCGCTGCCCGAAGTGCGGAATGAAGATCACCGTTCCAAGGAAGTCGCCGCCGAAACGAATGGAAAAACCTGCCGTCGAAGAAGAACCGTTCGTACTTCCTTATGCGGTAGAACAACCTGTTCCGAGTCCTGTTACCTCAACTCCGATTCCGCCGGTCATCGCTCCAATTCCCACTGTAAGTCCCGCAGTGATCAAGGAAGCCCCCGCAGTTGTGCCTGACCCCATACCTGAAGTGGCGTCCGCACCAGCGATTTTTGATCCAGCATCGCTCGCCAAGCCTCGTACTGGCGAATTGCCGTCGATTGAGCCATCTCCACCCAAGCCCGTTGCCAAACGTTCCAAAAAAAGGAAACCAGTTAATAACTACTTGATCATTGGTGGCATCGTCGGGTTGGTACTTCTGGGGATCGTCGGATACGTCGTTACTTCATTATTAATGGCTGAACACCTAAAGGGCGATCTGATCGCAGGAACTTCCGAAACGATCGAATTACGTCCTTCGCTGATTGATAAGTCTCACTTCAAGCTTTCGTCAGAGGACGTAACGGAACTGTTAAAAAAGCTGGAAAAAAAGCCCGTACCACTTAACAGCAACAGCATGCTGGTCGAACTCACAGGGAGTGCCAAAGGTATCATGGTTTCCGTTGCTGCCGGGACCCAGTCGCGGTTTTACCGAGTCAAAACGAGTGGAGTCGACGTGATTCAGAAATATCTTCGTCAACATGCAACCCACCTGGAAGAACAACGTACCCGGCAGGTCAATCGCGCGGCGACTGAATTCATGGAGGCTTATCAAAACGTTCTGGCCAAGAAGGCCCCACCTGAAAGTATTACCGATTTCCGAAATTCGCTCGCGATCCCGTCGCTTGTGGGAGGATTCGGGAATCAACTCGTTGCGGTCTCCGGTCGAACACTCTACCCATGCATTTATGAAGATTCCGAAGGGGGCCTCTATTTTCTGCTTCCTGCTGGAATCACCAATTTTGAGGTCATCGGAAGGGAATCGGCTAACGGCCAAACCGTCGTTCCAGCCGAATTCAAGGTCAAAGTCAAAGGTGAGATCGTTCAACCGAAATCGGCGGAAAATAAGAAACCAGAGACAGAGACTTCCAAACCCAAGTCCAAGAAAGACGCGGACGAATCGAAGACAGAGGATGATGAAATGACCGAGAAAAAGTGATGCGCAGTTCATGTCGGAGTCACGCTTCGCCGAAATGAAACGCCGTTAAGACCACTTCGTAAAGAGGCGATGGCTTGCCTTTATCAGAGCCAAAGTTTCTCACGGGGTTGGGGTTTCAAGACGTGGCTTCTGGCGGATTCGATAGCCTATGTCTTTGTCGTTACCGCTACCGTCATTGAGTTGTACATGACCACCGTCGTCGATTCTGTCCTCGCCGATACTCCAGACAACGGCCGTACCATCTGCTTCGCGGCGATAACGTAGTGGTGCGCCCAACGCGTCCATTGGGTCAAAGGGAACGGAGTCGAGAAACGTCGGCACAAGCTGTTCGATGGAAGCGGGAAATTCGCCGTGAATTCGCTGGTACTGTTGCGATGCGAGCACAACATCTAGCGCAGCGTGTCGCGCGTCGTCTCGTTGTCGGGAAATGTCCAAATGACTTCCGCAGAAATCCAGTAAATAATGACCATTGAAGATCGAGTGCAACAACGCTCGATATAATTCCGCAGATTTGAGTTGTCCCGATTTACGACGAACTGAGGGATCGAGTTCGAATACCAAACGGGTCTTTGATTGGATCGTCTTTCGTCGGAACCGAAGTGGTTTGTCGATCTGGTCTGCATTATTCAGCAAAAGCTGGCGAGCGAGTCTAAGCGTCAATTCTGGCTGACCGGCAGACCACAGAAGAAATCGCTTTGCAACGAGTAATTGTGGCTCGATCGATCCATCCATTTCCCAATTCGGATACATAATATTCGGAGCATCATGACGCGTTAACGTGTTCCTGAGAGTCAGGTATTCGGCCTTGGCGACATCCACCAGCAGCGTCCGTTTTGAAAACGCCAGCGAGACTTCAGATCGAGCCGCCTGAAGCCGATCGACCGTCAGTGTCGGATCTTCTGCCCACCGTTTAATTCCCTGACATGCAACGCTTCGAATCGCAATGCCGATGAAGAATCCAATCGGAAACCCTGGTTTCTCGGCGTGTCTTGCACAATTTAAGTTGGCTCGATGCATTTGCCATGCAGCCTCAAGATCGCCTGAGCGTTCAGAGCGAAGGGCTTCCGTTGCGGCGAGCCTGACGAGGTATCGCAATTCCTGATGAATTGATACGCCGGTCATCAGGTCGGCAGTCTTTAACGACGGCCCGCCGGCATGTTCCATTTCGCCAGCCACGCGGAATTCATCGAGCGCACGAGCGTTGTCGATCAGCCATTGGTCAAGCCGATCGTCCCAGTCCAGGGAATCGTGATCGACTGATGCGTTCATCGCGTCATTCGCCCAACCGACAGAATGGCGACCTGCAAGCTTCATGGCTGACGCATACCGAACAAAGGCATCTTGATCGGCGGGAAGTTCTGGCCGAATCGCATCGTTAACGTCGAACGGCAGTGCCACGTCCGGGACCTGCCATAAACAACACCAGCGAGTGATTAGTGGAGAGATCAGCAGCGAGACAAAGATCGCCAGCACCCAGGTCCGGGTCGACCAGTTCCACGGTTTCCACCAGCCCCGCCGAAAAAACCTCTGCATGATCGGAAGCCTGAAAGACACAGAAAAAATCCTCACCGCTTTAAAGCTTCCGGACGTGGTTTCAACCGGATTCGATATCCCGTGTCTTTGACGATGGTGTCTTTCAGTTCGACGTGACCGCCGTCGTCGACTCCGTCCATGCCAACACTCCAGACGACGGCCGTACCATCTGTTTCACGGCGATAATGGAGTGGTGCGCCCGTTGCGTCCATCGGGTCAATTGGAACGGAATCGAGAAATTTGGGTA
The DNA here is from genome assembly GCA_903904835.1 of uncultured Schlesneria sp. GTDB lineage: Bacteria > Planctomycetota > Planctomycetia > Planctomycetales > Planctomycetaceae > Schlesneria. The sequence continues at coordinate 3,476 of CAIVEI010000084.1, read as the reverse complement.
CAAGCTGTTCGATGGACTTGGGAAATTCGCCGTGAATACGCTGGTGTTGCTGAGACGCAAGTGCGACGTCCAGCGCTGCGTGGCGAGCGTCGTCGAGTTGCCAGGCGATATCCATTTGATTTCCACTGTAAATCGAGGCATTCTTGAGCCAATGCTTCGAGACGGTCGCTTCCAACGTTCGATCTAATGCTGCGGGGTCCAGTTGTCCCCACTTTCGTCGAGCTTTGGGATCAAGTTCGAACACCGTCTGTTCTTTGGTTCGGACCGCCTTACGTCGAAACCGTCTCGGTTTGTCAATCTGATCCGCATTGTTCACCAACAGCTGGCGAGCGATTCTTAAAGTCAATTCTGGTTGACCGACAGACCACAAAAGAAATCGTTTTCCCACTAGTAACAGTGGTTCAGACGATCCTCCCACGTTCCAATTCGGATACATCTGATTCGGAGCATCGTGACGCCATAATGTGTTCCTGAGAGCCAGATATTCGGCCTTGGCGAAATCCACCAGCGACGTCCGTTGTGAGAACGCCATCGATACTTCAGATCGAGCTTGCTGCAACCGATCGACCGTTAGTACCGGGTCCTCTGCCCAGCGTTTAATCCCATGGCAGGCGAAGCTTCGAACGACGATACTTATTAAGCCGCAGATCGCAAATCCCGGTTTCTCGGCGTGTCGAGCACAGTTTAAGTTGGCTCGATGCATTTGCCACGCGGCTTCGAGATTGCCCGATCGCTCAAAGCGGATCGCTTCGGTGGCAGCGAGTCTGGCCAGGTTTCGAAAGTCGTTGTGAACGGTCAAGATCGTCGTAAAATCGGCAGTTTTCAACGACGGACCTCCGGCTTGCTCCATTTCCCCGGCCGCACGGTATTCGGCAAGTGCCTGAGCATTGTCGATCAGCCACTGGTCAAGACGATCATCCCAGTCAGGTCCATGCAGATCGACCGCTTGTCTCATCGAAGCCTCGGACCATTCACCCAATTGACGTCCTGCTAATTGCGCGGCGGAAAGATAGCGAACAAAGGCGTCTTGATCGGCGGCAATGGCCGGCCGAATAACGTCTTCAACGTCGAAAGGGAGTGCCACATCCGGGACCTGCCATAGACAAAACCAGCGAGTCACCAGGGGTGAAATGAACAATGAGGCAAAGATCGCCAGCACCCACGTCCGCGTCGACCAGTTCCACGGCTTCCACCAGCTTTGCCGAATAAACCTCTGCATGATCGGATGCCTGCAAGAACCCGAAAAAAATAAAGACGTTATGACTATACTGTTTGCAGGATAACCAATTTCGCAGAATCAATACCAGCCAAAGTTCGAAGAATCGCTTTTCGCAGTTCGGGCATTGCCCACATTCCAAGGCTCCCGTCGAGCGGCTATGTCGATGCGTGCAGTTAGTTTGCAGCCTGACAGAAGCCTTGCCATCCGATGGAAAACATTCGCGACACGAGAAGAAAAAAAGTGTGAGGACGAAGAACTGACCGGTTCGGGATTTGTTCTTGATAGACTCGATAATCAAATTCGTTCATGCCAAGTCCGGCGTTCAGTCCCCTACAATCGGTATTGCAGGCAAATCGAAGGCTTGCGGCTCTGTTCGGCTCAATAATAGACCGAAATTCGCATCAGAATTCACCGAATTGACTTTACTCCGTCAGTTCTGATCGATATCTTCGCACTGGTGCTTGATCGGGGTTCTTCCCGTCAAAAAAGGGTTCTCCTAATTAGTTTTGTGTTCAATTGACGCTATTTTCTGCGTCGTTCGTTTTTCTTGAGGAGTATTTCATGTCTACGAAACGTCTCTCGCCGCGCCGTACCGCATTTACCTTGATTGAGTTGCTAGTCGTGATCGCGATCATCGCGGTCCTGATCGCACTCTTGCTTCCCGCCGTGCAGCAAGCCCGCGAAGCAGCCCGCCGTACACAGTGCAAAAACAACATGAAACAGTTGGGGCTGGCTCTTCAAAACTACCACGACACATTCAGTTCGTTTCCGTTTTGTTATTTCGATACGACGAATCCACCAGGTTTGACTTCGCCATCTCAGGGTCGGCAGACCAGTTGGATGATTGGGATCCTGCCCTATATCGATCAGGCCCCTATGTTTGCCGCATTCGATCAAAACTATGGCGTGACCAATGATCCGCGCATGACGGCCAATCCGGTGGTTGTTCCGAATAACAATACGCTGTCAGCAAGTCCGATAAACGCATTCATGTGTCCGAGTGATACCAGTCCATCAGTGATCGCCAATCGTTCCGATGGTGGCGGTACCCGCGGAAACACCAGTTACAAAGCCTGCGCCGGTTCGAACTGGGGTTGGGGAACATGGCAATCAGGAACGACCGGTACATATGCTCAAACGCGATGGGGGGCGAGCAACAACGGATTGGACCGTGGCAATGGCCTGATGTTCCGGGGTTGGTCATTCCCTTACAAAACAAATATGAAAGATATCACTGACGGTACTTCTTCAACCATCTCGTTGGGCGAAGCGGTTGGAAACTATTCCCAGTGGACGTGGTGGTGGCTGAATAATGCGACTACTGCGACAACATCGATTCCGCTTAACGCACCAGCCCAGTGCGCTGGTGCTGCGGGGTTAAGCCCTGATGCCGGACTCAAAGCTTGTTACGGCGACTGGAACAACAATTATTCGTTCAAGAGTATGCACACAGGCGGTGGTCATTTTGGAATGGGAGATGGTCGAGTCACGTTCATTTCCAACAACATCGACTACAATCTCTATCGCAACATGAGCACGATTCAGGGTGGCGAAATTACTTCGTCGCCGGAATAGTCTTCGGATTTTTTCCAAGGGTTCCGTCACTCTTTCGGGGTGACGGAACCCCGTCGTTTTGACCAATCATTCTTCAGCGTAAACTATGTAATAACATCTCAGGTAGGGCTTCTATGCATAAATTAATGTCAGCAACCGTCCTTCTAACGGTCGCGCTGTCGATCGTCGGGTGCGGAGGAGGGGCAAAGGTCATCCCCTCAGGAAAAGTGTCGGGTGAGATCAAAACAATGAACGGGCAAGTCTTTGACGGATTGACCGTCGTGTTCTATCCAAAGACCGGGCCAACGGTCGCCGTAAAAGCAGACCCGACCGGTAAGTTCACCGCGAACGTCAGCCTTGGAGAAGCAAGAGTTGCGGTCGTCTCTCAGGCCGCAGCCACGACAACGGATACGTCTCCGTCGGCAATTGCACCGCCCAAAGAAAAGCCGACTATCAATCCCCGATTTTTCAGCCCTGAATCATCTGGATTGACCGTGAAAGTCGAGAAAGAACAGAAGGAAAAGGTCGTCCTTATCGTTGAATGAAGACGACGCGATTTTCTTCATTTAACCCCATTTTCCGCACCCTTTAAAATACTCATCAAATTAGGCTTGCGCATTTTGCCAAGACCATGCAAACTGTTTGCATGAGCATTTCCTATGGCGGTCAAATTGATGTTGTCAGCGCGGCATTCGGCAGCTTG
>CAIVEI010000083.1 GCA_903904835.1 uncultured Schlesneria sp. | reverse complement strand
GTTAGACGCCCCTGCGTTAGCCCGCCGCGCAAGCGAGGTATCTGATTCGTCGACAGCGAAGACCGAAGATCCCTCGCTTGCGCGTCGGGCTAACGCAGGGGCGTCTAACTTCGGAAGGGTCTGTTCTGAACTCTGGGCCGGCATGCGGCCTTCGCTACGATCAAATTCTTCGACCAACTCAATGAACGCATCTTCCAACGTCGGCTCTGTCCGTTCATCGCTACGCACGCTTGCTTTGAGTTCATCGGGAGTCCCTTCAGCGATGACGCGACCGCGATAGACCAGTCCGATCCGATCACAATATTCCGCTTCATCCAGGAAGTGGGTCGTCACCATGATCGTGACGCCTCGCTCGACCATGGCATTGATATGCGACCAGAACTCACGCCGCGTCAGCGGGTCAACACCTGAAGTCGGCTCGTCCAGAAACAGAACGGCAGGATCGTGCATGATGGCGCACGCCAGCGCCAGTCTCTGCTTAAACCCGAGCGGCAATTCACTGGAATTTGTGTCGAGATGCGGTTCGAGATGGAAGGCCGTCACGACGCGATCGATCGCTTCGTTCCTGCGAGTCCCCGAAAGGCCGTAAACTCCTGCAAAAAACGAGAGATTCTGACGGGCACTCAAGTCACCATAAAGCGAGAATTTCTGAGCCATATAGCCGACTCGGCCACGTGCTTCGCCACCCGCCGCATACAGGTCTATACCGCTGACAAATGCTTGTCCCCAGGTCGGACGCAGCAACCCGCACATCATTTTAAATGTCGTGGACTTACCAGCCCCGTTCGGACCCAGCAAACCAAAAATCTCACCTCGTCCGATTTTAAACGAGATATTGTCAGCCGCCGTGAAATCGCCGAACCGCTTCGTCAAACCATCGGCTTCGACAATCACTCCGTCTCCAGTGGATTCATGGACGTTCGATAAATCGAATAATGCCGACTCTTCTTTCGGTGCGCCACCCAGCAGATCGACAAAGGCATCTTCGAACCTGGGCGCTGTCGGTTTGATCTCAAAATCTTCGACCCCCAAACTCTGAGCCGTTGGTGGTGGAAAACCCTTTTTCATGACCAGACGCACGCAAGCTCCCTGGATAACGCCGTCGAGAACGTCAGGACGTTTGAGTGCATTCGTTAACAATTTACGGCCGGAGGCTCCCTTTCCGGCAATCAGAAAACTTCGACCGGCGACTCGATTCGTCAAATCTTTCGGAGGCCCGTTATAAAGCAGTTTTCCTTCGGACAGGAGCAGTACTTCGCCGCATCGCTCAGCCTCGTCCAGATAGGATGTACTCCAGACGACGCCGATTCCTTGATCGACAAGTTCATAAACCATTTTCCAGAGCTCGCGGCGCGAGATCGGGTCGACACCTACCGATGGTTCATCCAGAAGCAGGAGTTTCGGGGTCCGAATTAACGCGCACGCCAGGCCGAGCTTCTGCTTCATACCACCCGACAATGCTCCAGCCAACCGGTCTGTAAATCGCTTGAGATCCGTGAACGCCAGCAATCGATCGAAGGCCTGTTTCCGTTCGCTCCCCACCACATTAAACAGGTCTGCGTAAAGTGTGAGATTCTGTTCGACACTCAAATCTTCGTACAATCCAAACCGTTGAGGCATATAGCTGACGTCTTGCCGAAGCCGCGCCAGTTCGGTTCCTGGATCGGCGCCGCAGACCGTCAGTCGACCTTCGGTCGGCAGTAGTAATCCGGCGAATAACCTGAGCAGCGTCGTTTTGCCGGAACCATCAGGACCAACCAGACCCGTTACTCGTCCGGGTTCAATCCGGGCGTTAAGCCGATCGATCGCCGGGGGATTTTTTGCCATGGGGAATTGATTTGAAGATGTACTGCGGCTGGAAGCGGCTGCGACGCTTTCGCTAACCGGAGATTCTTCCCTGCGGAATCGCTTCGTTAGTCCTTCGGCGATAATGAGAGAGTCGGCATTCACGTACGATGACTTTTCAATTGTGAAGGCCAAGCCTCGACCGAAGCAATTCGCGTGTCTGCGCCCAGAACGTCTTCGGACGTGGATGTGTTAACTGAACGCGGACGGTGACCGGCATCCCCTGACGCAAGCCACCATCGGGATTATCCACCACAATACGTAATCGATAAACGAGGTCAGTACGCAGCTCGCGCGTTTCCACGGTTTTGGGTGTAAATTCCGCAGTCGGCGAAATGAAACCAATCTTGCCTGAGTAGGGTCGGTCCGGTCCTGAATCGGTGATCACGGTTACCGTCATGTCTGGCGAAATCAATCCGAGATCACGTTCGCTGACGTAGGTTCGAACCCAGACGGGTGAGGCCAGAGTTAACGCGAAAACGGTTTCACCCGGTTGCACGATCGCACCCCGCTCGCGTGCCCGGGTCAGAATAACTCCATCGTTTGGTGCCACCAGGTCGGCATCCGCTAATCGACGTTCGCTCTGCACAATCAACGCGTCGTGTTCAGACAGCAAGGCGTGAGCCACGTCGATATCCTCCTGACGCGGTCCAATTTCGACCAGATGCTGCGATTCTTTTGCAGCCTTAAGCTGAGCCTCAGCCGAATCGAGAGCCGAATGATAACGATCAAAATCCTGGCGTGAGACACCCCCTTTGTTCACCAGCGCTTCCGCACGATGATAATCTTCCTTGGCTTTGACCACGGCAACTTCACGGTCGGCGGTCAAAGCCCGCGCCTGAGCGATCTCTTCGGGGCGGGAACCATGTTCCAGCTTGGCGACATTCGCAGCAAGATTAGCTCGTCTAGCGCGAAGGATTCTCAGCTCGTCATTGAAATAACGTTTGTCGAGCGAGGCAATAATATCGTTCGCCTTCACTGCGATACCTTCGTCGACGGCCAATTCGTCGATTCGACCATCGACCTTGAATGCCAGATTCACCTGCCGGACATCAATGTTCCCCATCAGGTCGATGTCTGTTTCGCTGACCGTTTTACTGAGCAACAGAAACCAACCGAGCCAACCCAATCCAAACAGAATTGCAATCATCGCCACAATCAAGAAACGACTCGGAGCAGCCCCGGTTTTGCTAATCGCATGACCACCCGATTTCTGACCGGTTGTCGTCTGATTTTCCGGTCGAGTTTGTTTCGTCGCTGGCGTGTCACGATCTGTTGCGTGCGTCGGCGCAGGTTTTGCCGATTTTAGCCCAGGAACCTGACCGTCATCGTTCATATTTCTACTCCCGGCCCGTTGCAGACGATCCCAAAGACTCATTCTTCGGGGCTTGCCGCCAATTTGTCAACGTGCACGGGACAGATGTGCGACAAAGCTGTGAACTCTTATTTTCCCCCCTTGTCTTCCATCAAAGTTCGTTGTAACGTCTTCCGCGTTCAAGGGTTCCCTAAAACTGGAGTACTGAATCAATGAATGTAAACGAATTCTACAATGAAGTGTCGCGCAAAGTTGACACAGACAAGACCTCAATCGGCGTCGCGGAGACTAAGCGAGTATTATCCGAGGCGTTCAAGATCCTGGCGGCCATGCCAACGGCCGAAGCCTTTGATATCGTCGCCAAATCGATTTCTCATGCGGCCAAGAAACTCAGTTGAAGGATTGAGTCGGATTCGACGCTTAGGCTTTCGCGAAAACAAGCGAGGCACCAGTTCCTGGAACTGGTGCCTCGTTCGTTAATGGATGCCACGAATTTGGAGTCCTCGACAAGGCCGTGTCTTCATGGTTCGACAACGTGCCCGAAGAGCACGGCTTAACCGAAGAGGGTAAAACCGTGGCACCCGTTTCGTGGATTTCTATTCCATCAGCACTTCGTCTGCAGCAACGCAATCAGCCGAGCTTCGGCTTGTTTCTTCGAGCCAACGCGAGTCGGTCATCTGCTAACGATCTCAGCTATTCGTCTTCATCGTCATCATCTTCCGGTTCTGGAGTCGTTGCTTTAATCGCTCTAACAGTATTTCCATCCTCGGATAATCGCACGACTAACCACATTTCCGACTTCAGATCTGCCAGCTTAGCAGGCTTTAGGTCGACCCAGACGATCGTCTCGGGCGTGATCGTGAATGATCGAGTCGTTATCTGTTCGTCGTCACATTCTTTTTCAAGGAAAATTCGGGTGTTGTCGTTATTCATCCCGGTCAGTTGTCCCTCGAACATCAACTCTTCAGCGGCCTCTGATGTGATTGCATGAACGAATTTGCCGTCGCGTCCGAATTCCAGTTCGACTTCCATTCCCGGATTGAGATCCTCACGTGTCGCAGGTAGTCCACCAATCCGCACGATCACGTCCGGGGCGAGTTCTACTTCCGTCCGTCGATCCCGCTCTTCGTCATCGTCATCGTCGTCATGATGAACGACGGTAATTTTGCCTCCTGAAGTCAAGGACTTGATCGCGACCGACTGGACTTCTCCTTCGACGTGAATTTCGTTCACCGTACGATGATCATCCGCCAAGCGCAACGACACGTATTGACCTTCCTTCAAATCAGAGAACTGTCCGACTTCATACGCTGTCCATATTTTTGACGATCTTGAAACATCCAGATTCAACAACGTATCGAATCCTTCGAGCGAGATCGTAACCGTTGCTGGCTTCCACTCTTCGACAGTAATGCCACCGCTCGAGGATGATTTTACTCTGTCCCCAGGGGATGAAGGCGCGGGATTTCCCTCATTGACAGCAACGATATTGCCCCGCAGTCCCTTCTCAAATCGAGTCGGATCATCCTGCAACACCCCGTAGGTAATGCCACCGGCGGTGTGTAACGACAGAATGCAAATCGAAATGTATTTCAACTTATTTAGACCCATCATTTTCAGAATTCCTTGAGTAAGAGATGCAGCAGCCGGGACCGTCCCGGCTGCCAGTGCCACTTTATCACCAGCCAGAAACCTCGCCAGTAATTCCCGATCGTTGAAGCGGAAGCGTTGCGATGACATTTTAGCAGAGATGTCAATGAAACCGCTTAACCTGCTGGCAACCATTTGGCGACATTGACCAGTTAAAGAAATGCTGCTCCGGGTGCCACTGGAGTGCGTCTTCGCTCGCCAGTGCTCTTTTCCCGCGATGAAAGAGTAAGACACTGGCGACTCAAAGCAGCCTTCAGTGGTACCCTGAGTTTCCACCGTTCTTAATGGGAATTCTGTTTGCCTCAATCGCAAAGTTTCAGCACACCGTTTCATGGCTGGAATTGGCGGAATGAGTCCGATACAAACATCGTGACCTTTCCCATTCTCAAACCGCGAAGAGCCAAAATGAAACCCAACTTGCTGCTCACCCTCGCTCTGTTGTCATCTCCCATCGGATCTGCGGTCGCTCACTGCCAGGACCAACCTCAAAAGGCGGCAAAACTTGACGTTACGATCCATGTCGAAATGGACTATCTGTTGTACCTGCCGAAGGATTACGACAAAAAAGAGTCGTGGCCGCTGATGGTCTTTCTTCATGGTTCAGGCGAGCGAGGCGATAACCTCGATCAAGTGAAAGTACACGGACCTCCAAAGCTGATCGCGGCCGGGAAAGAATTCCCCATGATCGTCGTCTCGCCACAATGTCCAAAAGGAAAATCGTGGGAACCGTTTGAACTGTCATTGCTTCTGGATGACCTCGAACGCAAGTACAAAGTTGATCAGGACCGAATCTACCTGACGGGCCTCAGCATGGGTGGCTTCGGAACCTGGCGTATGGCAGCACACGCACCGAATCGGCTTGCAGCGATTGCGCCAATCTGCGGTGGGGGTGATGTTCAGTCCGCAAGGCGATTATCGAAGCTTCCGATCTGGGCGTTCCATGGAGCCAAAGACACCGGCGTCCCCGTGGAATTATCTCAATCGATGATCGACGCGATCAAGAAAAATGGGGGCGATCCCAAATTGACGATCTATCCCGAAGCCGGCCATGACTCATGGACTGAAACCTACAACAACCCCGAGTTTTACGAGTGGATACTCGCACAAAAGCGACCTGCGAAAAACTAGAGATTGCAATCGATGAATAATCGTGTGCCACTCGACGAAGGTAACGATTTTTTGGAGCCGGTTTGGTCTGACATTTATCTTTGTCCCGGAGGGACTACAGCAATTAGCCGGTGGTTGAGCGATAGCGACACCACCGGCTAATTGCGGACCAAAAATATCTTGAATCCTGGAAGGATTCCAGAAAAACGATCCGGATCTGTAAAATATCGGCGCAAGACCAATTCACTGAATACTGATTCTGGCATCCCTCCAGGATGCAACAAATTTGAATCGCTCTTAAACCGGTGGTGTCGCTGCGCTCAACCACCGGCTAATCGCTTTAGTCCTTCCAGGACACTCAAAAACGCAAACGAGGCAAAACATGTTCCGGCGAGACCATCTCAATACTCTGATCGTGATGACAATCGCAGGCCTGTTTGGCTGGTTCGCGGCGTCATCACGTTGGACGGAGTCCTTAGCTCAGGAAACTAAAGGAAGCTTGGCTCAACTCGCAGCCACGTCCAGCGTTCATCCAGCTCCGCCACAGCCGTTCAAGGGGATCATCAATTTACGGGCGAAAGAATCGAAATCCGATTTCCCGCAACCGACTCAGGCACCCAAAAACGCACCGAATGTTCTGCTGGTGCTATTGGATGACGTCGGATTCGGGGCGACCAGTACGTTTGGTGGCCCCTGTTCAACGCCGACGTTTCAGAAGCTTGCTGATAACGGCTTGAAATACAACCAGTTTCACACGACGGCATTGTGCAGCCCAACTCGGGCCGCCCTGATTACTGGTCGCAACCACCACACTTGCCACACTGGCGTCATCATGGAAGCTGCAACCGGCTTTCCTGGCTATGATTCAGTCATGCAAAAAGACACCGCGACGGTGGCCGAGTTACTAAAGCAAAATGGATTCGGCACCGCCTGGTTTGGCAAGAACCATAACGTCCCCGACTGGCAATCGAGCCAGGCGGGCCCATTCGATCTTTGGCCCACAGGCCTGGGGTTTGATCACTTCTATGGATTCATCGGCGGTGACACCAGCCAGTGGCGACCCGCAGTGACCGAAGGAACAAAACCGATTGAGCCTTATCTGGGAAAGCCTGACTACAACTTTGACTATGACATGGCGGATCAGGCGATCAAGTGGATCAGCATGCAAAAGGTCGTTGCCCCGGAAAAGCCCTTCTTCTGCTACTACGCACCAGGAGCCACACATGCCCCACATCACCCCAAACAAGAATGGATCGACAAGTACAAAGGAAAGTTCGACCAAGGCTGGGATAAAGTTCGTGAAGAAACGCACGAACGCCAGAAGAAACTTGGTGTCATACCTCAAGACAGCAAACTGACGCCGCTGGCACCGGGATTGCCAGCCTGGAACACCCTGACAGCCGAACAGCAAATGGTCTATGCCCGCTTCATGGAAGTTTACGCCGGTTTTCTCGAGCAGACCGACTACAACGTCGGCCGAGTCATTGAAGCCATCAAGCAGACGGGGCAACTCGATAACACACTCGTGATCTTTATCGCCGGCGATAACGGAGCCAGCGCCGAGGGAAGCCCTCAAGGTCTCTTAAACGAAATGACGTTCTTCAATGGAGTCCCTGAAGATCTGAAGGAAGTTTTGAAGAGGGTCGACGACATCGGCAAATGGACAACCTACAACCATTATCCCGCCGCGTGGGCGCATGCAATGTGTGCTCCATTCCAGTGGACCAAGCAGATTGCCAGTCATTACGGAGGGACTCGCAACGGAATGGTCATTTCCTGGCCAAAGGGAATTGCAGCAAAGGGTGAACTGCGAACCCAGTGGCATCACTGCATCGATATCGTCCCGACGATCCTGGAAGTGTGCGGAGTCTCGGCGCCAGATTCAGTGAATGGCGTCACACAAAAGCCGATCGAAGGGATCAGCATGGCTTACAGCTTTGCTGACGGAAAGGCAAAGAGCCGACGGACCAAACAGTACTTTGAACTTGGTGGTAATCGAGCCATCTATTCCGAAGGATGGGTCGCTTGTACGACTCCTCCGAACACCCCCTGGGACCCCGCCGGAGCCGGTGTCGATGAAATCAACGGATACGCATGGGAATTGTACGACACAAACAAAGACTTCTCACAATCCGAAAATCTCGCCGCAAAAATGCCGGACAAACTGAAAGATCTGCAACTTCTCTTTTACACCGAAGCAGCGAGATACAACGTCTTACCAATCGACAACAGCAAGACCACCCGGCTTGACCCGGCCATTCGCCCAAGCCTTACCAGAGGCCGAAAGTCATTCACGTATATTGAGGGGATGTCCCGCATTCCGGAAGGTGCATCACCAGACATTAAGAACAAGTCATGGTCGCTCACGGCCGAAGTGGAAGTGAAGGCTGACGCGACAGGAATCATCCTGACTCAAGGTGGCCTCTTCGGCGGATGGGCACTGTATCTGGATAAAGGGAAACCCGTCTTCCATTACAGTTTCGTCGACGTCGCACACTATGAAGTCGCCGGTAAAGAGCCACTTACACCAGGCAAGCACACGGTCAAAATGGATTTTGCCTATGACGGCGGCGGCATCGGCAAAGGGGGCTCCGCCACATTAAGCGTTGATGGCAAAGACGTCGCGAAGGGACGCATCGAAAGAACAATGCCAATCCGCATCACGCTCGACGAAACACTCGACGTCGGCGAAGACGCGGGTACCCCCGTAAATCTGTCCTACCAGGTCCCATTCAAATTCAGTGGTCATATCGAGAAAGTCACCATCGATTTGAAGTAGGATTTGTGCAACGAAATTTACAGCGAAGCAATCAAACAGACGACACCCCACCGCCGCCGCGGCGGTAATTGGGCGTTTGCACCAGCGCGCCCTGTCATTCAACGATTCACGAAAACAGGGAATTTCCTGGGGCAAAGGCCCGTCGACCACCGTCGGGGGGGCGGTGGGGTTTCGTTGGGTTGACTCTGAAGTAGACGGTGAAATTACTTCGGTTCTTTGTCGCCTCGGGCGGGGACGGTTTCTTCGCCTTGCTTGCCGGTCAGGCCCGCGTTTGAGGGCTCGGCATTGAGAGCCGGGGGCGGTACGACGTCGTTCGGTTGAGGGACAGGTGGCTTTCTTGTTTCTGGAGGTTCGCCGGGACCTGGAAGCTCGTCTTTCTTGGGCAGCTTGTCGTCGAAGACTCGCAGTAACTTACGTGAGACTTCGTCTTGTGGTGCCAGGCTGAGACATTTTTCCAGTTGCTTCACCGCTTCGGCGGGATAGCCCAGGAAGCCGTAGTGATAACCGAGCAAGAAACGCAGTGCGGGGTCGTCCGTTTTCGCTCGTGCGGCTTTTTCCAGAGCACGAACTTGAGACGTGTAATCTTCGCCCTTGCCGTACAAGTCACGGAAGTTCTTGACGACGACGTCCCATTTTTCTTGTGGCAGTGTCTGCATTGCAGCCTGCACCGCACCCGCTGATTCGCTAAAGTTTTCCGTCGCGAACAACCCTTGAGCCAGCATCAGGATCAAGACCCCGTTTTGTGGATCGTCAATCAGGCTATGCCGCCAGGCTCGGACAGCTCCCTTGTAATCGCGGCTCTTGAACGCGGATTCGCCGATTTGAGCGAATTCTTCGGCCGTTGGCAACCCGCTGGCTGCTCCTGAGGTCTTATCAAGGTTCGGTGCTGTCGCGTTCGTTGGAGGAACAGCAGGAGGAGCGTCCGTGGCGGTTGCGACTCCCAGTGCACTCAACTGTGACATTGGGGCATAGGCAATCGCGTTGGAACCGATACCAAGTCCGCTATATCCGGCATACCCTGGCATCGCGCTGGCGTAGCCGTAGGTGATCGGTTGGAAGGCACAGCAAGGCTGGTAAGCGAAACAGCCCCAGCTTGAATAGGCGTTGTTCAAACCATAGCCGAACCCGAGACTATTCAGACCGTAGCCCCAGCCGAAACCATTCAGCCCATAGTAGCCCAGGCCGTAGCCGCCGTAATATCCGAGGCCGCCGTAACCGAGGCCATAGCCAAGTCCGTACCCCAATCCGAAACCGAGTCCTGGACCCCAGCCCCAACCGTACCCGTAGTAAGGCCAGAAACCTCCCCACCACGGCCAGAATCCACCGAAACCTCCGAGGCCGCCATACCAAAACCGATTGTTGTTCCAGTGATTCCAATTACCGTTATGCCAATTCCCGTTGTTCCAGTGGCCGTTGTTCCAATTTCCGATGTGGTTGTGGTTGTAGTTAAAGTTTCCGTGGTTGAAACCCGTGTTATGCAGTTGATTTCCCTGATTGTGGATAAACGAACCAGCGTGGGCGGCGGTGACCGAGGTTCCGGCATGGTGATTTGCCAGGAACTGATGATTCGACAGGTTGGTCGCATGCACGGAATTCACATGGCTAACTGAGCCTGCAGCGTTGTGTAGGCCGGCGCCAGATTGCCCTGCGTGGTGGCTAAGAAATTGCGAGCCCTGATGAGCGGAATGATTGATGCCATTCAAACCGTGATTCAAGCCATTATGGTTGACTGTTGATCCCGCACCCTGATTTAAGCCATGATGCTGGTAGAAGGTCGCCTGATTCTGATGTTGTGTACCAAGATGGTTTTGACTCCCCAGATGCGTCGTTCCAAGCCCCTGTGTGCCAAGGTGCTGGGTGCCGAGGTGTTGGGTAGCACCTGACCGAATTGCATTGTTCTGAAGCCCGGTCACGCCCGGATTGTGCTGGATGACTCCGGGATTGTGCTGAATCCCTGGGCTATGCATGATCGCGCCGTTTGAGTGGTTGATCCCCTGTTGAAGTCCGTAGCCAGGGTTATGCTGAATAACATTACTTCCGCCGAAGTGGCCCCCTTGGTAGACGTTGTGCGATGGCATGGCCCCGCCATAGTGAACGCCGCCACCGTTGAATCCGCCGCCCATATGGGGGGCGCTGAAGCCACCTCCGCCCATGTGGCCACCGCTAAAGCCGCCGCCACCCATGTGGCCACCGCCAAACCCACCCCCGCCCATATGGCCGCCGCCGAAGCCGCCACCACCCATATGGCCGCCGCCTCCGCCATGACCACCACCGCCGCCGTGGCCGTAAACAAACGGTTGACCGATTAGCGACGATCCGAGAAGCACGACGATACCAATGCGAATTGCACGAAACATGAAGGCAGCTCCTCTCGGAAGCGAACGCAAACTTCGACGGAAAAAGGCGATATCAAAACTTCTAGCGGTAATCGTAACCTGTGGCCATCGTTTGGCTATATAGCTTTCCGACTTTTAAGTCACTTTAGGCATACTTCGGGATGTGGGGTGTCAGACGGTGAGTCGTTCCACCAACACTTCACTCGCAATTTCAAGTCGTTTCCAAAAGAGTCCTGCTGGCTTCAATCTAGGCGAATTCCCGACTCTGCGGAATTTGCCCGAAAAACCACTTGTTCCGTGGAATCTGCGGTCGCGGCGACTATGATTTCAGCCCGATCCCCGAGTTAAGATTCTGTCGCGTTCCGCTTTCGCGACACATCATTCTCGGCGAACGGCTATTTTGCAGGACTTTCGGAGACACTCCAGACCGAATTCTGCTTGGAATTGTTTGGAAATGACGTAATTGACAAGGGATCGTTCGGAATGACTCAGCGAATTTGGAATTTCTCAGCAGGCCCCGCAGTACTCCCCGAATCCGTTCTGGAAGAGGCTCGCGAGAATCTTTTGTCCCTTGGCAAGACCGGAATCGGCATACTTGAACATTCGCACAGGGGAAAAGCCTTTCTGGCCGTGTACGAAGAAACCGAAGCACTCGTTCGCGAAGTGGGCGGCGTTCCAGCCGGATACAAGGTCCTGTTCCTGCAAGGGGGGGCCTCAACCCAATTCTTCCAGATCCCCATGAACTTTTTGTCCCCTGACCAGACCGCGGATTATCTCGTGACCGGTTCGTGGTCAGAAAAGGCCGAAGAGGAAGCGCGGCGGTTTGGAAAAACTCACATTGCCTGTTCCAGCCAGGATAAGAATTTTTCCTACATCCCAGCAACGTGTTCGTTCAGCGCAAAGCCAGCGTACGCTCATTACACATCGAACAACACGATTTTTGGAACTCAATGGCCCGGCCTGCCACCGGTTCCCGCCGGAGTCGACCTGATCTGCGACGCAAGCAGCGATATTTATTCGCGGCCGATCGACGTATCGAAGCACGCCCTGATTTACGCTGGTGCTCAGAAAAATCTCGGCCCGTCAGGCGTGACACTGCTCTTAATCCGCGACGAGTTGATTGAGCGAGGTGCGAAAAATCTGCCAACCATGCTTCAATACCGAACTCACGCCAAGAACGAGTCGATGTATAACACCCCTCCGACATTCGCAATTTATTTGGTCGGCCTGGTCCTGAAATGGATCAAGAAAGACGGTGGTCTGACGGCAGTCGGCGAACGAAACCAGCGAAAAGCTGGAAAGCTTTATTCGTACTTGGATCAGAGCAAACTCTTCAAACCAACCGCCGCAATCGGAAGCCGTTCGCAGATGAACGTCACATTCGTGACAGGCGATGCCGACCTGGATGCCAAATTCTGTTCAGCCGCGACAAAAGCGGGTTTCGATGGGCTGAAAGGACATCGCAGCGTCGGAGGAATGAGAGCCAGCATCTACAACGCATTCCCCGAAGCGGGCGTCGACGCCTTGATTGAATTCCTGAAGAATTTTGAAACTGAGAATGGCAAGTAAGGTTGTTACGACATCTTGATTGACGATTGAAGTCCGTTACGTGACCGACGACAGCAGAGTCGGTCACGTAGCAGCCGCTGCCAGAACATCGGCAAATTCGCCCGGCGGACACGTCACACCGGTAACACGGTTTTTCGTCTGAGTGATTGGTTAGGACACCAGAGTGTCGCATGTTCCTAGCAACTCAACGACTGATCAAGCGTGAGCACAAGCTTACCCCTCACTCTTCCATTTTCACTTAAGTCCTGCGCCAGACCAGCCTCTTCCAATCGAAACGTGCGTTCGACCCTTGGAAGGACCGTTTTCTCGATCGCATAATCGGCCAAAACATTCAGGTCCAAGCCGCTTGGCTCGACGAAAAAGGATCGCAACCGGTTGATTCCAAACAACCGCGTGACGAACCGCGGCAAAAGCTTCCCGATGATCGGATTGACGGTGACGAGAGTGCCATCGTTCTTAAGCGGCTTTCGCCAGCTTCGAAACCCCACGAGCGCCATGGTGTCGAAAATGACGTCGTACCGGCCGGGGCCAGCAAAAACATTGATCGTGGTGTAGTCGAGTACCTCATCGGCACCCAGACTTTTCACGAACGGTATGTTCGGGCCGCTGCATATCGCCGTTACTTTAGCCCCGATGGCATTGGCGATCTGAACAGCAAAACTGCCGACTCCGCCAGAACCGCCGTTGATTAATACTGCCTGGCCGGGCTCGATTGCTCCCTGATCGCGTAGTCCCTGGAGCGCTGTCAATCCCGCCAGCGGAATCGCTGCTCCTTCGACGAAAGTCAATGAATCGGGCAGTGGAGCGACGTGGGCTTCGTTGACGGCGACGAACTCCGCATAGGCCCCGGCTTTCTTGAGAGCGGACATGGCGAAAACGCGATCTCCATTACGAAACGCCGTGACGGAAGCACCGACTTCTACGACGACCCCCGACAGGTCACTTCCTGGCGTGAACGGTAATTCCAATTTGAAAGCGCGCTTGAACTGGCCATTTCTGAGCCTCCAGTCCGCGGGATTCACACCGGCCGCCATAACCCTGACGACGACCTCCTCTTTCGCCGGTTTGGGCATTGGTCGCTCGACAAGTTCAAGGACTTTGGATGACCCATATTCTTTAAAAACAATTGCCTTCATTTTTCACCTTTTCCAAAGGCTGCGACGAACGTCGCGATTTGCTGAGAAATCAATCCTTCGATATCCATCGGACGCACGCAATTTCCCCCGAGTTGCCCCTGATGCAAATAAGCGATCAGGATCGGCGTTACGAAATTCAACGCTGCATACCGCACCTCGCAGTCCACCATTGCTCCTTTACTGATCAGCAGTTTAAGCCTCGCCTCCATCGCCTGGAGTGTCGGCTCGAGGATCGAGGTCAAATAGGTCGGACCGACATCTGGTTCACCCATCCCTTCATTCAATCCGAGTGCGTGAATTTGCGCGACTTGCCCCATTTGAACCCCCATCGCGATAAATCGTCCGACACCCACGAGAGACTCTCGCAAGTCGGTGGCTTCCTCCTCAGCGAGGTGGCGAACATAGGGCTGCCCCTCGGTGCCGATCTGAGCGAGCAACCCCGAGATAACATCGCACCGCCGAGGAAAGTAATGTCGCAGCGTTGGAATGCTGACGTCGGCAAGAGCCGCCATCGCACTGAAGCTGATACCCCGCGACCCGGGTTTCATCAAATGAGGTTTCAAACGGCTTAAGATCGCCGCACGTTTCAGCTGATAATCGGCATCGACGGAACCTTTGGGGCGGGACATGAGACACTATCAGCTTTGCGTTTGGCGCCGGAGGATGATCGCGCCTCTTGGTTCTCCGAACCGAGTGTTGGCTGATAAAGCCTCGGCGCTAACGCCAAGATAAGCCCTATGGTCGCATGGCATCAAGGATGGCCCCCCTCTTCTCAGCACTGTACCGCCCGTCCTGTTTCGCCAAAATCTTGCCGCTGCGGTCAACCACAAGGGCATAGACTCGGTCCTGTGACGCCAGCCCAACTGACTTACTCCATTTTTTTGCATCGGTGAAAAGTGTGACGACATTGGCTCGCTTCCCCTTTTGAGGGATGCCGCCACGCATTCCGTTGTTCACAATCGCTTGAACCAATACCGGCATTTCACCGACTACCGGCATCTCGACCCACGGCAAACCTGTCCCGTCGATCTTTAGATCGAGTCCGTTCACCCACGTGTCGACGTCGAACTGCTGCTCCTGAGTGAAAGCAACAAGCACCACGGTTTTCTCGCCGGGCAACTCGCGTGGGAGCGTCAATGCCCGACCGTTCAGATCTTTGGTCTTGATAGTCGGGAGAGCTGGAGATGTTTGAGCGATGCCAATTTGAATATTCACCACTGCGATCCAGACCGTGAGAAAAGAGAATAACCGAACACGGCGAGCAATTCCTGGAATGTTCTTTTTACCAAACTCTCGAATCATCATGCGATCCTTCCCTGCTCTGGCAGTAAATTTGAGAATCGATCGGGCAAAACCATGCGCTTAATCGATCGACAGGTCGACGCCGAGTTCTTTATACATTTATGAATAAAGAATGTCAATCAGAATTCTCATCCGCCTGGGGTCGACGTGAATTCAATCATCACATGCTTAACCGGTCGAACTCCTCCAAACACGGTCCGGGATTGACATGATCGACCTGAAGTTTGAGTTACGTAGTCGCCGACCCATCGAATCCTGCGAAAAATCCTTTACAGTGCCGCCAATTGACTCAGACGCTGTGGCATTTACATGGCCAAACCGCTACAATCACTCGTTCTCTCATGAGCGGCGAAACGGATTGCCGCGCTTAATAAACGACTGTTGGAGGTTTTGGTTTATGGCCAAAGAAGAGGCCATCGAAGTTGAAGGCGATGTTGTCGAAGCATTGGCAAACACGCAGTTTCGCGTGAAGCTTAAAACCGGTCACATGGTGATGGCTCACGTTGCTGGGAAGATGCGCAAGAACTTCATCCGTATTGTGCCGGGCGATCATGTTGTCGTCGAAGTTTCCCCTTACGATTTGAACCGCGGCCGCATTGTGTTCCGCGAACGTTAATCGTACTTGGACGGGTAGCCTGTCGATGTCCGTTTAAACCAAGAAATCTCGGCAGTAGCGTTTCGTATGTCGGCCCAACCCACTGATGCCGCTCCTCTGCCATTCGTGCGGATTTTTTCCGATGGTGCCTGTCGGGGCAACCCTGGACCTGGCGGGTGGGGCTGCATCCTGCGTCACCCTGCATCGGGAAAAGAAAAAGAAATCTCTGGCGGAGTTCCTCTGACGACCAATAATCAGATGGAGCTTCAGGCAGTGATCTCTGGTTTGGCCGCCCTGAAATCTCGTTCCGACGTAGAAGTCGTGACAGACAGTACTTACGTTGCCAAAGGCTGTTCGGAATGGATGCCTGGCTGGAAGCGGAACGGTTGGCGCCGGAAGGAAGGAACTTCCTGGAAGCCGGTCAAAAATGTCGAGCTTTGGCAGCAGTTGGACGAACTGCTGACCCAGCATCAAGTTCGGTTCACGCTGGTTCGCGGCCATACCGGTCACCCTGAGAACGAGCGTTGTGATGAACTCGCCGTCGCTGCAGCGATGCAGTTCATGAAATGACGATTCGTAGAATTTTGAATTTTCTGATTAGCGAAAACTAGTGCTGATTAGTGTTCCAAACTTTCTTTTCTGTGTTTTCCGGTCTCTGCAATTGACGCAAGCGACGCGTATATCTGCTTAGCGGCTCGGCGGGAGCCTCGCCCTCCCATTCGATTGCGGGCGAAGACTGCGCCTTGTTCTTTTTTGAAGCGATGGTCTCTTCCTGTACCGTGGTTTTTCCAAAAAGCGAGACTGTCATTGTGCTTACAGACTGCCAATCGCCGAAAAAACGTGGAAAAGACGGCGCACTTCGTTGACGATCATTCCTGAATCTCGATATTATCCCCATCGGCAATTCCGATACTTGTCACCTTAACTTATTCCGACTACAGATAACGTAGCCGTACAGTCCATGAACCTCCGCGATCTTGAATTGTTTTGCGAAGTTGCGCACCAGGGAAGTTTTTCCAAGGGAGCGAAGGCGTATGGGGTTTCACAGCCTGCCGCAAGCGAAACGATCAAATCACTGGAAGAGCATCTGGGTTGCGATCTTCTGAACCGAGCTATTCGCCCGCTGCAACTGACACCTGAAGGCCGAATCTATTTCGATGGATGCCGCGAATTGATTGACGGTTATCGGCGACTGGAAGATCGAATCCTGCAACGACGGGACAAAGTTGTCGGGCCAGTGCGGGTTGCATCGATCTATTCGGTCGGTCTTTTGCAGATGGATTGCTACGTGAAAGAGTTCGAGCGTCTTTATCCCGACGCGGCTCTTGACCTGCAATATGTTCATCCTGCGGAAGTTCTGTCGAGCGTGGAAAATGAGACCGTCGACCTGGGCCTGATGTCATTTGCACCTCGGCGAGCAGATCTGGTTTACGAAACGTGGCAGGATCAGAAGATCGTTGTCGTCGTGGCACCGCAACATCGACTCGCGTCTCAAACCAGTATTCGAGCCTCGGAACTGGACGGCGAATCGCTTGTGGGATTCACATCAGAACTCAGAATGCGACAAGAGACTGATCGCTGGCTGAAGCAGGCGAAAGTCTCGGTCAATGTCGTTCACGCCTTTGATAATATTGAAAACATCAAGCGAGCCGTCGAAGTCGGCTCCGGTGTCGGCTTGCTTCCGATACCAACCGTTCGCCGCGAAATTGATTATGGCTCTCTCGTCGCCATCGAATTGGAGGACGTCGATTGGGTCCGCCGACTCGACATTGTCTACCGGCGAACAAAGCCATTTACCACGGCCATCACCCGGTTTCTTGAACTGTTGCATCAAGACCCCGAAACGTTTTCCCGCTCGAACGGACCGAATCATTTGGACGACTCAAATCATTCGGTCGAACCTCACACAGCCTCATCATCATCGATTCCTCGTTAGAAAAATTCGACATGACCGATCCACTTTTTACTCGTCAGCCGGAACTGTTTTTTTCCGACGGCACGCCAAAACCACAAGGTCTTTACGACCCTGAGAATGAGCACGATTCGTGCGGAGTCGGATTCGTCGCGCATATCAAAGGCGAAAAGTCTCGCCAGATTGTTGTTGACGCGTTACGAATGCTCAAACACATGGCGCATCGCGGCGCCTGTGGATGTGAGGTGAACACTGGTGACGGCGCAGGGATTCTGACGGCGATTCCCCACGACTTCATCGCGAAGATTGTCCAGCGAGATTTGAAGAAGACATTGCCGGCGCCTGGTAGTTATGGTTTAGGACTGGTCTTTCTGCCGACAGATCCCGCACAACGAAAGACAGCGAAAGAGGCGGTCGAGCGACTGATCATCGAGCAAGGTCAGACCTTGATCGGCTGGAGAGAGGTTCCTCACGACCCGGACGGAGCGGACATCGGCCCTTCGGCTCGTGCCGCGATGCCCGCATTTGAACAATTGTTCGTCGCATCCAAACCAGGATTGGATCAGGATGCGTTTGAACGACAATTGTTTGTGATTCGCAAACGGGCCAGCCATGTGATTCGCGAAGGAAATCTTCCTCAAGCACTCAAGTTTTATATTTGCTCGTTGTCGTCAAAAGTTTTGATCTACAAGGGGATGCTCACGTCCGAACAAGTTTCGGCGTTCTATAACGATCTTCAAGACCCAGAGTACGTTTCGCACCTGGCCATGGTGCACAGCCGATTTTCCACGAACACATTCCCAAGCTGGGACCGAGCACATCCGCAGCGATACATTGCTCATAACGGAGAAATCAACACCGTTCGGGGCAACGGCAACTGGATGTTCGCTCGGCAGGGGATGATGAAAAGCGAATTGTTCAAGGATGACCTGAGCAAGTTATTCCCGCTGATCGAGCCGCATTGTTCCGACTCGGGAAATTTTGACAATGCGCTGGAAACTCTGGTGATGGCCGGACGCAGCTTGCCCGAAGCGGTCATGATGATGGTCCCCGAGGCATGGCAGAATCATGACACAATGCCCGAGGACAAGCGAGCGTTTTACGAATATCACTCGGCGCTGCAAGAACCATGGGATGGCCCCGCCTCTATTTCCTTTACGGATGGAAACGTCATCGGAGCAACTCTCGACCGGAATGGTCTGCGACCGAGCCGCTACTACGTCACGTATGACGATCGCGTCATCATGGCCAGTGAAGTCGGCGTGCTCGACATCGATCCTGCGAACGTCAAGATCAAGGGGCGCCTGCAACCAGGCAAGATGTTCCTTGTCGATTTCAAGCAGGGTCGGCTGATCCCCGACGAAGAATTGAAAAAGGATTTCTCGAACCGACGGCCTTATAACGACTGGCTGCGACGTCAGCGTCTGCAGCTTCGCGAGCTGCCCGCTGCCGAACCGCCGCACCGGATGGTTGGCGAAGAGTTGCTCGCGCACATGCAGTCATTCGGTTATACAACCGAAACATTGCAGTTCATGCTTGTTCCGATGATCACCACCAAGAAAGACCCCATCGGGTCGATGGGTGATGACTCGGCACTGGCCTGCATGAGCGACCAACCGCGATTGATCTACGACTATTTCAAGCAACTGTTTGCTCAGGTGACAAACCCCGCCATCGATAGTACGCGGGAAGAAGTCATCATGTCGCTGGAATGTTATATCGGTCCTGAAGGGAACCTGCTCGACACGACGGAAGCTCAATGTCATCGCCTTGCCATTCCACACCCGATCTTGACCAACGAAGAACTGGCCGCGATCAAGCATTTAAACTATCGCGAGTGGAAAACCAAGACGATCGATATCACTTATCCGAAGTCGCAAGGCTCGGCAGGCTTGAAGTGGGCTCTGGACCGAATCTGTGGTGAAGCCCGTCAGGCAATCGTCGACGGATTCAGCCTGATCATTCTGTCAGATCGACTCGCCAGTGCTCATCGGTTACCCGTCAGCGCACTGCTGGCAACCGGGGCGGTTCATCACCATCTCGTTCGGAATGAAGAACGAACTCGAATCGGGATCGTGGTTGAAACGGGCGAGGCTCGTGAGGTGCATCACTTCTGCCTGCTGACGGGATATGGTGCCGACGCAATCAATCCCTACATGGCGTTCGAAGCCCTATGGCAGTTGCAGGATGACGGCGAACTGGCAGGTGAATGGACGCACGAACAAATCACGGCTGCTTACCGAAAGGCTACGAAGCAGGGTATCCTCAAGGTCATGGCAAAGATGGGGATTTCGACCCTGGCCAGCTATAAGGGAGCCCAGATCTTCGAGGCAGTCGGTATTAGCGAAGAAGTCATGAAGAAATGCTTCCGAGGGACAGCCAGCCGCATCAGTGGCGTCGGCTTTGAAATCCTTGGTGAAGAGGCATTCCGTCGACACGAAATCGGGTATCCAACGCGCGACAAGAACAACCTTCCCGTTCTGCCGAACTTTGGGCTGTTCGCCTGGCGATCCTCGGGCGAGAAGCATGCATGGAATCCTCACAACATCGCGAATATTCAGAAGGCTGCCCGACAAGGTGATAAAGCGGCTTATAAAGAATTTTCCAAGATGGTGAACGAGCAAACGACTCGTGAATGCCATTTGCGCGGGATGCTCAAGTTCAAGCCGGGACTGACGCCGGTTCCTCTGGAAGAAGTCGATTCGGTCGCGTCGATTGTTCGTCGCTTCTGCACGGGAGCCATGAGCTACGGTTCGATTTCGGCAGAAGCCCACGAAACACTCGCAATCGCCATGAACCGCATTGGCGGCAAGAGCAACACCGGTGAAGGGGGTGAAGACTACAAACGATTCCAGCCGGAATCGAATGGCGATTCAAAACGATCGGCCATTAAGCAGGTCGCGTCAGGTCGATTTGGTGTGACGAGCTGGTATCTGACGAATGCTGACGAGCTTCAGATCAAGGTTTCACAGGGTGCCAAGCCCGGTGAAGGGGGGGAACTTCCCGGTTTTAAAGTCGACAAGATCATCGCAGCGACGCGACATTCGACACCCGGCGTTGGGCTGATCAGTCCGCCGCCGCATCATGATATTTACTCGATCGAAGATTTGTCTCAGTTGATTTTCGACCTGAAGAATTCGAACCCCTCGGCACGAATTAGCGTGAAGCTGGTTTCGGAAGTCGGTGTCGGGACTGTCGCGGCAGGTGTGGCAAAAGGACATGCCGACAAAATCCTGATCTCTGGTGATTCAGGCGGGACCGGCGCGTCACCGTTGACCAGTATTAAACATGCCGGGATGCCTTGGGAACTGGGAATCGCGGAAACGCATCAGACGCTTGTGCTGAACGATTTGCGAAGCCGAGTTCGCCTGGAAACAGACGGTCAACTGAAGACAGGTCGTGACGTCGTCATCGCCTGTCTTCTCGGAGCCGAGGAATTCGGATTCGCAACGGCGCCGCTGATCACACTCGGCTGCATCATGATGCGAAAATGCCATTTGAATACCTGCCCGGTCGGAGTGGCGACGCAAGACGTTGAACTTCGAAAGATGTTCGCAGGGAAACCAGAACACGTTATCAATTACCTGTTCATGGTGGCGGAAGAAGCACGCGAAATCATGGCCTCTCTCGGATTCCGCACGATCGACGAGATGGTTGGCCACAGCGAAGTTCTGGAATACGACAACTCCATCAACCATTGGAAGCTGAAGCATCTGGATCTGACAAAGATTCTGACTCCTGCTACCAAGCCGCATGCCAATGTCCAGACCTACTGCACGATCAAGCAGAAGCATGGCATTGAACTGCAGATTGATAATGAACTGATCCGTGAATCTCAGGACGCAATCCAGCATAAAAAGCCAACGCGACTGAATATTGAGGTTCAGAACATCGATCGCGCTCTGGGAACGATTCTCAGTCATGAAGTTTCGAAGAAGTGGGGCGAACATGGATTGCCCGACAATACGATCCACATCCGCTGCAAGGGTTCAGCCGGTCAAACGCTGGGTGGATGGCTGGTTTCGGGAATCACGATCGAAGTTGAAGGTGATGCGAACGATTTCGTCGGCAAGGGACTTAGCGGCGGTCGGATCATCGTTTATCCACCAGCGGCCTCTCAGTTCAAGCCTGAAGAAAACATCATTATCGGCAACGTCGCATTGTATGGAGCAACAGAAGGAGAAGCCTTCTTCCGTGGACGTGCTGCGGAACGCTTCTGCGTACGGAATTCAGGAGCCTCTTGCGTTGTCGAAGGGGTCGGAGACCATGGTTGCGAGTATATGACCGGCGGCCGTGCCGTTATTCTCGGATCGACGGGTCGCAATTTTGCGGCAGGAATGTCCGGCGGAATCGCGTATGTCTATGACCGAGGTGGCCAGTTACTTTCCAATTGCAACCTGGAAATGGTGGCACTGGAAAAAATGGAAAACGCTCAAGACATTTCTGAGCTGAAAGAATTGATCGGAAAACACTACAAGCACACAGGATCAACCGTCGCCGCAGCGATCCTTCAAGACTGGGACGAAGAACTCCCTCGCTTCGTGAAGGTGATGCCAATCGACTACAAACGAGCCTTGGCAGAACAGCAAAAGGAAAAGGAAAAACTGAAGGCTTAAAACCTGTCACTTTCCACAACTTGAGCATGAGCGAATTGCGCTCTGACGATATTGGTTTTTATTCCGTGTTTTTAAGTCTTTGGTATTCAAATGGGCAAGCCGACAGGTTTTAAAGAGTTTCAACGTCAGACACCCAATGAGACAGATCCGCGACTGCGGATTCTCAATTGGAGCGAATTCCACGAGCATATGCCGGAATCGGAACTGCGCACACAAGGCGCACGGTGTATGGATTGCGGAGTTCCATTCTGTCATACCGGTTCACTGATGGCCGGCATGGCGGCAGGTTGCCCCGTTAACAATCTGATTCCGGAATGGAACGATCTTGTTTATCGCGGGCACTGGCGCGAAGCCCTTGATCGGCTGCACAAAACGAACAATTTTCCCGAGTTCACTGGTCGTGTCTGCCCGGCCCCGTGTGAAGGCTCGTGTGTGCTGGGGATCACAAAGCCAGCAGTCACAATCAAGAATATCGAATGCTCGATCATCGATCACGGGTTCGATCAGGGGTGGGTGCAACCAAATCCACCACAGACGCGAACTGGTAAGCGAGTTGCTATTGTTGGTTCCGGGCCGGCCGGTTTGGCCGCCGCCGCACAGCTAAACAGCGTCGGACATGAAGTCACCGTTTTCGAGCGGGCTGATCGCATCGGTGGATTGCTGATGTATGGCATCCCCAACATGAAGCTGGAAAAACATGTTGTCCAGCGGCGTATCGACCTGCTTGCGACCGAAGGGGTCAAGTTTCAACCAGGTACCGAGATTGGGCGTGATATCAGCCCGATGGATTTGCGCGAACAGTATGACGCGATCGTGCTTTGTACGGGCGCTACCAAGCCACGTGACCTTCCGATTCCCGGGCGAGAACTTAAGGGAATCCACATGGCAATGGAGTTCCTTTACAAGAACACCAAGAGTCTGCTTGATTCACAATTGTCTGATGCCCGTTACATCAACGCGAAAGACAAACATGTTGTGGTCATCGGCGGTGGCGACACCGGCAACGACTGTATCGGTACCTCGATGCGACACGGTTGCAAAGGGGTCATCAACCTGGAAATTGTCCCGGAATCGCCGACATCACGAGCCGCGAACAATCCCTGGCCACAGTGGCCGCGAATCTTCCGGGTCGACTATGGTCATGCCGAAGTCGCCGCCGTTTTTGGCAGCGATCCAAGGCTTTTCAGTACGACCACCGTCGAATTCCTGGGAAATGACAAGGGAGAGGTTCGGGCACTGAAGATTGCGAAGGCGGAACCCGCCCCTCCATTCAAAGTCATTCCAGGAACAGAACAAGAGATCCCAGCGGATCTCGTATTCCTCGCACTCGGATTTCTCGGCCCCGAATCGCCAGTTGCCGAGCAACTTGGCGTGAAGCTCGATGGTCGCTCGAATTACGAAGCAACTCACGGTCTATTCAATACGAATGTTCCAGGGGTGTTTGCGGCTGGCGATTGCCGACGTGGACAAAGCCTGATCGTCTGGGCCATCAATGAGGGTCGCGGTGCGGCTCGTGAATGCGATAAATATTTGATGGGTAAAAGCGACCTTCCGTAACTTTCGATCAATTATCCATAGAAGTGTTTGGCGAACCCATTATGCGAATAGCTCTCGGCTGTGATCATGGCGGCTTCCCTTTTAAACAACGGGTTGTCGCCGTTGTGCAGGCGGCTGGTCACGAGATTGTTGATTGCGGAACCGACTCGATTTGCTCCGTGGACTATCCCGACTTCGCAAGGAAAGTCGGAGAAACAATTCTCGCTCGACAAGCCGACCGGGGAATTCTCGTCTGTGGCAGCGGAGTCGGAATCAGTGTTGCCGCAAATAAGATCCCTGGAATACGAGCCGGTGTCTGTCACGACATCTACTCGGCACACCAGGGAGTCGAGCACGATGACATGAACGTGCTTTGCTTGGGTGCACGCATCATCGGCGAAGAAGTTGCCGCAGAACTCGTCCGCGCATTTGTCAACGCGAACTTCACCAACGAAGAACGACACGTCAGGCGCTTGAAAAAGTTGTTCGAAATTGAGCACGACGCATTGGCAGGAAAGTTCACTCAACGCTAAAACAGATCCGTTGCAGGGACGTGGATTACGCGGTTTGTCGCTCAGCAAAAGCGGCTTGATGAACTCCATTTTTTCAAACGGGGCGATCAATCAAACTCACGTGTCCCAATTCACACTGGTCGTGATGTCACTTCAACAACCGAATTGATTTCGACAACCCTACGGATTTGCGCGGAGTCCCGTCCATGAATCGTCTGACTGTCTCGTCGGTGCTTGTGCTGACACTTTTGTGTTGCGAATTCTGTATTTCGCAAGAAAAGAATTCTCCCCTGTTATCCCAGTCCAAGCAGCCACAAAAGACCGACACAAGCAAAGCGAAAACGGAAAAATCGGCCCCGAAGCTTGATGACTCAAAGACAAACGAACGAAGTGGCCCGAACCTGGATTTTCGGACCAAATCGGCGGACGGATCAAACTGGCTGACTCGCGACGAGATTTCCGAGGGTTGGATTCGACTGTTCGATGGTCAGACGCTGTTCGGCTGGAAGTCCAACAGCAAGCTCGGTTGGTCAGTAAAAAATGGAGTGATTACGGCAGACAGTAGCGATTCCGCCAATCAGGGGTTGCTCGTCTCCACGACTCGTTTTGCCGATTACGAACTGCGATGCGACTACCGTGTCGAGAAGGGGGGAAACAGTGGCATCTTTCTTCGAACCCCGATGAACCCCACCAACCCTGCCGTCGATTGCTACGAATTGAATATGTGTGACTCGAGACCGTCGTACGCCACGGCGAGTCTCGTCGGGCGAGCGAATCCGACAAAACAGGTTCTCGGCGATGGCCAATGGCACTCTTACCACGTCCGTATCGCAGGACCTCAGGTCGTTGTGAAGTTTGATGGAGAACAGGTTCTGGAATACTCTGACACGACATCCAATCCGCTGACGACGGGTCATATCGGATTGCAGATGAACGGCGGCAAGATCGAGTTCCGGAATGTGTATCTGAAACCGCTTGGATCAAAGCCGTTGTTTGATGGCAAAACGCTGAATGGTTGGCACGAAGTACCGGGTTCAAAGAGCAAGTTTGTCGTCAAAGAGGGAACGATTCACGTCACCAACGGCCGTGGCTTTTTGGAAACAGATGCAAAGGCTGGAAATTTTGTTCTTCAGTTCGATGCCATCACGAACGGCGACAAGCTGAATAGCGGAATCTTCTTTCGAGCGATGAAGGGGACCGAGGAAGCCCCTTCACATGGATATGAGTTTCAGATTCATAACGGATTTAAGAACGGAGACCGAACAAAACCGGACGACCATGGCACAGGCGCGATTTTTCGACGAGTATCAGCCAGAAGCGTCGTATCGGACGATCGAACGTGGTTGACGGGAACCTTGGTTGCCGATGGAACACACCTTTCGACTTGGGTCGACGGAACTCAAGTTGTCGACTGGACTGATGAACGACCTGAAAACGAAAACCCACGGGAAGGCCGCCGTGTCGCCGCAGGACATCTCAGCCTGCAAGGACACGATCCGACGACCGATCTGGCGTTTCGTAACCTGCGACTGGTCGAAACACCGAAGTAGGGCCTATACTCAGAGAGGCGATGTACCGGATAAAATCTGGCGGCTTGGGGGTGTTTTCGCCTTCGCAAGAATGCGGGAATGAACACCCCTCAGCGTGCCTTGAACTTCCGAAACGCAGTTTGGCTGATAACAACCCGACCTTTTTCTGTTATTGATTATGACTCAAACCGCAGTCCATCACGAACACTCCGACAATGCCACAACTTTCGTGTCTGATGATGCCCGCGCACATTGGCATGATCAATCGCTGTGGTTTGTTCGCTCCAAGCGAGATAAAGCCGCTGCGACGCTTCCCGAATGGGAAGAACTTCGCGAGCGTGCCTCAGGGATCAAACTGCATACGATGTCGCGGTTGGGTGATTACCTGGAGGAGTTCGAACGGAACGCGACCAAGATGGGTGCAATTGTCCATTGGGCGAGAACACCTGCCGAGCATAATCAAATCGTGCTCGATATCATCAAAAAACACGGAGCTAAAAAGGTCGTCAAGAGCAAATCAATGCTCACCGAAGAATGCCATCTCAACCCGTTTCTCGAACGAAACGAAATCGAAGTGGTAGATACCGACCTTGGCGAATGGATCGTTCAGCTTCGCAACGAACCCCCATCTCACATCGTGATGCCAGCGATCCATATTAAGCGAGAAGAAATTGGCGATTTATTCCATAAGCATCTGGGAACCGATGCGGGGGCAACCGATCCGCCGTATCTCGTTAACGCAGCACGAGATGAACTGCGGCGCAAATTTCTGAATGCCGAAGTTGGAATTACCGGAGTCAATTTCGCCATCGCCGAAACCGGCGGTTTTGTCGTCTGCACGAACGAAGGAAATGCGGATTTAGGTGTCTCGCTTCCCAATGTTCATATTGCCTGTATGGGAATCGAAAAACTGATTCCAAGGGCGAAAGATTTAGGGATCTTTTTACGACTTTTAGCTCGATCCGCGACTGGGCAACCCATCACAACGTATTCGTCGCACTTTCACGGCCCGATGCGCGGGGGTGAGATGCATATCATCCTGGTGGATAACGGGCGTAGTGACATTCTGGGTTCGCCCGATTTCCGCCGCTCATTAAACTGTATTCGCTGCGGGGCATGCATGAATACCTGCCCTGTCTATCGGCGCAGTGGCGGCCACAGCTACGAAACCACGATTCCCGGCCCGATTGGTTCGATCCTCGCCCCATCGCGAGACCCTGCCACACACCATAGTCTGCCATTTGCGTGCAGCCTCTGCGGATCGTGCAGCGACGTCTGCCCCGTGAAGATCGACCTGCATACGCAGTTGCTCACCTGGCGGCGTGAGATCGCAGTGAAGGGTCACCTCCCTTGGACCAAGCGGTTGTCGATGAAGTTTGCCCGTCTTGTTCTCGGAAACACCTGGCTCTTCACGACTTCAGGAAAAATCGGTCGCTGGGTCATGCCAAAACTCCCTCGGTTCATGGTCTACAACCGGCTGAACGCGTGGGGCAAACAACGTGAGCTTCCTCCGATGCCAAAACAAAGCTTCCGTGACATGTACGTTAAGCGGAAGCAGAAGTAATAGTAGACTTGGAACACTTATCTTCGTTCATTGGCACGCATGAAATGAATTCCGTAAGAATGCCCCGATCAGGGCTATTTGCACACGAAACACGGTCGACTTCCC
Source organism: uncultured Schlesneria sp. (assembly GCA_903904835.1). GTDB lineage: Bacteria > Planctomycetota > Planctomycetia > Planctomycetales > Planctomycetaceae > Schlesneria. The sequence goes on along the minus strand of CAIVEI010000083.1, from coordinate 7,169 downwards.
GTCAAGAACGGCTTTCCTCGGCAGAAATCGCCGAATCACGCCAATTGTGACAGGCTTCTCTCGGGAAACAGACCCCAAACAAGTAGATTTCGTTTAATACTCCTCTTGGCAGCCATTGGACTCATCACTATAAATCCGCCGACAATGGCTCGTGCAGCCTGTCCGTTGCGGGAACGACGGACAGAACAAGCTGGCGAGCCGCCCATCGATATCCAATCTCAAAAAAATCCAATTCACAATCTCATCGTACGTTGACCGTTGCGTCTTCGTGTGTTTGATGGCGTTTCGTTACGCCTCCATCGGAGGCTTTCGTTCGACATCGATATCACGTTACGGCACCGGTGCGCTTAACCGAGGAGCCTTTCGATGTCTCGTTTTCGGGTCTACCTGTCGACTGGTCTGATGGCTTTTGCCCTCTCGCCAATAGGATGTATGCAAGGACCTCCACGGAACGCGCTTCAACAAAGCCAACTGCGTGCCCAGCAGCTCTATCAACAGAACAAAGCTCTGGCGATGGAACGAAACGGGATGGGCAGCACGGCAGCTCAACTCGCTGCTGACAAAGCGGCTCTCGAACAACAATATCTCGCTGCGAAGCAAAACCTGGATGCGGCAAATGCCCGTCTCGGCAACCTGGCTTCGACCAACAGTGAGTTGGAAAACCGAATGCGGACCCTGATGGTCAGCAAACCAAGCAATCCCATGTCGCCGGGGACCAGCAAACAACTGGAAGCACTTCGGAAGAAGTATCCGGAATTCGATTTCGACCCACAAACGGGAGTCAGCAAGTTCTCGAACGACCTGCTGTTCGCGTCGGGCAGCGACGAAGTTCAACCACGAGCCAAACAGATTCTCGACGAGTTCGCTCAGATCATGAATCAGGGAGACTCTCGTAACCTGAAGGTACAGGTCTCGGGTCATACCGACGACAAGCCTGTTTCGAGAAAATCGACCGCAGACAAGCATCACGACAACATGGGCCTGTCAGCTCACCGAGCCTTGTCGGTCATGCGAGCACTGCGAAAATCAGGTATCAACGAAAACCGCATGGGAGTTTCGGGTTACGGCCAGCATCAACCGGTCGAGCCGAATTCGTCCGAATCGACTCGCCAGAAGAATCGTCGCGTCGAGATCTACGTCCTGGCCCCGGACACCCCAGTCGCCAGTGCCTGGGACCCGGAAATGCAATAAACGCTTAGGCAGAATTCCAATTCACGCAGCCCGATCGCTGATCAATCAGCGGTCGGGCTGTTTTCGTTTCAACGAATATTGCAGATGAGCCATGATATTCGTAAAGAGACAACAATGCGTCAACTGGCGTTTGAAAATCACGTCAACCTTGATTTATGGTCGCGTATTCTCGCTTGAAAAGCTCTACACGGTATCGGTAGCGTATCACTATTAACCGCGTGCCCATCTCGTTTGTGGTGAATTATGGCGAGTGAATGGTTTTATGCAGTCGATGGTCAACAATTCGGCCCCGTATCGTCCGCAGAACTCAAATCCTTGGCGTCCAAAGGGACGATTTCCTCGGAAACGCTCGTTTGGAAAAAAGGAATGACGGATTGGGTGCGAGCCGATTCAACAAAAGGACTCCTTCCGGAAACCTCTTCTCATCAACCGCCACCACTTGCCATACCTGAAAATACGTTTAACGATTCCCCTAGAGTTTCTGCACGACCGAAGAAAAACCCGCTCAGAAAGCTGTTTCTGATTCTCGGTATTTTCGTATGCATTCTCTTGGGGTGGGCGGTGATGGCGGTCTGGGAGAATGTTGAGAATCCAGATCCACAACCGGAAGCCGGATTCGCATGGTTCGTCGGCACGACTTTTCTCATTTCTATCGTCTACTTTATTCCGACGATGCTGGCATTCGAACGCTCACATCCTCAACGAATACCGATTCTCGTGATCAATATCTTTCTTGGATGTACGATTGTTGGATGGGTAGTCGCATTGGTTTGGGCACTTATTGATTCTAAATCCGTTGATTCTCGAACAAGGACCTAGAGTCACAGCTAAAGCAACGTACGGAGCAACTACAACTGGAATTGGGTCATGTTCATGTTCTGGTATCCCGTGCGTTCCCATTCTTCAATCCCCATGAAGGCATCAATCATCATGTGCAGAAGTGCCTGATGAGCACACTCGACAATCCCATAGGTCCGTGCCGGAACGTAGAAGTTCACGTCTCCGAGCTTGCGGCTGGTGTTGTCTGGCTTGAGGCCCGACAGCGTGATCACCTTGCATTCCATCTTTCGGGCCGTTGCGATCGCTCGCACGATATTCTCTGAGTTCCCGGAACTACTGATCGTCACGACGAGATCTCCCTTCCGGGCGTATCGATCGAGATATGTCGCGAAGGCGTCGTGGAACGAAATATCGTTAGCTAACGCAGTCAACAAAACGGAACTCGATGGATTCTGCGATCGGACTCCACCGTTCTTCGTCCAGTCGAGCGCCATGTGCTCGGCAAACGCAGCACTTGCACCATTCCCCAGGAAAAACTGAGTCCCTGAAGATGTCTGGACGGTCTTAATAATTTCAACCGCACGGTTCAACGCGTCTTCGATCCCGGCGGGTTCGGTTCCAATCGAAGATTGAGTCCCGTTCAATGCCGTGGACAATGAGTCAAGATACTTCTGGCTATACATGTTCTGGCTTTCAAAAAATGGGGGCCATTACGCTAGACGATATAATCAGGAAATGAAATGGAAACGAATGGGCATATTGCGTCCGCACGTGTGTTAGGGTAGCGTCAATATCGTTTGATTGTTCCTCCCTTCGCTGCTGGTTTTGAACATGAAGTCACCTTCGATGATTGCTTTGTTGATCGTGCTGAAGATCGCATGCAATGTGCGTGTGTTTGCCGACGAATCGACCGAAACCCGATTTGCCAAGTCGCGCGAGCATTTTCAAAAGGGGCGTTACGGTGAAGCGGTCGAAACCTTGGACAAACTACAGCAAGAAAACCCTGCTGGCCTTGATTCCGTACGAGTCGCTTTACTGCGTAGTGAGGCCTTGCGTGCTCAAGGCGAACGATCGGCGGCTGAAGAAATCGTGATTGAAGCAATCAAAGCTCACAACGATTCCGCAAAATTGCTTGCTCAACTTGCCAGTCTTCAGTTTGACCGAGGCCGCTATCCAGAAGCAGAAGACGCTGTGGCCAGAGCTCTAAAGCTTGATCCTGATCAATTGTTGGCGCGACTGATACAGGCTCATCTTTATACAGAAAAAGGGGAACTGAAGAAGGCCGACGAGGCATATCGCTGGTTCGTACGTTTCTACAACCGCGCCCAACCGACAGACCCGGAATCATTGGTTCTCGTCGCCAAGGGTGCTTCTCAATATGCTCGCTGGCATAGTTCGTCACAGATCTTCGACTTTTGTGTCAATACGGTTGATGTCGATGCATTGAAGGCCGACAAGACGTACTGGCAGGCTCATCTCGTATCAGGACGGTTGCTGCTCGAAAAATACAACAAGGCACAGGGCCGCCCCGAATTAAAACTCGCGTTGGCGATCAACCCCAACGCTGCGGAAGTCCATACTGAATTGGCAAAGTCGGCGATCGGCGACTACGACTGGGACGAAGTCGAAGAAGAAGCGAAGCGAGCCATAACAATCTGCCCACAAGCACCTGGGGCGCTTCAGGCCCTGGCCACCGCAAAACTCTATTTCCGCGATTTTGACGCCGCAGAAAAAATGTTGACGGAGGCTCTCGAAGTCAATCCGTTAAACCCGGAAACCCTCGCGCGGCTGGCTGCATTGCGGATGCTGCAGGATGGCTGGCCAGATCCCTCACGCTGGAAACAACTCGTCAGCCATCTGGATCATATCAGCGACCTGAAATTGGACGCCCCAACACGGTGCGAGCAGATTCTGATCGACGTTGCCAAACGAAACCCGAAACCGGGCAACTTTCTGGCTTCTCTCGCGGAAGTTGTCGACATGTTTCGACAACATTCCGTTGCCGAACCATTGCTCAAGCAGGCCATCCTGTTGATGCCGCAACTGTCGCAGCCGAAGAACGCTCTTGGCCAACTTTATATGCAGACAGGCCAGATCGACGAAGCACGGAAGACGCTCGACGAAGCATTCAAGGCTGACCCCTATCACGTTCGTGTCAGCAATATGAGAAAAGTGATCAAGGTCCTGGACGATTACGAATCGATCACGACCGACCATTTTGTCGTTCGAGCGGATGGAAAGCTCGACAAAATGCTTGCTCGATACATGGCCGAATACCTCGAAGAAGTTTACCCCGAACTGACAACGTTGTTCGGATTCGAACCTGAATCACGGACTCAGATCGAGATCTACAACACGGCCAAAGGTCTTTCCGGGCATCAGTGGTTCAGTGCCAGAATGGTCGGGCTGCCATGGGTTCAGACAATTGGAGCATCAACGGGCGTGATCATCGCCATGCAAAGCCCGGGCTCGATGGAGCATCCCCTGAATTGGGCTCGTGTGTTGAAACATGAGTTTGTCCATGTTCTGACACTTCAACAGACGCGATTTAATATCCCGCACTGGTACACAGAAGCGCTGGCTGTCCGGTCGGAAGGGTATCCCAGACCCGTCGAATGGAACTCGCTGCTGTTGAACCGCGTTCCGAAAGGTGAACTGAAAAACCTGGACAACCTGAGCATGGGTTTCATCAGGGCAGGGACCCAGGAAAACTGGAATTTCGCTTATTGCCAGAGTGTTCTTTACGCAGAATACATGGCCGAGCGATTTGGTGATGCCACGCTGGCAAAACTGCTGGATGCGTATCGGCGAAACCTGACAACCGAACAGGCGATTCCGGAAGTCTTTGGCGTTGATAAAGCCGATTTCGAAAAAGGGTATCGCGAATTCCTCGATAAGGTGGTTTCGGGCCTGCAAAAGAGCGAGGAAGAACCTGATCCGAGGCCATCCCAAATCGAAAAGGCATACGAAAAGAACAAGAGTGATCCAAAAGCCGCAGCGAATTATGCCAAGCTGATGCTGCTGATCAAGAAGCGCGACGACGCCAAGAAGATCGCCGAAGAAGTCCTGAAAAAGGAACCGACTCAACCTGTCGCAGCCTCGGTATTGGCAGCAATTTTGTTCCGGGACGACAAATTCGACGAAGCAGCAAAGGTTCTCGAACCGGCACTCGACAAAGAGCATCCAAACAAGCAGGTCATTGAATTGCTGATGCGCGCCCGACTCAAGCAGAAGCAACCTGAAGATGCGTTCGTGCTCTGTGAACTTGGCAAAGAACATTTTCCTTACGAAAGCGATTGGTGGAAGGGGACCGCCGCCGCCGCCAAGCTAACCGGGGCAACGGAGACGCGTCGTACGGCGCTCGAAAAACTGGTGTTGATTGAAGGGGACGATCCCGCCCCCAGAAAAGCGCTCGCCGAATTGGCCTTGAGCGAGGGGAATTTCGAAGCCGCATACAAATTCGCAAAACTGACCCTTCACATTGATGTGCTGGACGCGGATGTCCATCGGATTCTTGGCGACGCATTGTCAGGTTTAAAGGACTTTGATCGCTCGATCGCGGAATACGAAACCGGACTCGAACTGAAACCAAAGGACATCAATATCCAGCTTGGCCTGGCAGAAACCTGCCTGCTCGTCGACAAGCGGGACAAAGCCGAGAAACTGGTTGAGGAAGTCTTGAAGAAAGATGACGGAAACGAACGAGCCTTGCGGCTCCGTGAACGACTGAAGTAATTTCAAATCAGTACAAAACGCGGTTTTGAACTAACCCCTTCCTTCGCACAGTCTTTTTGGCGTCATAAAAAACTTCCGGCCCAGACTGGTTGCGTCAAAAGAACAGAGCAGTTACCTTATCGTTCCTGAACGACATTGCTGATGAACATCCCGCATCATTTGCGGAGGCAATCATGGAATGTTTTCGCGGGAAGTAATCTTCCCAAAACGTGGTTTGCGCATCCGTAGCTCAATTGGATAGAGCATCGGTCTTCGGAACCGAGGGTTTGAGGTTCGAGTCCTCACGGGTGCATTTCTTAAAGTGAAGCCAGCAAGGACTTAATCTTCTGGACTTCAATTTCGGACAAGTGGGAGATTGGTTCCGTTCCCCCCACAAATCCCCCCAATAATGGGGGTTTGTCTCCGGCGGACAGTTTCTGCCGCACCTCTGCCGCCGCAGATTGTGCAGAGCGCATGGCACCGTAAAACTTCTGCGTGGTCGCAAAGTCTGCGTGCCGCATCACCACCATCAGCGTTTCCGCTGAAACGCCCGCGTTAATTAGCCTCAGGGCACAGCCCCGACGCAAATCGTGGGCACTCGCATATTTCACGCGGCTTTTTTTCCGTTCGTCCGCCTGTCGCACGACAACTTTGGCTTCCTTACCAATCTTTGCGATCACTCGACTGACATGTTCTTTCGTCAGTCGTTCGACCGACCGGCAGACGATACCTGGGGAACGCCAGTTGCTCGGCATCCGCAGTTCGTATTCCACCGGTCGCGGATTCACGACCCAGCCCGTTCGTTCACCTTCGGGAACGGACTCCAGCAGCGTTCGCAGATCCGGCAGCATAGGAATTTCCTGATGCACGCCATTCTTCTGCGTGGACGGAACAACAAGAGTTGGATGTTGCCCATGTTGTTCAGGCCAGACTGGATAGATATGTCGGTCATCGTCCCAACAGAAATCCATCACGTCCCCAATACGGAAACCACTCCCCCACAGAACGCGGAGAGTGAACCGCCATGATTGAGCGCTGCCTGCTCCTACCACTTGCGGAGTCGTTGCGAGCATCCGCTCGAATTCTTCCACAGTGATCGGACGCCCCTTCATGACGTCGTCCACGTCCAGCTTCTGAAGTTGCGGAACACGGTCGATCCAATCGTGAGCATGACAGTATCGTACGAACGCCATCACAGCCCCCAGCATACTGTTGACCGTGTTGGGTGAACGCGTGTCATATCGACATTCGTCCCCAGCGAGCAACCGCTCTTGAAGATACTCCAGCATCTCCAGTTTGCAGCACTCACGAACAAATATCCCTCCGTCGCATCCTTGCTCCCGGAAGTAGTCAGCGAAAATCCTTTCCGCAAGTTGCAAACGTGACAACGCGTGCGTGAGTGATGCCTTTCGAAGGCGGCTTGCACGATGCTGACGAAAGCGATCATAGGCATCGTCCCACGTTTTGCCACGGTTTTCGTCAGC
>CAIVEI010000082.1 GCA_903904835.1 uncultured Schlesneria sp. | reverse complement strand
AGTTGTTGGTCCCATTGGGTCAAGCCCAATGGAAACCAAAAAAAACAGGGACAACAACAATATTTACCGCGTAGCCTTTGTGTTCTCCCGCATCGCAACAATCCATGCAAGTGCCAAAAAGCTGACGATTTTATGTTTTTAGGATTTCCGTTGGGCTTGCCCCAGCGGGATCACAACTGGTCAGCTACAACGAGCGCAGCGCATTGACCATTCGACGAGGACAAAGGGGACTGGCTCCGTCCTCGGTGCCTGTCCCCTTTTTCGAAACGACTGGGGCGGTGAATGGCTCCAGATCAGTGCGTCACTCAGTTTTCTACTCTTTATTCTTGTTGACGTTCTTCTCTTCTTGATCGTAGTTCTTCCACCAGTCCGGTCCTTCAGCTTCGATCTCGGTGTTAAGTTTAACGAGGGCGGTTTTCATTTCTTCAAACTTCGCTGGCTGGGTTGCCCTGAGGTTGGTCTTCTCCTGCGGATCGTTCTGGAGGTTGTACAGTTCAAATCGCGTGAGCTGTTCATCAGCGAGAATCTTCCAGTCGCCGATTCGCATGGCCGTTTTCAGTGGACCCGGTGCGATCACGCATCGCCAGTAAAGCGGGCGCGCACGTTCAACCGCTCGGCCTTCAATCGCGGCCAGCATGTTGCCGCCGTCCAGAATTCGGTCCGTTGGCAATTTCGCTTCGGCGATTCCAACAGCCGTGACGAAAATGTCCGTGCCGATCACCGGAACATCGCTCGTCGTTCCTGGTTTCGTCTTGCCTGGCCAGCGCACAATTCCGGGAACGCGGATGCCCCCTTCATATACGGCTCGCTTGCGACCCCGCAAACCGCCCGTCGAGCCGCGACCGGGCGACTTGATGCCGTCTCCTTCCGGGCCGTTGTCGGAGGTGAAGAAGACAACCGTGTTGTCCGCAAGTTTCAATTCGTCGAGTGCCCGCATCAATTTCCCGAACGCGTGATCGAGTTGCGTCACATTGGCGTGATGCTCGCGCAGCACGTCGTCGGTGAGGTCAGGGTATTTGGCTTTGAACTCGGGTGAAGACTTGATCGGGTAATGCGGTTCGTGAGTCCACACCGAGAGCAGGAACGGCTTCGACTTATCGCGATTCTGCTTCAGCCAGGTGGTCGCCTCATCGACGATCAGCGGCGCGGAATAGCCTTCGAGCCTGCCGACCGGCTGGCCATTGCGAACGAAATTGCTGGGGTTCTCGTGGCTGGGAGCCGCGTTGTTCTGCGTTCCCAGCCACCAGTCGTAGCCATGATCGTTCGGCTGCGGCTGAGTCGGCTTGTTGAAGTGTCCGTTGAGATGCCACTTGCCAACATGACACGTTGCATAGCCGCGCTCCTTGAGTAGCTTCGGAAGTGCGATCTCGCTGGCCCGCAGATGAATCTCGCGACCTTCAGGAATCCAGGTGAAGACGCCGTTTCGATACGGCGTCCGCCCGGTGAGAATCGCCGACCGCGACGGACTGCACACCGCGCACGCCGCATAACACTGAGTGAATCGCGTCCCCTGCTTCGCGAACGCATCGAGATTCGGTGTCTGAATGATCTGATGCCCGTAACAACCAAGATCGCCATAGCCGAGATCATCTGCGAGAAAAATCACGATGTTCGGCGATGCGTCCGCAGCATGTGTGACGATTGGTATGAACAGCAGCAGTGCCGCCGCCAGAATACCGGCTGCAGTGTTGAATACGAAGATTCTCATTTGAGTTTACCTTTCATGTTGTTTGAACGCAGGGTGATCTGCTCTCCCCGTCGCGAGCAGATAAGCGAGCAGGTCCAGAATCTGTTCCTTGTCCAAAGGGTTGAGAATCCCTGCCGGCATGATTGAGATCAGTGACGCACGTCGGGACTCAATTTCTTTTTTCGCGAGCTTCTTCTGCTGATCCGCGGTCGGTCCAGTCTGGACTGTCACAGTCTCTTTATCCTCAGCAACGATATTACCTGTGATAAATATTCCGGATTCCATCTCGAAGATGACTTTGCGATACTTTTCTTCGATGTTGCGCGAGGGTTCGAGAATCTCCTGCAACAACACCTTCGCGTCCCCCTTGTGCTTCTTGACGACGTCGGTCAGGTCCGGGCCAACGGTGAGGCTGGGGCCATGCGAATCGCCTGCTCCATGTTCATGGTGATGAAGGGCCGAGGGAGTGGGATCGGCACCGGTGATCTTGTGGCACTGAGCGCAGGCCAGTTTTGTGAAAAGCTGTTGGCCTCGGAAAAAATTGCGGTGTTGGTCGACGCGATTGAGGTCTTGCTGAAGGTCGCTGAGTTTCCACTCGGTGATTTTGACTTCCGGCCTGGGGTTCTTGACGAGGAACGCTTTCAGGTCGCTCGTCACGAACATGATGCCCCGCATCAACAGGTGGTGACCGGGGAACGAACAGATGTAGGGATAGGCTCCTTCTTCCGTCGGAGCCGTGAATTCGATGACTTGTTCCTGCCCATAATCAACCAGCTTGCTGGACCAGAGAATGTCTGCGCTCTCGGGCACATAGCTCACGGCGAAACCACTAGCACCCAGCGCCATCGCTTTCAGGCCGATGTCGTTGTCCGTGCCCGGTTTCACCAGCAAAATGTTGTGCGGCATGAAGTCGAGATTGGCGAAGGTGAGTTTCACTTTCTTGCCAGGCTGCACGGTCAATTCCGTGACGTCGTACTGCATGCGTTCGGGAATCGTGCCAATGCGAATGGTGGTCAGTTCGGGTGTGTCGCTCAAGATGCCGGACTTTTCGGCGGCAACCAGCTTTTCGGCGGCAATCACACCGCCACGCATCGTGCTTTCCACGTTGACCCACAGGTGCTTGACCGTGTTTGCCGCGATGCGAGCATGAGGCTCCGGGGACTTCAGCAGCTCGCCCATCAGTTGGTAGTCTCGGACGTTGTGCTGTTGATGAACCCATAGAGCTTCCAGCAGGTGATGTGCGTCGGCCGGCGAGCGTGGATCGAGCGTCTTGATCCATTTCCTGGTCTCCGCGATGACTTCTTCAGAATCCCGTTCGCTGAGTTCAACGCGGGTCCGATGTCGAATAGAATCGACCGGCGACTTCAGGTTCTCCAGTAATGCGGCGATGGGCTGACCGTCGATGGCCACAGGCTGTTGGAGTGGTCGGCCAACGGCGGTCATGCGGTAGATGCGACCGTGAGTGTGATCGCGATTAGGATCGCGCACGTTGTGTTGCATGTGGCCGATGATGGCGTTGTGCCAGTCGCTGAAATACATTGACCCATCCGGAGCGAAGATCACATCCGAAGGGCGGAAGTTTTTGTCGCCGCTCATCATCAGCCCGCGAGATTTATCCGGCGTCTTGGAACCGTCCGCGTTGATGGTCGTGATGGTCAGCTCAGCACCGGCGGGTTCTCCCCAGACGGTTCCCTTCTCCGCGTTCCGTTCCAGGCGGTAGTGCTTAATGCCGAGGAAGCCGATCACATTGCAAATCAAAAAATCCCCTTGCATCGACTCCGGGAAGTGCGTGCTGCTGACCACTTCGCTGGCGGTCACAGGACGAACCTCCTTCTTCAAGAGTTCGTGCATGGCAAAGCCTTTGCCTTCCGGCCGGACCTGGTACGCTCGACCGCCGGTTCCGTCCGTCGCGTAGTGATAGCCCCAATGGTCAAACGAGATGCCGTGCGGGTTGGGCGAATTGTTGGCGTGCAGTGAGATCGTGAAACGTCGGGGATCGAAGCGATACATGGCGGATGCTCCCGATTGCAGCGATGGACCCCACGGGTGTTCGTGGTTGTGCTGCATAAACACTCCGCTCTGCCAATAGATCGCGCCGTCGGGGCCGTAGATCAAATTGTTGGCGCCGTGGTGTGTGTCGGAGGAATCGAGGCCCTGCAGCAGGATAGTGCGAACATCGGCCACGTCGTCGCCATCGGTGTCTTTGAGGAACAGGATTTCGGGCGCACAGGTCACGATGACGCCGCCGTTCCAGAACTCGAATCCCAGTGGATTTTGAACGCGAGCGAACTCGGTGACTCGATCCGCTTTGCCGTCATTGTCGTCATCGTGAACGATGATCAGGGCATCGTTCATTTCCTTCAGTGGTTCCCATTTGGGATACGTTGGCCAGACGGCGGCCCACAATCGCCCCTTGGTGTCGAACTGCAACTGCACCGGGTTCACGAGCTGCGGAAACCGAGCTTCATCGGCGAACAAGCTTACTTCAAAACCGTCCGCAGCCGCCATGTGCTTGATGCCGTCTTCGCCGCTGATGTAGTTCAGCCTCCCTTCCTTCACGGCACTTGAACTCTTGCTTCCGCCGCCGACGTTGGAGATCACTTCGATCGGTTTCGGGACGTTGCTGTCATCGACGACGAAATCTTGGCCCTGAGCCACCGCCCACACGCGAGCGTCTCGATTCATGGTCATGACATCGAGCATCGCCAGCTCGTGTTGCAACACGAGGGCGTTGGTCTGGTCGTTCGTGAACTTCAACGTCGAACGACCGCCCCATACGTCATTGCCATCGCGAGCGCGATAGCGGTTATGCCAATGATTGGCCTTGTCGAGCACCGCGCTGCGCAGTGGTTCCATCAATGTCGATGTGGTAACCGGCTTGCCGAGCAATGCGGTGGCAATGACTTCCGCCAGTTGGCGATTCCCTTCGGGTGTCAAATGGACGCCGTTGATCGTCAGCAGCGAGCTGGCTTCCTTGAAAAGCTTTCGCGAAGGATGAAACAGATCGACAAAAGCGACGCCCGCCTCTCTGGCCGCCGCTTCCGTTGCCGCCGTGTAGGCCTCCAGTTGAATATTATGAGCCTTGCCGTCGGGCACGTTCGGATTGCCTGTGTTTTCGTGAGCAATCGGGCTGAACAAAACGATGCGCGGGAATGACTTTCCGTTGGCTTTCGAACCGCGAGTCTTCTTGATGAAATCGATCAGCTTTTGCTGATACTCCCCCGCTTTATCAACGCCGTCGAAGGATTCGTTGTAGCCGAAGAACGCGAAGACAACGTCGGCCTTCACATGCCGCAGGTACTGCGTCATCGACGTTGCTCCGCTGCTGCGCGGGAACGAGTCTGGCCGGTCGCCGCTGACGCTCATGTTGCGGAAACGGACCTGTTTGCCCTGCAATTCGCTCTGCAATAACGTCTCCATCCAGCCATCGTGCTGCATGCGATCCGACAAGCCATTCCCCAGGATCGCGACGACATCCCCCTGCTGAAACGCGAAGGGCACAGGGTCACGATAGCCCGCCGGTACGTCGGCGAGCGCAGGCTCGTTTGACGGCTTCGGATCAGTCTTCTTTTGGTTGTCCTTTGACGGTTTGCTCCCTCCTTTAACAGGCGCTCCGATCTTCCCGTTGTATGTGAGCCAAGTCATTTGCCCTTCGTTCTCAACATCAATGACGATCACCTCCGGCGCAGCGATATTCGCTGCGCGGAATACTTCTTTCCGATCGGCATCCAGCAGCGTGATCGTGAAGCCGTCCAGCCGATGCTCGTAACCCTCTCGATTCCAGATGGCGACCGTTTCAATTTTCGCGGATACTTTCAGATCGACTTCCCACCAGGGATTCGTTGAGCCGGCGTTCGTTGTGTGAGTCTGCCCACCTTTGCTCCAGTCTGGCGACTTATTGCCATCAATCGCCTTAGACGCAGTGCCATCGCCGTTGGTGCTGGATTGAGTCGCGGTTCCATTCGGGGCGATGTTCTTGGTGCCGCTGATCACTTCCACTTCGGCCAGAGTCAAAATGCGTTTGTCGCCGGGAAGTTCAATGCGAACAAAGCGAGCGGGCTTGCCGGCGGCGCTGACTTTGGCTGGTAGTTTTTCCGAGCCTGCTGCTTCAGGCTTGTCGTTTTTCGGCGTGTCCTGCTTGCCACCCTTTATTTGCGGTGGCTTGTGGGTGTTGTTGTTCGCGGGAATTGGGCTTTCGAATCCGACATACATTTCCGGCCTGACGCCGCGAGCATGTGCCTGATTGCCGAAGGTATTGGGCTTGAAGGGACCAACGGTGGCGACGTTCATGTCGGGCGTGATTTTGTCTTCCAGACCAACCGCCCAGAAAATGCCGTTACAAATCAGCCGACGATATCCATCGTTCGTCAAATCCTCCGGCGTCCCGTACAGCGACGTGAAAACTCGGCCTGCTTTGCCAGATGCGGACTTGTAGGTTCGAATCCATTCCGAAGGCATCGGCGGCTGAGTCTCTGACGGAGTCGAATCCGGTGTCATCCCGTTGAGTGGTTGAGCCATCGTCAAAATGTCGCCATCGGTCGGCTTGCCCACATAGCCACCAGCCTGAACCCAGACATCCTTCACGCCTCGCAGAATCGGATGCAACTTCATGCCATCGACGAGCGTGATGCGAGTGCTCTGCTGATGATTGCGGCCGTAATGGCCAACCCACGTCTGCCCAAGCACTTGATGCCCGAAGCCGAGTTCGTAGCCAGCCTCCTTGCTGCGGTAATCATACTTCGCGAACGGCTGCCCTGCGGGGATCTGAAACGCATGCGTCGCCGTCCGCATCCCGACCACGGGACCACCCCGGTTCAGATATGCATCCAAGTACTTCATCTGTTTGGCAGGCAGATTCTGAAACCGCAGAAATACGACGGCCAAGTCCGCGGTTTCGAGCGCTTCCATGTGGGGGATGTTCGACGGAGTCCCCGCCACGATCTCACCCGTTTCGGGGTCGATATTAAACAGCACCGTACATTTGAAGCCGTGATGCCTCGCCAAAATCCGAGCCAACGCCGGCAGCGATTCCTCGGAGCGATACTCGTGATCGCCCGCCAGAAACACGATGTGCTTTCCGTGACCGATGCCGCTAGTTCCTTCGTAGATCAGGTCGGCGGCAGTTAGCAGAGATGCAAAACTCAAACCGATTGCCATGAATGCGAGCGTGAAGAATCGTGCGAATGTCTGTCTCAAGGTCTTTCCTTCATAAGTTCGGTCATCCCGCGGCCCAACGAATCACAACTTCGTAGTAGGTTTCGGCGTTGTGATTGTAGTGGTACCCTTGATTCGCTGGCGACACTTCGGCCTCGCGCGACAGATCGCGAGTATCAACCGCTTTCACTTGGTCTTTGAACTCGGGGTACTTGCCCTTGTCGCCGTCGATCGTAAGTTGAGCTTCAGTGACCTGCAATCCAAACCGCAACCTCAGGAACACTGGCCTTTTTCAAGAACGGACATAGGATTTTGGCCGCGAGTTTTCAGTAGGCTTTTTTTAACGCCAGTATCGGGAAAAAATCAGTTACGACGAAATTGAGGCGGAAGCTGCGAGTATCATCTCAGCAATTAAGCCGGCGGAATGAGGAACACCTAGCGTCCACAAGCCTGTTGTAGGCAGCATCATTTCTCTGTCACAGGATTCTTGATGTCCAGGAAATCTTTCGCTTTCAGCACGTAACCAACATCTCCTTCATTGCTGTTGTAGCAAACGACGAGGAAGCTGCATCGCTCTAGCTGGTCGGCATCAACGGAAAAGGCGACCGTTGTGATCTCCTTGGGTTGGCGATGATGAACCGGATTCGGCTGGAGTTGAGCCGAAATCAGGTGTTTTCCCAGGGAATCCTCCATCCGCAGCTCTGCGTATGAGAATTTTTCCAGCCAACCTTCATTTTTGAATTCCAGCCAGATCTTGATACCTGCGTCCCCATTCTTACGGGAGTGCATGGTGATGCCGTATTTTTCCTTTGCCTTCTCCTTAGTGAGTATACCGATCGAAATCTCGGCAAAACACCGGTTGGCGAGCAAAGTAAAAACGAATCGGATTGGGTTTCCCATTGATAAAATCACGATGTTCGCGAACGACTAATTCACTCAAGAAATTCCATCTTTCCCTCCTCTTCCTCTGCGTCCTCTGTGCCTCTGTGTTTCAATCTCTTCAAACACTTCCGGGATCTGCGAGGCCCCTTTGTTTTCTCCGATTGGGCGAACTGTCCTCCATGGTCATCAGCAATCGCGGCGTACATGAATCGTTTGCTTGTATTTAGGTGATAAGGATTTTGTCGAATTCAGAACTCGTTAAAGAACTCGACATGGATCGAAGCCGCTTCCATGTGGGGAAACGGGAAACAGGAGAAGTTGTTTGCGCGACTTGAAGCGACTTGGTACGCGTGAGAGGATTGTGAAATCAATCTGGCCCCTTCCTTTCCGAGATCGTCAGGCAACGTCATGAGATACGACTTCGCAATACTCGCTGGAATCTTGCTAATCCCGATCGCTTCGGCCCATTCGGCGGAGTTCAGAAAACCTAATATCCTTTTCATCATGGCCGATGACTTAGGGGCTCGGGACCTCGGCTGTTTTGGCAGCACCTATCACCAGACACCGAACCTCGACAAGCTTGCCGCCCGAGGAGTGAAGTTCACCCAGGCCTATGCAGCAAATCCGCTCTGCTCCCCCACCCGAAGCAGCATTCTTACGGGATTGTGGCCCGCTCGAACCGGGATCACAGCTCCCGTCTGCCACCTGCCACAGGTGATTTTGGATAAACGGCTCACGAAGGGAAATCCGAATACGCGCGTGCTTGTTGCCGAGAGCGTCACTCGATTGAAAACCGACTACGTCACGTTGCCGGAAGTCCTCCACGTTGCGGGCTATCGTACGGGACACTTTGGAAAGTGGCATCTCGGTGCCGAACCCTATTCACCGCTCCAGCACGGGTTCGATGTCGACTGGCCGCATTACTCGGGGCCAGGCCCGGCGGGCAGTTATGTCGCTCCCTGGAAATATCCCCCCGTTCTGGACCTCCAGGGACAACCTGGCGAGCATATCGAAGACACACTTTCGAACCAGGTCGTCAAGTTCATCCGAGAAAACAAAGACCGGCCGTTCTACGCGAATTACTGGCAATTCAGCGCCCACTCCCCTTATGACGCCAAGGATGAACTCGTCGCCAAGTATCGGAAGTCGGCAGATCCCAACAACCCCCAACGCAACCCCGTCTATGCGGCGATGATCGAGAGCCTTGATGACGGCGTCGGCCGAGTGCTTGCTGCCCTGGACGAATGCGGAATCGCAGACAATACGATCGTGGTCTTCTTCTCAGACAACGGCGGCGTGAGCTGGGGCGATGGCCCGGACGATCACAAAAGTGCTCGCTTCCAGGCAGACATGAAATCGCCGCCGACCAGCAACCTTCCGTTTCGAAATGGCAAAGCGAGCCTTTACGAAGGGGGCGTCCGCGAGCCTTGCATCGTTGTCTGGCCCGGTGTGACCAAAGCCGGTACTAAGAATGAAACCATCATCCAAAGCATCGACTGGATGCCGACTTTACTCGACATGGTTGGCGTGCCGCTGCCCGAGGCCGTGAAGCCAGACGGCGTCAGCTTTGCCCAAGCGATCAAAGGGGGAGTTCTTGCTCGCGAGGCCATCTTCACCCATTTCCCGCACGATACGCTCGCCAGCGGTCAACACCCTGGAACGAGCGTCCGCCGAGGTGATTGGAAGCTGATTCGACTCTTCGCCCAGAACACCGACGGCTCCGACCAACTCGAACTTTACAACCTCCGCGACGACCTCGGTGAGACCCAAAACCTCGCCTCCGAGAAGCCTGAAATCGTCGGCGAGTTAAACTCGCTGATCACCCGTTTTCTGGCGGACACCGAGGCTGTCGTGCCCGTTCGAAATCCCGATTACAAGCCCGCCGCTGCGACGGCCGCGCCCGACGTGCTTCAAGGATGGAAGACGCGAGGCTGCAACGCGTCCGTCAAGGACAGCATCCTCACTGTGACGGGTCAGAACGACACGCCGTTCCTGGGCGTTGGGGCAGGCATCGATGGACCCGCCGCGGTAACGTTCCGCGTTCGCTCTTCCATTGGCGGCCCAGGGAAGGTCGAATGGCTTCCGCCGGCCAATGGAGAGGGGCAGACCGGATCGACAGAGTTTTCACTGTCGCCAGGCGACTGGAAATCGGTCAATGTCGATATCACGGCAACTGGCCGCCTTGGGATCGTCCGCCTCTACCTCCCTGCAACGAAACAACCGGTCGAGATAGACTGGATCGAACTCAAAGGTGCGGGTAAACCGAAACGCTGGGAATTCTGAGGCAAAAAGGGGTCAGGTCTCACTGATAGCGGGTTCATGACTTGGGCGGCCCCTTTGTCTCTGTAATAAAATTGGCGAGACAGACGGCTAGCGACAACATCAGTTCTCAACAAGCACACGGACGGAACAGGGAAAAGAGGGAGAAGCGGGCCTGGTTCACAATGAAATTCAAGCGTTGTTTGTTTTAATTCCGTGATTTCCGTGTCTTTCCGTGGCGGAAGAACTTCTTATTGAGCCACTGAAGGGCACGGAAGGAACACGGAAAAGAAAACATTAAGATCGTTGCCGCCGGGAAAGGCAAAAAGGCAAATAGGGGTCAGCACAAAAATGCGCAGAAAGCAGAAACGGGTCAGGACTCATTGATAGCGGATTCACGACTCGAGCGGCCCCCTTTTTTTCGAGGTAAAATTTGCGAGATAGACGGCATGCGACAATATCAATTCTCGCCACACCGCGAAGGATCGGATCACTGGTGCATCCGTTTGGAAGAGTTTGGCTGGTAGCCCAGCACTTGTGAGGCGACTTTGTCCCAGTACCGCGAGAACCGCTTCGGCTCCTGCGGATAATCAGCGAAGACCGGCCGCGGGTGAACAACCACGCGAAGACTCATCCGCAGTTTATCGATCGTTTCTACCACCGCCGGGTTGGGATGCTCGGAGACGTGAATCGTCGTCGCACCCATTCGACTGGCAATCTCACCGAGCAGCACCGCCGGGTCGCCAACCCAGTGTCGCCATTCAGCACGTCGAGCGGGATCTGTTTCGACCTGATGACGCCATGTTTGGGCTGCTCGAGGTCGTCCTCCAGCCGACGACCGTACCAAGACAGCACCTTCTCGAAGAAATCCCGCCATGCTAGTTGCCGGAAAAACGCCTCTAGACGGATTGGGTCGTGGGCAAACCTCGAACGTAAATGGTCCCGTACTTCGTTGATGGCGACCATGCCGTGTCGCAGGTACGGAGAAAGATGTGAGACGGTAGCATCAAGGTAATTGCGGGTGCGACCGTAGGAGGCCGGATCAAAGGCATGAAGCTGTCGCAGGGCCAAGGAATTCAGTATGAAGAGTTCACCCTGAGCCCCCCGGACTGTTCCGACGAAAGGCTGCTCCGCTGCGCTGTTCCTCACTTTCTGACCTTCGCGCCCTTCTGTGAAAAAATTCTTTTCTTCTGTTCTGACATCACCCCTCCCCTGAAACTGTTTCTGTCTTGATCACTGGTCCAGTTTTTGGGGTCCATCGATAAGGCGCCACGGAAGGACACTGAAGGAACACGGAAAGGAAGAAGATGCGGACCTGGTCTACAACGAACATTGGGTGCCTTTTGTTTTAATTCCGTGATTTCCGTCTCTTTCCGTGGCGAAGTATCCACGCCGACGAATTCCGCAAGTTGGTGGTTACTTCAAATACCAAATTGTTCGATGCTGACATCGTCGAAGCCGACAGCTGACTGGGTGGCGTGGCTGTCATGTGCCGATGGACGGTGGTTTCCAGCGGCAGCCAGCCGAGCCGAATCAGTCACTGGAGACGCCGAAAATCGTCTGATCAAATTGAGTGCCGAACAGTATTGCTTGTGTCCCCTCGGTTCCCATCGCACGGACTTTTGTCGTGCGTGTCGTTTCCGGCTCGCCGACCCTGAAAATCGTTGTGGTCGTCTCTTGCGTAAACCTCTCCCGGTCAATTAACGTGTCCTGTCGAGAAATGCGCATTTTTAACTTGAAAACATACTCATTTCGCCAAGTCGCTTTCAGAAGCACTTCAATTCGCAGTTCGCCAGACCGAATATGGTTTCAAACGACCTGCGACGACCCGCCCCATGAGAACAAACTCATCAGACGCCGATGACGCCGCACCTCCATCCCGCATGGCGGTGGTCTTCGTTGTCCGAGGGGGCTTCAGCAATGTTCAGAAGACCTTGGATTGCCTGCTTGCCCAAACTGCCGCGAACCGCATCGATCTGATGCTGACCACCGACTCGCCTGCGCTGCTGCAGGAAATTGAACGCTACGTACTGTCCCGTGGGACGTTGGTGAATCCCCGATTTCTGCTGCATGCGGCACCCGACATGGCCAGTTCCCGTGTGTTCGCGGCGACGGAAGCGACGGCCGAGATCATGACCATCACCGAAGACCATTCGTTCCCCGAGTCCAACTTCGTGGAGGAGCTTTTGGGGGTGTTCGATTCGTCGGCGGAAATCCTCGCTGCGGCACCTGTCATGCACAATCCGAATCCAGGCTCTGCTGTCAGCCGAGCACAATTCCTGTTAACTCATGTGATGCTGCGACCAGTCGCTCATCCACCCCGCACCGAGAACTGCGAACGGCTCCCCTGGCACAACACTACGTACCGACGCGCGGCGTTTGTCGCCGCTGCCCGCGACGTGGGGTTGCTGCAGGCGGAAGGGCTGCTGCAGGCGGAAATCCGCCGGAACAATCCGGGCGCCCGTTTCGTCCACTGCCACCACACCGGACTGTGGCACGTCAACATGAGTCGCCTTGCACCCGCTGTGGAGCACGCCTTTCACGGTGGCCGCATCTTCGGTGCTGAACGAGTCAAGTATTGCCAATGGGGCTGGGAATCACGCCTGCCGCGCGTGGTACTCTTTCCGTTAGTGCCCCTGCTCAAGATGGTGCGCTGCGCCCCCATCCTGATCGATCGCCGCGCTCCTCTGCAAACGCTCGCCACGTTGGCCACCTCGTGCCTGCTGACGTTCGGTTATGCTGTGGGCGAGGCGGTGGGCATTGCGTGTGGGAAAGGAAACAGCGCCACCATCTACGCCCGTTACGAGTGCAACCGCGTGGGGCTCTTGGATCCCGCTGAGCGGCACCTGCTTTTTTCCGACAGCGCCTCCCCGACACTCGTAGACAACACCCACCCATGAACCACGCCCCCCCATTGGTTTCCGTCATTGTCGCAGCATACAACTCGGCCGATTTCCTATCGGGCTGCCTCGAATCGCTAAACCAGCAGACCTTTCGCGATTTTGAAATTATCGTGGTCAATAGTTCTCCAGAAACACGCACAGCCGAGGTCGCGTCGCTCTTTAAAAACGTCTATTTTTTTCAGAGCCCGCACCGCCTCTTTCCGCACGCGGCACGGAATGTCGGCGTCTCGCTCGCCCGCAGCGAACTGTTTGCCTTTACTGATGCCGATTGCCAGGCCGACCCCCACTGGCTGGCGGAATTGGTCTCCATCCATGCTGCGGGGCATGAGATCATTGGAGGCTGCATCGACTCCCGGGCCGAGGCGATCGTTTCTCGGGGGATCTATGTGATGAAGTACTCCCCCTACCAGCGGAGTGAGCGCGCCGGGCCGATCAGCCTGGCCGCCACCGGCAACCTGTTGGTTTCGCGCAAGGTGTTCGATGCGGTGGGTGGGTTCGACGGTTCGATTTTCTGTGGCGACGCATTGTTCAGTTGGGAGGCCCGCGCAGCCGGTTTCACTCCGTGGTATGAACCGAAGGCAATCGTCTTCGATCAGGATGAGCGATACCATCAGAGATTTTTATACGAACGATTCCAGCGCGGTCTCGAATACGGCCGGGTCAGGGCCGAGTTCGAACAGTGGTCCCGGCCCCGGCGTTGGCTGAGGATCGCGGGCTGCCCCTTGTCTCTCTGTTCGGCCCTGGTCGCGATTGGACGACACTGCCTGAACGGCGCCCGGCTCAAGGATTTTCTCATTGGGTTTCCATTCATCGCGGTTGCCCAAGCCGCTTGGTGTGTCGGCGAAGCCTTCGGTTATGCAACCCGCTCGCCGGACCGTAGTAAAAACTTCAAACCCACCCTCTAAGCCACCGTCATCCTCCTTCGACCCAGCGTCGGCCTGGGGCAAGGATTGACCCATTAACGCGACCAACAAACCCAACCTGTATCCCCCCTTCCGCCGATGTGTTTGGTTCAAACACCGCGGGGTCGGGGGCGGATTATTGAGTTTCCAACGGGGGATGAGAAAATCCAGGGACACTCGTATTTTAAATGTCAGCAGTTTGTGGCTGTTAATTGGACTTATCCCCTGTTCCGCCTTCACAATAAACCGGCGGCGCATTCGCCGTCCGTGTTGAATGCGCTGTTCGTTCCCTTTGTTTTTGCGATTTGTTACTTGTTTTGATAATCTCAGCGTCAAATGTTAGATGTCACGTTTTCTCTGCACGAGTGATTGACGTTAATCCGGGATTTCCCAGATGACCATCCCCCGAAACGCTTCGGGACCGATGGTCGCCCTAAAACTGTCTCAACCTGCCGCCATGACGTCAACAGGGGGGGCCGGGTGGGCTTGGAATGGGCGTTTGGTCTGTTTTGAGTATGCGATTCCGTCCTTTTTTCGCCGTGGGTGCAAAGCCGCTCCCTCGCCTACGCCAGTAACCCCCTTGTTTTCGCAACGGCTTCGTCCGCAAGATCGAGCATGATCTTCTGGAGTTCTGAATTCTGAACCCCAGAAAAAACGATTCTATGACCAATACGTTCAGCAATGTGTGCGATGACTTTAAGAAGCAGCGAATTGTCGAGGCTCTCTAATTGATGCCCTTGCGGAATAATGCTTCGCCCCATCAACAGCGAATTGTGGAAGTGCCGCCGCACGTGAAATTCCCTTCATCGTGAGCATGAGATCGAATACGAGATCGTCGAGTTTCTTCGCCGATTCAGTGAGTCCATTTAATTCTCTGGCCCACTGATGATCGAAGAACGGGGAGTAGCTCTCAATTCGATCATCGAGCAGCAAGTTTCTGGTTTTGTCGGTTTGCATGATTCAGAAAGACAAATGTCCAAGGGAATTGTTCGGTGGGTTTCGCACTCTAGCAAAGTAAAAGCTCGTGATGATGATTCACGAGCTTTTTTGGCTTCATTCTTCAAAGTCCCAAAAGTCGCTCTGCTCTGGCTCTCCCCGCCTCATTCAATGCCCAAATACCATCGGGGCTGTGATCTAAAAATCGTTTCATCAGCAAAGTCTTTCGGCGGTATCCGACATACGCTCGCCACGCTGGTCTCGGATCACCCAATGTCCGTCGAGTTCGTGCCCACTGGGACAAACGGCATCGATCCGCCATTTCATCGTAAACGTTCCAGTAGTAATTGGAAGTTTGGATGCTTCCCCCGTTCTGGTAAATCAGGATCACCAACTGATCCTCCGCCTCTTTTGTTTTGGGAAAGCCCGTTTCGGTACGTCTGTCTCGCCATGATTTCGCCTTTCTTCGATGAGTCATTGGCAAGCAATCACGATGATCGCTCGACACCTATAATGTGTCACCCGCTGGCCTAAAATGAGGAAAACGACGGTTTTCGGGGGATTTTAAGCTCGCTCTGGTCGCCCCAAGTCATTTCTGAGAACGCGTTTAAAACTATTTTTCTGACTTTTTGGCCGGAGATTGGGTATTGCTCCTGCGTGTCGAAGAGCCGAGAAGGTCGGAGAACAAGCAAAAGTGGCTCTAGACCTCACTCAGTCGCCAATCAAATGGGCGTATCATACTTGGGTAAATAACCTTGCATTAAGGACTTGCGGCACACAGATCAATTACGACGGACAACGCTGACGCTGGCCGGGAAGTTTTGATTTTTGAATGATCAAAATCAAACTGGATCGAATGATCGATTTGTGAGTGTCTGGGAATGATAGGGATTAGGCTGAGGAAATCCCACAGGAATGATATTGAAGGCCGTATGCAATTTCGCCCTGACGTGAGCCGCTACAAAATGTGAAGTGACGAAGCAGGCGGCGAGAAATTGGCGTCAGACAAAACAGCCGTCCCGAGTGTGGGTCGGCTGTTTTTGTTTTTGGGATACGAAAAGGGATACAGCCGAAATGGGATACAGTTTCAGCCAACAAAAAAAGCCTTAAACCATTACAGTTTAAGGCTTTTCGTAAGTGGAGGATAGCGGGGTCGAACCGCTGACCTCTTGCATGCCATGCAAGCGCTCTCCCAACTGAGCTAATCCCCCTTTGGTGAACTGATGCTGCCGTTACAATCGTCAGATTGAGACCGGAAACTCAATTTCTTTTCCGCAGTTTTGCGAAATCGTTGGTAGAGCGGAACGGTATCAGGGACGTACAAATCCGTCAAGCGACCCTGAACTGCGCATTTCAACAAGAATTGACGCCTCGGTTTTCGCCAGATCGCCCGTCTTGCGCGCTTCTCTTCGAGGCGCGGTTAAACAATGGTCACTGGTTCGTCGTTGACACCTATGCCGTCAGCGCTTGTCAGTGAAAAACGGCGTTGCACTGGCCAAATGAGCTTGTCTTTGCCCTCGATTTCGTCCCCCCAAAAACAGCCAACAAAGCTCCTGAATGAATTAACAAACTAAAGAAATTCAGCCACGGATTAACGCAGAATCACACGGAAAAATTCAAAACAGGCAAGCGAAGACAAAGGTGTTTCTCAACGGTTCTTCCTGGGATTTATTCCTCTTTATCCGTGTGTTTTCGTGTTCATCCGTGGCTGAATTCTCTTGACTTTATTCGTTTTGAATTTTGCTATCCGCGATGATGCCGCTGGTTGGCTTTGACGTGGGTTGACTCGCTTTGCGTCAAGACGCGGGGAAACTCGCTTCTCTTCGAGGCGCGGTTAAACGATGGCCTCCGGGGGCGGTTAACCTATAGCGAATGCTTCGGCTGATGTACCGTTAGAACCGGGCAATGAGCCTTTCGAACGACGTTTTCAGCGACACTTCCCATTAACAGGTGCGTCAAACCGGTCCTGCCGTAGGTCCCCATCACGATCATGTTGATGTGATGGTCCTTGGCATACTTCAGGATTTCAAATACGGGCGTTCCGACAACGACCGCCGAAACGACTCGGTGAGCGCTTCGCCATGCTGGGTCGAGTAATTTTTCCAGATCGCTTTCGGACTGTTTCACCGAGGCGGCAATCCCTTCGGTGTCTTCGATGTAGCCGACCGAAGGTGCTCCCATTGCTGGAACCGCTAACGGAACAACGACGTGCAAGAGATGTAATTCTGCGCCCGTCCGGTTGGCGAGTTCACAGGCATACTTTCGAGCATTCTCAGACGGATCGCTGAAGTCGGTGGCGAACAGAATTTTGTGGATTAAGGTTGAGTTCGACATGAAATCTCCTTTCGCGCAACAGGATTTTGAGCGGCTGACGTCAAGTCACAACCGACGAGACGAATCTCTCAGAATTGTGAATTTCCGTTCATCGTCTCGAAGGTGGAAAAGAGTTGGCCAGTTGGACAATCTCAAGCCAGTTCAGCGAGCCGATCGAATATCGAAATCACAGATCTGAAGCGATGCCAAGGCAACGACTTTCTTTTGCTCAGGATAGAGAACGAAATCAGCAGACTCGTTCATCGGATTCAGGAGTGCTGTTCGACTTCAGACCTTGGGAGCAAGTAGTGCGCCTGAAATAGAGCGGAGGTAGTGAAATCGACGAATCTCGCGAAAAGGGACATGCGGGCCAAGTCGGGCATCATTCGCCGATGGAATAAATCAAAAACCCTAGCCCAGATTATTCGCGCAATCTATTTGATTCGACGCAAGGTCTGTTTGAGTCGATAGTTAAGATATCGTCGCAGAAGGCGATTTGAAACGTTAGCCCGACGCGCAAGCGAGGGATCTTATT
>CAIVEI010000081.1 GCA_903904835.1 uncultured Schlesneria sp. | reverse complement strand
TCTCATTTTCGCCGCTGAGATCTTCATCCGAGACTTCCAACTCTTCCATCGATCCATCTTCGACTTCATCGATTTCGAAGATGCTTTCTTCGACCGTCTTATGTTTCTTCTTGCTGGAAACGGGAGGTGCATCTTCTTCATCATCGTCGAACATGACGACATTTTGTTCCAGGTCGCCCATCGACTGAAGTTCGGATGTATCGCTGGGATTGAACGAGTCGAGATCCGACGTGTTCAAATCATCATCGCTGATCGATGACAGGAACGGGGCCGTCGACGAACTAAGGTCGTCGTCGCTCAGCGGATCAAGATGCATAGGCACTGTCGCTTCGAGATCGTCAGCGGGCTCTTTCGATCCCTGCAACTTTTTACTGCTGCCCCCTTTTTTGATCTTGCTGCTGGAGGGCTTCATTCGGATGCCGCTTTCTTCACCCAAATTGATCCCACTGTCGGCGAGCCGAACGCCGCTATCGGCGCCCTCCAGCGAAATCCCGCTGTCTGCGGGTTTCTTAAGCTGCACACCGCTATCGTCGCTCAGACGGATTCCACTGTCGCCGCCGAGTCGAATTCCGCTATCGACGCCCAGACGGATTCCGCTATCGCCACCCAGTCGGATTCCACTATCAGCACCGGCCAACTGAATTCCGCTATCACCAGAAAGTGTAATCGAAGAATCGTCTCCGTCATGCAAGGCTGAGCCTGAACTTCCGGAATCAAGCAGGTCGAAATCGACTCCTGAACTCGGCGGACCCATGTCTAGGGTTTTCTCGGCGCTGTCGGATTTCGAGCGATTCGAACCCAGTTGGACGTCGCTTCCAGGCTTGCCACCTTTTGATTTCGGGCCAATCAACTGGACGTCGCTGTCGCTGTCGGAGAATGGTGACAAACGAATATCGCTGTCGGTATCGACTGGTGAGCGTGATTTCGAATCAACGCGAGAATCTGGCAGGTCAACCATGCGAACGTCGCTGTCAGAATCCGACTTCAAATTTTTTCCTGGGATAACGAGCGTGACATCACTGTCACTTCCCTGCTCGATCCCTTTTGAAGGATCAACCAGACGAACATCGCTGTCTGAATCATGAAGTCCGATCGAAGGAAGTTCATCGCTACTTCCCGTCAAGCGATTCTTCTTCTGATCAGGATCGTCTGAAACCAGGCGGACGTCACTATCGGATTTCGCCGGACCACCTTTACGAATCACGGTGGCCTTTTTACCAACGTCATCGCTCTCGGGTTCGCTAAAGTCGTCGATAATTTGAAGATCGGGGTCTGAGTCCGGTTGTTGACGACGTCGATACTCGGCGACGTCGTCAGCTTTAAACTTCCAGGTTCCCCGATCTGCAAAACCCCGAACCTCACCCTTTTCACGCAGGCGGATTAAATCTTCTGTCTTGATCCCGATCTGAGCAGCAGCCTCTTCCAGGCTCAGGTATTTCTTATTCGGGGCCATCTGTCGAACTCCGCTCGATACAAAAAACAGGGTTGGCATACGTTCGGCGAACTTCTGCCGACATCACTCATTTTATTCTGACAACATCAAGGGGTCAAAAACCAGACCTTGATGAAAAAAACATAATTTCCGCGTTTAATGAAGCAAGTGGCAGTTTACACGGCCACGAAAACACTGCGACCTTTTGAACAGATAGATTCTCCATCGGCGTTTCGAGTTTCCAGAATTCGACAACATGAGAAAGACCTGCCGAGTCGAATCATGAAATTGTTGAATGGCACTCAGGATCGTTATGGTCGTCCTTCCAACCTGTCAGGTTGAGGTCTGGTTATGAGGTTCATGCAAATTATGCCGATCGAGTCAAGTTTTTCGGTCAGAATGACGAAATTAAGAAAAAGGGTTTCCAATTTGGCGCGATGTGCGAACTCAGTCCCGGTGAACTTGCCCGAACGGTTCAGCAGAACGGTTCAACCGATTGGTATCGCCGCATGTCGCAACAGCAATCCGAAAGTCGACGTAATCGAAACCCAGCTAGCATCGTCCTCGGCCTGGCCCTCATCGTCGCTGTTTCGTTTTCGTTGAGCGGATGTCTGGGGCCGGCAGCGGTCAGTCTGACCCGTACTCGATATAACGAAGCCTATCGGAAAACCAACGATGAGCAGATCTTGCTGAACATCGTTCGACTGCGATACGCCGATTCTCCAATTTTCATTGACCTCAATAATATCACCAGTCAGTTCGAGGTTTCGGGGCGTAGCAATTACAGCTACGGCCTGGATGGTGCCGGTCCAGGTTTTAGTAACCTCGGGCTCGGAGAACTGTTCATGCGCGATGCCCCGACGCTGAGCTTTCATCCGCGTAGTGGTCAGGAAATTGCCAAAGCGTTGCTGACACCACTTTCGGCCGAATTATTCAGCGTGGTGAATGCCGGCGCGAATGTCGAGCAGTTTTTTCTAATGGCAGTCAACGACATCAACGACATACCCAACGCGACTCGGGCCATCGCGATGACTCCAAGTTCGCCGGATAATAACAACGAATTCCGACGTGGCATACAGCTTTTGTCGGCGCTTGAACATCGCGGGGCCATCGAGTTGACCGTGCGAAAATTTGAAGATACCGACGATGCCTCAGATCCGATTCCGATCGATCGGGTGCGTGGCGGCGACCTGGTGAATGCGGCCAGGGAAAATTACGTCTTCCGCAAAAACGACGACGACCGGATGACCGTCAGAAAAAGAGAGCGGACTTTGATTCTGCGGGTACGTGAACAAGATCGACACGCGCCAGAAATCCTGGAGTTTGCTCGTATATTTCGGTTAAAACCAGGTTTGACGGTCTATAAAATCAAATCGGAATTGAGTGGAGATCACCCCGATCGAAAACCTGATTTACCCGAAGAACTTGATATCGGTTCTGGTGACACGATTTACGTCAACATGCGCTCGATGCTACAAATTGGCGTGTTTTTGTCAAAAGGTGTCTGCGTTCCGGATGATCACGTGACGTGCGGAATCGTGCCGATGACTCCGGATGAGACGGGTGAACTTTACGATTGGACACAGGTAACGCAGGGGCTGTTTCAAGTCTGTTGCAGCCGTCGTCGGCCAAAACAATCAGAAATCGCGGTGAAGTACCGGGGATACTGGTTCTATATCGCACCGAATGATGTCAATTCTCGCGCTGTGATGGCAATTTACGAGATCCTTTTCGCCGTTCAGGAAGCTGACGGTAAGCCCGCAGGCCCGCTTCTGACGCTTCCATTGGGTGGATAAAGCCGCTTGCGATTTCGATGAACGCTCGTATCTTGTGCCACGGTACCGGCGTTGAGTCTCACGTTCAATCGACTGATTCAAATCGGTGAACGCCAAGTACGGCGGACGCCCGTGTAACGGTAAAGGTCGGGCGGCGGAGATTGGCAGAAAATCACCACGAAGGACCCAGCGCGGGCTTTGCCCACAACCCAATCACGAGAAGAAATTGAACCACAAAAAACACGAAAAACACGAAAAATAACAGTCGAGGCGAGCCGGGGTGCGTCAGCCCCCGGACTCTTTTCTTCTTCAAATTCTTCGAGGCGCGCGAAGAAATCAAACGTTAGTACGACATTAGACCCATATGTCCCATGCGTCCCATAAGTCCCATAAAAGCGAATCCCTGAAGTCCTTTGTTCAACACGGCGATCTTGAAAAGGGAAGTTGGCCAAGTTGGCCAACTTCCCTTTTTTGTAGGGTTTGACAAGTGTCGAAGTCGGCCAACTTGGCCAACTTCGACCGGGTTCATTCGTCTTGCAGATTCGTAGGGTGCGGTCGAGTTTTCGAGTCCTACCGCTACCCTTGGCTTTGTCTTCAGGATAGCGAGGAAGACGTTGAAACACGGAGGCACAGGGGTCACAGAGAGAAGACGAGGAAGAAGCCCCCTGCATGGTTTGCTTTGTTCCCCAAAACGTCGGCTTTTAACGATGGACGTTTTTCGTAACTACTTGTCCCTCTTACTCTGTGTTCCCTGTGCCTCTGTGTTTCTATCTTTTCAGCCTCTGCTCATTGAAATCTTCCTTCGTCCGAGCGGAGGGCCATCGGAAACCCGTCGTCTCACCGAAGCCTAAAAAACGTTGGTCAAGTTGGCAAAGTTGGCCAAGTTCCCTTTTTTGTAGGGTTTGGCGAGTGTCGAAGTTGGCCAACTTGGCCAACTTCAACCCGGTTCATTCGTCTTGCAGATTCGTAGGGTGCGGTGGAGTCGTCGATGCCCAAAATCGAACCGGCAAGCGAGTTGAGGAAAGACGGCCGAAACGGGACGAGATCAATCAAAGAAATCGATTAATCGATCCTTCGAGGACTGTCTCCGGTCAAACTCTCCGCCGCGACGGCAGACCCGTGTCAAAATTATTCCGAATTTTCAAAGATCAATTGCTGTCGTGATCAACTTGTGATTTTTCTGCCCATCCTGCTTCCTTACCACAACCGCTTCGACGACTGCTCAAGAAAACAGAAAACAACACCTCAAGCGCATTTCAAGTATAACACAAATTATTTTATCGCAATAAATACGGCATGTCAACAGGAATTTCGACACTTTATTTATCCACGCAAACGCGGGGTGGTTTATGACAAACGACCGGCAGTCCGTATTCGCCGAATAAAGAGTCCGGGGGCTGACGCACCCCGGACCGGCACAGCCGGTTGATGCGCGTCGGACGATGGGTTCAGAATTGGATCATCGTTCGCGCGTTGCCCCGGACTCTTCGTCCGTCACGTTCGACTACGGAACGAACCACGAAAACGCGGGGTGAGTTATGTCAAACGGCCGGCAGCCCGTATTCGCCCAATCAAGAGTCCGGGGGCTGACGCACCCCGGCTCGCCTCGACTGTTCTTTTTTCGTGTTTTTCGTGTTTTTCGTGGTTCAAATTCTTCTCCAAATTGAGTTTCGGGGCGAAGCCCGCGCTAAATCCTTCGTGGTGTATCTCTGCCAATCTCCACGCCCAAATAGCTGCTTTGTACTTTGGCTCTGCTTGACGGAAGGCCGCCTAACAGCCTGAGAGCCGGGGAACGCCCCCACCACTTATGTCGAAACTTATGTCGCAACGTGACAACCCTACGTCAGGCCATCGACCTGCGTTATCGCCACCGACATGACCCTGAACCCCAACGGGGTGACCTTCATTGGCCGTGTTGCTTGGAAACCTGATCTCGAAACCCGAAATCTCGCAACAAAAAAACGCGCAAGCTTAGGTCCTGTAAGAACCTCGCTCGCGCGTTGGAATAACGAAACTTGCTGGATCCGTGCCTTGAAAAACAGGTCAATCCTTCAATTCAAGCACCATTTCAGGGTTGTCCCCCTCAACGACGACGGCGATCAGGTCGGATTTTTTGGCATCGGCGTACTTTGCCGGGATTGCATTCTTCGGTTTCGGATCGGTGGATTCATGCAGCTTCGGTGGTTCGTACGCCGGGTCAGAAATGTCAGCAACCTCAACCGGCGCTCCAATTTCGATTTTGGTGACAAGAACGACATGCTTCCCCGGAACGGCACCATCATTGGAAACAAAGGTCGTGAGCTTAAACTCGCCCAGACCATTCGTCCGACCAAAGGCGCTTCGATTCTTTTCGGCACAAGTGAAAACGACATCCGCGTCCTCGACTGGCTGCCCTTTGTAAAGGACTTTCCCGCTGACCTTAAAAATCGGCTCACGGCTCGCCTTTGCGTTTCCGCAGCCGACAGTCTGGAAGCAGAGACAAACAAGTAGCGCCATAGCACCAATGTTTTTCACGGTGTAACCTCGTTCGTTTTAAAAAGTAGCCATTTTTCAGAAAAAGAAAGGACGACTGTCCATTGACAGCTTGAAAAGAGTCGGTACCATCGTCTTCATCAATTTCACACAATCGTCTCAATTTCGCGTCTGATTTTCAACTCTCAGACCGTTGATTTCCTGAATGTTTCAGTCCTATTCTGGACTGTTTTTTTGGTTTCCTTATTCAAAGGAGAGATTTATGAATCGTCGTTCTCGTGCTCGTGGATTTACTTTGATTGAACTGCTGGTGGTGATTGCCATTATTGCAGTCTTGATCGCTTTGCTGCTGCCTGCTGTGCAACAGGCTCGTGAGGCCGCTCGCCGTACGCAATGCAAAAACAACATGAAGCAACTCGGATTGGCTCTGCACAACTACCACGACGTATTTGGTACCTTCGTTTATGCCAAAGGTGGTACGAACGGTGGCGGAAACGCCAGCCGTTATGACGGAAATTACAATCGCCGCTCCGGATTGGTCTCGTTGCTTCCGTTCATGGACCAAGCCGCGCTTTACAATCGAATCGAAGCTGGTGATACGACAACGACCCCAGTCGTGATTCCCGGCGGAGCGGCACCGTGGAGCGGTTGGGGCAACTCAAGTGGTCAAGGCTACAATCAGCGAATTTCATTTTTCAGTTGCCCAACCGATCCCGGCATCCTTAACGTCGGGCTCGCGCCGAAAGGTGTCATCAGTTATGCCTTCAGCATGGGTGACTACCTCGGTACCAGTAACCGCGATATCACAAACACAAATGGACTCTTTGCGTGCAACGGGACCTATGGCACCCGCGACGTCACTGACGGCACCAGCAATACGCTGGCGTTCAGCGAGCGAGTTCAGGCGAACTTCGGAATCGGCGGAAAGTCGACTCCGGATATTCGCGAAGGTACGCTGACGAGCGTTGCCGGGATCACCACGAGCCCCGGTGCCTGTCTGGCAGCCACTGCGCCGATCGTCGCTGCTGGCCGATACACGAATGGGTCAGCGGTCAAAGGCCGATTCAGTTCGACCTGGTGCGATGGTCAACCAGAAAACGTGTCGTTCTACGCGATTCTCGCCCCAAATTCGGTTTCGTGTACCAGCGATAACAACGGTAATTCGGATGCTGCGGTCAATCTTCTTTCCGCAAGCAGCTACCACAGTGGCGGTGTGACAGCCCTGATGGCTGACGGAGCGGTCCGGTTTATTTCCAATAACATCGATACGGGAAATCTTGGCGTCCTGAACACGCTGGGTGGCAAAAGCCCCTACGGCGTCTGGGGTGCTCTCGGTACTCGAGGCGGTGGCGAAACAGTCGGTGATTTCTAAATCACGATTGTGTTAGCTGTTAATTAAATGAAACGGCATCCGAGACGATTCAGTCTCGGGTGCCGTTTTCTCTTGGGAGATACTCGTTGGCAAGTAACTAACATCACGCCAAGAGGCTGTCATTTTTTGTAGTGTTGGCTATTGCCCGCACAAGATCAAGATGTTGTGTCTCGCACGGGCTGAAGCCCATGCTACGGGTTGTGGCTCACTATTCTCAACTTAGAAAAGTTGACAGCTTCCAAGCACCGGAGGGGAAATGATCTTTCACGTTCTCAATCGTGGAAATGTCCGGGTTCGAATTTTTGACGGTTTTTCGCCACCCAAGCCGCCCGAAAAAGACAATCGACGAAAGAAATTCCTGATTTATTTCATTGACCCTCTTTTCGACGATGGGTTTCCAACCAGCAGATGCACACATTGAACCACTAGCGACCGCTGGTCAAGTTGACCGCCTCGTTCGGCATCCTTTCAATTCTCATGCGTTATCGTAAAGCTTCCAAAAACGACGCTCAGTAAGGATGGAAGCAATGAACCTGAATTGGCTGTTGGTGTTTATTCCTGTTGGGGTGTGTTTGAATTGGTTCGAGGCGAACCCGTTATTCGTCTTTCTGGCTTCGGCACTGGCCATCGTTCCGTTGGCGGGACTGATGGGCGACGCCACCGAGGCACTTGCTACGTTTCTGGGTCCGATGGTTGGCGGGTTGCTGAATGCGACGCTTGGGAACGCCCCGGAGATCATCATCTCGTCCTTTGCGCTGCACGCGGGCCTGGTCACGATGGTGAAGTCATCACTCACCGGCTCGATCATTGGTAATCTGCTGTTTGGTCTGGGGGTCTCGTTTTTCGCTGGTGGTCTCAAATATCGCAGGAATCAGCAGTTCAGTTCTCAAGCCGTCAGGATGACAACCGCTTTACTGACGCTGGCCTCCTTCGGGCTGATCATTCCGGCCGTCACCCAGTTCAGTGCCTCGGCGACTCGATCGATCAGCCTCGAAACCGCGGTCGTTCTGTTCGCTGTTTACCTGGCGTACCTGATTGCCGTCATCCTGAACCATAAAGCCCTAATCGGCAAGGAGGGGGTGAAGGCGAGCCTGAAGGAAAAGGATGTTCGGCCCGATGAAGCCACAGACGCGTCGGAAGCGGGCTGGAGCCGGAATCAGGCGATTGGCATTCTTACGACGGTCACGATCGCTCTTGCAGTCATGAGCGAAGTCTTGACCGGCGCGATTGAACCAGCGTCGAAGTCGATGAATCTCAGCCCGGAATTTGCAGGCGTGTTTCTGCTTGCTCTTGTTGGAAACGCTGCGGAACTTCTCAACGCGGTTCGCTTTGCGCGCAAGGATCAAATGGATCTGTCGATCGCCGTGACCGTCGGTGCCAGTGCCCAGGTCGCATTGCTGGTCGCTCCGGTGCTGGTGTTTATGGGCCTGATTATGGGCCAGAACATGAATCTGGTCTTCACGCCGCTCGAATTGCTGGCGATCGTGATGGCGATCTATTTGACACGAACCCTGACCTACGACGGGGAATCAAGCTGGCTTGAGGGCTTCATGCTGATCGGCGTCTATATCCTGTTTGGAATCGGATTTCTTCATATGCCGACCGCCGCACCGATCAATCAACTGTTCAATCCACTGTTTTCTCCGCCGAACGCTGAGGCGAAACCGTAGACAATAGTTCGCGAGTAAAACGGACGGGCATTACGAGTTTCGCCATCGTGCGATAGACGCGTAACTCGATTTTTTGGATCGCAAGATTGGCGGCGACTTTTTTTGAATGAAGATGTCGGTGTTTCGCCTGAACCGGTGAATCGGAGTGTGCCCCCAACGACAAACCTCGTAAAACCAGTGTTGCCGGTTTCCACGTGTTGACTTCGCCGCAAGCGTCAACTAATCATAAAATGGGTATCTTCCAATTCGATGGAATAAATCAGAACGCGTTTTGCGAGATCTCATCGTGCATCGGGGCCTTGGCGAACTTAGGAAGCAGGCCGTATTTTGAAGTTAGCCGAGCAGCTCAGAAGACATCGGCCTCCCTGTTCTCTCGGATTTAAAAGCCCCCCTGAGGCCGTATTCGTTAAAAAAAGGCGAATTTAGCTCAATGAACAAAAGATCTCTTCAAGGAAAGCGGGTTTTGATTACTGGGGCCGGCGGCGGTATTGGTCGTGCATTGGCCCTTTCAGCAGTACAACATGGCATGCGGGTTGCGATTTCCGACGTTGCAGTCGACCGCCTTGGGCAAACTCGCGCGGCTTTGCCTGCAGATGACAAAGATATTAAAGAGATTACTGCTGATCTTACAGACAAAGGTGCTCGTCAGCGGACAATCGACGTAATCGAATCGGAATGGGGCGGACTTGATGTTCTGGTGAATGCTGCTGGAGCTGGGGCGTTCGGTTCGTTTCTTGATCTGGAACCGGACTCACTTCGTCGAATAATGGAGATCAATTTTTTTTCGGTTGCCGAGTTGTGCCGCATTGCCTTACCTCTCTTGCGTGACGGAATCGACCCGTTAATTGTCAATATCAGCTCGATGTATGGCCGTCGGGGCGTTCCTCAATGGGCCGGTTATTGCGCAAGTAAGTTTGCGCTGAGTGGATTTTCGGAAGCCCTTCGCGCGGAACTCGTTCCCTATGGAATTGGGCTACTTTTGGTCCTTCCTGGCGTAACGAAAACAGATTTTGGCAGCAGGCTGATCGCCAATTCCACTCACCAAAACCTCGTGCTATCAACTGGCATAGCCCCGGAGGCTGTCGCAAAATCAGTTTTCGAAGGTGTGATCCGAAGAAAAAATGAACTGATCGTCGGTACCGATGCCCGAAGAATGATCTGGGCAAATCGATTTTTTCCACGGTGGGTTGATCGACGTAAAGGGCATCAAGTACTGCTGGGGACACGGCGATGAGATGGATCGTCATCCGTACAAAGTGGCTAGCTATTTCGATTGTGCGGAGTGCGGAATTCACGCTGCCGCCTCGTTTACTTTGGTGGTTTCTGATCCCTGGGGCTTTTTATTTGACGATACGTCAGTGGCGGAATCTGCGATCAGACATTCAGCAATCAACGGAACGCTCGACATGTCTCCAATCGGTGAAGTCAACCGCATGGTCAACACGCAGATGGTTATCAGAAATCGACGCTAATGTTGCCCATTTCCATAACTGGTGGCCAGATCGTCTCGGGAACCCGCGCTGGCGACTATGCTCGGAAATAATAGGACAAGAGCATCTGGATCGCGCGCTGATGTCAGGTCCGGTCGTGCTGGTGACCGTGCATTACGGCGACTTACGCCTTCTGCTCTATGCGCTGCGTAGCAGTAAGCTAACAGCGGCATTTATGATAAGACAGAATTCCACGAACGGTTGTCCGGTCCGCAGGTGGATCGACAACTTGGCCGACGCTGCTAATGGAATGAGCGATAGTCCCTCGGTTTTTGAGACAAACGAAATCGGCAAGGCTTACGACTACCTCGCTGGAGGGAAACGGATACTTGGCGTTGCCGTCGACGGATCATTGCGTCGAGCGATATCGGTACGCGACGGAGACTGGCAGATTTCCTTGGCCCCTGGAGCGCTCACGATGGCGCAATTGACGTCTGCTCAGGTCATTCCCTGCATTATTTCACGAGTCGGCGGCTTTCGGTATGCCATTCGTTATAGCCCGCCGGTATCCGCCGACTTGCTTGTTGACAGTGAAGGTCACGAGGCGGCGATGAATTATGTTTGGTACGAATTGCGTTCGGTAATCTGGAATCGAATAGAGCAATGCTTGCCTACACTGATCTCGCGAGTTCGCCAAGACGTCGAGCATGTTCGTTGCGCTCGATGATGTAAGGGATTGGTGCCCCAATGAATTGATTCGGCAACGTCTCTCGAATTCCGTGGTGGACGTTTTCCTGACGGGTACCCACGATTTCAAAAAGGTCGACGGGAGGATCGTTCGCCAGTCCGATTCAGCAGTTTCAGAAATCGAAAAGTCTGTGACTTCGAGAGAGAAATGAATAAATCTGAAACTCGAACAGCGAATTGATTTGATTTTTATTGAAGTGAAATCAATAATATTAAACCATGAACGCCAAACGCTGGGTAGAGTTGCTGGAAGAAGAGGACCTTGCGTTCCTGAAGCGGTTTGTGATGGCTTCAGGATCGCTCAAGGAAATGGCTCAGTTGTACGGGATCTCGTATCCCACGGTTCGACTGCGTCTCGATCGATTAATTGCCAAGATCAAAATC
The DNA here is from genome assembly GCA_903904835.1 of uncultured Schlesneria sp. GTDB lineage: Bacteria > Planctomycetota > Planctomycetia > Planctomycetales > Planctomycetaceae > Schlesneria. The sequence goes on along the minus strand of CAIVEI010000081.1, from coordinate 138,404 downwards.
TTTGATCACGAAAATTCCATGAGTGATTTTGAGCGGACGTTGCGCGGATTACACGCCGACGGCAAGATCGATCTCGCGACTCTGAAAACATTACTCGTTGCACACCGCAAAGAATCGGAGAAGGCTCATGTTCCTGCTGAAAAAGACATTCATCGTTTTGACGGCCATCGCATCGACAATGTCGGCGAATACTTCCTGGGCGACTGACTCGACTGTGAACCTCAATTTTTCCCCGATTGAAGAGATTGGCGACCGCGCGACATCTGCGAAAGGGCCGAATGGGGAAGCGGCAGTCGAAGTCGTCGGCAGTGAAAAATCCAGCTCAACACTGTTGATTGCATGTGACGCTCCGGAATTTTCGACACATCAATATGTGATTCGAGGCCGAGTAAAATACGAAGGGGTTGTCGGGGACGGCTATCTTGAATTGCTGAATGATTTTGGGGACAAAAAAGTCTATTTTACTCGAACGCTCGGTCAGTTTGGCGGGCTGAAGAAGCTTCAAGGGACAAGTGATTGGCGGGAGTTTGAGCTTCCCTTTCACGCCAATCCAGGGATGAAGCCGGTCAAGCTGAGTTTGAATCTGGTTCTTAAGGGCGAAGGCAAGGTGATCGTGAGTCAACCTCGGTTCTCGAATTTAGCGGAGTCGGCAGCAGGATGGTGGACGAACCAGCAAGGTGGAATCGTTGGTGGAGTTGTGGGGAGTCTGCTAGGAATCTTAGGGGGCCTGATCGGGTGGTCGGCAGCTTTGGGGAAATCCCGGAAGCTCACGATGGGCCTTTGTCATGCTGGAATCGCAATTGGATGCGTTTGTCTTGCAACGGGAGCGATCGCAGCGGTTCTGCAACAACCGTTTCACGTCTATTACCCGTTACTGTTAGCAGGGATCATCAGTGTCAGCGTGATTGGAGCCAATCTGCGAACCGTTTCTCAACGGTTTCAAGCCGACGAATTTCGACGGATGCAAGCCATTGATGCGGTCTGACTTTGATCACGTGAAACGGATAATCTAGCGGCGGGTAAGACTGTAGCACCTTTTCGGCGGAATCGACGTCGATGCTCCGCGCGTGCTAAAGGACTAAGCCATGAGATGGAACGTATCTAAATCGATTTGGTGATTCCTCCGGAATTCAGTGTTGCGAGTTTTCTTGCCCGGCACCGACGACTTCAATCAGTTCTACCGGGGGATCGTTCCCCATTCCGAAAAAGACTTTGACAGCATAGGTTCGAATCCGGCCTTTCCAGGTGTATGTATCTACTGTCGTAGCGGCCAGAGAGTTTGGGCCGGCCTTGTCCGATGTCACGGAAGGGCTTCCCTTCACGGGAAGCCTGCTGAATTCCGACTTGGTCAGATCAGCGTTCTCGCCTTTGGAACGCAACGCAGCTTGCCAGGATTCGTTCGTGGACGAAAAATCCTGCTTGATCTGATACTCGTGCCAGGCCAATCCCAGCAATATGACCGCGACAGCGGAAATGGCGGCGCGTACGCCCCAGACCACTGCCGGGTTGATTGATGGCTCTGGCTTGGCTTTCGTCTTTTTTCTGGAATTCTGCCGGGGTTCGCTCATGGTGTCTCTTAAACCTGCAAATGTTTGCTAAAAACACTCCAATCACATCCCATCTGCCCTCTTAAGTCAATCGAACTCGCGCACACTAATGGCTGAACGTTGAAGGGCAAAGTATGTCCGGTGCCTGTTTTTGAAAGATGATCGCAGCGTTGTTTTGCTTCCTGTCGTTGAAGACTTAAAGATATGATCCGACGCCGCAGCCAGGACAATTCACGCAACACATCAAACTGGATTAAATGTGAATCCGAACCTGAGTTCAAACGAGCAGGATGAACGGGCGGTGTGGCGTTTTCTCAGCCAGTGGCCGACGATCATCAGCGTTTCGATTGTCTTGCTGGTATTGACGCTGAACCCACTGCTCACGGGAATTCTACCTTACCTGAGGGCAGGTTGGCCCGCCTTGAGAACGGCCTTCTGGCTCAAAAAGTCAGACCCGTGGAAAGCTCGTGGAACCGTTGGTTTCCTCTTTCATCTCTGCCTGGCTCTGTTTCGTGCTGGAATTTGCGCTTTTATCTGTGTTCTCAGCACAGCGTTCTTTTCTTCGATGATTCAGAAAGAAGCTCATCTCACAACGTTAATGATTGCGATTTTGACAATTTTGTTAGGATGTTTCATGTCGTCGATCATTGGCTGGATCGGCATCGTGATTGCGCTCCGTAACCGGGTTCGCATTTTTGTCATGTCCAATTTACATAGCATTTGTCGCGGGGACTTCACGGTTGCGAAAACGCTTGGAACTGGCCGCTACGGCACTAACCATGGAAACTACGTGATCGCCGTGGTCACCTCTTCCTCGTTACTCGCAATCTGGTTCGTGGCGATGCTGATTTCCGTTCCGCCACAAGTGAACGGCGAGAATAAGACAGCGCTTTTCATTCTTCTGTGCCTGCTGCCTGTTCTCGTTATTACCTGTGTCATACTTGTTGACTTCCTGTCAAAACGCATCATGGCAAAATCCCCAGCGGAATGCTGGGGAGCTGAAGCACCAGAATCGAATAAAGATCCCGCAAACTGGTACCAATCTGCGGATTGACACCAAGCGATTAATGACCTCAACAAACCCCAACGCCACATCTTTATTGCCTTCAGCGTAGGCATTGCCCACGCAAGCATCAGAAAGCCGTCAGAGAGTTATCTTTTGAAATCCCCGGCACGGATGATGACCAGTTTTTTCGGATCGACATACTTGCGGAATGCGTAGGAGATATTGTCAGGAGTCAAAGCGAGAATCGCCTTTTCCTGAGCCGCCGCGTGTGCAAACATGCGATCAAGTTCCAGGTTGGAAACGATTTGACCGGCGATTGATGCGTCCGCCGTCCGATTCACCTTCTGTGATTCCACGAACGCCTGTTTCGCATCGCCCAACTCCTTCTCCGTTGGTCCATCTTTCAGGAAGAGTTTGAGTTCTTCCATAACCGCTGAAGTCACCTTTTCGATGTTTTCGGGATTGGTGCTGACGGTGACAGATAACGAAGCGACGGGATCTTGCGATGATGCAGTGAACGAGGACGTTGCACCATACGACAGGCCTTCCTTCTGACGAATGCGGTCTCCGAGTCGAGACGCGAGTGTGCTGCCACCAAAAATGTAGTTGCCGATCAAGAGCGCCGGGTATTCGGGATCATCGTCGGTGACTGGAAACGTCAGTCCAGCCAGGTATTCTGCATTCGATTTATCCGGGGTGATAATGTCTTCCTGAACCGGGACCACATTGTCAGACACTTTGCGTGCGATACGTTGATAGGGGACCTTGGGAGTCCACGTGGCGAGCATTTCCTCGACCAGCTTCAGCGTCGAATCCGGATCGAAATCGCCAACAATCCCCAGTTCGGCGTGTGTTCCATCGAGCTGCGTTTCATAAAGCTTTTTCACTTGCTCGAGTGTCACGCTCTGGTATCGCTCAAGCGACTCTTCCAGGGTCGGTACGTAGCGAACGTCTCCAATCACATACGGCGAAAGGGCTCGGCTGATTTTGTTTCCGGCCAGGGCCGCAGGTTCCGTGCGGTTAGCGGTCAGCCCGGAAATCATCCGCAGCTTCGAGGTCTCAAATTCATCAGCGGGGAAGGCGGGTTCGCGCAGAATTTCACCGAGTAACTTCAGCCCCTGTGGCAGCGTGTCGCGCTTGGCTTCCATGGAAAACGTGAGTCGTCCGGCGGTCCCTGCTCCGCCACCACCACCGCCACGCCCGCCACGTCGGCCACCTGCACCGCCTCCTGTGCCGAGACGGATCCCCAGCGAGTCGAGTTCTTCTCGTAAAGCCTGTCGATCATGCTTCAAAGTCCCCGCCATCATCAGGCCGGGAAGCATCCCTGCTGCGGTAGTCAGTTCGTTCAATGACAACTCGTTGCCGTAATGAAGCGTCAAGACGAGAGATACCGTCTCACCGCGATTCTTTTTCGCGAGCAGTCCCGCTTTTAGCCCAGGTTTCGTGACGATCTTCAGCCGAGCGTCCAGATTGGCTGGGGAGGGATCAAATGCCTCGCCAGCCTCGGCAACGGCGCCTCCCTGATAGTCCTTCACGATCGACGCAATTGCAGGTGCTGCGGGAACCGACAACCGCTGAGCCTCTTTCGATGGAATATAAACGCCCACAGTCCGATTCGGTTGTTGAAAATACGCTTTCGCAACGCGATTCACGTCCGATGCACTGACTGCGGCGATTCGATCCCGTTGAATAAACAGTAATCGCCAATCTCCCAGGCTCGAAGCGGAACTGAGGGCTTGGGCCATCATCTGGCTGTTGGATTGCAACATCTCGGCGTTGCGGGCACTGCGAAGCTTGGCTTTATTCACTTCGTCGTCGGTAAAGGGAACTTCGCTCAGCGTTTCAAACGTCTTAACGAGCGCTTCGCGAGTTGCGTCGAGCGTTTCCGGCGGGCATGAGGCCGAGGCGAAGAACAATCCGGGATCATGGGAATTGTCTGATCCCGCGAATACTGTGGTCGCGAGCTTGGATTCAACGAGTGCCTTATAAAGGCGTCCGTTGGGGGCTTGTGAAATCAAACCACCCAGCAGGCTGAGCGGAGCCCAATCATCGTGCGAGGCTGAGGGAACGTGATAGCCCACACCAACGGAACCAACAGCCCCGACACGCCGCAGGGTGACAACCCGTTCACCATCCTGGGGCGGTTCTTCCGTGTAGGTTGCGTCGAGTCGACGTGTCGGTTTCGGAATGGACCCGAGATATTTTTCCACGAGCGCCAGGGCTTTCGGCTCTTCAAACTTGCCTGTGACGATGAAGACCACATTGTCAGGCTGATAATATTTGGCGTAGAAGTCCTGCAGTTTTTCGATGGGGACTCGCTCGATGTCAGAACGATTTCCGATCGTCGATTTTCCGTAGTTATGCCATTCATAAGCGGTGGCATAGATCCGCTGGTTCAGAATCGAAGCGGGGCTGTTTTCGCCTCGTTCGAACTCATTCCGCACGACCGAAAATTCCGAGAGCAGGTCGTCACGTTTGACGAAACTGTTCACGAGTCGATCCGACTCCAGCTTAATACCGAATTCCAGGTTTTCATCGGTTGCGGGCATCGTTTCGAAATAGTTGGTTCGATCGTTGTTCGTTGTTCCATTGAAGTTGGCACCGTGATCTCGCAGAGCTTTGGGAACTTCCGGGAAAGTTGGAGTCCCTTTGAAGACCATGTGTTCCAGCAGGTGCGCCATACCCGATTCGCCGTATCCCTCATGCCGGCTGCCAACGAGGACGGTCATATTGACCGTAATACTGGGACGCGACATTTCGGGAAACAGGAGCACTCGGGCACCATTGCCGAGCCGGTATTCGGTCACACCTTCAATCGAGACAACCTTCTGAGTTGGCTCAGCCATCGCCGATGACGCGGCGAAAAGAATCCAACCAATCACGAGCAACCGACGCATGAGAGAACCTTCCACTTCATGACACACGGAAAATCATCGTTCGGCGCGTCGGTGATGCTACGACACTAATGTCTCTGACGCAAACGGATAGATACTGTTCTGCTCAGCTCCTTCGGGTTCTCTCATACGATTCCTCTTTTTCGACGTCAGCCCTCTTGAGAAACCTGGCGTTTAAAATGTTTTCAATTGTTCTTGAGGCCATGAAGCGGAAGCTCTTCGCAAATCGCCGGTGGCGGTTTGCCAACATTCGGCGCCCCTCGGATCGCATGATTGTTTGATGTCTAAGGCGAATTGCAAAACTTGTGGGGAATTCACATCATAAATTACGTGGTCTCGAAGACGGTTTATTCGGACCGTGGACGTTCTCCCTTTTTTCGTTCTGTTTGTTTTGATTTTACGGAACCGTTCGTTCCGGCAAGGTCATTGTGATTGACCGGAGTCATCGTATGGCGACCGTTACACCTGCTGATCTGCAAAACTTTGAACTACTGGCTGGGTTCCAACCGGATGAACTGGAAAAACTTGCCTCTTGTCTTACGGTACTTGATTACGCCGAAGGAGTGGTCGTCTTTACCGTGGGCGATTCATTACGGTCGCTCTATATGGTGTTGAGCGGTCGAGTGCAGATCGATCTGATTGGAACCACGGTTGAGGAAACCAAGCTGGTCGAACTGGGACCAAACGAAGTTTTTGGTGAAACGACCTTCTTTCACGCTGCCGAACATAACAATAAGGCCTGGTGCCAGGAGCCGACTCGGCTGGCGGAATTGACCTATGCGACTTACGAGCAATTGCTGAAAAGCAATTGCTCTATCGCGTATCACCTGGGAGCGAACGCGGCGCATATCCTGGCGGCTCGATTGCAGGCGACGGATGTCTGGATTCGAGAATTACTCGATCACGACGAGCAGATTCACCGCCGGGACCTGCGTGAGCACTACCACAATGTGTTTCACCCGTCGTTCTCGACACCGGGTGGTTACGTGGGGCTTGGCGGGAACTGGTAAGCGTCAGCCCGGCTGAAACGTTAGCCCGACGCGCAAGCGAGGGATCTTCTCTTCGTCTTAACGGGAATAAGATCCCTCATTTGGGTGCGGGATCTTCTCGTGGTTTTAATAGGAATAAGATCCCTCGCTTGGGTGCGGGATCTTCTCTTGGTTTTAACGGGAATAAGATCCCTCGCTTGCGCGTCGGGCTAACGTTTCAGCGTGAATATTTCGGGATAGGGAAAGAGAAGAACACAGTGTGAGCGAAGACGGTCATCCTGTGGCACAAGACTCGGGTAACGTGTTCCATGGAGAGCTCGGTCTGATATTTGTCTTTGTCCCGGAGGGACTGCAGCAATTAGCCGGTGGCTGAGCGAAAGCGACGCCACCGGTTTGCGCGGCGAATGATTACGTCATCCCGGAGGGATGATAGAATGACCTAAGGAACGAACGAATTATTCGGCGTTGATCGAGAACTTTGCTGAAAAGCTGTTAATGCAATGGCATCCACATATCTCAGTCTGCATTATCACATTGTTTTCAGCACCAAGGACCGGATGCCGTCAATTTCGGACGAATGGAGGAAGCGTCTGCATGAATATCTTGGTGGAACTGTCGATGGACTCGGTGGTGTCTCGCAAGGAATCGGAGGCATAAAGGATCACGTCCATCTTCTTGTTGGCCTTAAGGCAACACATTGTCTTGCAGATTTTATGCGTGACTTGAAGAAGGCAGGATCGATTTGGGTTCACGAAGAGATCCGCGACCGAAAATTCGCATGGCAAGAGGGATATTCTGCGTTTACCGTCAGCCCAACAGCGCGAGCGGCAGTGATGCGGTATTAAATCAAGAATCGCATCATTGCAAGAAGTCGTTTCGCGAAGAACTCATTGAACGATTGAAGAAGGCTGGGGTTGAATACCATCCGAAGTATCTGGATTGAATAGGGAGCCTAGTCGAAAATCATGAATTCTGGCATTCTTCCAGTATGCAAAAATCATTATTCCGATATTTCTGCATTCGTCGAAATAGCACCGGCCAACCATCTTTTTTCTTGAATCCCTCCGGGATTCAAGACCATTCTCGGAGCCCAGATCCGGTGGCGTCGCTTTCGCTCAGCCACCGGCTAATTGCTGCAGTCCCTCCGGGACAAAAAACCAATGCAAACAAACGCGAATTCTTCTCGCGGGAGATTCGCTATTCTTGTTGAGATACCCCCTCCTCCACCAACACGATTACAAAGTATTTCGCTCTTCACTCGTGTCGCGTTCGCCGACCTTCAGCAGTAGTGGCAATAGCAGCAGATTCACTGCCAGGCCGCCGGCGATGGCGACGCTGACCATCACGCCAAAATAGATCAGCGGGACAAAGTGCGAAGTCGCCAGGACGAGAAAACCGACGATCAGGGCGATATTGGAATAGAGCAGCGGTTGGCGAGTTTCTGACTGCACGTGATGCAGGGCACCGGAAAAGTTCAGCCCCGACCGGCGAGCCCTCAAGTAGGCTGAAATATAAAAGATGCTGTCGTGGATGGTCAGTCCCATCGTATCGCTGGAGATCATCGCCGTACCGATATTCACCGGAACATTCAGCCAGCCCATGCCACCCAGTAAGAGCACGATCGGTATCACGTTGGGGACCAGCGAAACGATCCCCATCCAGAGACTGCGATAGGCAATTGTCATGATCGTAACCAGGCTGATCGCACCCAGCATCAGATCGGTCCACTGATCGTGCAGCAGGCTATCGATCAGGAACGTCAGTAGCACGAATAAACCCGTGACTTTGGTTTCGGGGAACGTGGCGCGAGCGATCTCGCCGACGCGTGTAATGAGTTCTTCTTTCGCTTCTGACGACTGCCGTTCGTAGGAACGCAGCATGATCCGCATGCGGCCCTCGTGTGGGTTGTACAGGCTCGGCATGAACTCGGTTTGAACACGATTCAGCCAACTGGCTTTTGCATCAGGCGTTCCGGCCAGAAAGGGAATGGTCGGTACCATGTCCAGTCCGTCAGTGACGGCGACGACTTTTGTCAGTCCTTTTCCATGATCGCCTTGAACAGCTCGCAGTTCGTCTGCCAACCGGCGGACTTTGTCCAAAAACTCTTCCGTCAAACTTGCAGGTGCAGGAAAATTGACCTCCCAGGTTCCGGCTCCGCCAAGTCGCGATTCGAGAAAATTCAGTCCTTGCACAACGGGACTGTTCGCTCGGAAGTTCTTACTGAAATCCGTTTCGATCTTCAGTCGCGATAATCCCAACGCGCTAAAGCAGACAAGAACACCACAAACGGACCAGACCACCCACGGATGTCGAAGGACCCAATGGGAAAGTCCTTCCAGGGATTGATTGACTTGTTGTTCACCTCGCGGGACAGGTAACGAGGCCCGCTCGCGACCGATCAAAAATCCGCCGGGCAGGACGAGGATCATGGCCACAAGCACGAGCAACGAACCGATGACCATCGTGATGCCGAACGAACGGACCGGATGAAGATGACTTGAAAGCTGAGCACCAAATCCCGCTGCCGTTGTCAGGCAGACCCAGAAAACATCGGTTCCAATTGTTTTGACCGTCTGGCGGAACGCGTTCACTCGATTGTGTTCGTCTCGAAGCTTGCGGTAATAAAGCGACATGTAGACAACGGTCGAGACACCAATGATTGTGACGAGCGAACCGAGGATCGAACTGACCATGCTGAGTTGCATGCCGCTTTGGAACAGGATCGCTTTGGTCCACAGGATGACGAACTGGACAATCACGAACGGCAGCACGACCGCTCGCAGGCTGCGGAGAAAGAAGATAATGACCAGAATGAGCAGGCCCGAAGCGGCCCAGCCCATCCACTCGCCGTCTTCTTGCGCATACCGGAACATGTCATGAACCAGGACAGGTTCACCAACAGCGAACGTTGGAATCGCCTGTTGAGCCGCGATGCGTTTGATTTCCGCCAGAGTCTCGGCGCGCGGGACGGGGGATTTATGTGCGTCCATCAACCGCAGGGCGACGGCGGTGGTCTGGTTATCATCACCTAACAGGATTCCTCGACAGAACTCGATCACTTGTTCGCGGCCGGAAGTACCGAGGAAACGAGCGAACGCCAGGGTTCGGTTGAGGCTTTGGATGCTTCCGTCAGCAACGCCTGAAACCAGTTCAAGTTGATTTGCCAGGTCCTCCAGACGTTTCTGCCCGGCGTCAGAGAATAGTTCGGGATCGGTATAGGCAACAAAGACGAATTCGTCGCCGCCGAAAAGAGACTTTCCTTCGACATAGTCCTGCAGATGGACGTTTTGTGCGGCGTACAGCGACTCAATCGACTGATCGAACGAAAGACGGCCTGCCGGTGCGATCGACAACAGAGCCAATACGACGGCAAGGGCCAGTAATAAGCGATGATAGCGAACAAGAAAATCTACCAATCGGTCGATCGCTCGAAGCGGCATGAACAACATTCCAAACGGCATCGTACGGCAAGATCGCTACCGCACGAGACTTGATGCACCCGAAACCACAATACCTGATGTTAGGTCATCGGGCAGCTCGCGACCACCACAGAGCTTCCTTGCAACATCAATTCAGGGCACCAGCCGTTCGCATCATTCTGAGGACCAGATCTTCGAAGTTCACTTCGTTTGTCGTTTGCGTGCATCCCAGCCCGTACTTTTTTCCGTAAGCAGCCACACTCGCCTGGTACTCATCGAAGACTTTTCGATAGTCTCGCAGTGCCCGTTCGGTAATCGTGACTTTTCGCATAACTTCGGTTTCGATGTCAACCAGTTCGATCTCGCCGAGCATGTTGGGCCGAGCTTCTTCCGGGGCGTGAATCTGAATGATGTGTGGTTCATAGGTTCTGTGTCGCATCAGATCAAGACCCCGTTCAAAGCCTGCTGCATCGAACAAGTCGCTGACCACGATCGCCAGTCCTCGCCGCTGAGGCCGCATGACAAAGCCGCTGACGACACGCGCGAGATTGGTATCCGTCCCCTGCGGTTTCAAATCTTCAAGGAATCGCAGCAATGACAGGATTCGGTCTTTCCCGCGAGTCAAAGGGAAGTCGCCAAGGATTTCCTGGGAATAGGCCACGACCGAGACGCGATCAAGATCCGCCAATGCGATATAGGCCAATGCCGCCGTGACCTGGCGAGCCAGGTCGAATTTTGCAGGTGATCCGAACGCCATACTGCGAGAACAGTCAAGCAGAAAGTAGACGTGCAAATCTTCTTCCTCTTGAAATCGCTTCAAAAGAAGTTCGCCGTGCCTGGCGTAGATGTTCCAGTCCATATGTCGAAAGTCATCGCCAGGTGTGTATTCACGGTGATCGGCGAATTCGATCCCACCACCCATCTGCTTGGTCCGGCGTTGTGCGAGCACCGAACCCCGAAATACTCGCCGCGAGATGAGCGACAGATATTCGAGCTTCTTGAGAAAGTCACCGTCGAAGAGCATTCGGTTCTCCAGGCAGAAGTCGTCGATCCAGTTAAAGACATTATGACAGAGGCGAATCGTCGTGCAAAGGGTTGTCGGGTTGTTGTGGGTCGACATCGAATTTGTTTTGGATTCGCGGTATTTTCGTTTTGAAGTCTCGTGGGGTTGGTGGCTTTCCGGGAGTTACGTCGATGTTTCAAGGAAATCGATCGCAGAAGCTCAGCTCGATCTGTGGTTTGGCGTCTTTTTTCACGTGCGTGTTAATATTCGCGAATCTTGAATTTGTATTGGCACAATCGCCGGCGACCGGTGGCCAGCAAAGAATCGAAAATCTTCCGAAATCTCTTGGGGTACCCGACTACTCGAAAATCACGGGCTTCGTTGAGAACGCCAACTTGCCGACAGAACAGCCTGAGTTTCTTTGGCAGGCGATGTCCGAGACGGTGGATGGCAAAGGAAAGGTTGTCAGTTATTCGCTGACTGACGCCGCCATCGCGGAGGGAATTTTATATTTTGGGGATAGCAAAGGAGCGATTATTGCGTTCGATGCCAACGACCAGTCTGAATCGTGGACCCACGTTCATGGTAAGCGAAGTTCCACGGAACCGTCGGTCGACAAAGACCACGTTTATTTTGGATCTGAACGTGGAATCACGGCATTGCGACGGGATAGTGGAAAGCAGGTCTGGCACTATGACATTGAAAAGGGAGCCGGCGAAACGACACCGATTCCCGTCGGCGAATCTGTTTACACGTCGGGCTACAACGGAAAGTCTTATTGTCTGAATCGAGCTGATGGAAAAGTCATTTGGGAGCACGACTTCGTCGAAGACGCTCCACCCGATCCACCCGAGTTCGCAGGAGCGAGGGCTCGTTTTCAGGACATTAAGGCGAGACCAAACGGTGCCGCATGTGATGGAAGGCTGTTCCTTCAGTCGGTGTTTGACCAGTCTCGTGTCATCGCCATTGACTGCGAAACCGGGAAGCGACGCTGGTCATTTCAGACGGGTGGCTGGATGCGGCCGGCTCCAACAATCGCAGACGGACGTGTTTATATTTCAAGCCAGGATAAGCACATCTATTGCTTGAACCTGGAAACAGGGGAAGTGATCTGGAAACAAAAAACACATAGCTGGCTGGCATCGCAACCCGCCGTTCACGATGGCGTTGTCTACTTGCCACACCACGGAGGCAAGCTGTATCAGTTCAAGGCTGAGACCGGCGAACTGATCCGAACGTTTGAGCCTCCAGACGAAGCGGATAGGAAGGGACTTGTCTATTCGTTCCCCATCATTTCTCAGCAGACCGCCTATTTCCCGTCGGGAAGCGGAGCGTTTTTTGCCGTCAACATTGAAACCGGCGACTTACGATGGAAGCTGCGTCCCTCAGAAGATTCTAAACTTTTTACGTCACCGGTAACCAATGGTCGTCAGATCTTCGTGACATCGCGCAAGGGAAATGACAAGACGGGCGAGCATGCGATTCTCGCAATCGGCACGCCCCCTTAGCCAAACACCCCATTGTTACACGCTCCAGCAGTTGACCGCGATAGTTTGACGGCCTAGAGTTAACGGTTTATTCGTTGGACGTTTGCGACCCTAAGTTTTCTTGCGATTGTTTTCATCATGGTCGCAGCCAGTTATACAGGATGATTGACACTTTATGTCTAAATCAGAACCAAAACGCCCGGCGGACTTGCCGGAACCACCCAGCAAAAAGCCTGACAAAGGTAATTCCAGCAATCTGTTCTGGTTTCTGATGATCCTCGCGGTCCTCGGAGCAATCCTGTTTGGTTTTTCTGCCAAGTGGCGGGGAAAGACACTGACTTACAGCGAATTCGTCAAGCGTCTTGAAGATCACACGTTACATGCCGAGAACGTCTTTGAACTTCGCCGTGGACATAGCACAATCACGTTTCAGGACCAGCCAAAACACCTGACGAATGCCAAGCGCAGTCCTGAACAATACACCGTTTCCGTTGGCAGTATGAGCGACGCCGAGAAAGCACGTCTCGACGAACTTCTTCGTACTGAACACATCGACGACTGGGGTTATGATGAACCCCCTTCCCCGTATCGTGATTTGCTTTATCTTACGCTGTTCACCGCAATCTGCCTGGGTTGTTTCTGGGTCATGTTCCGTCGCATGAATGGACCCGGATCTGCCATCGCATTCGGTCGAAGCCGTGGAAAGTTGTTTGCCCAGGAAGACGTTGGCATCACTTTTAACGATGTCGCAGGAATTGAAGAAGCGGTGGAAGAGCTGCGCGAGATCGTGGATTTCCTCCGCAATCCTTCACGGTATCAGGCTTTGGGAGGACGAATTCCTCGCGGGGTGTTATTGGTCGGTCCTCCAGGAACCGGCAAGACGCTGTTGGCGAAAGCGGTTGCAGGCGAAGCGGGTGTTCCGTTCTTCAGCCTGTCGGGATCGGACTTTGTCGAGTTGTTTGTCGGTGTTGGTGCAGCTCGTGTGCGCGACATGTTCCAGCAGGCAGGTCAGCGGTCCCCCGCGATCATTTTCATCGACGAGCTGGACGCGATCGGTAAAGTTCGCAGCCACGGTGCCCCGGGTGGTGGAGAAGAGCGGGATCAAACATTAAACGCGCTTCTGGTCGAAATGGACGGCTTCGGTTCTGACCAGAGCGTGATCGTGCTCGGCGCGACAAATCGTCCTGAAACCCTTGACCCCGCTTTAATGCGACCCGGTCGATTCGATCGACATATTCTTGTCGATCGACCTGATATCCGAGGGCGTGAAGCCATCCTGAAAGTTCATGCGGCTAAGGTCAAAATGGACGAAGGGGTCAATTTGAAGCACCTGGCCAAGTTGACGGCTGGGTTCGTCGGAGCGGATCTAGCGAACCTCGTCAACGAAGCGGCTCTCCTGGCTGCTCGAAAGAACAAGACTTCGGTTTCCAACGATGAATTTGAAGAGGGGTTTGACCGCGTCGTCGCAGGGCTGGAAAAGACAGCACGAGTGATGCCCGAAGAAGTCAAACAGCGAGTTGCCTGGCACGAAGTCGGGCACGCTCTTGTGGCCTGTTCGCTGCCACACGTTGATCCCGTGCATAAAGTATCGATCATTCCTCGGGGACTTGGTGCCCTGGGTTACACGCTTCAGCGTCCGGAAGACGATCGACAACTGATTACAAAGACCGAACTCCAGAACCGGATTTGTGTGCTGCTGGGCGGGATTGCAGCCGAGGAAATCATTTACAACGAGAACTCGACCGGTGCTTCAAACGATCTTCAGCGAGCCACGGACTTTGCACGTCGGATGATTACCGAGTTTGGTATGAGTGCAAAACTCGGCCGGGTTCACTACAGCGAATCTCGCAGTAGTCCGTTCCTGGGTGGAAGTAGTGCTCCGGCTGATCATTCCCACAGCGAAGAAACGATCCGGGAAATCGATCTCGAAGTTCGCCGGATCATTGATGCTGCTTACGACACGGCTCATGAAGTGCTGTTATCGCGTCGAAATGTGATGGAACATATCACGCGAGAATTACTGGAGAAAGAAGTGATCGATGCAAATCAGTTGCAAGCGATCCTTGACCAGTATAAGACCGGTCCGCAACTGAAACCTGGAACATTTGCTGCGACAACGTCCTCACCACTTCGCACTCAGGACGACGCTGTCAATCAGGGTGACGTTTCGCAAAGCGGTTAGTTCGATAAGGCAACGCGCGTGACGACAGGCTCCAGGTCAGCGGTTTTGATCGGTTTGATCAAAACCGAGGCGAGCAAGGGATGACCGGTTAACCATTCGGGTATGTCTTGCGGATAGGCTGAAATCACGATGACAGGAATCTGTTGGTCCTGCCAGATTTCTTTAATCGCGGTGACACCGTCACCGTCTGGCATTTTCAGATCCGTGATCACCAGGTCGGGTTTGCTCTTTCGACATTCGCTGGCGAGTTGAGTCCCGTTTTCCGCGACACCAACAACAAGATGCCCCCAGCGCGGCAAGACTTTCTGCAGATAGTCGCGCATATCGACTTCGTCGTCAGCAATCACGATTCTTAAAGACTTTTTCGACACGAGTCATCCCTTCGGGCAAACGGTCGTAAGTTTGCTCGCCGCGGAATTTAATAAGTTTTTAATATTATTTCACCGACGTTCCTCATTCGGCAGAAGCAATATGATTTCCGTTCCGTGCTCCGTATTCCCAACAGTTATTTCTCCACCGTGGGCTTCCATGATCCGTTTGGCAATTGCCATTCCCAGTCCTGTTCCACGCGATTTCGTCGTATAAAAAGGTTCGAAAATGCGGGCCCTCTGTTCGGCGTTCAGACCTGGTCCGTTGTCTTGAATCGTGATTCTCAATCTCGGCGTCGCAGTTCCAGCCTCGAAACTGAAAGCGGTTTTGATCGTTCCACCGTATGCAGGCAGGACTGAAATGGAATTTTCAAGGATGTTTCGCAGGACCTGACCGAAACGATGTCGGTCGATATGACGGACGGGCGAGACAGTCAACGCATCGATTGTGAACTCAATCTGCTTCTGGCTGCGGGATGTCTTGAGGTGTTCCCAGACTTCCTCGCAGATTGTCTGTAGATTCCATTCGCGAATTTCCAGGACCAACGGCGCTGCGTACCCGCGTACTTCCTCGTATAGCCGCTGCAATTCATCGACGGCAACTTGAGACCGCCGGGCCAGATTCAAAAGTTCTGGCCGATCTTCAAGGTCCAGTTCGAGCATTTCAAGGCAGGCTTGTGCTCGTTGCAGGGCGTTACGGCTTTCATGCGCCAAGGCGGTCATCATCTGGCCAATCGCCGCCAGCCGCTCAGCCTGGACGACTTGCTGTTGCGCTCGCATTTGATCTGTGACATCGTGTAGAAGCCAGACTTCATCGTTTCCATCGCGAAAGGCGGTCAGTTCAACCCAGCGTGATTGACCATTACGGCGAATTAACTCCCACGTGCGAGTTTGCGGAAAATTCGCCGCCCGATCGATCAAGTATTGTTCACGTACTTTGGGTCCCCGCTGTTGAAACAGAACATCAAACCAACGCTCGATCGTGTCCAATTCCTGGCGGCGGTATCCGGTGATCTCTTCGGTGGCTCGGTTCATTTGAATCGAATCGGCAGAGATATTGACGGCCCCCGCAGGCAAGTTATCGACCATGAAACGAAGTCGCTTATGCGATTCCAGTTGTCGACGTTCCGCTTCAAGTCTTCGTCGTTCGGTAATATCGACAATATGAACCATGACTTGCATGCCGTGTTCTGAAGGCAACGGATGAAGGCTGATATCACAGGGAAACTCAGTTCCGTCTTTTCGACGAGCGGAAAGGTCGCGGCCTGATCCTAGCTGCCTTACGTCCGGCGCACACAGATATTGATTCCGCAGTTCGACGTGTAATGGCCGGATGCTGTCGGGAACAAGAAACTCGATGAATTGGCCCGTCACTTCAGATCGGGTGTAACCAAACCATTTTTCGATTTGAGCATTGACCAGTTGAATTCTTCCACGTTCGTCAACCAGGATCACTCCGGCAGGTGACGCTTCAACGACTTGGCGAAAGCGTGTATCCGGAAGAAATTCCTCGGGATTGGTGTTATACGTCATTATCAAAAGTCCATCTCACGTCGAATTCACCAATCCGACCTTTGTGACTAAAATGCCGATCACAAGCAGGTGGACGAGAAATACCAGCACGCAGACACCGATCAGCGTATGCGAACCATCATCTTTACCTGGTTTGCAATGAAAAAAACGGGTCGCCACGACGGCGCAGATCCATTGCCAGTGAAACATGACGTGCACCACGACGGCAGCCGCAAAGATACAATAGGTTGTAAACAAGGCTTCCGACCAGTCGAGCGGCGTAGCGCCCCAGATTTTCCAGTCAGAACCAGCCCCACGTGGAAAAACGACGCGAAGCACTGCGAACATCCATGCCTGAATCATAAACAGGATCAGAAGAAGAACATCGAGCCAAAAGTTGATGATCGTATTGTAACGACTCCAAAAGGTTCCCTTTGGCAAGGCTTTCCGCGCAACAATAACGTTCTCCGTTGACGGAGTTTCCGATGACGCCACCGCTGCTTCTAATGGATTCATGATCGACAACATCACATGTTATGGTTGAGGGTTCTGATTAGCGTTAGCAACTGGGCTGACTTTGAAGTCGATGATCGGGAACGAATTACTTCGAAGTCGCACCGGGGCCTGTATCGGCGTCTCTTTGCAGAAGGGGCAAGAAACGGCTTGCGGTTCGTCTTTTAACTGGAGAAATCCAACACCGCGCCCGACCGTCAGCAGTCCCGTCATAACGACGGACCAGGCGGCAACCTGCCACAGGCGTTGGCGGGCCGTCCAACTGAGCAGCGCGGTTCCGCACCCCGTGACAACCATCAATGGAACCGTCCCAAGACCAAACGCCAGCATGGTACTGGCACCAAGCAGCAAATCACCGGAACTTGCTGCAAGCGAGACGAATGCATAGACCAATCCGCAGGGTAACAGGCCCGTGATGATTCCAGCAGCAAAGGTATTGCGTGCTCCCGGGGTCTTCAATATTGTCGAGAATAATGGCCCTAAAAGGCATCCTGTGGTTGAAGTTCCAGTAATCCGTCGAGTAAACAAGCCCGTCGCCAGCAACCCTTCTCGTACAAGAAATACTCCGGCCAAAAGGGACAGCACTGCCGGAACATTAATCATTTTCGGAAGGGAATCGGAAAGGCGCTGCCCTGCAAAACCGGCAATCGCTCCGAGGGTTGCGTAACTCATTAAACGGCCCGTGCTATAGACCAGTTGAGCCCGCAGATTTCCCACCATTGAACCCGTACGAAGCCCGACAATCGCTGCAAAACCTCCGCACATTCCCACGCAGTGAGATGACCCCAAAAGACCACCCAGCATCGTTAACCACAGAGGTGTCATGATGTGGCCTCCTTCGGTGTAACGGCATCTGCCGTCGCTCCGGTAACCGACTCTGGACCGTCGCTATTGTACGCTTCCCTCGGAGCGAAGGGGCTGTCGGCTGACAGCCGCAGCGAATTACCCAGCACCATCAAACTACTGACAACCATCAAGACCGCCGCGACGGCCGGATGTAATTGTCCACACGCGGCGAGGATGACACCAATACTGTTGTAACCAAACGACCAAGCAAGATTTGTACGGATTGTACCGACAGTCCTTTGCGAAAATTCATAGGTCCATGGAATCAATCGCAGATCGCTCGACAGCAGGCAAACACCAGCGGAATCGCGGCTGACATCGGCTCCGCAGCCCAGCGCGATGCCGATATCAGATCCCGCTAATGCCGGAGCATCGTTGAGGCCATCGCCGACCATTGCGACGCTGCCAAACTGTTCATGTGCAGCACGAATCGCCGCCAGCTTATCCTGCGGCAAAAGCTCCGCTGCGACGGGAATCCCAAATATCTTCGCCAGACCAGCCGCTCGTGCTGCTCGATCACCGGTTAACACGGCCTGATCAAGCCCCAGCCGCTGACAGTGCTGCAGCGCTGCAAAAGCTTCGGGACGAATCGTTTCTTCCAGTAAAAACAAACCCTGGACTCGCCCGTTATATCCGATTGCCGTCATCGGACAGTCTGCTGTGACCGGATCGTTAATCAGGCGCGACAGATTCGCACCCCAGTCCAGACCGCAATCTTCCATCCAGCGAATCGCCCCCAGCATCACGACTTGACCATTATCTAAACATGTGCGAAGCCCTCGCCCGGGAACGGTCTGCACATTGACTGTAGAAGTGAGTGGCTCGACCTCTGACAGGAACTCGCGAATCGCCAATGAAAAGACATGATCAGACGCTTCTGTGACCGATGCCGCAATTTGTTCGATCGCGACGCGGTCCGTTGAATCTTCACAAGCCAATCTTAATACGCCTGGTTTGCCGGTCGTCAACGTCCCGGTTTTGTCCCAGCGGATGGCCCGAATTCCGGACATCGTCTCTAACGCCGCTCCACTACGAAACAAAACACCTTTCTTCGCGGCTGTCCCAAGTGCAGCCCAGACAGCAAGTGGTGTTGCCAAAGCCAATGCACACGGACAGGCGATTAACACGACCGACAATGCCGTCAGCAACCCGTAATCCCAATCAATTCGCCTGCCGTGGTAGATCAACGCGGCTAACGCGATCACTGAAATGATTGGAAATACGCGTTGTGACCAGGCATCGCTCAGCAGTTGGTAGTGCCCTTTGGATAAACGCGCCGCGCGAACGGCATTGACCAGGCGTCCCAACGCTCCTGCATTCGGAGGAGCTGTGACTTCGATTATTAAATCGCCGTCGAGGTTTAAACTACCACCCAGCAAGGGATCGCCGGTTCTCTTTTCGACAGGAGTGCTTTCACCCGTAAAGAATTGCTCATCGACAACCCCACGTCCTTGTACGACACTCCCATCGACGGGAATCCGCTCGCCCGCAATGACATGCAAGTGATTCCCGACAGAAATCTGGTTTCTGGGCGTGGCGATGTCGACACCAGATTCTCGAAGGCGAACAGTCTCGGGAACCAGTCGTTCCAACTGATCCAAAGCGGTCGAAGCCTGGGACCTGCCGGCTGCTTCCAACCATCTGCCAATCGTCACCAGAACCAGGATCACGCAACCAACTTCGAAATAGACGTGTCCGACACCGCGCAATGTACTGACAATCGATACGGCAAAAGCCGCGATCACACCTGTCGCCAAAAGAAGATCGGTCGTGAAAAACCCTCGTCGCAAGCCGGTCATTGCATGGCTGACGAGCGGTCGTCCAAGCAGCAATAAGACCGGAAGCGAAAAGGCCATCGCGCCATATCGCAAGAATGCTGCCAAAGCCTCTTCAAACGCTGTCTGAGGTTGGGCTGCGTAACTCCACAACGACATCGTCAGCATGACGACGTTCATCGTAAAAAAAACAGAGAAACCTAAGGCCGTCGCAGGACCCATAGGGTTTGCGGAAGTATCTTGCTGATTGGAAATTCCTGCTGCGAAACGACAACCGTAACAGCAGTACGATGGCTCGTCCTGCAACGCCGAACCCGACAACGGTAACCCGCAATAATCACAGGTTGCTGTATCAGTAGCGACGTCAGTTATCGGTTTCGCTGATTTCATGGAGGCGTCAACAGCTCAGTTTGAATGGCTGGCAGAAAGTAAGCAACCACATATCCGATGGCAAACACCCAGAAGAACAGCCAGATTAAACGCACGTACCACGGAATAACGTGACTGGCGTAGGTATGGAAACGTGATTCTTGTTCCGGCGTGGCGGATTCCGGTGTCGAGTTCATCTAAATTGTCTCCATCGAATCTCATTCCCTGTCGAGCAAATTTTTTTGGACGTGCGGTTCGCCGCCTGGCCAAAACTGATATCAATGCAGGACTTTGACGTCGCTTAAGGTTGAGAATCCAGTCGCTGCTCATTTTCCATCATTGTATGGCTGGGACCGTCAAGGTTTTGAAAGGCTCCTTGAGTAGCTGTCCAGACAAATAAGCAAAGGAACCCAGCCGTTGCAAATAGGTAATTACAAATCGGCGTGACGGCAAAAGCTCCGTCTTCGTCCCCTTGAACGACAAGCACCAGATCCAGAAACTTGTTTGCAAACCCGAGAATTGTCGGAATCAGAACGACCGCCGAAAAAAACCAGGTCAGCCAATGTGTACGATATGGCTCGCGTTGCTCAGTCATGAGTTACTCCGTTTTCGAAGCAGTTTTGATGGGAACAGGGATGTAGTCTTCATAGTAGGGATATGTTTCGTGCCATGACCCAAGCCATTGGATATAAGTGAGCAGCGCCAGTCCGCGAATCGTAGGTTTGTCTGGAGCACCGTCAAACAACCACGGATATTTTGGCATTGGCGATCCAACGGAGAGTGCTTCTGGATGAAACAGATGCACCGCTTGCCAATCACTCGATCGACGGCCTCCTTCGCGGCAGAGGTCAGGACCGACGCGTCGCGTACCAAACATCACGGGCCGCTGCAGTTCGTTCTGGTATTCCCACGATTTTGAAACAGGACCCCAGCGGCGATCTTCGTTGGAAACCGGTCGTACGAACTGGCTATGGCAGTGCCAGCAGCCTTCGCCGACATAGATCTGATGTCCCAGCCTTAACGCACTTTCGCAGTGATCGTTATACCAGGTACTTGCCTGTTCCGGATCGGCGGGGGGTTGGCCGTAAGCTTTCTCAAACGCGTCCGGGAATCGTTGAGCCAGATCTTCGAACTGATAACGCAAGTTGCCGTTAATCAGCTCCTTGACCGACTTTTCCGGCATGTGCTGATACATCAATACTGGAACAACGGCATTTGAAAGAAAGGCCAAGGCGAAAAAGCCAATGCCTGCAATCAAGATGATGCCGGACTTACGTTCGAACATGAAATCTGCCCTTCAGGATAAGCGGTCAAGGCGAACTCAACGGGATCTCATCCCGAATTCCTTGACCTACACTGACTGAACTTTCGCCGTTCAAATATCCGAGTGCCCGAGCCGCCCGGATTGAATGATTGCACTTATCAATAGACTTCAAACCAATTCACGGACGTTTTGTCACGCCGTCGCCAGTCCTGACGCAGGTTCCGTAACGGGAGTCGTTCGCGGTGCATTGCGCCAAGTCAGGTAGAAATTCAGCATGAACAAGATCTGGGCCGCAAAGATCACACCGCCTGCGACCAGACGAACGGACCAGAAAGGAATCGAAAGACGAATTGAAGCATCCCATGGTTGCAGTGCGGCCCATGACCATCCCTGAAATAAACCGCCCAGAATCAGGTCACCTGACATGACCAGCAGTCCGCCAGCCGAGGCCCAATAATGCCATTCACACCATTTCGTGCTGTACCATTCTGTTTTGAGAATCCGAGGAACCAGGTAAGTCATGACTCCAAGTTGCCACATGCTGAAAACACCAAACATCACCATATGGGCGTGACCGACAACCCAATCTGTAAAGTGGATCAGAGCCTGGAATGTCATCGTCACTTGCAGCGCACACTGAAGACAGGTCAAGAAGTAGAACAAGATACCGGTGTAGAAATATCGCAGAGGAAGGTTTGTAACGACCAGCCCACCAGTACCGTACAACGTTCCCACAAAGTTAATGATCACTGTCACGACAACCAGTTCCAAGGCAATTGTCGAAAGCACGGCCCCGTACTGCAGGAACATCGGGATCGGTGTATAGAGGAAATGGTGAATTCCTTGTAGTGGATAAAAGAACGCCAGGCCCCAGAATCCAACAAGTGACAGGCCGTGACTCCACATGGGTCGTTTTAACAGGATTGGCACGAAGTAATACATCATCCCCCAACCGAGCGGTGTGACAAACAGGCCGACCAGGTCGTGAATGAACAGTCCCCCGACGGCTCCAGCACTCGAGCCACAGACGAAGTATTCTGGGACGAAATTTCCCATGGCGTATGTCAGAAATGTCCAAACCAGTGCCGCCAGGTAATACCAAAGTGTGACATACATCGGCCCACGCGTCTGTAAAATCGGTGCTCCGAAATTAATCGCGACAAGCAATAGCCCCAGTTGAGCCACTGGGTCGATCCAGACTGGCGTTTCGCCCCATTCCAGTCCCTGAGCTTGACCGAACATGATCCCGACTGCCGTCGCCAGCACAACAAACTGCCAGGCGGCGAAGATCATGTATGAGAGGGGGCGACTGAGGCACGGACGCAAGGTCAATCTCGGTATTACCCAGTGCATGATCCCCAGAAAAGCGTTCGCGAGAAAACCATAGGCGATCGCGTTTGTGTGAATCATTCGCCATCGACCGGGCGAAAGGATTTCGATCGATGGAAGAGGATTGTGTCGGATCAGTTGCAGCCCCATCAAAGTGCCCGCCAACATCGATACCGTCATGAATAACAAAGCGGCAACGAAGTACCAGAGCACCAACTGCTCTTCCACCAAATCCTGATGCTTGGGGAAAGTACGATCAGCAGTGACAATATTTGTTCCAGCACTCATGCGAAAATTCCTGAAAGTCGTTTCATTTCCATGAATTCAATTCGAACGATCATGACAACCCCGGTTGACAGGTTTTCTTGACGTCGTTCGTTATGTTTCCTGACCGGTTGGCTGCGTGTACGCCTGGAATTTGGCCCACGGATAAAGCAGTGCTAACGTCCATCCGAAGATCAGGTGTGTCACTAAAGCAACCCAACTCGGCAAGTAATCGGGGTTTGTGATCCAGTTGCCGTGGAACAACAAAGGCTGTAGCCAGGACAGAATTCCCCAGAAATTGATCGCCCACAAAAGAGCAGCCAGGATCGTCGCGATGAACAACCGATAGATGACAGACTTCCCTTCCGTCAGCCAAACCAGTGACACAAAGAACGGAATTCCAAGCACCATTCCCGTCCCGAGATAAAGACAGCATCCGATTGCCAGAATTACTCCGTCGCCGATGACGTAAACATCTTTGACCCCCGACGCAAGCTCCAACGCCTTCTCTCCAAGAGGGAAGGTCAGGTAAATTCGGATCAATTCCAGCGGACTCTTTTTGGCAATGGGCGCGCCGATGACGTTGACCAGCAAACTCATCGCCGCACCGAACATCCCCAGGATGAACCCGGTTGTGGCATAGTATTCGGCATAGAAGCCTTTGGGCGGCCATTGGCCAGCCGTTTTTTCGGCTTCAACCTGGGTTTCAAGCTCCCTGACCCGAGTCCGGAGTTCTTCCAGTTCCTGAACCTTGCGAGCGTCGACTGTCACAGAGATGGTCCTTATGAACGAGATTACGAACAACTACTTCGCCGGGACATACGGCTTAATCGGGCCTGGAGTCGGAATATCGCCGCGGCGTCGCTTGTCCGTCAGCGACAGCACGTAGGCCACCAGATCCCAAACCGTCTCTGGTTCGTCCTTCAATACATTCGCGAAACTGGGCATAGGCGTGCCGTTGATACCGTTGTAAATCCGGCGATAGATATCGATCGGCCTGTTGCCGCCGTGCAACATCCCAGACGTCAAGTCTGCCGCTCGCGTCTGAAAACCCCAGGCATCAGCACCGCGATTATCAGCGGTCTGACCTCGCCCATCCTCACCATGGCACTTTGAGCAGCCTCGCGTCAAAAATGCCTTCTTACCCCGTTCAACAAATTCAGGAGTAAATCGCGGCTGTGGTGACGCGGGAAGAACTTCAGCAGCTTCTGCTTCTGACCAACGAGTCAGCACGGCAGGAATCAGATCGCTTTTCACCTCGTCCGAATTGACGGCACTGTCGGAATCAGCCATGTCAATAACTTGCCGTTCCAACTCACCCCGGCGACCCAGCGTCAGCACATAGTCGACCACCGACTGCACATCAGCTTCCGGCAACAGATTGAAGCCAGGCATTGAAGTACCACGAATCCCCTGCCGCACCGTACGAACCAGGTCATCGCGTAGAGGGCGATAGCCATAGGGAGTCGAAGCGAATTTGAAAATCCCCCTTCGATAGTCGCGGGGGCGAGGGTACATATATTTTGCAGAAGGACCATTGCCATCACCGCTGACGCCGTGACACTGCACGCAACGTTCTTGATAAACCGCTTGACCGCGACTGAGATCCTGGTGACTATCACCGTCTGAAATCAGCATTTTTGGCTTAAGAAACGTTCCAGTTTGCTTTGCCATTTCGGCCTGAACGGCCTGCTGCAACTCGGCAGACAAGTCTTTTGCCGTTTCACTGATCACGAATTGAGGCGGCTCAGATCGATGACAACCGATCACACACACCAAAGCCAGCGCGCCGCACAGAGACATCCATCGATCCGGATGAAGCACATTACTCTCCCAAGGAGACCGATACAAAATCGTCCAATGACTGTCTTTTCAAAACCAGAAGGACGGGCTATTACCCATCGCGTCTGTGAAATCACTGCTGGCTGAACCCATTTGCAATTCAGATGCCAATCGAGCCAATGCATCAAATGATGCGGTTTAAGCCACGAATTCAGGGAAAATGCCCAGAGCACAACAAACCATTGCAAGATGGCGTCAGTGTGCGTGAGTGTCACAACGCGTGCGGAAGGTGTGCGGATTTGTCACAATTGGTTTATGGAACTCTTGATTGTTGAAGACGACGACGAATTCCGTACCATCGCCTCGCAGTGGATGGTGCGCAAAGGTCATTGTGTCGCTGAAGCGGCGGACAGTCGCTCCGCTTTAGAGTTAGTTGGACATCGACAATTCGAAGTGGCGATTCTCGATGCGAACTTGCCCGACCTTTCGGGAATCGACTTGCTGCAAGAGCTTCGTAGTAAATCCGATGAAATCGAAGTGATCATCCTCACAGGAGAAGCAACTGTTGAGACTGCGGTCGAAGCAATGAAGCGCGGGGCGTGCGACTATCTCTCAAAACCGTTTCCGTTGGCTGCACTCGAAGAGAGGTGTGTCAAAGCGGCTGAACGGGGTCGCTTGCGGCGAGATGGATTACGATGGAAGACCCTCGCCGAACGAAATCGAACGATGCCTGTGCTGATCGGTGAATCACCGCAGATGCGCGAAGTCTATCGCCTGATTGCGAGGGTCGGTCCAACGGACGCACCGGTGCTGATTCAGGGTGAAACCGGAACGGGTAAAGAACTGACGGCGCAAGCGATCCAACGGGCGAGCCGGCGTGTCGATCAACCATTTGTGACCGTGAACTGTGCGGCCTTGCCAGAACAATTGGTTGAAAGCGAATTGTTCGGACATGAGAAAGGCGCTTTTACAGGGGCCGTGAAGTCGAGGCCTGGTCTTTTCGAAATTGCCGATCAAGGAACATTGTTCATTGATGAAATCGGCGAACTTCCACCAAGCCTGCAGCCGAAACTATTACGCGTTCTGGAGAATGGTTCGCTTCGTCGAGTTGGGGCGTCACAGGAACGTCGAGTCAACGTACGCATCATCGCGGCAACAAATCGCGACCTTGTGAAAGAAGTTCGTGAGCAGCGATTTCGTGAAGATCTGTTGTACCGGATTAATGTCATGGCAATCACGTTACCCTCACTCCGCGAACACTCGAACGATATTCCGTTATTGATTCGTTACTTCCTGCCCGATCAATGGGACATCGAAGCGGACGCTGAATTGATACTCATCCGATATCGCTGGCAAGGCAACGTGCGACAACTCAAGAACGTCCTCGAACGAGCGACGATTCTCGCCGAGGGAAACACTGTGACGGTTGACGATCTTCCTTCAGATATCGTGAATTCGATTGACAATGCCGAAACATCGTTTGCAGTTCAGGGCGACACAAATCTGGAATCAATGGAACGGACGCATGTCCTGGACGTTCTCCAAAAATGCCAGGGGAACAAATCTCAGGCCGCGCGGATGCTTGGCGTTCACCGACGCAAGCTCTATCGGTTAATGGAACGACTGGGACTTCCCGCAAAATGACGCGTACTGCGGTTAAAGACCGTGTTGCCCCGGTTCCGATTACAAATTGACAACCTCGGAGAGCGACTCCGCCCATTTCGTGAGCTCAGCGCGAGTCGGCATCGCTGGTTGAGCACCAAATCGAGTGCAGGCCAGGGTCCCCGCGAGCGATCCAAAATGGGCTGCATTCTTCAATGGCTGTCCCTCGCACAATGCAACGGTCAGCGCTGCCGTAAACGCATCCCCGGCAGCCGTTGTGTCAACGATTTTGGCATTGTATGCGGCGATCTGATGAATGGTCCCGTCTTGAGCCACAACCAATGCCCCAAGCTCCCCCATCTTCAATACGATGGCGTTAGCTCCCAGATTCCTCATCGCTCGTGCTGCATGTTTTGCAGATTCCCAATCAACAACGGGAATACCTGTCAGTGCTTCGGCTTCCGACTGATTCGGGCTGAGAATATCAACAGTCATCAGCTCTTGCGGCAATGGGCCTTTTGGCGCGGGAGCTGGATCGAGAACGGTTAAAACTCCGTTCTTTTTTGCAATTTGAATTGCCGCCGCCACCGTCTCGATCGGTGTCTCCAATTGTACGATCAACGCGTTGGCGGTCGAGATCATCTCCTGACATGATCGCACGTCACCCGCCGTTAACTGACCGTTTGCCGCAGGAATGACGGTGATTGCATTGGCTCCTGACTGCTCGACACCGATCAACGCAACTCCACTTGAAACCCCATGGGTCTCTAGGACGTGATTCGTATCTACACCCGCAGAGTTCAAATTCTTTCGCAACGTGACACCGAAAGAATCGTCGCCAAGTCGTCCAATCATTGAGACTCGGGCACCTAACCGTGCTGCCGCCACAGCCTGATTTGCCCCCTTGCCACCCGAAATCGTCTGGAACGATTCACCCGTGACCGTTTCTCCCGGTTTCGGCAAACGCTGCATCCTAGCCACCAGATCCATATTGATCGATCCCACGATGACAATTCGTGGCGGTAAACCGGTGATTGGATTTTTATTTGACATGAAATGACTGGTTTCTTTTTTCAGTTGAACTGAACTCACAGTAAGCACTCTGATTTAATCACCAATCGGAATCAACAGTTCAGATGTGGAAAACGCCAGAATGTCCCTGCCGAATGGCATCATGACAATCACTATCGCTATAATCGCAGGCCGCTCTGTTTCTATTTCTGCATTGATTTCGGATTGCTTCATAATGTCGATGACACGTCCTTTCACGTCGGTCTTGCTCGTGGGATTCTTTTTATTGTTTGGCTGGGTTCACCGCAGTCAAGCGGCCGATGGAATGCTGTATCCGTTGGCGGCCGCAGTCGCAGAAGACGGCACAATCTATATCGCTGATCGGGATCTTCCCGGTGTCTGGAAGTATTCCGACGGAAAGTGGTCGATTTATTTCCAAGGCTCTAAGAAATTTCGAACGCCACTGAATGCGGTCCGCTGTCTGGCAATTGATCACCAGGGAAAATTGCTTGCGGGTGATTCGAGTACTCGTGAGATCTATCGATTCGATGATGCCAATCAGCCTCAGCCTTTGACAAAAGGAGGGGTTGGAATTCCGATGTCCCTCGCCGTCGCCAAAGATGGATCGATCTACGCTGGAGACATCGAAATCCAGCGAATCGTAAAAATTCCAGCCGAAGGGGGAACTCCCGAAATCATTGCAGAAGTCACCGCTCCACGCGGTATGACGATTGACGAAGAAGGAAAGCTGTGGATCGTATCACACGGCAAGGATGCGGTGATCCGACTATCGCCTGATGGCAAGCAACGCGATGTGATCATCGAAGGTCGCCCATTTCAGTTTCAGCACCACATCGTCCTCGGCAAACAAGGTGAGGCGTTTGTCGCGGATGGGTATGCGAAAACGATCTGGAAGATCAAGCAAGGCGAGAAGCCCGAAGCATTCATCGCGGGCGAACCAATGAAAAACCCTGTCGGCCTGGCATGGTGGAAAGGCGAACTGCTTATCGTCGACCCACATATGAAGGCCGTTTACCGCAGGACTGCCGATGGAAAGCTCGAACCCATCATTTCATCGCAATAATCCAAGCTGCTTCTCAATCGACGCACTTAAGCCGCTCGACGATTTCTTCTGCGGTAGTACGAAGTTACCGTGGTTCCAGGCGTCCCTGAAACTCGTCCGTCGACTGCTTCCACGACGTAGGAATTCGAAAGCAGCCTGAAAAAGAATAACAGCAAAAAGGCACCGGCAGTTCCTGCCACGAAACCTATCGGACTGATGGGTGTAATCTTGAAGCTCGTATCAAACAGCAATAAGACGCTGCAGCCGATCAAGCTTCCGACAATCCCCATCAACATTGTTCCGATGGCACCACCAGGGTCGCGACCGGGCATCAGGCCTTTTGCCGACAGACCGACGACAGTACCAAATCCGATCCACATCAGCACTTCGTGTGCGATGTTGTCGATGGTCAATATGATATTTGGGTCAGCCATTTTGTCCGCTCACATGGAAACGCAGTTCATATTTCGTAGACTTCGCCGTCAAATGTGTATCGGTGCCTTACTGTGACGATTTTCAGAATAATCGTTGAACTCAGAAAGGTCGCTGACATCTCTCCCAGATTAACGCAGTGGCGTGAATTGTCGGGGGGTTATCCGTTGGATTATCTCGCGGTTCTCCAGTCACGGCCGGAATAGCTGAGGTCAAGGATTTCCATCGGATGTGCGACCCAGATCGGGCTTCCGGCCTGACGTAGCGCCGCCTGAATTTGCAATGAGCAGCCAGCATTGCCCATGATAACCGATTCAGCACCAGTCGCCAGAATATTTTTGAGTTTTCGATTGGCTAACTGGTCCGCCATTTCGCCTTCGGTCAGGTTGTAGCTTCCGGCTGCTCCACAACAGATTTCCGATTCGGCAAGCGGAACAAGCTCCAGTCCAGGAACAAGGCCGAGTAGTTCTCGTGGTTGCTCGCGGATCTTTTGGGCATGGCACAGATGACATGCATCATGGTACGTGGCTTTTAACCGTACTTCACCCTGCGGGGCAACGGGTCCCAGGGCGGCGAGAAACTCAGAAACGTCTTTCACCTTTCCCGCAAATTTGTTCAAGGAAGCTGAAGTTGTTGTGTCATCGGAAGCCATTTCGGACGCGATATGCCCGTAGTCCTTGAGCATCGATCCGCAGCCCGCGACATTGACGATGACTGCGTCGACATCATTCAATTGAAACACATCGGCATTCGTTCGAGCCAGCTCCAACGCGGGACCACCAGCTCCGCTGTGATAATGAATCGCACCACAACATGCTTGATTGCGGGGAATAACGACATCGCAACCGTTTGCTTGCAAGACGCGCGCAGTCGCCCAGTTGACGTGATGAAACATCGCGTCGGCGACACAACCTGTGAACATGGCAACGCGAGCTCGCCTTGGTCCGATGGCTGCCAGGAACTCAGGCAGCTCCGGTTCGCGAGACTTCAATGTCGGCAAAAGTCGTTGCATGCGACGCAGTCGTTCCGGAAGCAGCTTTGTCAGCCCAATCCGCTCGGCGAATTGGTCCAGTTTCAGGGTTTGCATCAGCTTGGCGGGGGCGAGTGCCCAACGCAGTCGATTCGGGTATGGAAACAAACCATACAGAATCCACTTTTGAAACCAATCCTGCCGAAGTCCACCTTTGGACTGTTTGGCCTTCTGATGCATCTCGATCCGAAACGGTTCGATCAGCCGTCCATATTGAACCCCTGAAGGGCAGGCCGTTTCGCAACTGCGACAGTCCAGACAAAGATCCAGATGTCCCTTAACCGTTTCCGTTAATTCAAGCCGACCGTCGGTGACGGCCCGCATCAGATAGATACGACCACGCGGACTGTCGTTTTCATTACCCGTTTCCAGATATGTCGGACATGAAGCGGTACAAAGCCCGCAATGAACGCAGTCGAGAAATCGTTCGTAATCGATTCCGCTGCCAACACGTGATTCCGCTGTCTTCGGAGCGACTTCGGTCGCCATGTGTTCGGTGAAATCGCTTTTTCGTTGAGCATTGATGTCTGTCATGAATGGCGGATTTCCACAGCGTAGTGGTTCGATGAACGCAAGATTCTATTCATTGGCATTGTAGTCACGCGGAGACGCGTTTGCAGAGCGAGTTCGCAAATGGGACGTGTCATGTGGCTCCACAAGCCGCTGCCGCAGCCATTTTTGCCACGGTTGACGGCTGAATTGTGCCGACCAGATCACGAACCGATTCGCAGCCTTCAAGCTCTAAAATCGACTCCAGTTCAGAGACCAGATTTGTCGCAAGGGTCGGGTTGTAGAAGTTGGCTGTTCCAATCTGAACGGCCGATGCGCCGCAGACGAGAAAATCCATGACATCGTCGATCGATTGAATCCCGCCGATGCCAATGATCGGTGTCTTAATGGCTTGTGCAACCTGCCAGACGATTCGCAGTGCAAGGGGTTTTATCGCAGGCCCGCTGAGACCCCCAATTCCGTTTCCGAGAATTGGTTTTCGTTTACGCCAGTCGACCGCCAGCCCCTGAAACGTGTTAACAAGTGACAGTGCGTCAGCCCCCGCTTCACTTGCTGCAATGGCAATTTCGACAACACTGGTGACGTTCGGCGTCAACTTGGCAATGATGGGAAGTTCGCACGCACTTCGCACAGCAGATACGACCTCGGCCGCCATCTTCGGGTTTGTGCCGTAGTCCACCCCACCTGTGACATTGGGGCACGAGATATTCAGTTCCAGTGCCGACAATTCCGGATAGGCGTTTAATTTACGGGCCATTTCCACGAATTCGCTCGTGTTCTTGCCGGCGATATTCGCAATGATCGAAGTCCCGAGCCCCAGTAGATCGCTCAAGTGTTTGGAAATGAATGCGTCGAGTCCGTCGTTATCAAGGCCGATCGAGTTAAGCAGCCCTGAGGTTGTTTCAACGGTTCTTGGCGGTGGGTTTCCCGGACGCGGTAGCGGAGTGACCGTTTTCGGGATGATCCCGCCCAACTGAGCAAAATCGGCGTACGCGACCATTTCTCGGGCGTACCCAAATGTTCCAGAAGCAACCAGAATTGGATTTTTGAGATGAAGTCGATTGAGGTAAACGTCAAGACTCGGCACGAAGATATTCTCTCAGTCACGACGATCAAGTGATTGACGCCAATCGTGCCCCGTTGGCATTGGCCGCCTACAATCGCATCGTCGCACACTGATTATCTTATCCGGCACTTCATCGACGCAACATTCACTCGGGATGATCAAAGACGATTTCGCCTTCATTTCCGTGATGGGAATCGCCAGTCAATCGTACGGCCCCGTAGACAACGGAGCAATTCAGCCCCCATACTCAAACGGTTGGGGGGAGTACAATCGCCGTACGTAACGTGTCACGAAACGAGAGCGTCAGATCACGCCGCCATGTGTTCGATACGGTGTCATGACGTCAGGCATATCCAAGCCCCAAATCCGGTCCCAGATTTCGGGGATATGTCGATAGCCTTCTGATGCGTAGATCAGTTGTCGGGCCCGGACATCCGGCGAAGACGACCAGATTGGCACGATGCATCCGACCTGCCCCAAACTGCATGCCAGCAGCAACAACGTAATGTACAGTCGATTTCGCATGATGGCCTCCGTGCCAACCGCCAAAAGACGGCCTTGTTCGCTCAATCCTATAGCGACACTATCTGTCACAGGCCTTGAGTCGACCTGTGATCGATACATCCTTTAATCCGCCCAGTGATTATCCACTGGATTGATGTCTTCGCGATTTTTCGATCCGACTGAACACATCCCGTTTATTGAACGACCGGCACTTTATCAGCGTCGAATTCATTCAGGAAAATTGGTATGTAAATCAGCTGGGTTTGTTTTGTGTTCTGGTAACCCGTTGTGTTGATGGTGATCAGGGTGCGGATGAATTTCAGCGGCATGTTGATGATGTTCAGCGTGCTGATGAAGTTCGGCATTCTGACTTGCAGCTTTTGCGGCTGCTTCCATTTCCAACAGACGGACTTTTTCTTCCATCTCTTTGCCCGGCTTGAACGTAACCACGAACTTTTCAGGGACAAAAACCTTGTCTCCCGTTCGTGGATTCCGCGCCTTCCGAGCCGCTCGTTTCTTGACTTCAAAAACTCCAAAATTTCGCAACTCAATACGCCCGTCTTCCACGAGCGTCTTAACGATCGCGTCGAAAGTCTTTTGGACGATCTCTTTCGTCTTGAGCTGCGTCATTCCCAGGGCTTCTGAGATCTCTTTGACGATTTCTTTTTTGGTCACGACATGAGTCTCCCGAAGAATGCCGACCTTGAGCGATCGAACAGTATTCGATGGTGCTGATAAGACTCAACTGTATTCCCAAAAAAGACTTAATGTCAAGTCGCCATGTTCCCTACCGACCAAAACGCCAGGAAAACTGTATTCGGCAACCCGACGCGCAGTCTTCCCTTGCACACTTTATCGGCTCGTCACAATGAGAACTTTTGGAAAAACTGCTACAGTCGGCAAAGTTTTCCATGACTTGGCGTAAGTCGTCGTGGCTTACTCAAGTTCCAGGCGAGGATTTCTGCGCCCCATCAACTGGAAATCCGAAAAATCACAATTGTCATAACTTTCGACGACGTCGACTTTTACAAACAGCGACCCGCAGGCTTCAGAAAATCCGACTTATGGCGTAAGTCAATGTCTTGCTTTAATTTGTGCCAAAGAGTTTGCCACAAGTCGCTTGGCATCGACTGCCTCTTGAATCACCTGACAGAACCGCTCTGGCCGAGGAACACCACGGAGAAGCAGCAACGATTGCCCGCCGGCTCCTGAGAGTCGAACGTCACCCGTCTGGTAGAATTCCATACGGGAATCAGGATCGACAGTTGCAGTCACGATTTGCGAGAGTGGCACGGACTCATGCTGGCGAAAGCCTAACGAGTCGACTCGTTTTACCACACGATTCGTTACGACATATCTCGATCCGAAAACTTTCATCCAAAGGTAAACTGTCGCCGCCAAGGGGGCGACTGCAAGACCGAATAACAGGTTCGAGATTTTCAGGCCCCAAACCCGGTTCGGAATTGACCCAAGGACGCGGTTGATAAAGTCGCCAATCGGCGTAATCGCGATGGAAGGATACAGTTCTTCAATCACCGTCTCATGATCAGGGCTGACACCCGAAATGGCTTGCGGTTTTTTAGTCAACATGATTCGAAATCACCTTATTGTACGCATCACATCGTTAGATGTTTCGCAAGAAAGCCTGTTTTCTCAAGTCGAATTGAAAAAACATCAGGACGTAACGACAGTCCTTGGGTTTCGAAACTCTAACCAATCAAGTGCGTCACGAGAACGAACGACGTACCAATACGAAGAAGATAGCCAACGCCGTTTTGGAACGCCAGTCGCAGAAATCGTCCGCCAGATCAGAACGCATCAACGGGATACACCCGTCGAAATTCGTCAACCTGAAACTGCTGAGTATTGTTGAGTAAATTGGCTCCGGGAACACTGACACTGATGATCCCGCTCGGCAGCAACGGGTAAAACTGATTGAAGTCAGCGGAAAAAAGAATGTTTAGTGTTCCAGCAGGTGGCGGTCCCAAAGTCACTGCCAAATTTCTCAAAAAGTTGGCCAAATTCGACAGAATTGGCCAGGTTCCTTTTTTTGCATATTCAGCACAGTAAGTGATGCAGGGCGATTCGTAAGCCATTCGCGCTTGGTGCTTTTGCTAATCAGGTATCTTCGGTTTTCGAATTACAATCGTATCGGCGGCCAGATCGCCAAGTCGCTGCTTGCAACTGGTGAAAGCGATACACAGTACTGCCGGAACCCATGTCCAAGTGAAAATCGTATCAACAAGAATGAGAATTTCTCGCAATAGTGACCGCAGGAATCCACAGGGACGCAACGTTGTTCGGACCGTTCGTATTCCGCAAATCCATTTTCCCAGTGTAACGCCCCAATAACCTTGAAACAGCGATGTCACGACGAGGATAAAGAGTTGGATCAATAGCGAACCAAAAATGACCCAGATCAGTTGAAGAAGCATTCCCCCCTGGCTGAAGTCAAACATTTTGTCCATGTTTTGTTCCACTTGTTCCTGGGACGACATTCCAAACGCCATCGCGAAAAAATAAAGTGGGATCACATACACAAAATAGTCAATGACACGTGCAATGCCTCGTCGAGTAATCGATGCAAGTTCTATGGTTGTTAAGCCGAATTGGTAGGATGCCTCTCGATAGGTCGCCATCAGCCAACTGAGTCCCAGTGCCATTAGCAACAAGGTTGGCCAGTAGACGCATTGCCCAATCAGAACAAACTGTTTCAACGGCTGTTGCAACGGGTGAACCGGCGCTTTCACGACAGCACCAGTCGGATGAATCTCGTTACCGATGACTTCGTGCATGCGCAACGTCTGTACCATTGACAGGCCTCCGACATAGGTCTTTATCCCGTCGGTAACTGTCATGAGCTCTGTCATTCCAGGTGTTTGTTGTTCGGCCGTTTTCTGCCAGACTCCGTCAATCCTTCGATAGCCGACCAACGAACTTGCCTGAAATGGAACCGTGGTTGTTGACGTGGTTGTAATGACGGCTGGCTGGCCATCCACTAATCCAGCCTTAAACAGATCTTTTCCGCGAAGACCGATTCTGGCGGTTGCCGGACAGGCGACTTCCCAATTTTTCAAATCGCTTAAATCAACGGCCGTGTCGACGTTATCAGGTGCCAGCGCGGAAGGTGTTGCCAGTTCCAGACCGATTCGATAAGCGACGATGGACCCATCTGCCAGGAACAGATGGAATTGGCCGTTGTGGGAGATGACTTTGATATCGTTCAATTGGCTGCTCACGGCGGACGTCGTGTTTGGAGCAGTCAAAACCTGTTTGCCGTCGACGGTCGTCCACGTGAGACTTAACGGGGCCAGGACCGTACCGAGTTCCACCCATTCGTTGTCTTCAAGCACCAAAAGTTTTGGCGTGCCCGATTTGGTCATGTCGATCACAGCCACTTTCCCATCATAAAGAAACGGATCGCATGGTCGGTTTAAGAGCGTTTTGGGTTTGAATTCGGTTCCTTTTTCCCCGTCGACCCGGACGACAGAGTTTGGCGAAATGGCCCACAACCGATCACCGTCTGCTAAAAGGCCCGAGATTGGGAATGGAATCTGGATGCTCGATTCAGTCGGCGTTCCCGTGGCAGGATCAAATGACTTGAGGTTCCCTTTACCATTAAAGCTTGGCCCAACGGTTAACGCGGAATGCCAGATACGGCCTTTCCACAATGCCACGTGCGAATATTCAGGAACCGATGTTGTGATCAAGTCTCCCGGATTCACCGAACCATGGATGGCATAATACAATGCCAGTGGAATTGCGATCTGCATCAGGAAGAAGGTTCCCACGAGCGCCAATACCAGCAAAATATACAACGGCTGTTCAGGCACGCTCTTCCGCTCGGTCGGATCGGACATCTGTCAGGTCCAGTCTATTTTGGTGAAGTACCGTGAATCTGAAGGAACAGACCTACGATAACCAGTTTCTCGTGATGATGGCTACTTGTCGACGAAGACGTTTCTGTGATCGAACTCTTTCGACACAGATGTGAATTGTCTGAACGCAAGAAACGCCCGGTTGGATCAACGACTTCAACTCAGGATGACAGGAAACCCAGCCATATACCGACTGGTCTTACTTTGTAAATTTCGGTAAAGCGATGTTCATTTCGACGCTGCTTTTTCTGCTTTTTCCAGTGTCATGATCGTGGCGGAGCGAAGTCGTTCGAGGATGACGGGCATCGACTCACGCGGGACTTGTCCCATCCAGCGAACTTCGCCCCCTTGCAGGCAGGCGACAGGCAGACCGTCGAGAAAAGCGACGCGGTTGGATGCCGTGCAAGGGACTCGTTCCTGGCGAGTGATGATACCAACGAGATTAAGCGGATCGGCTCCGGAAACCACCACAATTTCTTGCGTCGCTCCTTCATCGCGAAGTCGCCTGAGGTGCTGGACGCTATCGGTCAACGCGAATTGTTCACCGGCCACACCTGAAATAAATCGGCCACCACGGATTTCACCTCGGGCTTCAAGACGCCTTAACACTTGAAGAAGCTCGTACCAGGCAGGGGCACCATCCTCGCGGGCGAGTAAATCGCGGAATACGACACCCCAACGTCGAAGCAATTGCCAGGCCCAGTCTTCGTTCACGCGCTCGCGGATCACGCGTGGATTATCGCCGATTGGTTCTGCTGGCTTTGTCTCGTTCAAAGGCTGACTTTTCGCGGATGTGTCAGACGGAACGAGTCGATCTCGGTTTGAGTTTGGAGACGATTCAAGTTCTGTTGACGGCCTGACAGCAATACGAATCGACCATCGGCCAATAGCAGCTTTGGTCGTTCGCTTGCGTTCGACTTTTTGTCGGCCGGGCCTTCGCGACGGGCTTAGTTTTTCTCCGACAAGTCCCCTTAAGCCCGCGAAACCGTCTGCCGTCAGGAAACCTCTAGCGACTAACTCACCCAGCGCATCGTCGAGATGGTCGTTCAGCATTCGAGTGGCGGTGAGAATATCGGCGGCAAACATTGCACCGCGACTTTCCAACAGCTCGTAGATTTGCCGCGCGGGGCTGCTGAGACCGTCAAAATCGAGTTCCGGTGAACGCGTTCCAAGCCAAACCGCGTCTTCCCGCAGAAAGAACGAGATCGGAGCGACTCTGGTCAAGCTGGCCATGGGCCGGGATTTGTCAGGGTTCCTTGGTGGCGGAAAAAGTCGACCCCAGCCGACTTCGCCCGTCAGACAAAGTTCATCCAACCACTCCGCCTGGTAATTCTCGATGCGTAAAGGAAGGATGTCCCGTTCCCAGGCAACGGAGGGAATATCAAGTCCCTGAAGTTGAGCGATGACCTCGAAGAGACCATTTGACCCTCCTCGTCGATGTGACCACGAAACGCCTTGGTGGCGAGTCAGAAACCTGAGGAAGACGTCAACACTGACGGGTTCAATTTGCTTTCGTAATCCATCCATCGTCAGTCGGTGAATACGAGCAAGCAGACGACGATGGCACCATTCCGTACTCGTCACGCTGGGGAAATTGCGGGACTCGCCCGATTCATCAGGTGCCTCGATCACAAGACTCGATTTGTCATCAGTCATTTCTTTTGAGGCAGGAGCGGTGAATCGACCTCGCAGGACAACCCCTTCCCCTTCGAGTGCCTCCAGTGAGGCGGTTGCCTGCCCCGAGGTGATGCCGATCCGTTCTTTCACCATTTCGCCCGTGATGGGGCCACAGATTTCCAGTAAACCACGAACGAGTGCCACCCGGGCGTCAGTCGTTTCCCAGTCTCGCTGAACCTCTTCCGGAACGGTCACTGCGGGATTCCATGTTGAATCGGGAAATGCGGCAATCACTGCTGGTATTCGTTCCGTCGCAGCCCAGGCGGTTTGCTCAATATTCTCCTCTTTTGTCGACCAGCGGACTTCGGTGGCGCGTCCATCGGCGACCAGTTCCTGGAAGAATTCACGCCAATCCAGGCCTTCCTTTTCCGGTAGCAGGACTCGGCTGAGCAGCGCGTCGTGCAGTTCATCGGCATTTCGAACAAGCGGCTGTGCTTCGGCGACGACTTGCGAAATGGCTTCCGGGTCAAGACGACCCAGATCCTGGACACTTTCGACGGTTAACGACCTGCGCGTCGAGACCGCTCGTGCCCGACGTTCAGCGACTTCGCCTCCGTCCAGAAATGCGTACGGGTTGGCGTTGATCAATTCGTAACTGAAAGGGGACGGCTCACGCGTGTCGCGGGCGAGCAATTCGATTTCGCCTCGCTCGATGCGACCGAGCACTTCTTTCAGTGCGTCCATGTCGTGAGCCTCGTACAGACAATCATCCATCGTCTGTTTCACCAATGGGTGATCGGGCAGTTCAATATCCCCCACGACGTTTTCCTGACAGCCGGTCAATTTGGGAAACACGGCTGTCAGTAAGTCTTCACTTCGGAAACGCTGCAATGCAGGCGGAACCTTTTTGCCAAGTTTGGCACGCGAAACCTGAAGTGCCCGAGTTGCGTTCCATCGCCAGCGGTTTTGGAAGATCGGCACAATCAGAACCGCTTGCTCGAACAACGCCTGCACGTTACGAGGGTTCAGCATGGGAAACATGCTCTCCAGGGGAAAGCTGTGCTGAGGCCCCAATGACAAGACGATACCGTCGTCATCGGCATTGGCTTGAAGTTCAAAGTCGAATGAGCGGCAAAACCGCTTCCGCATGGCCAGTCCCCACGCACGGGTGATCCGTGTTCCAAACGGAGCATGAATGACTAGCTGCATTCCACCACTTTCATCAAAGAATCGTTCGAAAACGATTCTGCGAAGTGTCGGCAACAAGCCGATTGCCGCTTTCTGAGCTCGAGCGTATTCGACAGCCTGGTGAGCTGTTTCCAGATTGACGTTCGCTTCGAGGACTAGCCAATTCTCAGCATCGGTTGGATCGTCGAGTCTCTTTTCGAGATCCTCACGCAGCCGCGAAACTTCTTCGGACAGTTCGAGTGTCCGACCAGGTGCTTCACCTCGCCAGAACGGGATTGTCGGTGGAGCACCTCCGGCATCCGTGACGAACAGATCGCCGCCTCGCAGATAACGAATCCGCCACGAAGTATTTCCGAGTAAGAAGATATCGCCCGACTGGCTTTCGGTACCGAAATCTTCATCGACCGAGCCGACAACAGTGTGATCTTCTTCGGTGACAACTCGTATCGCAAAGACTTCAGGGATCGCGCCTGCGTTGGCGATCGCCGCCATTCTTGCGCCGGGGCGAGCTCGTACGCGTCGACCGACCTGATCGTGATGCAGGAACACTCGGCTTCGTTCGCCACCGGGTGTCATGCCCTCGCTGAGCACTCTCACGATTCGATCAAACTCGTAACGTGACAGTTCATGATAGGGTGCGGCACGACGGATCATGGCAAACAGTTCGTCGGTGTTCCATTCCTGGCTGGCCACCTCGGCCACGATTTGTTGGGCCAGTACGTCCAGCGGTGCGAAAGGGATCGGAACGATGTCGAGCCGTCCGGCGCGAATTGCCCGCATGATGGCCATGCATTCGAAAAGTTCGTCTCTCGTCAGGGCGAAGAGTCGTCCTTTTGGAATTAACCCCAGCGCGTGTCCCGACCGACCGATCCTCTGGAGAAAGGTGGCGATATTTCTGGGCGAGCCGATCTGGATGACCAGGTCGACATATCCAACATCGATACCCATTTCGAGTGACGCCGTCGCGACGACTGCTTTTAACTGGCCTGACTTCAGCCGCTGCTCGGTGTCATGACGATGCTTATATGCAAGTGAACCGTGGTGGCTGCTGATCGCATCCTCGCCAAGCAGTTCACTCAATTGATGAGTCAGTCGCTCTGCGAGTCGCCGTGTGTTCACGAAGATCAGAGTCGCACGGTGCGAGTTCACCAGATTGACGATGCGTTCGTTAAC
This sequence comes from uncultured Schlesneria sp., assembly GCA_903904835.1. Lineage (GTDB taxonomy): Bacteria > Planctomycetota > Planctomycetia > Planctomycetales > Planctomycetaceae > Schlesneria. Next base: position 98,781 of record CAIVEI010000081.1, on the reverse strand, counting down.
CTCGGCCCACTGCTCGTGCATGCAGACCGCACCGAGATCACTATTTGGCACTTCGATCGCGAGATCCAATTGCCGCTGGTGCCCGATGTCAAGAATGACCGGAAGATCGAGTTCGAGGACGGGGCCGAGCAATGGCTCTGGCGATTGAAAACCGGTTAACTCATCATCGAATGGGAGCACGCCGTTTTTTCGGCGTGGTTTCGAGACAACCGCGATAGACTTGCGTTTGTCTTCGTCTCTGTCACCACCGAACCCAACCAAATATCGGGCGATCTGATCCATTGGCCGCTGGGTCGCCGACAACCCGATCCTTTGCAATTTTCGAGGGCATAGTTCGGCCAGCCGTTCCAGTGTAATCGCCAGATGCGAACCTCGCTTGTCTCGAACCAGTGCGTGGATTTCATCAACAATCACCGTTTCGACATGACGCAGAGTTTCTCGGCTTTTCGGACTCGTGAGCATCAAATAGAGAGATTCTGGCGTCGTTACGAGAATATGTGGAGGACGTCTCAACATCGTCGCTCGCTGAGAAGCAGATGTGTCTCCTGTCCGCAGACCGACGCGAATGGGTGGAACGTTTAATCCCATTTCTTCGGCCAGGGCAAGGATCTCAGCCAGTGGTTGTTCGAGATTCCGGTGCATGTCATTCGACAAGGCGCGAAGTGGCGAAATATAGATAACACGAATCTGGTTTGTCAGATCTCCTTGTTCAGATTCCTGGAACAGTCGATTGATCGCTGCGAGAAATGCGGTCAGCGTCTTACCGCTACCCGTGGGAGCGGCAATGAGGATATCTCGACCTGCGACAATCTGCGGCCAGCCCTGTTGTTGCGGCTCCGTTGGCCCGGCGAATCGATTTCGAAACCATTCCTGGATGACAGGATGGAACAGGTTCAAGGATGTTTTTGTTGATTTCTCAACGATGTCACAGACGTTCGTCATATTGACAGTGTCCAACCTTAACTGCGTTGCCTGTTTGCTGACTCTTCGAACTAGGCGCGGGGAGAATCACTTCGATACCCTGATGGAAACAAACCCCCGGCCTCGCAATCGAACGATCCTACGCCCATTCTAGCTTTCTCTAACAATGATCGACCATGCTAAAGAACATTCCTTCGGTGATTTCCCCTGAGTTGATGTCAACGCTTATGCGAATGGGACACGGCGATGAGATCGTTCTCGCTGATGGAAACTTTCCTGCCGAAAGTTGTGCTCACCGGTTGGTGCGTGCGGACGGTCACGGAGTCGTTGAATTGCTGGATGCGATCATGCGATTTTTTCCGCTGGATTGGTTTGTTGATCATCCTGCGAGTGTCATGCAGCCGGTCAACGAAAGCGCCATCGATCCGCCGATCTGGACTGAATACCGACGAGTCCTTGCCCATCACGAAGGGCGAGAAGTTGAATTGCGACCGATTGAGCGATTTCGATTTTATGATTTTGCCAAATCTGCGTATGCGATCGTTGCGACGGGTGAAACGGCAATCTATGCAAATCTGATCTTGAAAAAGGGAGTTGTCATCGGACATGAAAACTGAAGCCGTTCTCGATGACATCCGCTCGCGAATCGAATCAGGTTATCCACTCTTGTTTCTCAAGACGGCGGAAGAAGACCGCTGGGAACGGGAACTGGCGGAACTCGCGCTTGAGATTGAACGAGGTCTGGTGACGTGGACGATCACCCGAGGCCTGCAACCGTCGTTATCTGGTGACACGCACGAAGAACCGTCTGCGGCGCGATTGTTGGTTCAGTTGAATGAATACCCTGAGGACCATCTGTTTCTGGTCAAGGATTTTCATCCTTATCTGGCCGATCCGGTGGTGCTGCGGCAGTTGCGTGACTTACTGCCAGATTTGATTGCGCAACGAAAGACGCTGCTGCTGTTTGGTCCAGTCATGAAAGTTCCACTGGAACTTGAAAAGGATTCTGTTCGGATTGAACTGCCACTCCCTGCCTATGAAGACTTGCGCGAAGAATTTGATCAAACGATTGCGGAAATCCGAGGAAGTAATGCCGACGCACTTGAGCTGAACGCAGATAACGAAGACCGGTTGATCAAAGCCGTAATGGGGCTGACAGCTCAAGAGGCTCGCAAGGCATGGATGCGCGCATTGCGTGGTCGAAAAGAATTAAACGACGACGTCTTCACCACGCTGATTTCCGAAAAGAGAACGCTCGCGTCAGGTTCGGATTTATTAGAGTTTTATGATCTCGATGAAAACGTCAACGATATCGGTGGGCTGGATCAACTGAAAGATTGGATGTCGAAACGTGCCGAAGCCTATTCGCCACGTGCGCGAGAACAAGGGATTCCGCTTCCCAAAGGGATGTTGCTGCTGGGGGTTCAGGGTTGCGGAAAAAGTTTGACCGCCCGGGCCACGGCTCGATTGCTGAGTTTTCCATTAATGCGTCTGGATATCGCGGCTTTGCTTGGTGCACAACGTGGCGAATCCGAAAAGAACATGCGAAGCGTTTTGAGCCTGGTGGAATCGATCGCGCCTGCGGTTTTATGGCTGGACGAAATTGAAAAGGGATTTGCGGGTGTTGAAGGGGACGGCGCCGGGGCAGCGGATGCGACGATGTTGCGTCTGGTCGGTACTTTTTTGACCTGGATGGCTGAAATCCAGAAACCCATTTTTGTCGTGGCGACAGCGAACTCGGTCGAAAACCTGCCTCCGGAAATGCTTCGTCGTGGTCGGTTCGACGAGCTCTTTTTTGTCGACCTTCCGAATTTTGAAGAGCGTAAACATATCCTTGGTATTCATCTGAAGAAACGTGGCTGGAAGACAGACCAGTTTAATCTTGATGATCTGGCTCGCCGGGCCGACGGATTCAGTGGTGCCGAACTCGAACAGATCGTTGTGACCGCTTTAATCGACGCGTTCGGGAATGGACGGGTTTTGTCGCAAGAGGAACTGGAACGTGCCTGGCGAACGACAGTCCCGCTTTCGGTAACCATGGAGGACAAAATCTTTGCATTGAGAAATTGGGCACAAGATCGATGTCGAAGAGCGACTTCAGATAGCCGCGTTACCGCCATGCTGGAAGCGGAACAGAGGATCGACACGACACGTTTGCCTGATGACGACGAATTCGTTCCATTACCGCCGTGGGCTCAATTGGCCACTGCCGGTCAGTTGAAGGCGGGAATTGTCGAGTACATCCGCAAAGACGGTGATGTCTTATTTCCGAAACTTGTGGAAGCAATGGAGCCTTACATGGAGGTCACGGGTGACCAGGGACTTGCGGTCCGGTCCAATCCGAACACGGTGTTGTGGGCGGGAATGAGTCAGCCTCTGTGCGAACTGATCTGCGAACTGGTTTCTTCCAAGCGAATTTACGTTCACCCGACAGAACTTGACCGCTATAAAGAGATTCAAAAGGGAGTTCGACTCCCGATTCTCAAGGAACCAACCGACGAAAAAGTTCCACGCGCTGCCTGGCTTCCTTCGTCCTTGAGAACAGCTCCTCACCAGGTCCACAGTGCTCGATTGTCTCGGATCGGTCGGATGAAGTTAGGGGGAAGTTAATTAACCCCTGGAAACGATTCAGCCCGGCTCATCGTAACAAGCCGGGCTGAGAATCAATGGTCAAATCGAATCAAATCAAGAAAGCTGAAACACTTCTGTGTTCAAGACAAACGGAAAGACTCGGGTCGGTTGCCGAGGTGAACCGATTTTGTCGGTATAGCAAATCTGTGCGGCCCGGTCGGCAGCGAACTGAAGGGTGGTGAATTCAAGACCGCAATAGAATTCGGTCCCCACTTCTGCAGCGACGTCGGCGAAGACTTCGCCTGCCGATGCCGCATGACGTCGGACGCCGTGAATGCTGTTCTCGCGAACCTTCACACCGGCTGCCGAAAGCTTGACCAAACCTTTGAGGAAACGCCCGACGGTGCAATCGTTACCGGTCGTTCTGAGCAATCGCTCCCAGTCTTCGTGCGATTCCCAATAGTAGCCGTGATTGAAGTAATCGAGCGCCAACAGGTAGTGCCGGTTCTCAGCCCAGTTTGCCGCAGTCAACATTTTCGGAGCAGGCTGTTTTCGCTGATAGCTGTGACCACGGGCATCGCGATAAGGATGAGGTGTATCCGTCCCTGGAACGTAAGTGTAAGCAGGAAGCTCAGTTGAGGGCAAAAGACGTGGTGCAACCTCGGTCGGGGGTGTAATCATCATTCGACTTTTCGATTCGGTAACTTCGGACGTACGTCCGGTTCGTGCTTGTTTAGCGACTGTAGCCATCAACAAAATCCCCCCATCAAAGTGTCCAACAATTATTGCGCGGCGCGGACAACAATCCAGAGATTGAATTGTAATCTAATCTGCCACGAACGACTTCGACACAGAAGTCGTGTTCCAACGCAATGCCAACTCGGATGTCTCTGATCGCGAGTGGATATTCCATGATTCAATGAACAGAATAACCATTCATTCACAAATGTGGAGATGAATCTTAGGAATTTCTTGAGAACAGGAAGAAATCCCTAAGATCAAGCCCGCAGACTCAGTTGTGTAGCCGATTGCTACAGCAGAATCGCCATAAACTGTCAAGATTCTTTCTGTTCCACGTCATTTTGCGCAGTCTGTAAATCCCTTTTTATTCGCGCGACGACACCCCGAAACCCCTGTTGTCGAGTCATTCCCAAAACGGACGCCAAGCCCAAATGGGCGACCATATCGTCCGGAAGATCAAGACATTCCGTCACAGACGCGCCCTGCATACCGCAAACCAGGAGTGCCACCAGTCCGCGAACCGTCGGCGACTTTGCAGGCACGTCTGCCTGCAGTAAGACGTTTCCAGCGTTTACTTTAACCCACAAATACACTGGAGTTTGACATTCTTGAATTCGACAATCTTCCGGAAATGGTTCGGCACGCTTGTCGGCGGAAACCGAGGGAAGTTCATTCGCGAACTCAACGAGCCATTGCAGCTTTTCATCAGGCTCCAATTCATCCAGTTCCACCATCAGTTCATTGAGACGCATCAGAACGTGGTCCTCTCGTTACGATTGCCGAGTTTTTCAGAGAACATTTGCAGGCTCCGATCGTGCAATTTGTGATTCCAGTGCATCAATGCAAGTTTTCAAGCCTAATGATCACCAGAAAACGGCGAAGTTCAAGTCTGTTGTGGTTGAAAGTCTCAACTTGATTGATCAAGATGCGTGGATGAAACCACATACCCACCTCCCATTTGCCTTGGTTTTTGTTGTCTTGTTGTTGGTTCTTGCCGACAACCGATTCGGTGTTTTTACACCACCGGTGTCGGCCAATCAGGATCTCTCCAAAACAAACATTGAGATTCCTGCGACTGATGACGGGCTTCCAGGAGCAGGCCCGATTCGGCGCGCCGATTGGTTCCGCAGTCATTGGGCTAAGCGCCGGGGCGACTGGTCCAAACGAGGCACCGCTGATCAAAAATCGGTTGTATTCCTTGGCGATTCTATCACGGAGGGTTGGGGAGACGACTTCGGTGGCACTTTTCCAGGTGTCAAAGTCGCGAATCGCGGAATCAGCGGTGATACGACACGAGGGATGCTTGTTCGATTGCGTGACGATGTGCTCGCGTTAAATCCGACTGCCGTCGTCATGTTAATGGGGACCAACGATCTTGAAGAAAAAGCCGCACCCGAAACGATCGCTGGAAATGTAAAACTGATTTTAGCAGAACTAAAAAAGCATGATCCCAAGATGCCCGTCATTCTCTGCCAGGTCTTTCCAAGCTCTGCCACAAAGTCGCGCCCGGCTGACAAAATCAAAGAAATTAATCGATTATACGCGGCTTCCGTAAAAGGTGACTCTCAAGTCACATTGATCGAAACTTGGCCGTTATTCGCCAATGAACAGGGTGATGCAAAGGAAGCGGAATTTCCAGATTTGTTGCATCCGAACAAAGCAGGTTACACTAAGTGGGGCGCGGCCCTGCGACCGATCCTCGCGACGCTCGATTACCTTGAGACGGCAGACGATGAATTCAATTTAGAACCTGGATTTGAAAGCCTGTTCAATGGTAAAGATTTCACGGGTTGGGGTTTTCGCGATCAGAAAACGATGGAATCGAAAGGAAATTTCGACGGAAAAATAACGACAACCGACGGCCGTTATCTTGCCAAGCACGGTCGCGTCGTCGTTTCGACCCCGGCAGAAGGACGGCGAGTTCAGCAGCTTTGGACCACGCGTGAATTCGCAAAAGATTTCGTGCTGAAGCTTGAGTTCCGTGCAACACCCAACGCTGACAGTGGCGTCTTCATTCGGAAACCTCAACTGCAATGTCGCGATTACCCGTTGGCAGGTCCGTATAAGAACCTCAAAAACTACCGTCCACAGGATTGGAACGAACTGGTCGTGACCGTCAAAGACAATATTGCCCACTGCACTTGTAACGGCGAAGTCCTTGAAGCGTCACTCGCTTTGCCACCAAGTGGCCCGATTGGGCTCGAAGGGGATAGCGGCCAGATGGAGTACCGCCGAATCCGGTTGAAAGAGCTTCCCTGACAGAGCGATTTCACCACCGCGCTCAACTCGCGATACTTGTCGCAAAATCAGAATCAACGATGCTGGCCGACGTGATCGTGCGTAAAACGTTGATCAAAAACCGTTCTGGGTGTGAAAGAAACCGGGCATCGTCGAAAGAGGCACTCATGAAAATCGCAAGGTTCGTAGGCTTTACTGGCGTTTTGATGATTGCTTTCGTTTTGTGTTTTACTCGGATTTCGTTCGCGAGCGACTCCCTCCAAGTCGGAGTTGCGGTGGTAGACATTACGCCTCCTGTCGGTTTTCCGATGGCAGGCTATTACCACGAACGACTGGCGGAAGGGAGCATCGATCCTCTGAAAGCAAAAGCCATTGTTTTCAAGGATGGTCAAGTCGAAGCCGCATTCGTGGTTTGTGATTTGATCGGAATTGCGCTCGATCTGTCTCTCGAAGTACGCAAGCGCGCGTCAGAAATGACTGGCATTCCCGTATCGAATATTGTGATCACAGCGACGCATTCCCACACCGCGCCTGACTACATGAAAGAATTGTATTTACACCTTGGTAAAGAGAATAAAGATCCTTTACGAGCAGGTTATATTGAGAAACTTGTGGCAGGGCCGGTCGAGGCGATTATCAAGGCTCAATCGTCCGCGAAACGTTCTGTCATCGAATACGGATCTGCCAGACAAAAACCTACCGTATCATTCAATCGCCGGTCAGTGATGCGCGACGGCAGTGTTCGGACGTGGATGAGCCACGACAATCCCGATGTCGTTCGTGCTGCAGGACCGATTGACCCGGACATCGAACTGCTTACGATTCGTGACGAGACGGGGCAGGCGACATGCGTTCTAAGCAATTTCGCTTTGCACCTCGATACCGTTGGTGGAATGAAATGGAGTGCCGATTACCCCTATTTTATCGAGCAGTCGCTCAGAAATTCGATTGGCTCAAATGTGGTCTCCATCTTCGCGACTGGAACCTGCGGCGACATCAATCATGTCGATCCGAAAAGTCGAGAACGGAATAAGGCCGACTTTATCGGCAATTCGATTGGCGGATCGATATTGCAGCAGCTTCCGACCCTGAAAGCTGTGAAAGAACCTACCCTTGTCGTGAAATCGAGAGTCGTAAATCTTCCCTTACAGGAAGCGTCGAAGGAAGAAGTCGCGTCGTCTGTCGTGATACTTCAATCGGCTCGAAAAAAAGAAAAAGTCGAATTCCTTGATCATGTGACCGCGCATAAAAAACTGATGCTCGACCAGTTTCGACATCGTGATCCTTATGCCAGCACGGTCGAACATATCACGTGGGGATTGAGCCGGTCGCTGTCGGGTGTGGGTGAAACGATTCCTGTCGAAGTGAATGTCATGACGATCGGACAAGACGTTGCAATCGTCTCCCTTCCAGGAGAAGTATTTGTCGAGCTTGGGCTGGCAATTAAACAGGGGTCTCCCTTTACGACCACGATGGTCGTTGAGCTGTCGAACTGTGTCGAAACGGTTTACATTCCAACACGCGCGGCATACGCAGGAGGAAGTTATGAAGTGACCAATTCCGCGTTGCAGCCGGGCGGTGGAGAGATTCTCGTTGAAACGGCCCTCGGTCTTCTTCGTGACGCTGCGAAATCTCGATCAACGAGCGTAGGTTCGAAGCCGAATTGAATTCAGATTTTTTTATTTCCATTCGGAACTTGGTCAAAAATCTCTTGGTGACACTACGAATTTGAATGAGTCTGGCCAATCATCGTCGTTCTTGTCTCGAAATTGAGAACGAAAAGCTTGACGAATTTCTCAGACGGAGCCACCGTCGATTCCCTCGGTTTTCGAGAATCTCCGCCGTGCGCTCACGTTTCTGAGTCTTGGAGCGTATCATGTGCGACCTGTCACAAACCGGTTGTGACAAGGTGCCCAACGTACTTTAATGACTTCGGTGTTTCGATTGTCTCATCAATTCTGTGATCTGCCGCGCCCACCGATTCCTGAGGTTAAGGAATCGCCGTTGAGGGTCGTTGCCATGTCCCATTTCGGGGCGTCAAACGGTCATCGCCCAATCGAACTGAGTCATTACGTTCGACGTTGTCTGATTGCGGTCATTGTTGGCATCACAACGCTCGGAACACATGCCGGTCTATTCGCCACCGACAAGGTGCCTCCGATACTTGGAAAACCTGTCATTGGCTGGAACGGCAATTATATTGTCGGGAGATGGACTCCAGTCTGGGTTCCATTAACAGTTCAAGATTCCGAGTCCATTTCGATGGAATTGACGGCCGTTGACCCAGATGGAAATCGCGTCAGCTTCATTTCCGCACCGACTGACGTCAAAGAAGGGACTCAACTTCTTGAGGGTTTAATCAAGGTTGGCCGACTGGACGGAGAAGTCGCGGTTGGCGTGAGTGGTGCAACATTACGAGCGATTCCTGATAAAGCAGACTGGTTGAAGTCGCCATTGGAGCCTTCGACTCGGCTGATTGTGACCGTGGGCGAACCGCGAGGTTTTGATTTCGAGACGAAAACGACGAATCCCGGCCCTGGGATTAGAATCACGACGGTGAAAGCCGCTGAGCTTCCCACAAATCCACTGGCTTATGACGGTCTGACGTCATTAGTGCTCGCGGGCGCGACCGAGTTGTCCGAGGCGCGGTCAAACGCGATTCGTGATTGGGTTGCCTCGGGCGGTCGTCTCGTGATTTCGTTACCAATCGACTCCGCGACCGCCCGTCGATGTTTGCTGGATTGGTCCCCGATTAAAGTTGGCGAAACACCCGAAACCGTTCGTGAATTCGGTAGCATCGAGGCGTATGCCGCCAGGAATATTCGGGTCCCGCAGACGTCGACACTCTCGATACCGAGTCTGAAATTTGAGGTCGGCGAAATTCTGGCGGCCAGTCGATCAGTTCCTTTCCTCGTGCGTGCGCCGTTTGGAATGGGGTCGGTCACCGTCCTCGCACTCGACCTGACCACAAATCCACTGAGCGAATGGAAGGGCCTGTCGGCATTTTGTTCCCGACTGTCAATTTCCGATGGCCGGCCCGACGTTTCCGAAAAGGGGATCAATAAAGGGGCACAACTCAGTACAACTGGCATCACCGATCTGGCGACTCAGTTGCACGCTGGTCAGGAAAATTTCGAGCAGATTCATCGAGCGTCACCCTGGTTTGTGATGGGTTGCCTTTTGTCTCTGCTGGTTGTGATAGGCCCCATCGATTATTTGATCGTTCACCGAATTCTGAGAAGACCGCATTTGACTTGGGTCACTTTTCCTGTGTTCGCTGCAATCGGCACGCTGCTTGCCTCCTCATTTGCCACAGCGTCCAACCAAACTTCTTATCGCGCAAACCAATTGAATATCGTCAATGTTGACGTCGCGAGGTCTTCGGCTCATGGTCGGCATTTTGTGAACCTTTACAGCCCCACAACTTCACAAACATCAATCAATATTCAACCGGTGTCGCTGATTCCTGGTTCAAGCGAGAAGCCAACGGCTCGCGTCATCTGGCAAGGGGTTCCAGAATCAACATTTGGTGGAATGCTACGTAAAACAGGGCTTGAAAATGGTGCCCACTATCAGCAGCAGCCCAACGGAGAACTGACGGAGGTTCCTCTCCTTCAATGGAGTTCAAAGGAACTTATTGGCGAAAGTGTGCAGTCCGTTGAAGGATTGGTTGACTGCAATTTGAAAGCTTCGCCAACAGGAAGTTTGTCAGGCACGATCTTACATCGGTTTTCGTCACCGATTGACGATTGGATGATCGTCTATCAGAACCGAGTCTATCGCCATTTGAAGTCTCGAGACGATGCCCAGCCATTACCGCTCCCTCCAAAGCAAGTCTGGAGGGTCGAACAACCCGGCGTGTTTCAGCGAGAACTGCGTCCCTTTTTGACGGGGATTTTGACGATGGCGACAGACCGCTTCGGGTCACGTTCATCCGACGTTGTTCGTCAAAAATCAAATTACGACCCCTTGTCACGAGATCCGCTGGAACTCGTTCGTATTCTTACCTTCCACTCGGAATTAGGTGGCGAGCATTACACGGGGCTGACAAATCAACTCTTAGACGAAGAAGATTGTTCGCATCTGCTTAAACTCGGCCGGGCAATCTTGTTTGGAAGGCTCAGTCAATCACTGGCATCGGTTCAACACGAACGCCAACCATTGGAGCCAGACCGTCAAACGTCGTTTGTACGACTGATCCTTCCCGTCGCAAAATCTGGTGAAGTAATGAAAGACTTGAAACGAGTCCTTCCCGATTAACGAGTGTTGCTGCTTTTAACTTTTACATCGTTCCAACGTAATTTTCATCTTGATTTGACTGACGCTCATGATTGAAACTCGCCAACTCACCAAACGTTACGGCCATCTGATCGCGGTCAATGAGATCAATCTTTCGTTGAAGGAAGGAGACGTCTTCGGTTTTATCGGTCCGAATGGATCAGGTAAAACCACGACAATGCGCATGATCGCAACGTTGCTGGCGCCAGATTACGGCGAGGCCTACGTCTGCGGGAAATCGATCTATAACGATCCGCGCGAGATTCGTCGGCTTGTCGGTTACATGCCCGACTTTTTCGGGGTCTACGACGATATGACCGTCATCGAGTACCTCGAATTCTTTGCGTCAGCTTACCGCATCAACGGCCCGGGTCGTCGAAAGGTCTGCGAAGAGAAACTCGAACTCGTGGATATGGCGTTCAAGCGGGATGCCATGGTCAATCAGCTGTCCCGTGGTCAGACCCAACGAATCGGATTGGCGAGAACCCTGCTGCATGAACCTCAAGTATTGCTTTTGGATGAACCGGCGAGTGGTCTCGATCCTCGTGCCCGGATTGAAATCCGTAATTTGCTGAAAAAACTCGGCGAGCTGAAAAAAACCGTCATCGTCTCCAGTCATATTCTGCCCGAACTGGCGGATGTGTGTACCCGCGTCGGAATGATCGAAAAAGGAAATTTGATCGTTGACGGCTACGTCGATGAAGTCATGCGAAAGGCACGGCAACAGATCATGCTCCAGATCCGTGTGAAGGAAAACATGGAAAAGGCCGCGGCTTTGCTGCAACAACATGACTTGGTTTCGCACGTAGATATCGTCAAGGGGACGATTGATGCGACGCTGAAGGCCGATACGTTTGATTACAGCTCGATCCCAACGTTGCTGATCAGCGAGGGATTTCAATTGACGCTGTTCCGCGAAGAAGAGGTCAACCTCGAAACCGCGTTTATGTCGCTCACGAAAGGGCTGGTTCAATAAACTGTCAAGGATGCAGTCATGGGTAATTCTCCGATTCCACTCTCGCTAAAAAGTGATTGCACACTGCCGGATGTGATGCAACTGCTGCAATTTCTTGAAGATCAGGGGACGTTCCGATTCCCGACACTCGCCAACGGGCTTTTCTCTGCAGCCGCCGGTGAAGGGGGCGAATTTGAGTTGACCGGTTATCGGAACGTCTGGGTTCGTGATAATGTTCATATCGCCCACGCACATTGGCAATGGGGCGAAACTGGTAAAGCCGTCGCGGCAACAAAGTCGCTGATGGCTTTCTTCAAAAAGTATCAGCATCGATTTACAGATATCATCGAAGGACGCGTCGATCCGGCTGACCCAATGAGTCGTCCGCATATCCGATTTGACGGCGACCATCTGAACGAGCTCAGTGAAAAATGGTCTCACGCACAGAACGATGCAATCGGTGCTTTTCTCTGGATTGCTTCCCAGTTGAATGGTGAGTGCCACTGGACCAATTCGGAACTCGAACTGCTGGCGGATGTGGCACGTTACCTGACCGCGATCAAGTATTGGAACGACGAAGACAGCGGCCATTGGGAAGAAGTCCGCAAAGTCGCCGCATCCAGCATCGGAGTTGCAACTGCGGGGCTTGAAGCCTGGGAAGCTCGATTTGGCCAATCGGCATCTCAGGAAGGTCGAACCGCTCTCTCGACGATCCTTCCGTCGGAATGTATTCAGTCCGATGCACAGAAGAATCGACGCTACGATTCGGCTCTGTTGTTCTTGATCTATCCCTATCGCGTTGTCACCGGTGAAATGGCAGAGAGTATCGTGAAAGATGTGACCGGGAATCTGATGGGAGAACACGGGATTCGGCGGTATCTTGGAGACTCATACTGGTGTGCCGATTACAAGGAAAAGCTGGCGGCTGACGTCAGAACCTCTGATTTCAGCGACAATCTTGCCGATCGTGACAGGTTGCTTGAACCAGGCTTGGAAGCCCAGTGGTGCCTTTTCGATCCGATTGTTTCGATCCATTATGGACTGAGGTTCGAACAAAGTCGTGACCCTCAAGATCGGGATCGTCAAATCCAGCATCTGAACCGGTCATTGAACCAGTTAACTCAACCAGGCTCTCGATTCGGAGCCTATCGTTGTCCAGAGTCGTACTTCTGCGAACGGGGTCGTTACGTTCCCAACGACATTTGTCCGTTACTTTGGACACAGGCCAATCTGAAATTGGCGCTGACTCATCTGGTTCGTGAACTTCGTCAATCCTAGGAATCGTACCCATGCCCGCCGTTTATGATTGGCAGCATGTCGTCATCGAGCGAGATCTCGACGACCTGGGACACGCCAACAATATTTCTTATCTCAAATGGATGCAGTCCGCTGCGTTAGCACACTCGGCCGCGCAAGGATGGCCGATCGAAGCCTATCGCGCTATTGGACAAGGATGGGTCGTCAGGTCTCATTTCATCGAATACCTGACCTCAGCTCGACTCGGCGATGAAATCGTCGTAAGAACCTGGGTGGCAAACCTCAAGAAAGTCACGTCGCTTCGTCGTTACCACATGATACGCGTCGCCGATCAGGTGACACTTGCTAAAGCGTACAGTGATTGGGCGTTTGTCGATTTTACGACAGGCGTTCCTAAGCGAATCCCAGTTGAGGTGTCGCAAGCATTCGAGATAGTGCCGGATGAAAAATAAGAACGATCCTTATGCCATGTCATGGTTCGGATCGATCTTCTTCCTGATCTGGGTCTCGGTGGCAATTGACGCGGCAAAAGTCCTCTCACGTTCAATACAGGACGAAGTTCGCGGTCAGACTCTCGCCTCACTGATGATGCTTCCTCGATCAGCGAATGGAATCGTTTACTCAAAATTTGCCGGGGCGATGTTGGGGTGGCTACCAGGCCCCATCATTGGACTGATCTTCATGGTTGTCAGCCCCACCATGCGAGAAACCATAGAGCAGATGTTTAACGAGCAGAACGGCCCTAACAGTATTGCCGTTTTCTCGATGCTGATCCTCTTATTCGCATTGATTCCCCACTATGCTGCATTCTTCGCCTTGTACGTCCGCTGGGGAGCAGTCGCGCTGGCAATTGGCATGACGATCGGGACTTACTTCGTGCTGAGTATGGGGATCGTCATCATTATGTTTGCGACAGGTGGCCCCGGTCCAGGAGGGTCTCTGGACCTGCTTTTTGGCGGCTTCTCGTTTCTACTACTTTGTATCTGCGTCGCCTGCCACATTGGGGTTCTATTACGTGTTCAGGCGCTCGGTGCGAAGTGACCGATTAAGCAATCCTGCGCACTGGACGTTGGGATTTAATATACTGCTGGTATGCGACGAGTTCACCATTCGTCTCATCCGCTTCAGCGTACCAGATATGCAGCAGAGTGTTTCGGACCCGGTCCATCGGCGGAATTGTACTTCGACCGTGCCAGCTCTTGACTCCAATGTCATTGAGAACTGAAAACGCGTACGCATGGTTTGGAAGAAACGGCATCGTCTTAGCGGTCGTAAATCCACGCGGCTCACGAAACAGATGCAATGGGTTTGCGCTTCGTGTGTAAAATTCCGTACCGACACCTGCCAGTAAATGATCGGTCGGAAACGCAAACTGCATTGTCACGATTTTTTCGCGCGTGTCCGGATGAGGTGCGATCCGGTAGCCTTCGGTCTCACTATAGATTTGCCCGCGCGGGTATGCTGGGATCTTCGCGAGATCCGCGCAGTTGACTTTGAAACGGCGGCATAATCCTTTGGCGAGCTTAAAAAAAATGGCATCTCGGATCTCAATGCTGCCAATCACCGCTCTTACCGTCGCCCAAAGCCGGTGATCGTTCTCAGGTAACGACTCCAGTGAGCTTTCGCAAAGTGCCATTCGTTGTCGAGTGCTGCCACCGTACTCGTTTGTATGATGCTTTTGATTTGCTTTAACAAAGCATTCCTGGGGCGGGAAGGCATCCAACAAGCGTTCGTAAACGTCGTCTGGAAAAATGCGTTTCAGCAAAATGTGCGGAAACGGATGATCCTCCGCAGGCGTCTCGTCGATGACGTTAAAGCAGTGTTGCAAAACGCGATGGTACAGAGATCGATCGAGCAGCATCGACACGCTCCAGAAAGGAAAGAGCCGTGGAAAAGTATTTCTACTTCTCTGTCATCAAATAAATTTAATAACATCGACCTTCAATGCTTTTTTCTTTAGAGAATTTCTTTTACTCGATTTAACCGGTATTTCCCGTTTCCGAATGAAAGCCGCTGACTCGTATCACGGTCAATAAACAGACGAGGAACTGCATCAAAAGTAACGCGATCGACGACAGATCCTCTGCCTTGACTTCCGAATTCCTGGGTAAAAATTCGTCGAACTGGATCATCGCCAGCCAGATCAGCCACGGTAAAAACATGATCCATAACCGAGCGGCTTCGCCGGAGTTTTTACCCGTCAACCAGAGGAGTCCCCAAACGAACACAATGGAAGTGATGACCATGATTCTGTCGGTCGTGAAGTGACGCTCGGACTTTGTCAAATCGTCCCGTCGATAAGGTCGGCAAACGACGCTCCAACAGGTAGCCAGGGCCAGGAATGTAACGGGCCAACCCGCCGCGAACGATAGTTCCAGTGGATTGAACAACAGCCATTTCCAGTATGTACGCGAGTACTGCTGATAAAATCCCGCATGATTCCGATAGTTCAGCAGCCACACATGGAACATGTTGACGTTGGCAGTGCACCACAGACAAATCGAGGGAACAACGAAACCACACCCGGCCGCTGCAACAACTAACCAACGACGAAATCCGATCCTCTCTGATTGATTTGATCCTGGCAAATCTTCGAGGGATAGGACACCTTTCGCCAGTGGGAAGAGCCAAGCCTTCCCAAAAGTCATCTGGGCCGCCATCAGCAACACCGGCAGAAACGCCAGACTGCAAAGCAAACCGATCCAGGTCACAAATCCGGCAACTAATGCCGCAAAAACAGAACGCTTATCCCAAGCGGTCAGCCACAACCACAAAATGGTCAGACCCAGCAGCGGAAACATCGTATCCGACTTGGGGATAAAGACTGCCACCGTCGGAATCGCCGGCCACAGTGATGCCCCAATCCATGCGGCCTGAATTGAACAGGTACGGCGGAGCAAGCCGTACAGGGGGATTACAGACAACGACACCGAAACCATGACCAGCAAGGTTGCCAGCCACAAGACCTGGCGGTCCGTCGGCAGCAACCGTCTGGGGACAGTTCGTCGCAGATTCGTCGCTGCGATCACATCTGTGGCTTCTCGAAATGAAGCAGGTTGGGTCGCATCCAGGAAAGCACATAAAGCTGGCGAACTGTTACAGAGCGCGATCAAACCCTGAATCGCGAGAAACAGCCCTGGAGGATGAGTTCCTGTATGCAGGACATCCCCCTGCCTCATCAGCTCTTCATACCCTGCCAGTAATTCGATTGAACTGGGCTGTTCATAACGCGCGCGAGTGAAATAACCCGATGAGTTCGCGTAGTACAGAACGAAAGCAGCCTTCCCAAGCCTGCACTTGACGGGAGTACACTCTTGAACGATCCAAAGCCAGGCGAAACTGAGCGCAACTAAACCGAAAAGCCATGCGACAACTTCGAGTCGATGCCGCGACCGATCGAAGTTACCAATTAACCGGTGGTATCCCAGTCGAACGAATGCGATAAATAACCCAGCGGCGACCGTAGCACCCGCGAGGTTCCACATCAGGTCTGGTTCCGAAGGGACACGGTCCCAAGTCCATTCACCTGGAATTCCAAGCGGGAATGATGTGAGCCAGAGCACGGCGAGCGAAAGGCCCGAACCAACGACGATTGCTGCAAATGTTTCAGTTTTCAGTTTTCGGTTTTTTCAGATAAACACGGATGACATTGTTGAACTGCGTAGACAGTACAACATCAAACGTCGCCACTGAAGTCACCCGAATTGAAAGTCGTTGGGACGGTCCTGTCTTACAAATCATGGTTCAATCTCAGGAACGATTTCGATTCGCTCCAGACGGTCCTTTGCCGCAGGTTCACCCAGCAGCAGGAATGAGCCACCACCCGATCCTTGAGGCTTGCCGAAATCTTCCGACTCGGCTTCCAGGATCTGCTTAATCCGAATCTTGGCATCGACCAGATGCGCTCGGGTGTAATCGTCAAGTTTCAAATCGGCTTTGTTGAGGACCGCATCAGCTCGCGTCGCCAGTTCCGATAAATGAACCCGAACGAGCATGCGAGCGTCTTCCGGCAGTTTCAGTTGGCTTGAAGTTTCCGTCGGCGTTTTCCGAACGATATCGCTCAGTCGTCTTAATGCCGCTCGCTGGGTGTTGCGGCGGAAACTCGAGATATACTGATTACGGTTATTGAATTCACCTGCGGGAGGAGCATTCAGTTCCGAAAAAACTCCTTCAATCGATGTTTTCAGGTGTTCCGCCAGGGTATAGGCATCTTCACCGGCCGGTGTCTTCAATTCTCCATCTTGCAGCCGCGCCAGGACCTGAGCACTAAATAGCCCTCCTAACATCCCTGTTTGCAGGCCGGAAACCAGATCATGTATCGGGTAGTCGACTCGCTTCGTTTCTGGTGAACCCCAGTGCGACCAGCGTGTCGCCGCGAGGGAATTCAGCAGGCCTGGCTCAAATTTGTGTGATACCAACCCCTGCTCGAGAATCAGTTTTGTCGCCAGACGCTGCTGTGCTGCATCCACGTTTTTGAATGGAGCGTGAGCCTGGTTGTCTCCTTTGTGATCGCGATAAACATGAACTCCACCGATCAACTTGGCGGCGAAACGAACCGTTCGATAGTGTTCGCCGATCAGGACACCAAACGCCTGGCGCGCCCGCTGATATCCTTCACCGTTCTCAACAGTTCGCTCCAGCAGCTTGGGAAGAATCGCATTCACGATAGCAATCTGACGCTGTGCGTAAGCGACAGGATCTTTTCCGAGATCAAATCGAATTGATAGTGGATCGGGATCGTTGGCTTCTGTGTCTTCATCAGTCCCATAATCCAGACCCGACTCTCCGCTTCGAGCCGCGATTTTGGCAAGCTCGGTGTTCTCGTCACCACTGATCGGCTTGTAGCCATATTCAATCGCCCAGTAATCGTAGGGACCAAGTGTTGTGGTGTAATAGGCCGGTTGTTTAACTCCTGCAGGAACAATGTTCACAGGCGAGTAATCCATTACGCTGGCGACGGTTGGCTCGTTGGCTTTTGCGGCATCCTCCATTTCTGCCAAAGTCTTCCAGGCACTCGCTTTGAAGTTATGGCGAAGACCCAGCGTATGTCCAACTTCGTGCATCACGACTTCTTTCAATGCCTGTTGCAGGTATTCTTCCGGCAGTTCGCCTCGCTTTTCGGTCAATCCCTGAGCGGCAAAAATGGCCGCAGCGAATCCGGACTGCTGTTGCATTCCTTCGGTCAAGCGACACTCGTTGTGGCGACGGCTGGCCGGAATATTCAACATCCGCGATCGAGTGACCGGGGCTTCTTCGCCCAGCAAAGCACCAATACTTGACGGTGTAAAGTTTTCGTAAGTCGCCTTCCAGGATCGCAGAAAGCTTGCGTCAAAAATGATATCTGCATCAAGAATCTGACCGGTCTGTGGATTCGTTCGAGAAGGTCCCATAGCGAAACCTGCTTCGGCAGTAATCCAGCGGAAGGTGTTGTGCTGAACATCTTCCGGGTCCCACGTGTCATCATCACGCTGCTGTCGCACTTCAATCGCGTTATCAAAACCGAGTTTCTCGTAGGCTTTGTTCCAGTCTTCGATGCCAGCTCGAACGATCGGCCGCAGGTTCACTGGGACTGTCTTTTCCAGGTAAAACACGATCGGATCACGTGGGGGCGAAACCTTGGCTGACGGGTCAAGCTTCTGCAGATCCCACCGGTTGATGTAGCGAACGAAGTGCTGGTCGTCGTTGTTGTCGCTAAAGTCTTTCGTCACTGTCAGAAAATAACCAACGCGATCATCCGCTTTGCGGGGCTTGTAACCGGATTGAGGCAATTGGCTGATGCTATAGTGCATCATGACTTGCATGCCGCGTGGATCGGGTACGGAATCTGACTCGTTTGAGGGGTCGCGAGAATAGACGCACGCAATATCGATTTCGACGTTCTTCGGAAACGTCTTGACGTTCGCGATTGTGCTTCGATCAAACACAAACGAGGCGCTCAACATACGGCCAATCATCTCGTCATCACTCATGAAAATTCGTGTCATGTCAACAAGATGGCCACCACTGGTGTCGGTGAGAACCGGAAGCGCGTAAAGGACTGCATCACTGTAAGCCAATCTGACTGCCGTCGCTTCAGGACTTCCTGGTTTGGCCTTGAATTTGACTTGACGACGAAGAACTTGAATCTTGTCGCCCACTTTGCGAAACGACCACAAGACATCGTCACCCCAGGTCATCCCCCCCAGAACCAGACCTTGGCTGACTCCACGAGCCACCGAGCTGAGCATCAGAAAGTCCTGACCCAGTTGAGACTGCTTGATCTCGACCAGGATTTGCTGGTCCTTCGTGTAGATGGTCCAAAAGCCCCCATCATACTTTTTCATCCCAGTCGTCAGAGTTTCAAATTTCGACGGGGTCGCCGCCGGCGTTTGAGCCTGTTGTGCGAATGCCGACGTCGAAAGTACAGACGCGCCGATTGCCAAAATGGCAAACAGGCCAACGGGTCGAAACATGTCGGATGCTCCAGCTGGTAAAAAACTCGGTTGTGGGATGCGCCGCAATCTTAACGCAATCTTCCCAATCTATAACGAATTATGGCACGCAAATGTGAGTCGTCACCCCTCCGAATCGGAAAATTTTGCCAGATTAATCAGAATCCGTAGTTTGCCCCCTTTTCTTCGGAATCGCGCACGATTGCAACGACTGGGCAGAATTAAACTTCTACGTCGACTTTGCCGATAAAAACCACGGCAGCGAACTCGACCGACCTGCGTTTTCTGACGATTCACGCGACGCAGACCTCAGGAGTCTTCAACCTGAGTCTGTGTTGTTGCAGAAACTTGCAATGCTTCGGCGGATCGGTCGATATCCCTTTCGTGACGCCAGTTGGACTGACGTTTTTATTGATAGAACATATCGAGATCGGACCCACGGAAGGGGCAGTCATGCCACAGCAAGGCGTCAGTGTACTCGCGTTGATCAAGGGACAAGAACGCTTCGTGTTTCTTTATGACGACGAAAGCGCTGATCAATTGCTGCAAACACTCGGCAAGTATGCCGCTGATCCGGAACTGAATTTCTCGTGGTATGATGCCGCGACCCTCAGCCAGCGAGTTCGCAAACTGCGTGAAGCCGATGCGACAGGGGCTGTGGAACCCAAGAACCGCATTCGCCGCTCTGCCGCCTGAATCGCTTCGCCCGAAAACTCGGGGGCGGGCTGCGAGCAATTCCTCATATTCAATACATTAATTGAATCAATTGAGATGCCTGTCACCCTTCCCTTTTACGGGCGCTGTTAAAAACATGTATGGTGCCATTGATGGATTTCTGCGGTACCTGAAGATCGAGCGAAATGCTTCCGAGCTGACGCTAAAATCTTACAGCGAAGACTTTGGCAGCCTGCTTGACTACTTCCGTGATCGCGTCGGCGAAATTCTTGAGCCGGGTCAGGTCCATATCGCCCAGCTTCGTGGCTATGTCGCATACCTCCACGAATGTGATTACGCAAAAACCACCATTGCCCGACGACTCGCAAGTCTTCGTAGCTTCTTTCGATATTGCCAGCGCGAAGGGCTGGTCACATCGAATCCCGCTAAAGTCTTGCGAACCCCTCGCGTCGGTCGAAAATTGCCTCATTTCCTGACCGCCGAACAGGTGGTTAAGCTCCTCGAATCTCCCCCTGCTAACCAGCCCGAAGGTCTGCGCGATCGAGCGATTCTCGAAACCTTGTACTCCGCCGGGCTTCGAGTAGCGGAACTGGTTGGTTTGAACATCGCCAACTGGGATCGGGACGCCAACATCATCCGCGTCTTCGGAAAAGGGAAGAAGGAACGGATCGCCCCGATTGGTCGACACGCTGCCAAAGCCCTTTATCGCTGGCTGGAAGTCCGTGAGGAACAGCCGGATGCCGGTCCCGAAGATCACGACGCCATGTTTCTCAATCGGTTTGGGACCAGACTCACGACCCGAAGCATCGGGCGGATGCTGGAAAAATATCTCATGCTGACCGGCCTCGATAAACTGACGACGCCGCACACACTCAGGCATTCCTTCGCCACGCACATGCTCGACGGAGGAGCAGACCTCCGAGCCGTCCAGGAACTACTGGGACATAAAAGCCTGACAACAACCCAGATTTATACCCACGTCAGCACCAAACGCCTGAAAGAGACCTACGAACAGGCTCATCCGCACGCGGCAAAAAACCAGCGTCCGAAAAAGGGCGAATGAGACTTTCTTAGTTAAAATCCGCAGCCGAAGGCGCGAATTCCGGGGTCGGGCGTTCAAATTTCAAAATTGGCCGATCATGCGGTTTGCCTAAATAATTTGCGTGAGTCGGCCAATTTTGAAATTTGAACACCCGACTCCCACTTAATACCCACACGATCAAGCGCAGACTCACCACCCATCTCACCGGATCACAATCACGACGCGCTGGTTTTTCGTCGCAGAATTCGGTAGTTCTCAATAACGTTGATGCTCCGGCATCCGCTCTAAATCCACTGCTGCACGAAATTCGACTTAAGCGAAAAACCAGCCATGACACGATTCACAGGTCTGCTCGTTTCGTTCTGTTTCTTATCATTTGCCCAAGCCATCGCCGAATCCCCTCCGAATGTCATAATTATCCTGGCAGACGATCTCGGTCGGGGAGACTACTCCGCGTTCGGAACCAAAGATATTTCCACGCCACATATTGATCGACTTTGCCGCGAAGGGATGACGTTCCACAACTTCTACGCGAACTCCTGCGTCTGCTCCCCAACGCGGGCGGCGCTGTTAACTGGACAAGTCCCAGATCGTGTCGGCGTCCCCGGCGTGATTCGACATACATCAGACAATTCGTGGGGATGGCTCTCTCCACAGGCCGTCTTGTTGCCTCAAATACTCAGGCCCGCAGACTATCACTCGTCGATTGTTGGGAAGTGGCATCTGGGTTTGACATCGCCGAATACTCCGACTGAACGTGGTTTCGACCAGTTTCATGGTTTCCTGGGCGACATGATGGATGACTACCTGACGCACCTGCGAGGTGGTCAGAATTTCATGCGAAAAAACCGGGATGTCATCGAACCGAAAGGACACGCGACAGACCTGTTTACCACATGGGCTTGTGATTACCTGAAAGAACGAGCCGCTATCAACGATCGAAACCAAACGCCAAAGCCATTCTTTCTTTATCTGGCTTACAACGCGCCTCATGACCCGATTCAACCACCGCCAGAATGGATCGAGAAAGTCCGACGCCGTCAGCCAGAGATGCCAGAAAAACGAGTCAAGCTGGTGGCACTGATCGAACATATGGATGACGGTATCGGTCAAATGCTGCTGACGCTTGATCAATTGAAATTGTCCGCGAACACTCTCATCTTTTTCACGTCAGACAACGGCGGCATTCTCGGCCAGGGAGCGGTCAATGGCCCTTGGCGAAGCGAAAAACAGCACATGTATGAAGGGGGTTTGCGAGTCCCCGGCATCGCTCGCTGGCCTGGTCATATCGCACCGGGAAGCGAAACAAATCGCGTGGCAGTCACAATGGACCTTTTCGCTACCGTCGCTGAGGCGGCCGGAGTTAATCCGGCACCAGACGTGGAAGCAGTCAGCTTTCTCCCAACACTATTGGGTAAACCGCAGCCCGATCCTGTCCGTGATCTCTATTTCGTCCGCAGAGAAGGTGGTCCTGCCTACGGCGGCAAAACCATCGAAGCCCTTGTCCGTGGAAACTGGAAACTGATTCAGGACAGTCCCTTCCAGCCACTCGAACTCTACAACCTGAAAACCGATCCTCGCGAAACGACAAATCTGGCCACTCGCGAACCCAAGATCTTTCAAGAACTCAGTGCAGCACTCCGTCTCAGGATTCAACAGGGTGGCCAAGTCCCCTGGCAAGAACCCTGATCGTGACGTGTTGAAGTTGTAATCACAGCGTGACCGCCGCCCCGCAAACAATCAAGGCACTTGAGACTCCAACCTTCAACTGCGATGATGTTTATCGCGAGAAGCCAAGATGTAAGGTGGGTAGAGTCTTCGGCCGCACCCGACGGTAACACCACGATATTTGTGTCCTGCCTCCCGAATTCAAAAAACCGCCCACCTGCCAGCCCGGAGACAACCTATGCTTCCTCCCCTCGACTTCACCGCTTTACTGTCGCGGCGTCGGATGGTGCAGGGTTTAGGAGGTGGACTCGGTTCGATCGGTCTGGCAAGTCTTCTCGGTCAGGCTTCGGCCAAAGAGCTGGCTCCTCATGCCGCACCCAAAGCAAAACGTGTCATCCAACTCTTCATGAACGGTGGTCCGTTCGGGCCGGATATGTTTGACCCGAAACCGCTCACCGCAAAATACGAAGGTCAGCGGCCCGCAGAACTCGATTCGTTCCGTACCGAACGCAAGACTGCCGGCCTGTTGCCATCGCCCTACAAATTCGAACCACGTGGCCAAAGCGGTGTGAGTGTCAGCGAACTGTTACCGCAGTTTGCCGGGTGCATTGATGATGTCTGCGTGCTGAAATCGGTCTATACCGACAATCCCAATCACGGCCCCGCATTACTTCTCATGAACAACGGCACCATCGTACCGACGAGGCCAAGTATGGGTTCGTGGTTCTCGTATGGATTAGGAGTCGAAAACGAGAGTCTGCCGGGATATGTCGTGCTCTGCCCCGGTCGACCCGTTCGGTTCTCAATCCTTTGGACCAGCGCGTTTCTACCTGGCGAGCATCAAGGGACCTACATCAATCATTCGAACCTCGACCCGCAAAAGCTGATCCCGTACCTGCGAAACAAGCATTTGCCTGTCGAAGAACAGCAGCGGCAACTCGAATTGATGCGATCACTCAATCAACAACATTTGGAGGCACGAGGGGGCGATCAGCAGCTTGATTCACGGATCAACGCCATGGAAACAGCGTTCCGCATGCAGTTTGCCGCCACAGAAGCCTTTGACCTGAACCGCGAACCACCCGAAATTCGCGAAGAATACGGTTCCAGCCATTTCGCTAACGGCTGCCTTCTGGCGCGAAGACTGGCCGAACGAGGCGTCCGATTCACTCAAGTTTATTATGGCGACGGTCAGCCCTGGGACACTCATAATGATCACAACAACGCCGTGATAAAGTTATGTAAAGACATCGATCAACCGATGGCCGCGTTGCTCCGCGATCTCAAACGACGAGGCATGCTGGATGAGACACTTGTAATCTGGGGCGGCGAATTCGGTCGGACTCCGACGACAGAAAACGGGAATGGCCGGGATCACAATCACTACGGGTTTACGATGTGGATGGCCGGAGGTGGTATCCGTGGCGGCATGACCTACGGCGAAACCGACGACTTCGGCTTTCAGGCGGTCCACAACCGCGTCCATATTCACGACCTGCACGCTACGATCCTCCATTTGCTTGGGCTAAACCACGAACGCCTGACATACCGCTACGCGGGCCGAGACTTTCGATTGACCGACGTGGCAGGCAAGGTCATTCACGAGATTCAACGTTAAAAAGGCGATTGCCAACACAAACAAATCAGGGAACCCCAAAATCATGGGCGACTTTTTTCACGGATGGCGACGAAAAACGGGATTTGTCGCACTGCTGATCGCATTGGGATTCACAGCGTTGTGGATGCGGAGCCTGACGACAATTGACACTGTCCGATATTTCACAAAGGTCAATAGCTACAATTGGATATCTCGTAACGGAACGATTGAATACGCAGACTACGTACACGGGCCAAATATTCCTCTCGTACAAAGCGGGCGATATTTTTGGCAGCGTCGCCAAATCACACAAGAAGACATTTCTGCATATTCCCATCGCCCGGTCGAACGGTGGGGAGTTTTCTATACTCTTCAACAAAAACCTTCGAAATATGTCGCGTTCCACATCGAGTACAATTCGATCGTTATTTCATTGACCGTACTTTCTGGCGTCTTGCTCTTCAGTAAGCAACGAAAGCCGAAGGCGATCCAAAGTCCCAACGGGACGGCTCTATGTCAGCCCAGGCTATCGGCCTGGGAACACGGCCCCTCGCCATGAAACGAAGTCCCAAAGGGACGGCCCTAAAAAGACAAACCAAGAGATTACGAAACCCGGAGCAGAGGATGGTTCTGACCCCGCACCCGTGATTGATAAATGTTACGATTGAGAGTGCGCTTTTCGAATCAAAGAACGAAGCCGATTGAGAACGAAAAATGAAACCTCGGAAATCAACGCGGACCAGATTCAGATAGGGCCACCCCGTTGGGGTTTCGCGTTGCTGGGGTGACTGGAACCCAGGCCGCTGGCCTGGGCTGACATAGGGCTGGCCCCTTGGGCCGGAAGATAAAGTGGAAAACCAGCATGCACTGTTTTCGAAACGCTATTCAATTTTCCAGCAACTTTGAAATCGGCTCCAGGACAACGATTATGCGAATCCCGTTATTAGCCCTAATCGCGTTTTCTCAGTTTGCGATATCAATATCCGCCATCGCCGAAGATGCTGACCTGGAATTCTTTGAAAAGAAGATCCGTCCGGTCCTTGTGACTCATTGCTATGAATGTCACTCTGCCGATGCAAAGAAATTGGGTGGCGAACTGTTATTGGACAGCCGTGATGGCGTTAAAAAAGGGGGGGAGACTGGATCGGCTTTGGATGGATCAAACCCTGACAAAAGCTTGCTGATCAAGGCGATCCGTTACACCGATGACGCACTGAAAATGCCTCCCAAAGGAAAACTGCCTGACTCAGTCATCGCCGATCTCGAAACATGGGTCAGGAACGGCGCGCCTGATCCCCGCGACCAACCCGTTACCAGGAAAGTGACCGCGTCATGGAAAGAATTCATGCAAGAGCGGAGCGATTGGTGGAGTCTCCGTCCGGTCGCACGTCCTGAAGTTCCGCGTACCGATGCGGCAACGCCTGCCTCCGCCCCGGTCGATCGGTTCATTTTTGCCAAACTGGCCGAAACCGGTTTAGCCCCCGCAGGCCCGACTGATCCCAGGACATTCATCCGACGATTGAGTCTCGTTCTGACCGGCTTGCCACCGACGATCGAACAGGTCGATCGCTTCGTCGCCGAATGTGGTACCGGCGTTTCTACGAATGCAACCAATCCGCTGCCTGCCGAAGCGGTCGAACGGCTGGTCGATTCACTACTGCAATCACCACAGTTTGGAGAACAGTGGGCACGACACTGGATGGATTGCGTCAGGTTCTCGGAAACACACGGAAACGAATGGAATTACGAAGTCCATCATGCCTGGAGATATCGCGACTACTTGATCCGTGCCTTCAACGACGATGTCCCTTACGACCAGTTCATCCGGGAACATCTCGCGGGCGATCTGTTGCCTCAGCCTCGCTGGAATGAAAAGGAACAATTTAATGAATCGGTGATCGGCACCGGCTTCTATCGATTTGGTGAGGTCAATCATGACGACTGCATCAGCCTTCGCTCGCTCGGTTACGACCTGGCCGACAACCAGATCGACACGCTGACCAAAGCGTTTCAGGCGACCACTGTGGCCTGTGCCCGTTGCCACAATCACAAGCTCGACCCCATTTCGAGTGAGGATTATTACGGATTGCTTGCGGTGCTTCGCAGTTCTCGCAATGTCAGTCACTGTATCGACGCACCCTCCGTTAATGCGGACAAGAAACAGCGACTGCGTGAATTGAAAGTTCTGCTCCGTCACGAGCTCGCCTCTCTGTGGGAGCTTGAATACTCGCATCTTGCGGACTACATGTTTGCCGCATCCGCAATGCGGACCAAACGTCCTGTTTCCGAGGAATTGACGAAGAAGCTAGATCCTCAGCGGCTGGAAAAATGGGTCGCAACACTCGCCGCAGAAAAGCAGACTTTCGACGAACCGTTCGAAATCTGGCGACGACTTGTGGCCGTTGAAACACCGCCAGTCGCCGACGCTCCTGTCGATCCTGCGAAGCCGCGACCAACATTCGAAGAGGTTTGGAAATCGCTGACAGAACAGTTTGCTAAGGAGTCACAAGAACGAAATGACTTCAATTCGAAACAGTTCGTCACTTATGCCGATTTCCGGGAGAACGAAGTCCCTGGCTGGAGCGTCGGTGGTCAGGCGATGACCGAACCTGTGAGCCGTAACGGCGATTTCATCGTGCAGACCGAAGGTGACAACGTGCTGCAATCGATTCTTCCCGCTGGCCGCTATACACATGCCCTCTCATCAAAACTGAACGGGACGCTTCGTTCACCTGTCTTGCCGGTCGGCAAAAAGTACATCAGCTTTCAAGTGCTGGGTCAGCGAAGCAGTGCAGTGAGGCTTGTCTCGAATAACTGTCAGTTGAACTATGCGAACTATCGCGCGCTCACATCGCCCGAACTGACCTGGGTGACATTTTCGCCCCCAGACGACCGTGAAAGCCTGCGGACGTATGCCGAACTGATGACGATGTTCGATAATCCCAAGTTTCCCGATCAGCTTTCCGCACTCGGTGGTGACGGTGGTAACTATAAGCTTCCCTGGGACAAGGCTGCCGAAAACCCTCGGTCTTATTTCGGGGTGACGCGCGTAGTACTGCATGATAGTCCCGAAACTCCAAAGCCCGGCGTTTCGCATTTGAACACGTTGTTCGAGGGAGATTTAACACTCGATAAAAATCCACAAAATGAAGGAGGCCCGCTTCTCGCGATCACACATCGATATGCAGAACGAATGCTTGCTGCGATCTGTGCGTTCCGTGAGAACAAAGCGACCGAAGACGACGTTCGATGGCTGGATGCAATGCTTCGCCGTGAACTGATTGGTAACAAGGTTTCTCAAATACCGGCCGGTAGTGATCCACAATCTCGACGCGGTGAATCGCTTGTTCAGGAATACCGAAAGATAGAAGCGGAGTTATCTCTGCCACGAGTGGCCGTCGGTTTCGGCGACGGAGGTCCGGGAATCACGCAGCCTGTCTTCCTGCGCGGCGACTGCACTCGACCCGGCGAAGTGGTGCCTCGGCGGTATCTGGAAGTTCTATCAAAATCCGCAGAACCGTTTACCTCACCGGGAAGCGGCCGGCTGGAATTGGCCGACCGGATCGCCAGTCCGAATAACCCACTGACAGCACGAGTCATGGTCAACCGAATCTGGCATCACTTATTTGGAACGGGACTTGTCAGGACAGTCGATGACTTCGGTCATGTCGGCGAAGTTCCCTCGCATCCGGACTTGCTCGACTATCTCGCGTCCGATTTTGTCGAACAGGGTTGGTCAGTGAAACAACTGATCCGTTCGCTTGTTCTGACTCGAACATTTCAGATGTCGAATCATCCTTCGGCAGAATCAAGAGACGTCGACCCCCAAAATCGACTTCTGCAACATTACCCTGCCCGACGAATGGAAGCCGAATCTGTCCGAGACACGATCCTCGCCGCATCGGGAGCTTTGAATCGCACGCTTTACGGACCGAGTATTCAACCGTTCCGCGAAAAGGAATATGCCGACCGTCGCCTGTTTCCAGGTCCACTCGACGGAAACGGTCGACGCAGTATTTACATCAAGAATAACCTGATGGAAGGTCCGAAGTTTCTCGGCACGTTCAATTTTCCGGGCGGAAAGGTGGTTCAAGGACGACGCGATGTGACAAACGTTCCCGCCCAGGCTTTGGCTTTGCTGAACGATCCCTTCGTGCTGCAACAGGCAGGTGTCTGGTCGCAAAATGTGTTAAAGCAAACCGGCGATTCAATCCCGACTCGCGTTGAAGCCATGTTTCGCTCATCACTTGGGCGTTCACCGGATGCGGAAGAACTTTCACGCTTCGAACAGGCGGTCCGTCAACTGGCAGACCTCTATCAGGTCCCCGCTGACAACGTCATGTCGAACGCCGAGATCTGGAAAGATATTGCTCACTCCTTCTTCAATCTGAACGAAATGATCTATATTCCGTGATGCAGAAAAACGCACAATGGATGTGCCACTGCTTGACCGTCCTCGGTCAAGCAGTGTTCTTCGGACGCAACCAATCCGACCGAAGACACTGCTTCTCCGAAGACTCCTAAGCAGTGGCACAAAAGTCTGACTTGTTCCCAGGAAAAGCAACACATGGCAGAGCCCTCGTTTTCAGCACGTCTTCCTCCACAGAACCTTCAGGCCGAACGAAGTGTTCTCGGGTGCTTATTGCTTGAGAACCCTGCAATGGACGAAGTTGCCGACGTGCTGAAGGCCGAACATTTTTATAGCGACATTCATCAGTTGATCTATTCCACGATCGGCAAGATGCGCGAAGCCAGCAGGGCCATCGACATCGTCACGCTGGCTGATGAACTGAGCGACCGAAATCAACTCGCTGATATTGGCGGCGCGGCGTACTTACTGGAGATTCTGGAGACGGTTCCCCATGCCGCTCACGTCAAGTATTACGCCGAGATTGTCCGCGACAAATGGATTCAGCGAAGCCTGACCAACGTCTGTACCGAAGTCCTGCGCGAATGCTACGAGGGAAGCGACGAAACAGCCGATGTCCTGAAGCGAGCCGAGCAGGGGATCTTCGGTATCTTCGAGCAACAAGAGACCTCCTCCAAGATCAGCATGGATGAAATCATGCATGATACACTCGACCGGATTAACACCCGGCTCGGGAAAGAAGGAAATATCAGTGGTTTGTCGACAGGCTTCGTCGATCTTGATCGGCAGACCAACGGATTTCAGCCGTCTGAACTGATCATCGTTGCGGCACGTCCTTCGATGGGAAAAACGGCTCTGGTTTGTAATATCGCGGAGTGGGTGGCCGGAGCCGGCGAAACGGCAACGATCATCTTCAGTCTCGAACAATCGAAGCTGGAGCTGGCCGAGCGGTTTTTGTGTATTCGTGCAAAGCTCGACGGACATCGGCTGCGCAAGGGATTGCTCGAACCGGCCGAACGACATGCGTTGCTGGAAGCCTCGTCGGAATTGAGCCGTCTGCCGCTATTCATCGACGATGCACCCGGCCGAACAGTTGCCCAGATCAGTGCCATCTGCCGACGCCTGAAACGCAGGAACAACCTGGGACTGGTCATCATCGACTATCTTCAGTTGATCGAACCGGAAGACAAACGAATCAATCGTGAACAGCAGATTGCTTTAATCACCAGGCGATTGAAGGGGATCGCCAAGGAGAACAGTTTACCGCTGATCGCCCTGTCACAGCTCAATCGCGGAGTAGAATTGCGAGACGACAAGCGTCCCCGACTGGCCGACCTTCGTGAAAGTGGTGCCATCGAGCAGGACGCAGATATCGTCATGTTTTTGCATCGACCAGACGCCTACAATCCAGAAGATCGACCTGGACTGGCCGAGATCATCGTGGCCAAGCATCGTTCGGGACCGACCGGTATCGTCAGCCTGCAATGGCGCCGTGAGTCGATGCGATTTGATAATTACGAAGGTGGAATCGATCACTCTGTCGCCGATGCCTTTTAGACATTGACCGTGTTGCATTCAACGATGTCCGCAGAGGCTGTCCCACAGGTTGCGGTTCGATCAGTTTGGTTTGGAATTTTATCACTTGGAATGTTAATGGATTCACCATCGTCCGAATCACCGCCGGGAAATGAACC
The DNA here is from genome assembly GCA_903904835.1 of uncultured Schlesneria sp. GTDB lineage: Bacteria > Planctomycetota > Planctomycetia > Planctomycetales > Planctomycetaceae > Schlesneria. The sequence goes on along the minus strand of CAIVEI010000081.1, from coordinate 68,344 downwards.
GTTTTTTGATGTGATCGACCCCGATGCGTCACGCGCCCCGCGAGGCATTGCCTGGCTGGCGTGGCTGGTTGTGATCCTCGTGATCGGGCTCATGCTGTTTAACCATTTGTGGGTCGAGAACGAGTCCGACAGCGACCCCTCAGCCATCCTGTTTGAGATACAGGCAAGATATCTCGTTGGCGCCTCGTCAATTTCACCTCAGGAAAAGGATAACCTTCAAAAAGAAATTGAATTGATGTTTGGTAAGGGGTCAGCACGGCAGCGGATGATCGGTGCCGTGTTGATGGGGGAACTCATCGGCCCCGAACAGGCATCGAAATCACTCAATGAAATCGATGCGAAATTTAAAGATGGTTCCGTAGAGGCCAACGATCGGGATCGCGAAACCAATCAGTTTCTCTTGCGAATCCAATCGGCGTTGATCGAGAAGACAGCAATCACAGACACGATGACCGACGACGAGTGGCGAACGGGCAGTCAACTTCTGATTGAAAGACTGGGCTGGGTCGGCCGACTGGCTCTCGTCCCGCTGGGAACCCCTGACGGAGAGGGCCGAGGCCGTTTGCTGGACCATTCTCGTCGGACGTTATTTGTCATGCTGGGAATTACTGGATTGGCATTCATTGCAATGATTTGCGGTGCCGTCTTGCAACTTGTCTTCTGGATCTTTGCAGCAACTGGAAGGCTAAAAAGTGGAATCGGGACGCTTCGAGGAAACGGAGCGATCTATGCCGAGACGTTTGCTGTCTGGATGGTCCTGTTTGTGGCTCTTAACTATGCCGTCGTCATCCTTCCATTGCCAAAATGGGGACTCGTCTGGATTCTGATCCCGCAGATCGGTGGCCTTGCTGCACTCGCCTGGCCCGTGCTTCGTGGCATCAGTTGGTCGGACGTGCGTAAGGATGTCGGGCTGTCATTCGGTCGCGACGCGTGGTCGATCCCCTTCGTCGGAATCGGCGGCTATCTCAGTGCGTTACCCGTTGTCGGTGTGGCGATGGTGATCACGCTACTCATGATGGCTGTGGCAAGCGCGTTTGCAGGCGACGGCGATGCATCGGCCTCGCCAATTCATCCCATCGTTGAACCGATTTTGCGAGGCAACTGGACGGTTCGCCTGCAATTGCTGTTGGTCGCAGTCTTCGCCAGCGTGCCGGAAGAGATCATGTTTCGTGGTGTTCTCTATCGTCATTTGCGTGATGCGGGGTCGAAACTCGGATATGCAGGCAGTGTCATTTTCGCCATGGTGATCAACAGTTTTGTGTTCGCCGTGATCCATCCGCAAGGACTTTTCGGAATTCCGATTCTGATGAGCCTGGCAATGGTCTTTACGCTCGTGCGAGAATGGCGCGGTACGATAATACCATCGATCATTGCTCACGCTCTGGTCAATGCCGGTACAAGTACCATGCTGTTGCTGATCGCTGAATGAACGAGTGTTTTTCGGTGAAGAAAGAAGATTCGTTTTCCAAGGAATTCAGTGTTACAGCCTGAAGTGCAATCGACGCCCGAATCCTCAACCGGAACCGCGAGACACGATGATGCGAATTCGCAATTCTCTTTTTCTCACGATCGCCTTCCAGGCGATCACACTGTGCGGTGGACTGGTCCACGCCGAGCATGATGGCAAGGTCCAGATCTTGTTGCTTGGAGACAGTACAACTGAAGGAAGCGTCCCTCGGCGGCATGTCCCCAAGGGACCGCATTTGGAAGATGTGATACGTGAGCTGCTGGCAGCCGAAAAGGATTTGCCGCCAACGAATGTGATTAACCTGGGTCTCAGTGGGGAATACATTCGCCGACTGTTGGATTCAGGCCGGTACGAGAAAGCGGCGTCAAAGCTGCCGGGGATCGATTACGTTCTGATTCGTTATGGACTGAACGACAATGCTTATCGGGAAAATCTCGCGGAAAACTTTCCAAAGGACTATCACGAATTAATCGGCCGAATTAAGACCGATCACCCGAAAGCAACCATTATCGTGACAACGGTGATTCCGTACGGCGATGAAGCGACATCGGTGCGACTCAACCAATTGAATGAGCAGGTTGCCAAAGCCGAAGGGGTGATGTTGTTCGACCTCTTTCCACGTTACGCCACCGAACTCAAGCGTGGCCCGGATATGCTCAACTATCGGAGATTTCCGCTGGACAAGATTCCTGAGAATCGACGTGAGTTTGTAAAACCGTTTGTTGTCGCTGGTAATCCAGGAACGGTGGAAGTGCTCGACAATCGACTCGATGCTCACTTCGGCCATTTGCCAGGCTGGTTCGGGGACAGGCACCCGAATCTGGCGGGCTACCACGTGATCGGTGACGAGACTGCGAAATTCCTGACACCAATTATTCGTAAACAATTTGCAAAGCCACAATGACTTCAGGAACGAGTGACGTCAGAAATCGGAAAGTTCTCGGCCATCGTCAATCGTGGATAAATCACGGTAGAGTCCAATAACAATATTGTTCGAGCAGAATCGAACTGAACCATCACTCATGAGAAAATGAGCGCCGCCGACGTGCTGGCTTCCGAAACCGGTAGTTTGTGCGTTCAATCGCTTTCCGGAATTCAATCGGATGCTCGTATCACCGAGTACCATTGCCAGCCCTTCGGTGGTCGTACAATCCGGAACACCGACCCATGTTCCATGACCAATTGAACTGACCGACTCATTCATTGGATTCACCCTTTCCCCGGCCAGGATGACACAGGATGTTCCATCCTTGATATCGTCGATTTTGACCCAACTGTTCTGACCGAAGATGCCGCGAAAACTTTGCTGATCGCAATAGCGATGTTCCTTGGAGGCGGATATACCAATGTTGCCAAGGCTTGCTCGGTTGAGATGAGGCTCCGTTGAAGGAGGTTCGCCGCTGCTATCGTGATGAATCCCTCCCGCATCAGCCTGTAGATAGCCCGCGTTTCCGAAATACATCGAGCGACCAAGATGATTGCTCCAGTCAACCGTCCCCGGCGTAGCGACCCCATCCACGACCGGCGTCGTGGATACCATCGCATGCAGAAGGACAGGCGAACCAAGATTCGATGGACACTGAAACGCCGTGTGCGGCCATCCGAGATCTTTGAGATCCGGCAACACTTGCAGCCCGTCCTTGAATGTTCCAGAAATATTAAAATAGAGAGGTGACGCATCGAGATAGGGAAGGACCTGTACACCCCATCCCCATCCCATGTAAACGCCATCGGTATTCATCACAAACCCGGGAGGAAACGTTCGTGCCGTTTCCTGGTAGTTGTAAAGCGCCAATCCGAGTTGCTTGAGGTTGTTTTTACACTGTGTCCGTCGAGCCGCTTCGCGGGCCTGTTCCACCGCTGGAAGAAATAATGCGACCACCACCGCGATGACAGCAATCACAACGATCAATTCAACCCATGTAAATCCAAGCCGCTTTTTTGAGCTATGAAATGTCTTCATGAGTAACTCCAGTTCTGGAAACAATCGTGTTGAAATCGCCGAAAAAGGTCGTCGCTTTCCGTGCGTGATTTCACTGTCTATTCGAGACGAAGTCGGTTCCCGGCGAACGATCGCCGTTCACGAAGTAAAGATTTTTGAAATGAGACCGTTGAGATGAGCCAACATCAGTCATTTTGTCTACAAAAGGTCCCGAAGTCAAGACGCAATGTCTGACATTTTTCGATTAAGATGGTATCATAAGGAGCAATTCAAGAACGTGAGAAGCCACTGGACGTGTCGTTGATGTCGGTTTGGTCTGCCGAAAACATTCTATTCACAGGTCGTTTCAATTGACTCCAATCGTTCTGAAGCATCGCCAGAACAGGACATGGGCAATCGCTCTCATGGTGTTGCTTTCGTTCATGGGTTGGAAGTACATCACTCCATCTTCCACCGATCCGCAACATGGTTCATCATCCCCGGTGGACAGCGATCTGGAAACATCCGAGCTCAAGCAGACATCCTGGCCACAACTGCGAGGACCGACGTTTGATTCGATATCCGCAGAAACGGGATTGGCTGATTCATGGCCCGAAGGAGGCCCACCACTCGTCTGGACTCGAGAACTGGGGCAAGGCTATTCGAGCTTTGCCGCCGTTGGAAATCGCGTCTTCACTCAGACTCAGAACCTCTATCAGCAATCGATCGTGTGCCTAGATGCTGAGACTGGTGATACCGTTTGGACACATCACTACGGCTGGCCGTATGACGGAGGTGGCCTCTACCCCGGTCCACGCAGCACACCGACCTGGCACAAAGGTCACCTGTATTTTGCCGCTCCCGATGGAACGATTTCCTGTCTCACTGCGGACAGCGGTAAGCCCGTATGGACTTGTAATCCGAAAAAGAAATACAGGGGACTCGGAACCGATTTCGGTTATGCGTCGTCTCCCGTGATCGTTGATGACCGGCTCATCGTCCCAGTTGGCGGACAGGATGCCAGTGTCGTTGCACTCGACCTCCGCGACGGTTCCACGATTTGGGCCTCAGGGGAATCATCAGCGAGTTACGCAACCCCACTGCCAATCCGTTGGAACGGTCATTCACTCGTTGTGACACCCCTTGAGAATTCGATTGCTCTCTTCGATGTGCTTACGGGAAAACAGCAATGGGAAATCGAATTCTCACAAGGATACGACGAACACTCCGCAGCCCCGATCTACAAGGAACCGTTCCTGTTTGTCGCATCACCCTTCAAAGCAGGAGCTAAATGCTATCGGCTTGTTGAAGCGGATCGAGCGTCTGCCGATCAGAAAACTGCAACAGAACTCTTGACGGACTACCCAGCCGATTCGGACCATGATCAGCAGGGTACTCCCGTCGTTGCCTGGGAAGCAATGAAATTCTCGAACGATGTGGCCTCCAGTGTGCTCGTTGACGGCCGCGTCTATGGCTTCGATCTGAAAGACCCACAGTCTCGCTTAAATCGCCCGTCCCGAGGGGAATTCCGTTGCCTGGACTTCGAGACCGGTCGCATCATCTGGTCAACGAACAAAGTCGGCCAAGCCAATATCATCGCAGCCGACAATAAACTGATCCTGTTTACAGACAGCGGAGAATTGATTCTGGCGAGATCGGGGACGGACGAATATACCGAACTTGCTCGAACTCAAGTCTTCCAGGACGAGATTTGCTGGACCTATCCGGCTCTGCATCACGGTTGTGTCTATTTACGAACACAAACTCGTGCCGCATGTCTTTACCTCGGACAAGTTCAATACGACGCAAAACTCCCCGCCCGTTCCGTGCAATCAATTCCTCGTGTTCATGTGCTCGATGCAAAGTGGTTGATCGGCGGCGAACGAGAATTTCCCGCGACCGTTCCTGACTGGGTCGAGTTCCTGGCCTGGTACAAGTGGAGCCTGGCGGTAATTGTTTTCGCAAGCCTGGCTGCGGCCGTTACGAACCTGCTGACGCGAGGTTCAGCCAGAACTGGACGTATCAACTTCTGGCTGACGACGATTATCGCCGGAGTGATCGGCAGCCCAATCATTAACAGCCGACAAAGTGAATATGTCTTGTTATGGCCGCTTGTTCTTTGGGCGGCTTTCCAACTTACAATTAACGTGATCACACTGACGGAACAAAGTCATGACCGAAAGTCTTATCGATGGCTCTCTCGGACCATGGGACTGCTTTTCATTGGCACGTGTGCGTTGTACTTCCATCTTTGCCGCAGCTTTGGCTACGCCATTGAGTGGTCGTTTCTTACCGGCTTCCTTCCGGCATTTGCAGTCGCTGCCATTGCAGCTCGGTGCTTAACGGCAAAATCACGATACTGGCTGACATCTGATCTCGTCGTCTCGGCGATATCGTTCTCGGCTTACTTCTGGGCGAGCGTGATTAACATCAAGTGGAAACTGATCGTCGGAAGTTAGCCCTGCGATGAAGCCGTCAGCATCCGCAATGTCAGTGCCAGTGAATTGAGACGGGTTTCCGTAGAATCCGCTCGCGACATAAAGACCACAGGACACGCCGCTCCGCAGAGCACTCCGCCAAAGCTGCAATCCGATGTGTACATGATCGCTTTGACTGTCAGGTTTGCCGCCAACAAATTCGGGAATAACATCCCATCGGCGGCTCCGATGACGGCTCCTTCCATCCGCTTTTTCTCACCTGCATCCGTTGCATACGCGAGATCAAACGAGAGCGGTCCCTGAACAATGCAGCCACCTAATTCACCTTCATGATTGCGCCGTGCTAACTCAACGGCATCAAGGGTGTCGGGCATCGAATCAGTTGGCTTTTCAGTCGCTGACATAACTCCAATCCGAGGCAATTCGTGGTCGGACCCCTCTTTTAATGCGACGGCAACATTAACCATGCTGCGCAAGATATCCGCCTTTTGATCCAGCGTGGGCTGGATCGTGATCCCCGTATCCGACAGCAGAAATCGCCGCGAATCTCGCTTAATCTCCATCAGCACAACCTGACAGATACAGTGATTTGTCCGCAATCCGATATCGCGAGCGAGTACCGCTTTCATCAGTTCTGGAGTGGCGATTTGGCCCTTCATTAACAGACTGGCGCGGCCAGCTTTTATCTCGGCTACTGCAGCCGCAGCGGGATCAGCGGCCTCGATGAGTCGGAATTCATCCAGATCAATATCAAGGTCATGGGCCAAATCTCGGATGGCGGGAAGTGATCCAGTCAGGATCGGTTTAACCCATCCTCGTCGCTGAGCGATTGCTAATGCTTCTAGAACAGTTCGGTCAGCGCCACCTGCTGCAACGACTGGCAGCGGAGAAGAGAGCTTATCGGCAAGTTGAAAGAGCGCCCCAAAACCCATTAGCGACATATGAATCTTTCTGACGAAAAACAGTCAGCAGTGATCGAAAGAAAAAGCCTTCTTCAACTAAGTGTTGAAGAAGGCTTTTCATGTCACATCACAATTGGCATCTTCAACGTTTCATGTCGTCGCAATCGATTTCACCGCTGGCGCCGTGCGGCGTTGCTTCTTGCGGTCATGTTCGCCTACGAATTCGATCAATGCTTTACGTCCGGCATCACCCAAACGGAACTCAGCCAATCGCACAATTCGTGTGTAACCACCCTGCCGCTCGCGAAAGCGGGGAGCAAGCTCGTTAAACAGAATGTTGACAGCTTCTTTGCTTCGCAACGCGGCAAATGCCCGACGACGAAGTGATACGGCAGGAGCAATCGCTGCGTTCCACTGTTGCCATCGATCAGAGTTCCGCCATTGGTCCCACTCAGGACTACCACGCTCTGCCGAGGTCGCGAACTGTACCGCCGCTTCCTGATGAGCAAGAGCCTTCTTACCCAAGGTGATCAATTTTTCGATCACAGGTCGAAGCTCTTTTGCCTTTGGGACAGTCGTGATGATACGGCCAGCGACTTTAGGAGTGTTTGGGTCTGCCGCGTTTGGCTTGCTGACACAAATCAGGCTTGTCGCCATATTACGGAACATCGAAGTCCTGTGACTTTGATTCCGATTTAGTTTTCGTCCACTTTTGCGATGACGCATGATCTATCCAAATCCTCAGTGTATCCGCAATTTCTTAACGATCACGCTGCTGCATCGATTGCGGCAGTCTCATTCCAAGTCGCAAGTTAATCGACGTCAGGCGTTCGCGAACTTCCTGGAGAGTTGTATCGCCGAAATTTCTGACCTGTAGCAATTGATCTTCCGTTCGAATAACCAAATCTCGAACAGTGTTGATTCCCTCTGACTCAAGACAGTTTGTTGCCCGAACGGACAAATTCAATTCTGCTAAGCTTCGAGAAAGTCTTTCTTCCAGCTCCAGATCAACAGGAGCATAGCCTGTCGATTCGAGCATGTTTCGCAGACCGCTGTCCGGGAATGTCTCTGGACCTGGTTCACGATAGGTAATAATTGGATTGAGGTGCTTTCGAAGAATCTTCGCCGATTCAACAAGAGCAATCTCCGGAACGACTGTTCCATTCGTCCAAATCTCAAGGATCAACCGGTCGTAGTTGGTCCGTTGTCCAACGCGTGTCTCTTCAATCTTGTATCGCACACGAGTGATCGGCGAGAAAATTGAATCGATCGGGATGACACCAACTTCATTCTGGTGATCTGGTTGCTCCGACACCGGAGAATACCCACGACCGTTCTCGATCAAAATCTCGATGTTGAGCGAGACATCGTCGGTCATCGTAGCAATAACCAGTTCCTTGTTAAACACTTCAACCTGATCGTCAACAATGATGTCGCCAGCCGTGACAACACCACGCTCATGACGTTCAATTCGAAGCGTCTTAGGTATCAGTGCGTGGTTCTTCACAACGACTGATTTCAGATTCAAGCAAATGTCCGTAACGTCTTCGACGATTCCCGGAATCGTCGTAAATTCATGTTGAACGCCTTGAATCTTAATGCGTGTCACCGCACTCCCTTCAAGACTCGATAAGAGGATCCTTCGCAGGCTGTTACCAATTGTCGCCCCGAAGCCTCGCTCAAACGGCTCAATTACAAACTTGCCGTATGTGCTGGTCAGGGTCTCTTTCTCAGTAACGACCCGATTCGGCAATTCAAGGCCGCGCCATCGAATTCTCATTGAACATCACCTACAAACGTCGAAATTTGACCGCTCGAACACAATTATCAGATGTCAGACTCGTCGCTTCTTCCGTGGACGACATCCATTATGAGGGATTGGGGTGATGTCCTCAATCGATCGAACGACCACACCGGACGACTGAAGTCCAGTAATGGCGCTTTCACGACCGGAACCAGGACCCTTGACCTGTACTTCCATTTCCTTCATCCCAAACTTCGCTGCTCGCTCGGAACATGTTTCCGCTGCACGCTGAGCTGCGAATGGAGTACTCTTACGGCTTCCTTTGAAACCAACTGTACCCGCCGAAGCCCAGCAAAGGACGTCACCATTCACATCTGTAATGGTCACGATCGTGTTGTTAAACGTGGCTTGAATGTGCGCGATGCCCCGAGTGATGTTGCGTCGCACCTTGCGTTTTTTAACTTTTGCCATAACGAAACCTGTAGACTAAATTCAACAATGCAAACGTAACACACAAAACCCAGCCAGCACTCGTTTCATTGACCACGAAACTCTTCGGATTGAACTGAGTCGCGATCAAACAGCGAAAAGGCGGGAAGCTACTTTAGCGTATTGGCTTAGTGCTTCATATCCTTCACACCCTTTTTACCGGCAACAGTCTTCTTAACACCCTTTCTCGTACGGGCATTCGTCCTGGTACGCTGACCTCGAACGGGAAGATTCCGGCGATGTCGCATCCCGCGGTAGCACTGGATATCTCGCAAACGAGCGATGTTCTGCTGAATTGACCGGCGCAACTGTCCTTCGACGAGATAATCTTTGTCCAACAAACCGGTGATTTTTGACACCGTTTCATCAGTCAAAGAGGACGCCTTCAGAAACGGATCAATGCCCAATCGGAAGCAGATCTCGGCGGCGACCCAGTCACCAATACCATAGATGTACTGCAGCGCAACGACGACATGCTTGTCGTTTGGCAAATCCACACCTTGAATACGCGGCATAACAACCCATTCGCTTACAAAAAACGGTTAACCGTAACAACCCGAAAACTTATCCTTGCCGCTGCTTATGGCGAGGATTCGTCGAACAAATAATATACACACGCCCTTTTCGACGAACGACTTTGCAGCCTTCGCAAATGAGCTTCACGCTTGATCGAACCTTCATCGCACTACTCCTGCACGTCCAACAACCCAGGTTGTTGCCGAGCCGCCAGATAACTGTCAATCTTCTTAATCAAATCGATGGCCACGGAGACACAAATCAACAGGCCAGTTCCACCGTAAAAACTCGACACCGAGCTGTCCAGGTTGAGCAACCCAGACACGACTGTCGGGATCACAGCCACAAGAGACAGGAACGCTGCCCCGACATATGTGACTCGTGTCATCACTCGTTCTAAATATCCTGCTGTTCGATCACCTGGTCGGTATCCCGGAATAAAACTTCCGTAGTCCTTCAGATTTGATGCCATCTCTGTTGGGTTAAAGGTGATCGCCGTCCAAAAGTAACAAAAGAAGAAAATCAAGCCGATGTAACACGCATTGTAAATGAAACCACCGTGATTTGCGAAAGCGGTCTCAAGATTTGTGAAAAGAGTCCCCAAACCCCACCAACTGATATTTAATGCTGCTAGTTGTTTAAACGCCAGCCACGGGAACATCAAAAGGCTGGATGCGAAAATAATTGGCATCACGCCCGACTGGTTAAGACGAAGAGGCAAATTCTCGACCCTGCCGCCATAAACCTTATTTCCCCGCACATGTTTTGCGCTCTGCACCGGGATCTTCCGAGTCGCCTGGGTGATCAAAACGACCCACCATACCACGCCGAAAAACACGGCAACCAGCACGATCAATCGATCGATTCCTGACTGCCCTCCCAAGGCGATACCGTTCTTCAATGCGGGACCAATCAGACCACCAAGAGCTGTTGGAAGACGGGACAAGATTCCCGCCATAATCAACAAGCTCACTCCATTGCCCAGTCCATACTCATCAATCTGTTCGCCAATCCACATCAGCAGAACACTGCCTGCCGTCATCGTGACCGTGCAGACCAGTTTCATATACCAATTGTCGAAGTCAGGGAGAATAATTCGGTCTTCACCACTCTGCCCACCGGATAGAACCACAATCCAAAAATAGCTTTGGACAAAGCAAATCACGACGGTTGCGTAACGCGTCCATTCATTGATTTTCTTACGCCCCGCTTCACCTTCTTTTTGCAGTTTTTCAAGTGGGGGATATACAGTTCCCAATAATTGAAAAATGATCGATGCCGAAATATACGGCATGATTCCCAATCCGAAGATCGTCATCATTCCGATATTCGACGCCGAGAACAGCGACAGCATGCTCATCACATGCGCGACGCCGGTCCCACCTTGCCGTTTCAAACTTTCCGCCAGAGCCTCTTGGTTCACAAAAGGCAAAGGCATCGAGAAACCGAGTCGGTAGACCGCTAAGAGCACTAGCGTCAGTACCAATCGGTTTCTCAACTCGGGAATCGACAATACGTTGCGGATGTGTTTAAACATGAACTTGCTTATCCAGCATAGCTTTCACTTCGACCAGTACGTTCTGCACGCCCGCCACGCGCTACGATCGCTTCTTCAGCTGACCGAGAAAAATGACTCGCGTGAACGACCAACCTCTTCGTCAATTCACCGTCACCAAGCACTCGTACGGAGACCTTGCCATTAGAAGCCAGGCCGTGTTGACGCAAGGCGGCAATATCGACAACAGCATCTTGTTCGAAGACGCGTTCAAGATCTTTCAAATTAACTTCAGCCACATTCAGCGCAAATTGGCGATTCGAAAAGCCACGCTTGGCCACGCGTCGTGCGAGTGGCATCTGACCACCTTCGAAACCGACGCGGTCTTTGTGACCGGAACGACTTCCAGCACCCTTATGACCGCGACCCGATGTTTTACCGTGGCCAGAGCCAATACCGCGACCGACTCGTTTTCGCTGCTTCCGTGGGGTTTCAAGCCCCAAATCGTGTATCATCATTTAAACACCAACCTCTCTCAATCGAGCGATCTCTTCGCGACTTCGCAGCTGGCTCAACGCATCAAAAGCAGCCTTAACCACGTTAATGGGGTTGCTTGAACCACGAACTTTCGTCAACACGTCTGTCAGTCCAAGTGATTCAGCCACAGCACGGACGCATGCTCCAGCGATGATTCCGGTACCGGGATTGGCCGGCATCAGCATCACCTGCGATGAACCGTAGCGACCGACAACTTGATGCGGAATTGAATTCTTGGTAAGCGGACATCGCAGCATCGTGCGATTCGCCGCCTTAACAGCCTTTTCCACTGCCAAGGGGACCTCAACGGCCTTGCCATAGCCATAACCGACGCGACCCTGACCATCGCCGACCACGACCAGTGCCGTGAAGCTGAAACGTCGTCCACCCTTGACAACGCACGCACATCGACGAATTTGTACGACGCGTTCCGGGGATTCTGAATTTGATTTATCGCCTGCCACTTTAATTCTTCTCCAGCCGTGAGGCTAAACGGAAGCCGCCCCTTAGAAATCCAGTCCTGCAGCACGTGCTGCTTCCGCCAGCTTGGCAAGTCTACCGTGAAAGCGATAAGCACCGCGATCGTAGGTCACCGACTTGATACCACGTGACAATGCACGCTCTGCAATCTCACGACCGATAAATTCGGCTCCAGCACAGTTGCCGCCGTTGCCGACCTTTTCACGCAATGCCGTCTCTAATGATGAAGCCGAGGCAAGTGTTTTGCCGGTGGTATCATCGATGACTTGTGCGTAAATGTGACGGCCGCTCCGGAAGACCGACAACCGCGGACGACCACTCTTCAACCGGTTTCGTACCCGGAACTGACGACGACGACGTTGCGTCGCAATAATTTCTTGACCGTTCATGAAAACCTCACCAGCCACCGAATGTTTAGCTACCGAACGCCTTACCGGCCTTACGTCTTACGTGCTCACCAGCATATCGAATTCCTTTGCCTTTATAAGGCTCAGGAGGCCGAACCGCTCGAATATTGGCAGCGTATTGACCTGCAGCGTGTTTATCAGCACTTTTAATAACAATGTGCGTATTATCGGGCAGTTCGCAAGAAACGCCTTCTGGAACTTTCAATTCAATATTGTTGGCAAAGCCAACTTGCAGCGACAGTACACCGCTCTTTAAAGCAGCCTGATACCCGACGCCAACGATCTCAAGCTTCACTTCCCATGGTTGGACAAGTCCGACAACCATATTGGAAAGCAAGCTTCGAGTCAGCCCATGCAGGGCGCGGCAGTCAGCTCCGTCGTTGATCCGACTCACCACGACGTGGTTCTTTTCGTCCACTTTCACTTGAATCCGATTGTCGACTGGAACAGTCAACGTTCGGGTCCCTTTCGAGGCCGTGGCAACCCCATCTTTGAATCCGAAATTGACCCCTTGCGGGATCGGACTCGGTTTTTTTCCTATACGCGACATTCTGAAATCTCAACTAAAACGCAGACGTTTACCACAGCACGAACAACACTTCACCGCCGACTCGTTGCTGACGCGCCTCACGGCTACTCAGCACTCCACGATTTGTCGAGACGATGCAGATCCCTAATCCCTGCAACACCTGTGGCAAATTATCCACAGTTGAATAAATCCGACAGCCTGGTCGACTGACTCGTTGAAGATGACGGACAACAGCACCACCATCAGCCGCATATTTCAATGCAACACGAAGCAGCCCCTTGTTTTCTTCCAGAGCCTCGTGTCTCCAGATATACCCTTCACGGGCCATCGCGTCCAAGATGGAGCGATTCAATTTTGAATCCAGGACATTCACAAACGGACTCTCGTTTCGCACCGCGTTGCGAATCCGAGTAATCATATCCGAAACACCATCTGCCATAGCGTCACCAACTCGCCTTCTTAACCCCAGGAATCATCCCGTCCAACGCCAGATTCCGAAAACAAATGCGGCACAATTTAAATTTACGATAGACAGCGCGAGCACGCCCGCACAGTTGACACCGGTGTTCCTGCCGAGAGGTGAACTTTGGTTTCTTATTCGCCTTAACGATATGTGCTGTCGTTGCCATGTTTAAGCTACCTGTTCCTTCGCAAACGGAATTCCGATTTCTCTTAGCAGCATCAATGCCTCAGCGTCAGTATTCGCAGTGGTCACGATGGCGATATTCATGCCTTGAACGTAAGTCACTCGGTCTGGATCGATTTCAGGAAACACGGTCTGCTCGTTCAAACCCATGCTGAAATTTCCATTGCCATCAAATCCCGTAGCACGGACTCCTCGAAAGTCACGCACGCGAGGAAGAGCCAGCGTGATGAGTCGGTCGATGAAGTCGTACATGCGAGCGCCGCGTAAGGTCACCTTACAGCCGACGTCCACACCTTCACGCAGGCGAAAACCAGCAACCGCGATTCTCGATTTCGTGACCTGAGGCTTTTGTCCGACGATCGTCCGCAAATGGTCCACAGCTTCGTCGACCCGCTTACGATCTGCGAGCGCCTTACCGAGCCCCATACTCACGACCACTTTGACAATTCGTGGGATGGAATGAACGTTCTCTCGCCCCAAAGTCGTTTTCAACTTAGGCAGAATGTTCGTTTTGTACTTCTCTAACAGCCGTGACATTTTCTTATCCGTAACTATGCGTCAGCCTTTTGGCGACCAATAACCCCAAGCGACCCTTTGCAAACCTTACAGTATCGCTCGCGTGATTGTTCACTCACGCGAGTTCCGACGCGAACACCTTTGGTGCAGTGAGCACAATAGACCATCGCATTCGAACTGGAGATCGGAAGCTCTCGGGAGATTCGTCCCCCTTGAGGGCTACTTGGATGACCTTTTTTAACATGCTTGTAGACTCGGTTCACGCCCTCAACAAGAATGCGTTCACCTCCATCCAGAACCCGAACAACCTTACGCGGCGTCTTGCCAGCATCATCGCCGGTAATCACCACGACCATATCACCCTTCCGCATCCGCATGATTTTTCAACCTTCGCTGATTCCGCTCAGACAACTTCTGATGCCAAACTGATAATTTTCATGAATCGCTGATCGCGGAGCTCACGCGCCACAGCACCAAAAATTCGCGTTCCTCGCGGATTATTGTCGTTGTCGACCAGCACAATTGCATTCGCATCAAACCGCACATAACTGCCATCAACGCGGCGATACGGCTTGCGTGTTCGAACGACAACACCTTTCACAACGGCCTTCTTCCCGACACCACCATTCGGCAATGCACGTTGGACGGCGACGACGACAATATCACCCAATCCTGCATAGCGTCGGTTCGAACCGAGAACCTTAATACATCTGGCCGTCTTCGCCCCGGTATTGTCGGCCACGTTAACCATTGTCTGCATTTGAATCATTTAAGGCACCAAATCCAAAATCAAATTACTTTGGCAGATCACTGAATCGGCTCACTGAGCCGGCTCAGTCACGACTGGCTTCACCGCAGGAGTCACAACGCTCACCAACCGCCACCGTTTCAACCGGGACATTGGACGACTCTCTTCGATCTCAACCACATCGCCAATTTTTGAGACATTGTCTTCGTCGTGGGTATGGCACACGGTCGTACCCGAAACAGTCTTTTGATACTTCGCATGCCGGTACACGCGTCGCACTTCGACTCTACGGGTCTTATCACAACCGTCCGAAGCCACAACACCAACAAGTCGCCTTCTCATAAATCGATTCCTGCCAGCCGCAATCAACTCTTCTCAATACTTTTAAATCAGACTGCCTACTTAGCAGCTGCAACTTTCTTTTTTTCCGCAATTACCGTCGTAATTCTGGCAATCTGTCGACGCAAGGATGATCGCAGACCGACCTTTTTCTTCGCGTCATCGTGCGAACCAAATCGATATCCAAACTCTTCTTTCGCACAATCAATTGCGAGGTTTTCGAGTTGATCAATCGCCATCTGACGCAAATCATCACACCGATGCACAAGTCACCTCACAATCAAACGTGTCGACCAACCATGCGTACTCGCACCGGCAACTTGTAAGCCACACGAGCGAAACACTCCCGCGCCGCTGCCTGGGATACCCCTGACAGTTCGAACAACACCTTACCAGGACGGATAACGGCCACCCAGTGATCTGGTTCACCCTTACCCTTACCCATACGAGTTTCCAACGGACGGGCCGTCATCGGCTTGTTTGGGAAAATCCGAATGTACAACTTACCTTCACCGCGCACGTATTGCGTGGCGGCAACGCGACAGGCCTCAATCGTATTGCCACGGATGTGACCTGCGTCAATCGTCTGCAGACCCCATTCGCCGAAAGCAACCGTTGCACCACGGGTCGCGTTACCTTTTACGCGTCCTCTTTGCTCTTTGCGATGCTTGACCCGCTTGGGCATGAGTGCCATCGTTCACCTCTTCTTCACCTAAATCGATCCAAACCTTGACGCCAATCGTACCCATCGTCGTTCGAGCCACAGCCAGCCCGTAATCAATTCGCTTCCTCAATGTCGATAGCGGAATCGAACCTCGTGCAGCCTTTTCCGTACGGGACATTTCCGCCCCACCCAGTCGACCAGACAGTTCGATCTTCACTCCATCGACACCTGCTTCCATCGATTGATCAAGCGATCGCTTGATCACCTTCCGGAAACTACCACGCTTCACTAATTGCTGAGCGATATCTTCAGCAACGAGGATCGCACTTCGAGCTGGCTGCCCGATTTCAACGATCTTCAGGTCCATGTGTCGGCCCGTCAGATCTTCAAGCTCGCCCTTCAATCGATCAACTTCCTGGCCCTTACGGCCAATGATAATCCCTGGGCGAGCAGTATGCACGTGGCAAATCACCTGGTCGCGAGTTCGCTCGATCTCGACCTTGTGAATGGCTGCAAATTCATATCTTTTCTTGACGAACGATCGAATTTTGAAGTCTTCAATCAGAAGGTCGCCGAACTCGGCCTTCGTCGCGTACCAGCGACTTCTCCATTCTTCGCAAATACCCAACCGGAATCCGGTCGGTCGAACCTTTTGGCCCATTTGCCTCGTTCTCCCCTCGCGCCATTTTCCGGCACGTAATTAGGACGTTCAAAACCCGAATACTTAAATCAATCAATCCCAATCAGCCTGAATCAGGCAACTCGGGCTTCCAAACCAATCGTAATATGCGTAAATCGTTTCTTGATCATAAAACCAATGCCACGTGCATGAGGCTGAATTCGCTTCAAGGTCGGTCCTGAACCTGCCGTCGCCGTTGAGACGTAAAGCGAACCGACATTTCGTTCACCGCGATCTTCAGCGTTCGCACGAGCACTCTTGATCAACTTTTCAATCATTCGTGCACTGCGATGAGGCATGAATCGAAGTGCATCCAAGCCAGCATCGACCGTTTTGCCCCGAACCAAGTCCAACAAATGATGGACTTTTGTAGGAGCAATACGGGCATATTGAAGTTTTGCCAGGTAGGCCATTTTATCACCGCACCGAAAGTTTCTTGCTTAACCCCAACACGAACACAACCAAGGGAGACCCTGTCTGCGTTATCAATCCGTCCGACTATTACTTATTACCCTTGTTTCCGTGGCCTCGGAAGAGGCGGGTTTGAGAGAATTCTCCCAATTTATGTCCCACCATTTCTTCAGTGACGTAAACATTAACATGTGTCCTGCCGTTATGCACAAGAAACGTGTGCCCAACGAACTCAGGAGAGATCGTAGATCGTCGAGCCCAAGTCTTAATTGGCTCTTTCTTACGATTTGAGTCGAGCTTCTCGATTTTGGCTACTAAGCCAGCATCGATATACGGACCCTTTTTGAGTGAACGAGACATCCTGCTATTCCAACAAATTCGTGAGTGACCAGTCGAGAAACAAAACGTTGAACACTAGAGCTTCAATTGCCCATATCGAACCGACTTTCGTCGTCGAACAATTGCATTTCGAGTTGGATTACGCGGATTACGTGTCCGTCCGCCCTTCGCCAACTTTCCGGTCGGACTGACCGGATGACGTCCACCAGAACGGCGACCTTCACCACCACCCATCGGGTGAGCGACAGGGTTCATTGCCGAACCGCGAACATAAGGCCTGACGCCCATCCATCGAACCCGACCAGCCTTTGCCAAAACACGACTGGAATGTTCTGAGTAACCAACTCGACCGATTGTCGCACGGCAACTCGCCGGAACACGTCGCACTTCACCCGAAGGCAAAGTAATCTGTGCCCAACCTTGTTCGGTTGCATTCATCACAGCAGACGTTCCAGCACTTCGGCAAAGCTGAGCGCCTTTGCCTGGCTGCATCTCGATGTTATGAATCGTTGTTCCTGTCGGAATCTTCGACAACGGCAACGAATTACCAACCTTAGGCTCACTGTCCGGCCCGTTGGTAACCGTCATACCTGCCGTCAAGCCTTCTGGAGCGATAATATATCGCTTTTCGCCGTCAGCATACTGCAGCAGAGCAATACGTGAAGTTCGATTAGGATCGTACTCAATGTGAGTCACCAAAGCGCTGACGCCGTCCTTATCGCGACGAAAGTCAATCAACCGATACATGCGCTTATGCCCGCCACCCTTATGACGGCAAGTGATCTTCCCTTGAAAGTTGCGACCGCCCTTTTTTTTGTAAGGCTCAATCAGCGACTTCTCGGGCTTCTTCTTACGGTCAGTGATTTCAGAGAAATCGCTAACCATTCCGCCTCGGCGACCGGCACTGGTCGGCTTATAAAATCTCATGCCCATTGCAAAAACCCCTACCCATCAAATCTCAAAAGAACGCAATTCGATCTTCCGAATGCAGAACGACAATTGCCTTCTTGGTGTCAGCACCCGTAATTTCTCGCATCTTGTGGCGACGAGGTTTGCCAACGCGATTAATCGTCTTCACGCTGACAACCCGAACATTCCACAACTCTTCGACGGCAGATCGGATTTCCGTCTTTGTTGAATCTTTATTTACTAAAAACGTATACATATTCCCACGCTCAACGAGGTGCGTCGCCTTTTCAGTGACGTGCGCCCTCAGAATCACGTTATACATGCTCAATGCGTTTGTATGCTCAGCAGACACGATACGCCTTCCCAACTCTTTAACACCACCCTGATCCGAACCGCTATGTGAACCAGACCTCAACCCGATTCTTAACGAGCCAGCAATCGATTGAGAGCCGCCTTTGTGATCACAAACCGCTTTCGACTCAGTACACTCAACGCATTCAGATCATCGCAAGGAAACACCGACAAACGCTGAATATTTCGACACGACTTCCAAACAACTGGATCGTGATGATCAATCGCAATTAAACACGACTGATTTGGAGCAAGCGTCGTCACCATTTTGGAAATCGCGCTAGTCTTCGGAGCTTCCAGCTGGATTGAATCCACTACTGTCACTTGATCATCAACAAACTTCGACAGAATCGCCATCCGAGTCGCCAGCTTCAACGCCTTGGCAGGCATCCGGTATCCCCAGTCTTTCGGTCGCTTTGCAAAGCAGTGCCCGCCACCGCGCCGAACAGGGGTTCGCTTATTCCCCATTCGCGCGTTGCCCGTACCCTTCTGCTTGTACATCTTCTTTCCGCTGCCCGAAACCTCAGCACGAGTCTTCGTTTTTGCGGTGCCAACACGAAGATTAGCCTGATACATAACAACAGCGTCGTGCAGCAGAACCTTGTTGACCCCATCGGCAATCTTAGCCAAATCTAACGAAAACGACTCACCCGTAGGCTCGCCGGCTTGTGAATACACTGGCAATGTATGCATATCGATAACCCTGTCTTATTCCGTCAATAGCGATCAGTGGCAATTTGTCGGGCGGATCGTGATATACCCACCCGAGAATCCTGGAACAGCACCCCGAACCAACATCAGGTTTTTCTCGGCGTCAATCGAAACAAGCTTCTGCCGACGAACAGTGGACTGCTTCCCACCCATTCGACCTGGCATCTTGGTTCCCTTGAAGACCTTGCCAGGATCAGTGCTCTGGCCGGTTGAACCACCAGACCGATGAACCTTCTTCACACCGTGACTGGCACAAACACCACCGAAGTTGTGGCGTTTCATAACACCAGCAAACCCCCGACCCTTGGAGACACCCGTGATGTCAATGTGAGCCACACCTTCAAAGGCCGTGACCGTCAGCACGTCACCAACCGTCGGCTTCGCCTCACCAGCACCCAACCGAAACTCACGGATAAACCGGAAGGTACCGTCGCTGTCCGCAAGAACCGACTTCTCAACAAAGCCCGGCAACAACCCAGCAACGTGACCAGACTCAGATCGAGAACACAATCGCCGCGGCTTGGCACCAAACCCCAACTGAATGGCCTCGTAGCCATCCACATCTTGTGTCCTCACCTGCAGCAGAGCGCAGGGACCAGCCTTGACGACAGTCACAGGAATTTCAGCCCCTGCGGCGTCATAAACCTGAGTCATCCCTACCTTGCAACCAAGCAAGCCAACAGCCATGACAAAAAACCCTCTCTGTAATCGAAAATCAGCCGAGCCGATCTTCGCAAGAGCCGCCAAACAAATTCAGCGGTCAACAATCAACATGAACACCAGCAACCTCGGCCAACCTAACCAGCGGACGCCTTAATCTTGACGTCCACCCCGGCGGGCAATGACAACTTATTCAGCGCGTCGACCGTCTTGCCCGTAGGCTGAATGATGTCGATCAATCGCTTATGCGTACGAATCTCGAATTGCTCACGAGACTTCTTATCAATATGCGGACTTCTCAAAACCGTATACCGCTCGATCCGAGTCGGCAACGGAACCGGCCCATGCACAACCGCACCCGTCCTCTTCGCGGTGTCCACAATTTCGGCGGCCGATTGATCCAGCACGGAATGATCATAGGCTTCCATCCGTATCCGAATTCGATCTTGTTTATTGGCGCTCACTCGAAACTTCCTGTACACACACGTCGGTGCAAATTGGGGTTCATCTTACCCTGCCGCAGATCGACGCCTGCGACTGGACGCCCCACAACAAAAGGCATTGTTCAGCCACCCTTGACTTTCGACACTGAAAACAGCGTCTGCGTGGCGACCATGCGGCGGGGGATCGGAGATACTATTGTTGTGAGTGAACATTGTCAACGAAGGGATTGACGTTTCTCAAGGATTTTGTTGGGACGAACCAAAAGTTGGCCGTCAATCGGCAATTCGTTTCATTTTTCAACCCAACATTTCCTTCAATACTCGAGCGGGAGCTTCGCTAAACCTTAGCGGTTCCATCGAGTAGGAGGCCCGGCCTTGAGACAGGCTTCGCACATCGTTGGAGTAGCCAAACATCGTTGCCAGGGGCGCTTCGGCGTCAATCACAACAAGATTTCCGCGTACTTCCGTATTCACGATGATGGCTCGGCGCGAATTCAAGTCGGCCGAAACATTTCCAACAAACCCTTCCGGAGTAACAACTTCGAGCTTCATGATCGGCTCAAGCAACAATGTCCCCGCCTTTTCCAGAGCCTGGCGAAACGCCATGGCGGCTGCGTATTGGATTGCCCCCTCGGTCGTTTCGCCGTCCCGATATTCCGCACTCAAGACAGTCACCTGCAGGTCGTGAAGCGGATACCCGACCGCACCGCTGCCGCCAAGTTGCTCCTTGAGTGCCCGAACGAGTGTTGCCTGGAGCTCTTCTGGTAAATCTCCAGGCTTCAATGAATTAATCACAGTGACCGGTAACGATTTGGATGTTGGTTCGATACGAATCCGTACTGCCGCGAACTGATTACCCCCAGCAATCTGTCGCTCGAGTCGCCCTTCTGCGTCGGCCGCCTTGCAAACACTTTCGCGATAGGTGACGCGAGGTCGATGAGTCCTGATTTTGAGCTTGAAATCTCGCTCGATTCTCTTGCTGATGATCTCAAGGTGAAGCTCGCCCATTCCGCTAATAATCGTCTGGCCGGTCTCTTCACTTGGGTTTCTGGTAAAAGTGGGATCCTGCTTCGCCATTAAAGTCAAAACTTCTTCCAGCTTTTTTCGGTCAGCGCTGCTTTCAGGCTCAATTGCCATCGAAATCACTGATTCTGGAAATGTAATCGATTCCAACAGGATTCCGTGGTTTTGATCACATAACGTGTCCCCTGTTACGGAATCTTTCGGCCCTACCAGCCCGACGATGTCGCCAGCCGATGCTTCATCGAGCTTCTCTCGTGAGTCCGCCTGAATTCTCCAGAGTTGGCTGACCAATTCTTTCGCGCCGGTTCTTGGGTTCAGCAAGCGGGAGCGGCTTTTCAATATTCCTGAATAAATTCGAATGAAATAGAGCTCAGTATGCTCATCGATATGAATTTTGAAGACGAGTCCACAAAACGGCTCTTTGTCCGACGGCTTCCGAACTTCTTCCTGAACCTTTTTTGGGCTCGGATTTCGTCCCTTGACCGGGGGTACATCTGCGGGACTGGGAAGGTATCGAACGACAGCGTCCAAGATCGGCTGAACGCCGACGTAATCTTTAGATGCACCGCAAAGGACGGGTTGCAGATGGCATGAAATAACGGCCTGGCGAACAATTCGAATGATCTGATCAGATGGTAGATCGCCTGTTTCGTCGAAAATTGCAAAAGCCTCGTCGTCCAGCAACGCAATCGAATCGATCAAGCGTGACCGCCACTCTTTGGCCCGGTCAACTTCCGCTTCAGGAATGGGCTCAACACGAATGTCACGCCCCTGTCGATCCCCGCTGAAATACAGGGCTTTCATTTCGATCAGGTCGATGATGCCGCAAAACCCCCCAGGTCGCTCGATCGGTCCTTCACCGATCGGGATTTGCAAGGCGACCGGGTTCGCATGTAAACGATTTTTAATCTGATCGAAGACACGCTCGAATCCAGCTCCGATCCGATCCATCTTGTTTATGAAGCAGACTCTCGGGACGTGATAACGGTCGGCTTGTCGCCAAACGGTCTCGCTTTGCGCTTCGACCCCTTCGACAGCGCTAAACACAACCACGCCACCGTCAAGAACGCGAAGGCTGCGCTCAACTTCCGCAGTGAAGTCGACATGACCTGGCGTGTCGATGATATTCACCACATGACCCAGCCAGGTGCACGAGATGGCAGCGGAATAGATTGTGATGCCTCGAGCAGCCTCTTCGGGGTCGAAGTCCGTCACTGTCGTGCCGTCATCGACGTCACCCATCCGGTGAGTTGCCCCGGCATAAAAGAGAATTCGCTCGGTCGTCGTGGTTTTACCCGCATCGATATGAGCGATAATTCCAATGTTTCGAATTTTATCAATCGCGCTGGTCATGATTTTTAGCCAGAAAGGTAACGCGTTTTCAAAGAGTCGCAAATGCTGGGGTCGTTGCTAATACCTTGCCACAAAATCTGGAGCGGCACCCGATTTCAACACAAAAGACCCGGCATCGCGAGATACCGGGTCTTGCTAGTTCAATGATATCGAATTGGACCTCAATGTGGCCTGGCCACAAACATGAGTCAAATCCAAGTGATTACCATGCAAAGTGAGCGAACGCCTTGTTTGCATCGGCCATACGATGAACGTTTTCACGCTTGGTGATGGCAGCACCTTCCCGGCGGTAGGCGGCCATCAATTCCTCGGCCAGGCGACGATCCATTGGACGCCCCTTCTTGTCGCGGCAGACTTCCAGGATCCAGCGAATGGCCAGAGTCTGCTGACGCTTGGAGTTGACTGGGGTTGGCACCTGATAGTTTGCACCACCGACTCGCTTTGACTTGACTTCCAGCGATGGGCGACAGTTTTCGACAGCGACTGTGAAGATTTCGATCGGCTCTTTATCCGGAATCTTTTCTGAAATCAGGTCCATCGCATTATAGAACGAGCGCTGTGCAACGCTCTTCTTTCCATCGTGCATCAAGCAATTGATGAACTTTGACGCGAGCTTCGATCCATATCGAGGATCTGGCTTGAGGTGCGTTCGACTGCAAGTAAATTTATCGGCCATCGTAAAGTCTTCTTCAGCAGAAATTCAGTGAGTAAACCGAGGAGCCCCAACGCCCGACTCAGACTCAACCCACTCTAGAACAACACATTCATCAAAAAACACTCGGGAAAATCTGCTTCGCCGCGAGGGGGGGAACAGACATCCTTGCACCATCTTCTTATTTCGGGCGCTTTGCACCATATCGACTGCGAGCCTGCATACGCTTGGCCACGCCGAGGGTATCCAGTACACCGCGAATAATCTTGTAGCGAACCCCTGGCAAGTCGCGTACACGACCACCACGAACCAGAACAATCGAGTGTTCCTGCAGGTTATGGCCTTCACCGGGAATGTAAGCC
This sequence comes from uncultured Schlesneria sp., assembly GCA_903904835.1. GTDB lineage: Bacteria > Planctomycetota > Planctomycetia > Planctomycetales > Planctomycetaceae > Schlesneria. The sequence continues at coordinate 44,612 of CAIVEI010000081.1, read as the reverse complement.
GTGATTTCCTTGCCGTTTGACAAGCGAACACGAGCCACCTTTCGCAAAGCCGAGTTTGGCTTCTTAGGCGTTACCGTCTTGACCAACAGACAGACGCCGCGTTTTTGCGGACAACCTTCCAGCACCGGAGTTTTGGTGCGAACTGGCTGATGCTTCCGCGGTTTCCGAATCAGTTGATTGATCGTCGGCATACTTTTACCTGTGTCTTCTCAATTTTCGCAATTTCCGGACGGCTCCATCGGCTCGGGTCCGGAACTCTTCAGTGTAAATGCGAACCCAAGGAACTTCAAGCTCTGCGCTGAAGAGTCCTTGTTTCGGCTCAGAATTTCTTTGATCCCAAGTGTGAGAGTCCTTAAACCCTCAACCGAAACCTCGTCCCGCAGCAAACAACGAGATATTCGTCCAAACAGACGCGACTTCGAACGTGACAGCCATCAATCGACGGATTTTCAAGTCAAAATCAGGAAAGCTTGATTGGGTCGGAAATTCTATGATCCCGCGCGGGAAACTGCAACGCAAAGATTTTCGTTTATTTTATAGCTGCTTTTTCAATTGCCACGATTGCCACCATCTAACCGCATCAAATTGTGACTTGATAGCATTCTGCGACAATCGTTAGGGCCTTGCGAGCTGAGATTTTGGAGTCGAAATTTGTTGTTGCGGAGGAGCCTGCATACCATGACCAAGAAAGAAACCAGGGTGAGGCGGCTGATTGTAAGCCACGTTTTGCCAGGCAGTTGCAAGGCGATACTGCGGATCGTGCATCAATGTATGAAGGCGGTGCTCCGTTGAAACTGTCGTCGTATAGATTCGCAATTCCAGGTTGTCGCGAGTCCGCCACATGACTTCTTCGCGCCAATCACCGAAAAGATCAGCACTCAGACATGGTGTTGATTTGGACCCATTATTGGCCTGACAATCGCGTGCCGTCATTAATACCGAATCGGTGCTGGTCTCCCAATTCCACTTGGAAATCTCGTTTCCATTGAGCAATTCACGAAGCAGATCGCCGTCCCACCAGACTCCAAAATTGCACGAGCGGGGGTTTCCCTCAGAAACTCGCTCACCCTTGACATTCCACAAACCGCGAGTGGACGGCCCTCCCGATCCCCACATTTCGTATCCGTGATGACGCGGATCGATGTCCATCGCACATCCTCGGCCAACATCTGGCGAATTTGCGTTTCCCCCTGGTTTTCCCCAAATCATCTCACCCGTTCTTGCATCCCGAAATTCCATTCCATACGGGTGCTGCGGTTTTTCGTGAATGTCGAAAACTTCCAGACCCGGGCGGCATGGATCCATATCAGAAACATGCAGCGCATCTCCGTGCCCAAGTTTTGTTGAGTAAACGGGCTTACCGTCGTCATCAATGCACATGGCACCGTAAATGATCTCATCTTTTCCGTCCGCATCAATATCGGCAACACTGAGATTGTGGTTACCCTGACCACGATAAGGGTTGGAACGATCAGGCGGCCCAAACTTATCGCTATCGAAGAACCAACGCTGCGTGAATTTCCCGTCGCGCCAATCCCAGGCCACAAGTGTTGTGCGAGTGTAGTAACCTCGACACATGACGACACTCGGACGCTGTCCGTCGAGATAAGCGACACAGGCAAGAAACCGATCGACACGATTGCCGTATGCGTCGCCCCAATCGCTAACCTTCCCGCGAGCCGGAAGATAATCCGTTGTTGCAAGCGCCTCACCAGTGAGGCCATCAAATACTGTCAGGTACTCTGGTCCCTCGAGAATATAGCCACTTCTCAGGGTCGGTTGTCGTAGATCGGAATCGCCCGGCCGCCCATTCTGATCATTCGCACGGCCACGAGTCTCTGGTTTCCCACCACGCCAGTCAGCCTCGGAATCACCAATCACTTTGCCAGTACCGTCAATCGTTCCATCCGCAGTCTTGCAGACGAACTCCGCGCGACCGTCACCATCAAGATCATAGACCATAAACTGAGTGTAATGAGCCCCTTCGCGGATGTTTTTTCCCAAGTTGATCTGCCAAAGCATCTTCCCATCGAGCCTATAGGCATGGAATATCGGCTCGTCAGTGATCCCTGCCTGCGAATTGTCACGGCCGCGTCCGGCCATATGAACCACCAGTTCGTATTCACCGTCGCCATCAAGATCCCCGACGGCACAATCGTTTGGCGAATAACCTGCCGGTGTCCGCAACGGAATTGTGAGATACGGACGAGCCGGAGCATTCGCCAAAAACCTGAACGGAACGCTCGGCTCAAGCTCTTTCCCGTCGAGTACCGGGCGCACCGTGTATTCTGTCGCCTGACTTAGCTCGGCGTCGTTGTCGGTATAGTGTGTCTCATTGGTCAGTGGCAGTGCATTTAACTTCTTCGGGTGGCCGTCACCAACAGTTCGATAGACGTTAAACGCCAGCCCTGATGGCTCGTTTCCCAGCAGCCGCCAGCTGAGAAAAACGTGACCACCTCCCTGATTGATGGCGACCACGCCTCGGCCAAGAGATTCCATTTGCCGCTGAGCGTTTGCCTCGGAATTCAGAGACAGGGAAAACACGAAGGTCATAGTCGCAACGCGTGCTGCGCAGCGAATCCTGACCAGACAAATCGTTTTGGCCCACATCGACAAAAAACGAGCGTTTAAAGTGGTGGATATCATCGTTTTAATCCCCATTTCTTCCTCGATCCCGCTGAAGAATTGACCCTCAAAACAACTGATCCGAATGGAGTCCTCTTTACATTCCACAACGCGAACTTTGCTCGGTTGTCGATCACATTCATTTTTGCGCGGCGGTATCCGGCTCCGATTCGTGACTTGTCTCTTACGCGGCAATTCCAAATCGCCGTCATCTGAGCGGCAACCGCAGCAAGTGGATCAAACAACCAATGTCCAGCATCGAAATTGAAACGAATGAAAAAGAAGTGATTCCCGCTTCGGTCGTTCTCGAAAAACGATCCGAAAGCAGGATAACGCTCCTCGAAATGATCGCACTTTTTGCCATCCTCGGGTTTGCAGCATGGTTGCGCCTGTGGAACCTCGACCAAAACGGAACGGGCAACCCTTATTATGCCGCCGCAGTCCGAAGTATGCTCGTCAACGGTACCAATTTCTTCTTTGGTGCATTCGACCCGGCAGGCTTTATCACCGTCGACAAGCCCCCCGCCGCCTTATGGGTGCAGGCAATCAGCGCCAAAATATTCGGTTTTAGCGGGTTGAGCCTTTTAGCGCCGCAAGCATTGATGGGCATTGCCTCTGTCGCCATTCTTTACGGTGTGATTCGTCGATCATCTGGCCCGTTCACCGCTCTTTTGGCAGGGTTGATACTGGCGATTACGCCGATTGGTGTCGCCGTCGATCGTGACAATTTGCCAGACTCGATGCTGACTCTGGTCTTGATCTTGTCTGCCGCCGCGTTGAGTCGAGCGATCGAAACAGGTCGCTGGCGCTGGCTTTTGGCGTGTGTCACACTGGTTGGCATCGGCTTCAATGTGAAAATGCTGGCCGCGTTTGTCGTTTTGCCGACGTTTTACCTGATCTATTTTCTTGGAGCACCCGTCAGTTGGATGCGACGCATTGGGCAGCTTTCCGTGGCGACTGTCGTACTTGTGTTCGTGTCTCTTTCCTGGTGCCTGGCAGTCGAAATCGTACCGAAAACACATCGACCGTATATTGGAGGATCAAGAAATAACTCGGCGCTGGATCTCGCACTAGGTTACAACGGATTGGGCCGGGTATTCGGCGGATCTGGGAATATGGGGCCTCCTGGCGGTCGTGGTGGTCCTCCACGAGGAATGCCGATCCGACCGGCTGTTGGCCCACAGAAGGACCAAACTAGTAACTCTCGCCAATCCGTGCTGCCAAGCGATGAACAAGCCCGTGCAGAGACGGTTGAAACGAGTCCGTCCACGCAACCTCGCAGTGCGGCAGGTCCCAATGAAGCTGCTACCCCCTCATTTCCGAACCCGCCGTTTCCTGATGGTCCGACGGGCGGCGGCTTCGGCCCCCCTTTTGCCGGGGGTCCTGGCAGGCGTGGATTTGGCGGCAGGGGATTTCCCACGTTCGGTGGCCCACCCGGACTACTTCGATTCACAGGGCCAATACTGGCAGAACAAATTACATGGCTATTTCCGTTTGTTTTCTTTGGGACATTGGCCGCCCTGTTGCAGTCAGGGATCTATCGTCCATTCACTCCGCCGAAAACCGCTTTATTGATTTGGACGGGCTGGTTGGGAACCCATTGGATCGTTTTCAGTTTTGCCCAAGGAATTTTTCACGAGTACTACACGATAATCATAGGGCCTGCTGTCGCAGTACTGGCAGCAATTGGTGCCGTCGCCCTTTGGAAGTCACTGGAATTACCCGATTGGCGACGGGCATTATTTCCGACGGCATTGATTGCAACTGGATGCTGGCAGACTTATCTGGTCGGTCAATACCCGGAATTTCGATATGCTTTAATGCCAGTTCTCCTCGGTAGCGTTTGCCTGGCGGTGACGCTGATTGTTGCGCGGCGTGGATTGAATATGTGTTGGCCTCGTGTTAGATGGGGGAATCTTGGCAGCGGATTGGGCTTGGCGGCAATTCTTGTCGGCCCTGCAGTCTGGTCCATCGGGACCGCTCGGGTTCCAGGGATATCGGTCATGCCTGTCGCGGACGTCAGCTCGTTCACCGGAACGAGCCCCGCTCGACCACCGATGCCACCAATGGGCATGTCCATGCAATCAACTGCAAAGCTGCTCGAGTTTCTTCGAGCCAATCAGCAGGGTGAAAAATACCTGATGGCCGCAAACTCCAGTATGGAAGTCTCTTCATTGATCATTGAATCCGGGGAGTCAGCGATCTCACTGGGTGGGTTCATGGGTGCTGATCCGGTACTCACGAAAGATCAGTTCGAGGAACTTGTTAAAGATCAACGACTGAGGTTTGTGCTGATCGGCGGCGGCCCCGGCGGTGGGGGGCCTCCTCCCGGAGCCATGCTCGGGAGAGGAGGGATGCCTTTCGGTCCCGGCGGTCCGATGGGGGGAGGTCCACCAGGGCCTGCGGGAGGCGGTCCTCCGGGGCCAATCGGAATGGGAAATTCCGAAATCATGACCTGGGTTCGCGAACATGGCGAAGTTGTTGATGCCAAGCTCTGGCAACCTGATGACAATTCTCCGGACGCGGATGGTCCACCTCGCGGTCTTGGTCCGATGAGGGGAGCACGACGACTTTACGATTTGCGACCCGCAGCCGGGTTAGTGAACCTCAACAACTCCATCAAGAATTCCGAACAACCGTAATTGAACCTTTCTTCGTTCAATTCGTCGTGGCGATGTCAGATGGAATTATCCGTGAGCTTTGCTCGCCGTTCTTCACGAATTGACTTCCAACTGCCAAGTACCAAACTTCGCGTCACGTTGAAACCATCTCAGGAGGCGTCATGTTGCTGTCAATCGTGATACCGGTTTTCAACGAAGAAGAAGTGCTTCCTTCGTTGTTGGACGCACTCCTTCCCGTGCTCACTTCGATCAACTACGACTACGAACTCGTGTTTGTTGACGACGGCAGTCATGACGGAACGCGACAGCAGTTGACCGCAATGGCTCAGGCAAATTCAAAGATCAAAGTTCTGGAATTCAGCCGCAACTTTGGCCATCAAGCCGCGATCACGGCCGGACTTGATTTTGCCTCCGGCGATGCCGTCGTCGTGATGGACGCTGATCTGCAAGATCCCCCAGAACTGCTGCCCGAGATGCTGCACGCCTTCGAGCAAGGGTTTGAAGTGGTATCGGCTCAACGAATCGACCGCGAAGGCGAAGGACTATTTAAAAGGTCGACAGCGGCAATGTTTTATGCGTTGATGCAGAAAGCCGTTGATGAACGTTTGAAGCCCCAGGTCGGTGATTTTCGTTTGTTCAGCCGAGCCGCTGTCCAGACGTTGCGCCGTTTTCGTGAGCAGCACCGCTTCATGCGCGGGATCGTTGCGTGGGTGGGTTTGAAAGAAGCGATTATCCCCTTTCATCGAGCTCCGCGTGCGGCAGGAACGTCAAAATATCCCTTTTGGAAAATGGCTTCTTTCGCTTGGACCGCGATTTCGTCCTTCTCAGCGTTGCCGCTGAAACTCAGTCTTTATGGCGGATTGATCACTTTAGTTATCGGATTTCTCTATTCGTTTAATGTGATTTATGAAGCTTCGTTTCAGCGATCCGTCGACCAGAGCTGGAATTTACTCGTCTGTCTGCAGTTGTGTTTCAACGGTCTCATTCTCGTGGCGATCGGTCTCGTAGGCGATTATGTGGCGAAGATCTATGAAGAATCAAAAGGTCGGCCTCTCTACGTTATCGCCGATGCGATGAACTTAGGGCCGTGCAACTCGCTTCCCGATCGGATCGGCTGGTTACGTGCTGACACGGCAACATGTAACACAAACCAAACGAAAACCTTTTCCCGGCAAAATGGCATTCCCGCTGAAGCGGTGACAAGGCAAAACACATGACTGAACCGTCGACTTCTGAGCGATTCAATGCACTTGATGGGGCTCGAGCAACCGCCATGTTACTTGGCGTGTTTTATCACGCTCTTCTATTCGGCGGGATGGTAGGTGGAGCTCCGCCGATGGGCTTTGTTCCTCCGGGCGGGCCTGGCGGTGGATTTAACGGCGCAATGATGCTGCAAGACTGGTTACACAGTTTTCGGATGCCATTATTCTTTCTAATTTCAGGCTTCTTTTGCCGAATGATGTTTCAAAAGTATGGAATGCGTGCTTACCTCTATCGGCGCTGGTCGCGGATCGGGTTGCCCTTGTTAATCGGGATTTTTACGTTCGTTCCACTGTATCAGTTCGCCTCCGAAAGTTTTCGCGGCGGGCCGGGAATGGGGGGGCCCACCGGGGGGGCCATGGGAGGCCGCATGGGCGGCCCGATGGGAGGACCACCGGTCGGACCTGGCACATTCGGCCCACGAGGCTTCAATCTCGATGACTTGCCTCCTCCGCCTCCTGGTTTTGTCCCACCACCGTTGCAACGCTTCGACATCAATAACGACGGTACAATCGACGACGCCGAGTGGAAAGTTGCTCGCAAGGAATTACCGCCGCCGCCCGGTTTTGGCCCGCCCGGTTTCGGTCCACAAGAGCGAGAGCGACCTGATAATCCGCCTGCCGCAACCGAACCGCCCGGTCCCTTCTTCCCGGGAGCCAGGCCCGGTGGTCCAAACGGCCCACGTGGAATGTTTAGTCCACCAGGAGAAATCAGTACGCGACTGTTCGGCCCGTTCGTGAAGTTTTTTACACTCAGTCATCTCTGGTTCTTGTGGTATCTTTTCATCTTCGCGACAGCAGCCCCCTTTGTGGCGATGTTATTGGGGTTGATCAGCAGTCAAACGAGGTATGCCACTGGCGAAGCCAAACCATCCGGTGATGTCGATTTGGCCGCATTTGATTCCGAAGAGGCAAGATCCGCACCCGTCGATGTTTCGTTTAGCGTTTCGCCAACCAATGTCGATCGTGTCTCTGTGTGGTTTGCCCGTTGGCAGTTGTTGCCATTGATTATCGGGCTGGTCAGTCTGCCGGCCTTATTGGCAACGCACTCTCCGTTTGGTTGGTCGCTTGGTCTGGCTGCGGGAATTGGTCGTGGTTTTCCGGATTTTCTATGGCATCTTGAGCTCGATATGCCGTTCTACTTTATCTTCTTTCTGTCAGGGTGGTGGCTACACCGAATGAGAGAATTACTACCAACAGTCGCATCGGGATGGTGGATAAATTTTGCGATTGGTTTCGCCGCACATTGGGCTGCGACCTCCTTGTCTCGCACATACGGAATGCAGACACAGTCGCCGAACTATTCGTTGATTCGACTTTTGGGATATTCTCTGTATGCAGTTGGGTCAGCCTATACAGCCTGGGCATTTCTGGGCGCGTTCCAACGGTTCGCAGATCGTTCGTCAGTTGTTGGTCGTTACTTTGCCGACACGGCATTCTGGGTTTATCTGCTTCATCAGGCGCTGTTGTTTCCATTCCTCGCCTGGCTGACTCCCTTCAAACTGACGTGGTGGATCAACGGTGGACTTGCCAGTTTGATGACAATCGCTACGTCACTTTTACTTTACGAATCATTCGTTCGACCAACACCGCTTAACCAATTATTCGGTCCTGGTTCGTCATCCAGGTCGAATCCACCTCGAACGGCGGAACTCCCCGTTTCCTGAATTGAATGAAACGCTGTCAGTCGCGAGGAAAGTTTGGCGGCGGACGCCGTGGCGGTCGGTCATCCCTATTGGGGCCACCACCTGGTCGATGACCCGGCGGAGGACCAGGTTGTCCTAATGGGAAAAAGATAGGGCCAAGATACGGCTTGCCTGTCAGTTTTCTCCATTTTTGCAGTTGATCTGGGGTGAGTACTTCAAGCATTTCACTCATGGCTTTCTTAATCCTCTGGCTGAAGTCATCCATTGAGGGCGGGCCTTGGTGAAAATCTTCTCCTCCGTGAAAAAGAGTCTCATTTTCTATGTCCCGTAACTGTTTCTTTTGCTCGGCGGTCAACTTCAAAACGTTCATGACGTCTGGCTCACGAATCGCGCGTGGTCCCTGGCACTGGAGAGCAATTTGAGCAAGCCGACGCAACTGATCTGGATTCAGAATTCCTGCGAGTTCTAATTCGTTTTTACGAGCGACTTCCAGCGAACGTTGGCGATGTTCTTCGGGGTTCAATTCGCGATCTTCGCGGGGGCGTCCTCGTCGAGGTCGTTCCGACCGAGAGATCATCTCTGCAATTTTCACTCGCTGTTCCGCGGTTGCTTCCAGGTCGTCCAGAACCTCGGATTCACGCAGCAGAAACGTATGCCGATCCGCTTGCAGTACCGCCAGATCGGCCAAGACCCCTTTCACTCGGTCACGCGTGATTTCCAGCTCAGCCTGAGAATCAGGGCTTTCACTGCGCATGGCAATAAATTGCTGATAGTACGTCAGGGATGTTTCGAGTAACTGTTTGCGAAGTCCGTCCTGAAAAGGATTTTCTGTAAGTTCATCTTCAGCAATTCGGATCATTTCGTCGGCAGCACTTCGCGCCAGTTGGAAACGTGCTTCGGCTTCAATCACTCGCTGTTTTTCTCGCTGATAAGCCGCTTTCGTTGCCGCTTGCTCGCGAGCAACTGCCGCCAGCCCGACACCAAGGCCGAGCGTACCGCACGCGAGCAGCACGAAAGTGGTACGAACGAAGGCGGGATGTCGTCGCATCCATTTTCTTGTCTGATCCAATAACGTGGGGCGCCTCGCGAGAATCGGGCGTTCTTCCAAAAATCGTTTGAGATCGGCACCCATCTCTCCCGCCGTTGTATAACGATCAGCAGGGCTTTTGGCGATTGCCTTCAGTACGATCGTTTCAAGTTCGATCGGGATAGTTCGATCAATTTGCTTTGGCGGACGCGGTTCCTCATTGAAGATCTGATACAGGAGCGTTGCTCGGTCCTGGCCAGGAAAGATCGGTTGTAGTGTCAGTAGCTCATACAACGTCGCTCCGAGCGAATAGACGTCGGTTCGATGGTCGACTGGAACACGTCGTCCTTCCGCCTGTTCTGGACTCATGTATCTCAACGTACCAACCAGATCGCCGGTCTGAGTCACACCGACATCGGCTAAAACCTGGGCGAGTCCAAAATCGGTGATCCAGACTGATCCCCTGGAATCAATTAGCAAGTTTGCCGGTTTGATGTCGCGGTGAACGACCCCGGCCTCGTGAGCGTATTCCAGTGCGTCGGCGACCTGAGCCGCGATACGAGCCGCAGTTCGAAACGTCTCGTATTTGTTATTCGTCCGCGTTGACATTCGCAAATCGGAAATCGCAACGGTCACCGACGTGCGGCGGGCCGCAGTTGTTGTCTGAGATTTGGGGCTTTCATTTTCTTGGTCGTCGCCACGTAGCTCGTCAATGACTGCGGCAAGCGATCGACCGTTGATCAACTGCATCGCATAGAAATGGACACCACGCTCGCAACCGACGGCATAAACGGGAACGATGTTCGTATGATGCAACTGAGCCGCCGCATGAGCTTCGTTCTTAAATCGCTGTAAATGCTTTGCGTCCAGCGATGAAGCAAATGGCAGGACCTTGAGGGCAATCCGGCGGCCGAGCGAAAGTTGAATCGCTTCATAGACGATTCCCATTCCCCCTCGACCAATCTCATGCAGAATTTGAAAGTCGCCGATCGGGCTCGCGGAAAATTCGGGAGGCGGACTTGAGAGTGGGAAAGGTGGCCGAAATGAATGAGCCAACTCGATGCCGTCCAGACACTCCGACAAGACCTCGGCCAATTCGGGCAACTGATTCAAGTAGGCTTGGCGGTCTGGCGTGCGTCCCGATTCCAATTCCTCAAGATACGCCCGAGACAGCTCAAGAACGCGAGGGTCGTCGTCGAGATCTTCGGTCATGTTGCGACCTCACCAAATTCTTTCTTCAACCGCGTCAGACCCCGAAGCCACAGCTTTTCGACGCTGTCAACACTCCGTCCCATTCGTTCTGCAACCTTCGGAAATGATAGACCTTCCAGATGTCGAAGCACCAGAACCGCCTGGTAGTCTTCAGGCAGACGACTCATCGCGGCAGCCACCAGCAGGCTCTGTTCGCCCCGCATGGCTTGCTGACTGGGCGAGCTATGTTGATCAACCAGAATTCGTCCCAGGGCACATGTCGACTGATCCAGATCTGCGGCAAGGTCCAGCTCCAACCGAAGATTCCGCGCCTGAGTTCCGGCATAACGACGAACGACGTTGGCCATCGTCCCCGCCAGAATCGTCCGCAGCCACTTCGTCAATTGTCCTTCCGCATGTCCCTGAAACGACGGGAATTGACGATGTGCTTCCAGAAACGTTTCCTGGACAATGTCGGATGCATCAACCTTCCCCTGAAGGCGACGTCCAATTTCTATTTGAGCCAAGAGTCGCAGATAGTTTTGATAGGACTCAAGCAATTGCCCTAATGTCGCACGATTACCCGCGCGCGCTTCGTCAATCATGCGACCAAAATCCGCAACCATCGTTTTCACCACTCTGGCCGAGTTACCCGTCCTTTATAGTAACGACGCCAGGCAACAAACCGCCGCAGGATTTTGGATTTTCCCCAGATTACGATGGGACGGTTCGCCAGAAACGGAACCAATCAACAAAAAGACGAGCACGTCTACGTCCAATCTCGACCGGCTTTTTAGTTTCCGTTGGACTTGACCCAATGGGACCGGGAAATGCGAGCAACATGTCAATCGGTTGAAGGACGCTCTGCATCCGTAAACGGAAGCAGGTCCAAATGCTATTTGGACCTGCTTCCGTTTTTTCGTCCGCTCGAATCAACGCGCGAACGATCAACCTATTCTGAACCCGTCGTCTGACGCGCATCAACCGGCTACGCCGGTCAGACGTTGGACGAACTTCGGACTTCGCGTTTTCGTTCTTGTTCGGTCAAACGAATCTTTCGCAGCCGAATGACGGCGGGCGTAACTTCGACGTACTCGTCGTCTTCGATGTATTCCAAGGCCGCTTCGAGTGACAGCTTGCGAGGTGGCTTGAGCGAAATGTTTTCGTCCGAACCAGATGCTCGCATGTTCGTCAGTTGTTTTTCCTTGATTGGATTTACAACCATGTCGTTGTCGCGAGAATTCTCACCGACGATCATCCCCTCGTAAACTTCATCGCCGGGGCCGACAAACATTTCTGCCCTATCCTGCAACTTGAACAGAGCGAAGCCAACGGCCTTGCCTCGTTCCTGCGAGACCAGCACGCCGTTCTGGCGGTGAGGAACCGAACCCTCGACTTCTTTATATTGTTCGAACCGGTGATGAATTACGGCCTCACCCTTGGTTGAGTTCAGCATTCGCGTTCGAATCCCGATCAGACCGCGAGAAGGAATTGAGAATTCCAGGTGTGTGGAACCGAGATCGTTCGCTGTCATTTCGACCAGTTCGCCACGACGGTTTCCGACGATTTCCATCACAGGACCGACATATTCGGTCGGGACGTCGACCACCAGGATTTCAAACGGTTCACAAATCTTGCCGTCGATCTGCTTACGAATGACGGTCGGCTTACCGACCGAGAGTTCGTAACCTTCGCGACGCATCGTTTCGATCAGAATCGACAAGTGCAGAACGCCACGACCTGAGACTTTGAATGCATCCTTGTCACCGAATTCATTGACTCGCAAGGCGACGTTCGATTCGAGTTCTCGCATCAAGCGAGCACGAATATGGCGGCTGGTGAGGAACTTTCCGCCCCCCGACTGACCCGCGAGTGGCGACGAATTAATCGTAAACAACATCGAAAGTGTCGGCTCGTCGACGCTGATTCGCGGCAATGCGATTGGGTTAAGCGGATCGGCGACTGTGTCACCGATTTCGGGCTTTTCCAAACCGGTCAGAGCCACGATGTCACCAGCCGTTGCTTCTTCGACGGCGACTCGACCCAGCTTTTCGAAGACTTCGACGGTGACGATCTGATCGGGCACTTTCGAACCATCAGCCTTCATCATCACGACTTTCTGGCCAGGTTTGACCGAGCCACCCACGATTCGCCCCGTGGCGATTCGGCCTACGAATTCCGAATAGGCGAGCGACGTGACCATCATCTGGAGCGGGCCATCGACATTTGTGGCCGGGCCGGGAACTTTTTCGATGATCATATCGAGCAGTGGCTTGATCGAATCGCCAAAGACTTCAGGATCGTGCGTGGCAAACCCGGCTCGACCGCTGGCGAAAATATAAGGGAAATCGAGTGTGGCATCGTCTGCACCCAATTCCACGAAAAGGTCAAATGTTTCCGAGAGGACGTCTTGGGGGCGAGCGTCCGAGCGGTCGATCTTGTTCACGACCACGATTGGCTGCAGGCCGACTTCCAGGGCCTTTTGCAGAACGAAACGAGTCTGTGGCCTGGGGCCTTCGAAGGCGTCGACCAGCACCAGACAGCCGTCGGCCATCTGCAGCACTCGCTCGACTTCACCACCGAAGTCGGCGTGGCCTGGTGTATCGATAATATTGATTTTCGTGCCCATGTAATTGAGCGCGATGTTCTTGGCAAGGATCGTAATCCCGCGTTCGCGTTCCAGATCGTTTGAATCCAGAATACAGTCTTGCTGCACCTGTGATTCACGAAATTGACCGCTCGCCTTGATCAGGCAATCGACAAGGGTCGTCTTGCCGTGGTCGACGTGAGCAATAATAGCGATGTTTCGAATGTCTGTCCGTCGGGTATTCATGGCGACTCAATTGACCGGGCTTCCACGAGGGAAGCAGACTAGGGAACTCGGAAAATGCTGAATTCACAGCAGGGTGGGAAGAAACTTCGGCGTCGGAAGACTCGCGGCGGGCGGACTGGCTGGCACAGCTCTTCACACACGGGGCTGGCGCGCTCAGTTGGCAGTGAAGTATCGCGATTGTATCAATCCAGAATGCATTCGTGAAGCCCGATTTACTCCGTTTGAAGCAGGATTGTCCAGATTTGCTGTCAACCCTCCTGCTTCCTATGATCAGTGCCGTACCAACGCATCGCCAGATTTTTTGAGATTTTCGTATTATGGGCTTTTTCGACAAACTGAAGCAGGGGCTGCAACGCACCAAACAGCTACTGCTCACCGACGTTCGCGACATCTTTCGTTCGGGCGAAATCCTTGACGAGGCGAAACTTGAGCAATTTGAAGGTCGCCTGATCCGCACCGATATGGGGGTCGCTGCGTCTGCACTGATCGTGGGCGAACTTCGAACCAAATATCTCGGACGAACCCTCGTTCTCGACGAACTTTGGGGAACGGTCAAGGAAACTGTGCGAGGATTGCTCAAAGGGACTGACGGTACTGAATGGAATCCAGAGCAACCTCTTTCGCCACTTAAGTTTGCTGCAAACAAGCCAACGGTGATTCTCGTTACGGGTGTTAACGGGACAGGGAAGACCACTTCGATCGCTAAACTGGCGAAACTGCTAACCACATCTGGACTTAAGGTGATGCTGGCAGCAGGAGATACGTTTCGTGCCGCCGCCGTCGAACAACTCACGATGTGGAGCTCACGACTCGGCTGTGAAATCGTCACGAAACCAAGCGGTACCGATCCAGCCAGCGTGGCGTTTTCCGGTTGCGAAGAGGCCCTCAAATCGGGTGTTGATGTCCTGATCATTGATACTGCCGGTCGCCTCCATAACCAGGCGAACCTGATGAAAGAGCTGGAAAAAATCCGTCGAGTGATCGACAAGAAGATTCCAGGTGCTCCGCACGAGTGTTTGTTAGTCATTGATGCAACCACCGGTCAAAACGGCTTAAATCAAGCTCAACACTTTGGGGAAGCAGCACATTGCACGGGGATCGTCCTGGCAAAACTCGATGGCACGGCAAAAGGTGGCGTCACGGTCGCGATTCGTCAGCAAATGGGAATTCCCGTCAAATACGTCGGTGTCGGAGAACAAATCGACGACCTGGAACTTTTCAACCCTGAACAATTCGTTGACGCACTATTCGATGAATCCAAATGAAACTTTTCCACAGGCGGAAGCTAGCAAACCCTCGCCGCCGAGCGGTGAATTTCGGATGAAAATTTGGTTAAAAGTCGAAATGAATCGAGAATTCTTAGTTTAACCAGAAGCCATCGGCGCAAGCAGCAGATTGGCGTTCGGCAGATCTCTTCCGATGCGCGTCGCTCAAAATGGAAATTCTTCCTTCTCACCGTCATTATCGGGAGCCATTTGATTGACTTCACCCCACCAGCCATCGTTGAACTGGGTTTCCGCTTCTTGCTTTAAGATAAGAACCTCTTCAAATTGGCTTTTTGGCGTCTGTTTCCAGACGGCAACCTGAAGCTCGTCGAGTAATGGTCTGATAATCGGGTCCAGATTCTTTGGTAGCTCAGTAAAGTCCGAATCCCATTCCAGCCACTGTTCCCATTCGTCCTGCCAGTGTGAAGAAATCTCATTGATGATTTTTTCACGCTGCTGAAAGCTCAAACAAAGGTTTCCGTCCAATTGAGCCACCATGGCAAGAAGTGCCGCCCGTTTACGATGAGCGATTCGGTTGGCCGCAAATTCTGCATATGTCGCATACTTTTCTGGTGTTAAAACCTCCTTCATTGCCGTGTCGAGGTCTTGACGCAGTGTCGAAAGAGGGTCTGTTCGCGTTTCAAGCAAAACGCCCATCCCGACGGCATTCTCAGGTTCTTGAATTGCCGCCCTTGTTGTGGCAGAAAGTTTCAGGCTCGCTTCCGCAGCGCTGCGAATTTGTGCCCTCTGTTCGACGGTTAAATCGTCACAGACCAGTCGAATAAAACCTAACTCCGAATACAAAATCGGCCGTAATTGTAGAAGTACTTCATCGACGTCTCCAATGACCAGCAGGTTCTCTTCCTCTTCCTCGATGATCACCATCGCTGCAACAACGAGTTCGACAATCGGAGGCGCGATCGCGAATGGAGTTCCCAATACGGACTGCAATAAATTGATGGAGAAAATCGATGGAAACTCGTTTGAATCGCCAGAAAGCACCTGGATTAAGATGTCGGTGATGTCTGGATTGTCCTCCAGGACGTCAACAACATTGAAGTCGATACCAATTCCAATCTGGCCACCGAACGCTGACTGACCCGCCAAGATCAGCAACAGCGTCCCAATCGTCGCGAGTGATCGGAATCTCATCATTTCATCCGTTTTCGAGAGACACCCGTTCGATCCAAAACATCCCTGTGAATCGCCTCGCAAAATAGGACCGATGTCATAATCCGACGGCTTGCTTAAGATTGCTAGCGGCGGATCAAATGACTTTTTTACTGAGCTGCAATCGTCGGCGAAATTGCGACCGGAACAAATTCTTTAACCAGTTCTCCGGTTTCTGCATTGTAAATCCGTACGATCCCGTCGAGACCACCCGTCGCCACCTGTTGACCGTCAGGACGAAAAGCAACGGCAAACACTCCGGCGGAACTCCCTTTCAACTCTGCAATCGGTTGCTCGGTGTCCGTCTTGTAAATCCGAGCCGCTCCCGTTGTCGCATTGCTGCTGCCAACGACAAATTTCGACCCATCCGCATTAAATTGCAGGCTGCAAATCCGACCTGTCAACTTTGCATATCCGCGTAGACGATTAAAGTCGTCGCCAATCTGACGGGCCTGAGTTCGGAAAATCTTATAAAGCTTTGGTTCACCGTCGGCCCCGCCGATCAAGACTTGTTCTTCCTTGGGATGACGCTGAACGGCCATCAAACCACCTTTCAACGCTCCCGGTGTTATGCTCGTAATGTTGTCGATAAATTGAGATGTCTTCAGCTCGGTCAATTTCATCGACATGTCTCGGCTGACGCTGATGACATGATCATTTTTCAATGAGAACGTTGTCCCGAACACCAGGTCCGCATGAGCATCCATCGACATCACCTGCTTTCCGTCCGCAACCTGCAGCGCACGAACCCGATTATCAAACGTTCCGTACGACAGTAACGTCCCGTCGTCGTTGAAGCTGATCCCATAAAGGGTGTCGAAACCGATCGTCTCAGAACGAATTAATTCCCGTTTTGCCACGTCCCAGAACTGGATCTCACCAAACAATGACGGAGCACCTCCCGCCGCTGCCAGCTTTGTGCCGTCGGGCGAAAACCGGATCGACGTGATCTTCGGCGATCGACCGATCAATCGGGCAACGAGTCCGTTTCCATCTGCCTGATGCAAAAGTACCTCATGATGGCCGGAAACAGCCAATAGCGAACTGTCGGGCGAATAAGCCAGCGCGGTGATCACCGGTGACGATGAGTAGACCGGCGGCTTCTCAGCAGAAATATCATCCTTCGCCACAGCCGGAGTGTCATCCTTGGAACCCTGAGCAATCCAGTCTCGAATCGTCGCTATTTGTTTGGCCGTTAGCGGATCGCTGTTCAATGGCATCTCAGGTTTTTCACCCGAGATTTGCTTAACGATGTTACTTTCGTCGGGATTTCCGGCAACAAACGACGGCCCGGTGTCTCCCCCCTTTTTCACTTGATCATACGAAATCAGTTGAAGATTCCCTCCTTGCTTCGAGGGCTGGTGACATCCCGAGCAATGCCGCTGAAGAATTGGTCGCACCTGTCGATAGAAGCTGATCGGCTTGACAGAATCGGGATTTTCTTCAGCCGAGACGACATCGGCGAAAAATCCGCTGACGACCAGCAGGGCAAGGCTCAGATATTTCATAAGTTCAAATCCAGATTCAGGCAGCGCGGCTGTTGGTTTTTGTAGCATGGGCTTTAGCCCGTGCAAAAAGTTGTGTCTCACGGGCTAAAGCCCACGCTAAGGCGCAAGGGAGGACCATGGGGTGGACATCAACAGTACAGAATAGCCATCGTCGATGGGTCCAGTAAAGGGGTTGGACTTCGATCACTCATCCCGATTTCCTCAGCGCCTCCCGAACAACAAGCAATCGTTCCTTCATTATCGTTTCCAGCTTATGGCGGTTTTCTCCAGACGCCAGAACTGTGCAGATCGGCCAGCCTCGTTCAACGAAAGTCCCCGGAACGGGAACATCCGCCATCAGCGGTATTGTCCACGGATCGCTCGCGTTCACGAATTGCCGCAGATCCGGCGCGACAAACGATTCCGACGCGTAAAGAATCTGCTTTGCAACGATCCGCGCCTGGTTAAGATTCTGATGATTCGCACCCAGTGAAAAATGAGAAGTTGAGGACGACTTTTCAGCCAAGGTAAACGGAATACTGTCAATTTGACCTGCGCCCACCTGAGGATTCAACAAGGATCGACCCAGTGAGAGCTCAAGCACTTCAATCGAAGCGGTGTAACGCGGATTCACTTCGACTAACCAGACCTCGTCGCCGTGAAATCGAAAATCCAGGCCGACCATCCCCTCGAGCGATGGAACTTGCTCAACAAGAGTCTGAATGATTTTCCTCAGTTTTGCCTCGACCGGGACCAGAAGTTCATCGATTGGCCCGAATGATCCGCAATACGAGAACGCAGTCGGTGGGGCTGATTCGGTCGGGGCCTCAAGTTCACGAGCGGAACCGAGCCACTTGATGTTCCCTGAGTCGACCCGAAAAATCACGGATGCTCCAATCCCTGCTCCAATTTGTTGAAAATAGTGAGGTTCCGGAAAAGGAATTTTAGCGGCCGATTCATCCCAGACTCGAATCATTCGGCCACCAGCACTCGCCAGCGGTTTTTGCAGCCACGTCCCGTTCGGTTCAGGTGGAAATGATTGGCTGGCAACGGAAAGTGACTTTAATCCAACCCCCGCCAACGTTTTTGCCAACCACACCGGATTGCGTAACATCCCTAAACCATCGGGTGACGTCCCCAGCAGCGGCCCGATGAAATTCGCTTTTTTCAAGATTCGTTCGAGAAGTTTTGGCGAGTTTTCGAGTGCTCCACAATAAAACCAGCCGTCGGCACGAACGTGTGCCACATCATCCGGAAGACTATTTGGATAATTTTGTACAGTGATCACCTCAGCCGTCATCCGCAAGTCTTGATCGGCGAAGAGATCGGCACAGACCGGTTCCCAGCCCGCTCGACGCACGGAATCTGCCGCCGCACGCGTACTTCCTCCGATTATCAGGATACGGCGGTTTGACAAGAGAATTCCCGTGTTGTCGAGTTACTGGAAAAGGGGGGAGTGAATGTGGTATCACATCGACCGATTCTGTGGCACCGTGTCGCAAGAATCCATTCTTCGGATCGGGTTCGCCTCCATTCAAGGAGGATACAGAGCCGTCGGCCAGATGTTACTTTGAAGAGGATTACAGCATGTCGTTTTACGTTGGTGAAGCTCTATCCGGTGAAGGTAATGAAATTGCCCACATCGATCTGTTGATCGGTGACAAGTCTGGCCCCGTCGGCGTCGCTTTCGCCAACGCCCTGGCCAATCAGAGTCACGGTCACAGCAACCTGCTCGCCGTTCTCACACCTAACCTCGCCGTTAAGCCAGCCACGGTCATGATCACCAAGGTCACGATCAAGGGAGCCAAGCAAGCGGTCCAGATGTTCGGCCCAGCCCAGTATGCCGTCGCCAAAGCCGTTGCCGATTCGGTTGCTGCTGGCGTGATCCCCAAAGATCAGGCTGAAAAGCTTTGTATCGTTTGTGGCGTCTTCATTCACTGGGAAGCAGCCGATGACAAGAAGATTTTCCAGTACAACTACGACGCCACCATGCTCTCGATCGCTCGCGCGATGAAGAACGAGCCAAGCGCTGACGAAATGATCGCCAAGAAAGATACCGCCAAGCACCCGTTCTCCGGGGTTTGATCACTGAATTCCTGACAGGATCAGTTTGGTTGCTGACATACATCAAGCCCACGGGATCAAAATTCCGTGGGCTTGATGGTATTTTATTGCTGCGAAAACCGTTACTAACGAAAGCCTTACTCGGCGTCTTAACCATGAAAAAGATCCTCATTCAACTCGATACCGACGCTCTTCCCAGCACGTTTGACCGAGTCGTCGCGGTCGATGCGGGGGTCGACGAACTCTTCAGTTACGGTGGAGTGACTCTGGACAACGTCGAGACGCTCGTTCACGGAGCCATCTTCACCCGAAAACCGTCCGATCTGATGAACACCGCGATTTTCGTTGGTGGAAGTAATGTTGCTGCTGGTGAGGCTCTGCTGAAAGCCGTCAAGAAATCACTGTTCGGCCCATTCAAAGTCTCGTTGATGATGGACTCGAACGGATCAAATACGACCGCAGCAGCCACGGTGATGGCCGCCGCCAGACACCTTGACCTTCCGAACACAACCGCGCTTGTGCTCGCCGGAACCGGCCCGGTCGGTTGCCGCGTCGCCCAACTGTTGCTCAGTCAAGGTGCCACCGTGCGACTGGCTTCTCGATCCATCGATCGCTCCACAGCCACCTGCGAAATGCTCTCCAAAGTCGTCAACGGAGCAAAGTTGACATCCCACGAATCGCAGTCTGAAAGCGGACTTGCAGCGGCATGTCAGGGTGTCGATCTTGTTGTGGCCGCAGGTGCAGCCAAGACGCAGCTCATTACCGCCAGCCAGCTGAAAGCGATCCCGACGTTGAAACTCGCGATCGACCTGAATGCCGTGGCTCCTGCGGGAATCGAAGGGGTTGAGGTGATGGACAAGGCGAAAGAGCGGTCTGGTTTTTTGACGTACGGTGCGGTCGGAGTCGGCGGGACAAAGATGAAAATTCATCTTGCTGCTGTGCAAAGCCTGTTTCAAGCCAATGACCGAGTATTGGACACGGTTGCGATTTTTGAACTGGGGCGTTCGCTGCCTTAGAAAAAGGAGAAGGCATTCAAGGAGGGGGTCGGGCGTTCAAATTTCAAAAATTGGCTGGAAATCCGCTTTGTGTTGGCTAATCGTCGACGTGCCAATTTTGAAATTTGAACACCCGAACCCAGAACAGCCCGCTCACTAATTCTCCGACTTCAGAGAAGTAACGCGCAGCCATCGTCAAGCCGCCGGCCCACGAAACTACGCAAGAATTCGAAGCAATAACATCGACCTGCAACGAATTTCTACCTGAATTCGTGATGACCGGAAAACTAATTGTTGACTGGCTCGGTTTTTGTCGAGAAGATCATGTGGTTCTGATTTTTACGCCACCCGTCCAGTGGCATCGTCGGCAGTTGTTGCCGAAAGGGATTTCCACATGCGTCGAATCACCCTTGCCCTGATCGTACTAATCGCTTGTTTCGCAAGCCCGCTCATGAGTCACGCCCAGTTCGGCGGTGGTGGCGGTGGCGGTAACGCTGGCGGCGGCGGTGGTTTTGGCGGAGGTGGCGGGGGCGGTGGTGGGTTTGGTGGCGGCGGCGGAATGGGCGGAGGTGGAGGAGGCCTCGGCGGCGGCTTAGGTGGCGGCACCGGAGGTGCAGGTGGGTTCGGCAGTAGCTTGGGTACTGGTTTAGCCGGAGCGATGGGCGGACAGGCCGGTGCTAACGGTATGAACAATCAGAATGGCCAGGGATTTCTCGGCCGAAATACCAACGGTCAGCAACAGTTCCTCGGACGCAACACCCAGGCTCAGGGCCAGAATGGGATGATGACGAATCAGACCGGAGCTGGAAACCGACGTGCCGGTGGTAACCGAGGTGGCAACGGCCAGAACAACTTTAATAATCAGCAACAGCAGCAAGGTCTGGGAGTCGGTGGTGGGGCCGCGAGACAGGGCCCGCAGATTCGACCTCGGCAGAGAATTGCGTTTGAGCACACCGCACCACATTTGCCAACAGTCTCGACCGGTCTGGAAATTCGTCTTAACAAGATGAAGGCACTGAAATCACCCAGCATAAAATTGAGTGCTGAGCCTGCTGGTGTTTTGGTGCTGAAGGGTGAAGTTGCTTCACTGTCTGCCGCAAAACTGGCGGAAAACATCGCCAGAATGGAACCAGGCGTCCGCTCGGTCAGAAACGAACTGACTTATCCAGAACCTGTTTCAACGAATTAGTAACGTCGTTGCTGCGGCTTCTCGCGACAGATCTTGTGGTTCGCGGGATTGTGTGCGGCTTTAGCGTGGGCGGCGTTCTGTTCTGGGGTCGGGCGTTCAAATTTCAAAATTGGCCGCACTGGTCAGTTTATCAATGAAAACCGCCTGACCGGCCAATTTTGAAATTTGAACACCCGACCCCCTCTTCGATCCCGGTCAACGCGCGAACGGCTATCGTATTCTAAACCCATCATCAGACGCACACTAACCGGTTGCGCCAGTCAACGCGCGAGCGGCCATCCCATTCTAAACCCATCATCAGACGCGCACTAACCGGTTGTGCCAGTCAACGCGCGAGCGGCCATCCTATTCTAAACCCATCATCCGACGCGCACTAAAAAACTGTGCCGGTCAGGATTTCGGTTACGACGCGGCCGCTGACGTCGGTAAGGCGAAAATCTCGGCCGTTGTAGCGGTAGGTTAGTTCTTCGTGCCTGAGTCCCATCTGGTTAAGGATCGTCGCGTGCAGGTCGTTAACGCTGACTCGGTCAATTAATGCCTTGTGGCCGATTTCGTCGGTTTCGCCGAAGAGAGTGCCCCCTTTCACGCCGCCACCGGCGAACCAGGTCGTAAAGGCATGCGGGTTATGATCACGACCTGTCCCACCCTTTTGTACGAGCGGAAGTCGACCAAATTCACCACCCCAGATCACCAGAGTTTCGTCAAGCATTCCTCGCTCGGCGAGGTCGGTCAGTAATGCCGCAATTGGCTGATCAGTTTCGGCAGCGAAGCCCGTATGGTTGCCCGCGATGTTCGCGTGCCCGTCCCAGCTTCGTTCGTTTTCCATGCCGCCCGAATAGATCTGGACGAATCGGACGCCGCGTTCGACAAGCCGCCGTGCCGTCAGACACTGCTTGGAAAAGTGAGCACATTTCGGATTGTCCAGACCGTAAAGCTTTTGAGTCGACTCCGATTCGCTCGCCAGATCCAATGCTTCCGGAGCCGCCATCTGCATCCGATACGCGAGTTCGAACGATTCAATCCGTGCGGCAAGCTCGGTTTCAGCCGAGTGTCGGTCAAGGTGCTGTCGATTGAGGCTTCCCAAAAGATCCAACTGCGACCGCTGCTGAGCATCGGTCATCTCGTTTGCTCGTTTCAAGTTCTCGATCGGATCACCCTGCGGCTTCAGGGCGGTCCCCTGGAAGACGCTGGGCAAGAAGCCTGCACCCCAGTTCTGAGCGTGCCCCTTGGGAATGCCGCGTCCCAAAGTGTCATACATCACGACGAACGCAGGGAGATTTTGACTCTCGCTCCCTAGTCCATACGTCACCCACGATCCGACACACGGAAACCCCTGCCGAGCCATTCCGGTGTTGATCTTGAATAACGCAGGCGAGTGATTGTTCGAGTCAGTCCAGCACGAATAGACAAACGCCATTTTATCGACATGACGAGACATCTGCGGAAAGATTTCACTGACCCAGGCTCCGCAATCGCCATGCTGAGCGAACTTGAATGGAGACTTCATCAGTGGACCGCCCTGTCCGGCAAAGAAGCCAGTCGTCTGGTCGAACCCGGCCAGTTCCTTTCCATCCCGCTTTTCAAGCTCCGGCTTATAGTCCCAGGTATCCACCTGCGACGGACCACCGTTCATGAACAACCAGATGACCGACTTAGCCTTCCCCTTAAAATGCCCAGGTCTGGGAGCAAGTGGATTCAGCCCGTTACCCGTCGCCGCATTCGCCAGCCGCCCTTCCTGAGCCAATAGACCTGCCAGCGCCAGCGAACCAAACCCATTTCCCGCCCGGTGCAAGAATTCACGCCGAGACGAAAACGCTGGTGCAGGCGGGGCAAAAAACGGAGTTGTCATGATGTTTGGTCTTATGAAATCGACGATTAAGTGACATTGCCTTATCGATTCAAACAATCATACCCGCAACCGCACAGATTGAGGATTGCTGGCTACAATTTTGAATGGGGTAACAAAATTCCCGACCTCCCCTGAGGAGGTCCTTAACCGGCAATCATTAGGGGAATTGGCACTTCATTGTGGTGAGTGAAGGTGACTCATGCTGATGCGAGGCACCGTTGGCTACTGGGCTTCGAAATACGACCGAATTGCCGTTGCGAACGACAATCAGCCCCCGTTACTTCTTCGCTTTTTCGGCCTCTTTCCGTTTCTGATAATCCGCCAGGACCCCTTCTGGATCGTCGTTGAATGCTTCTCTACAACCGGTGCAACAGACGTAATACGTTTTGCCTTTATGGGCGACCGTGATTGTGCCCAGGCCACCTGTCACCACGCATTCCGGTCCCGCTGATCCTGCCACGGCCAGTCGCGTGCCGTCACGCTGGTAACCGATTTCCGCTACGCGAGTGAAAAAAGATTGCTGTTCGGGCCGCTTCTCCAGCAACAGAGTCACCCGGTTGTCGTTGAGCACCGACAGCGTGGCTCGATGAATTTCCTTTTGTTCATCCACTTCCGTTTCCAGTATCAGCCGTTTCTCATCCAGCTTGCCTCGATAGGTCCGCAATGTGTCGTCCAGTAATTTGACGACCAGAACATACGACTTTTTCGATTCGTCATAGCTCAACAGTGACGACTTCCAATGCTTGCCAGCATCGACGTTCCATCGGATTCCCTGACTCTTGGGTTTCAATTCCCAAAGCGATTCTGCTCGTTCCTGCCAGGCACCTGTCTGTGATCCGCGTTTGGGCTGACCGACTCCACGCCAGCCTCCGATCAGGACGTTGAATTCCTGTAAAGCTTGAATTGACGCAAGCTTTGCTGATTCAATGTTTGGATCGTCCGCCAGGATACTGAACACCATACCCAACGAAATAACCGCCAACCAAAGGGTTCGTCGTATGCGAGATGGGAAACGCATTGTCTGCTCCTGGACGGATTCATTCGCTGGGAATTCGATCACGCTCGTGATTGTGACAAAAAGAAATTCGCGGAGCGAGCCGATAAGCCGGGTTTTGTCGTGGACGATCATTTCTCTGGGCCGCCGATTACTCGGCGGCTCTAGCAACCTACCCGGACGGTGGACGAGGCGGACAGCCTCGCGCCGTCGAATTGTTACCAACTCGACGATCTACGCCCTGCTTGGTC
Organism: uncultured Schlesneria sp.; assembly: GCA_903904835.1. Lineage (GTDB taxonomy): Bacteria > Planctomycetota > Planctomycetia > Planctomycetales > Planctomycetaceae > Schlesneria. The sequence goes on along the minus strand of CAIVEI010000081.1, from coordinate 20,146 downwards.
TTGCTTCCGGTGGGGTTTACCGAGCCGAACCGGTCACCCGATCCGCTGGTGCGCTCTTACCGCACCGTTTCACCCTTACCTCGTCGTAGCCTTCCAAAAGCACGCTTCTGGATGCAACGTCGACGTTGGCGGTATACTTTCTGTGGCACTGTCCCGGTCCTTGCGGACGGTGGGCGTTACCCACCACCGTGTCCTGTGAAGCCCGGACTTTCCTCCATGATCCGAAGCGAACTTCGTCTCACAGCGATCGTCTAGCTCACTCCGCGAATACGCACTCTACGCCTTTAATGCGGCTGACGATAGGGTTCGTCAGAAAACAAGTCTGTTTTGCAAGGGAAACGCCCCAGTCAGACATCGTCGCCATCCTGCTCAATCCGTCGAGCGTAAGTTGCGATATCGTCGTGATTTGAAGATCCGAACCCGGCAAGCAAAGAGGCGATGACTGCAACCAGCCTGAACAGGTCGTCCTTTCAAGTAGCCACTGCCAAAAGTCCGGGTGATTCAATAGCGAGAGAATCTTCGTTTTGAAAGGTCGATCATTCGCAGTCCCCCCGTATGAGGCCATCATTCAAACGCGCGTTCGACCCTTCGGGTCGCGAAATATTGTATCGAACGTGAACAACGGCCCGATGGCTCTGACTATCACGACGCATGGTCCCTCTGGGTCGAAAGATGCGCTGTACATTGACGTAATGTTGGATTAACTCGCTCGCTTCATACTCGCATAATAAAAGCTATCAATTAACCTTCTTCTTTTTCATTTCGAGGCTAGTAATGTCCGTCTCAGGCGACGTGATCAATTAAGTTCGGTACTGCGTACTAATTCTGTCTGTATTTAAAATATAACGCCTCTGACGATTCGGCAGCGATGAAGAAAATTTTGTCTTTAATGCTATGCGTCTTCACGAAAATCTTTTAAAGAGTTTGATAACTAATGTGTATATTCGAAAAACGAATTGGCTGCTTTGTTTCGTCACAGGTATATCACCTGACGGCAGTCACGGTCGTTTTGTTCCACGGTTTTATCAGGAGCATTGAACCATGAGATTTACTGCATCATTCCGAATCTGCTTATTGGTTTTGGTTGCCACAGTGACAAGTGCCGTTGGCACAGCAACCGCAGGTCCAATTATTTCCACGCCACGCGGCCTCAATCCAGGTGACCATTTCCGAATTGCGTTCGTTACGACCGACACGTCGACTGCCACCTCATCCGATATCTCGACGTACGACAACTTTGTGACAATGCAGGCAGACGGCGCGACTTATAATGGCGATATTATCACCTGGCTGGCGATTGGATCGACGGGCTCTGTTAGCGCCATTGCCCACATCGGTGTCACGAACGATCCTGTCTTCCTCGTTGATGGTACGGAAGTGACAAATACCGATTCAACATCAGGTTTATGGTCCGGCTCTCTTCTACACGGAATCAATTTGGATATAAGCTCGACACCGCAAAATGTTGCCGTTTGGACTGGAACGTTTGCTGCCGGTTTACCTGAGTATTATTACGGATACCACTTTTTGGGCAGCTCTCAACCTGTCACGGGGTTGACCGACTACCCAGTCGCCACTCCAAGCGGATGGGTTGCAGAGAATCTCACGCCCTATCCAAGCCAAACCTTTAACATTTACGGAATCAGCACTGACCTTGTCGCTACTTCGTCAGTCCCGGAGCCGTCCACTGCGATGTTGGCTGGGCTCGGCGTTATCGGCGTTGCGATTCATACCTGTCAGCGAAGGCGAGTATCTGCTGCGACGATCGTTTGAATGCGATGATTGGTCTGCGTCCAACTGCGGAGGTCGTTCGATACCGAGCGGCCTCTTTTTTTTGTTCAACATATTTTGACATATCAAGTATCGAACGGCCAATGACAGTTCACTCACTTCACCCGAAAGAAAACCCGATTAACCTGCACGTGATTCCCTTTCGCTCGACGTTGCGGATTGGGCTCCACGGATGTTCACTGCCGCCAGGGCCGCGCTCGCTCGGCCGCTGATGACGCGGCCTCATCTTTGATCCCCACTTAAACGACAGCACTCTCAATCGGTCACGTCGCGATTCTGCGACTACCTCGTCGATTGTTACACGGCTTCGGGCATTTGTGCGTCTCCGAGGGCGCCCGTTTCGCCGATTTTTGAGTGCGCGTTGCTGAGGAGTCCCGCGAAACATCGCGACGAAGCGCAGAGGTGCTCCACGTTTTTCCCTCCGTTCTCATTCTTGCGGCGCGATTCCGTTCATGCTGATTTTCGTTGTTCGGTTGACCCAGCCGTTGTCAGACAAACTCGTTCAACGTCGATTGCCCGCAGACTGTCTGCGGAAAGGTGAAGTTTTGACAAAATTCTTGAATCGCCCGTTTTTTCGCCATTGAATTTGTTGCGATGGTGTCTATCACCTTCTGCCAAACAAATCAGGCTTGGATGGCGCCAGATTTGCGCTGCACGATTCAACCGGTCGGACGCGAGTGGTTGGAATCATTTGTGATGACAGATGACGTCAGGTTTTGACTTGAGGAGTGATCGCTTTCGGATTATTGCGTTTTGAATTTATCGTGGTTGGAGAATCATCTCCGAGTCGGCGCCAATTGAGTGCTTGCGGCTCGATGCCGGATTTAACGTGTCCACATCGTGAGTCACTTTTAGCTGCTTATGCGGAAATGGTTGTCGTGTATTCATCATTCCCTTTCGGGAAGACAGTGTGAAAGTTGATTTCGCTGGGATCAACTTTCTTCACCACGACCGGTAACTCCACTTCTTCGTGAATAATTAGCGTGGTCTACGTTGACCATAGCCGTTGCGCGAGTAATTGCGCGTAAACTTTACGTTTTTTCGGAAAGTGTTTGAATGACAAGTCGACTAGTGAGGTTGCGAGTGTGTCTTGCACTCGTAATCGGGTGCGGGCTCGTAAACGTAACCCAAGCTGGCAACCTCGTACAAAATGGTGATTTTAGCGATAACCAATTCAACAACGCGAGCCACGAACTGGCGAGCGGTAGCTACCATCCCAATGGTATTACCGGGTCTGGCGTTGCTTTTTGGACCAACTCAACAAATAGCGCGTTTAATATCTGGTTTAATAAAGATAATGCGTCGACGACCCCTGCTGTCTCCGAGTACAGTGAGGTACAGAAGCTTTCAGCCTCGTATAACACGACGAACTTACCCACTTCTGTGAATGGGTTTCTTGCTCTGGACGGTGATCCGAGTGTTCATGGTGCTATCACCCAGTCGATCGGCAATTCGACGACTGGGTTCTTGACGGTTGGACAACAGTACGAAGTAAGCTTCTGGTGGGCTGCAACTGAACTTTCGAACCGGACTGGTTATACAACTGAAAGTATCGATGTGAGTCTGGGTAGTTCGCCTGTGCAAACTGTCTCTTACGGCAATCCGAACGGCACGAATGCGGAGAAGCTCGCACCCAATGCGTTCACGGGCTGGATGTATGAGACCATGGTCTTCACCGCAACGAGCGCAACCGAGACGTTGTCGTTCCTGTCAAATGGTACACCAAGCGGTGAGCCTCCAATTAGTCTGCTCGCCGATGTTTCGTTGCAGGCTGTTCCCGAGCCAAGCTCCCTGGCTCTTGCGGGGCTGGGAATCGTAGGCATGTTTGTCGTCCGTGCGCGACGACGAGCGAAGTCGAACGTTGAGTGATCCAATCGCCGAAAACGGTGAGGTGTTTTATAAGCAGCCGGAGGTGTGACTTACACCATCCGGCTGCTTTTGTTGCTCGGTCAATCGTCGGCGACGCGGGAATATTCGTAATGCCTGGGCACGCGTTCGACGCAATGTTCAATCGACTGTGAGTTGAATTCCGTTTTCATCGTTTAACGGCGCCTCAGAGAGAAGCGGGGGACGTTACCTGGAAAATAGTCCCAGTTGTGCCCGGGCCTGTCCCCGTCTCATTCGTCGAACGCCGTTTACACGAATCTCTGTAAGCCGCTCTGCTGCTTGAATACAAGGGCCGACGTCACGCGAACTCGCCTTCGACGTGAACCTGTACTCGCAGTTGCTCGTCCATCAGTCATTCATCGTACGTTCGAGAACCGTACGTGCTTTCGCCTGAAAAATGCCGATGAAATCAATCGCATCGACATAGTCCTCGTACTCGTGCCGTTCCTCTTCAGTCAGTTGACCTTCGTTTGCTTTCGACGCAAGTTCGTCGACGCGAGCTTGTAGATAGGGATCGGCCCGCATGCCGACGATCCCCCGCGCCACTTCGGGCGAAAGTATTTCGGCGAGCGGATCAAGCATGCGGTCCAACGCAACAAGTTCTATAGAAGTACTCATGTTTGAAGAATACCTCGAATCGACGAAATTCCCAACGATTTTCTGTGAAATTGAAAAACACCAAACTTCATGCGTATCGTTCAACGATCATCCGAGATGGTCAAAAACGCTTGCTGGCAACCCGATCCGGGAACACCGGCGAGCCAAGTCGGACGTCAGTGGCACTCGAACCGAACTTTACCGGTTACTCAAGCGACGAGCATCAAACCCAAAGAAAAACAAAAGCCGCAAGCCATTACTGGCTGCGGCTTTAACTTCATTGCCCCCACTAGGGCTCGAACCTAGAACCTAATGATTAAGAGTCATTTGCTCTACCAATTGAGCTATAGGGGCTGACGGGCGGGGAATTCTACTGTCAGGGGCAAGTCGGATCAAGCTTGGAAGAAACGATCACGCAGGAACATCGAAAAATGTCCAGGATTCGGAACCGGGGCGTCGACGGCCTCCCAGCCATCGTCTAATCTGCGTCTCGCCTGATTCCGCCTTCTTCCTTCATCCTTCCGCCTTGATTTTCTCCCATGCCGCTGATTGAAACTTCATCGTCACCCGTTGTTTTGCGGCTCAATCGCGATCTGGTGCGGATGATCAAGCGTGGACATCCCTGGGTTTATGGGGATGCCTTGCGGGAACTTCCTAACGCTCCGGCGGGGACGCCGGCGGTATTGCTGGACAACCGCAAGGGTCAGCCGGTGGCACGGGGGTTCTATGATCCTGGCTGCCCTGTCGCTCTGCGGATTTGTGAGACTGATCCTGATTTAAAGCTGGATGATCGCTGGGCTGAGCGTCGATTGCGAGCCGCTGTTACACTGCGGCGATTGATTTCCGCCAGCGGTCACACCACCGGATTTCGATTGTTTAACGGTGAAGGGGATGGATTGCCCGGGCTGGTTGGCGACGTTTACGCTGACACGGCCGTTGTCAAACTGGATGGCGAGGGGCCGATTGGTTTCTGGCAGGTGGATGAGATTGCTGAGTTGATCGCACGCGAACTGAAATTGAATTGTGTTTATGAACGACAGAAAGAACGAGGAGTGACCGGCCGGGCATTGTTCGGCTCGGAACCTGTTCGGCCGGTGACGTTTACCGAACATGGTTTACCCTTCACGGCGGATATCGTGCGTGGTCAGAAAACCGGCTTTTTTCTGGATCAGCGAGATAACCGTCAATTGATCCGTGCATGGGCGCGCGACGCAAGCGTACTCAACGTCTTTTCGTATACGGGAGGGTTTTCCGTCGCGGCCGGGGCTGGCGGGGCATCACAGGTCACCTCGGTGGATATCGCTCCGGCAGCCATCGAAGCGGCTAACCACCATTGGCGGCTAAACGGCTTGCCGGAATCGCAGCATACTGGTATTCCGGCGGACGCTTTTGATTTTCTGGGTCAATCGGCCAGCGAGCGGCGTCGCTGGGATATCGTGATTCTTGATCCTCCTTCGTTCGCGCCTAATCGCGAATCGGTACCAAAAGCGATGGCTGCCTATCAAAACGTGATTGAGGCCGGGTCGCGCGTCACGGCGCCGCATGGGATGCTGGCGGTTGCCTCCTGTTCCAGCCATATTGATTTACCGATGTTCCAGGAATGCTGTGAAGAAGGGATTTCACGAGCGAGACGTCGCGGGACAGTGGTTACGATTGCCGGTCAGCCGACCGACCATCCGACCCCGCTGGCGCTGCCAGAATTTCGGTACTTGAAGTTCGTTCTGCTGCGTCTGGATTGAAGGGAAAACTTCATGCTAACCTGGATTCGACAAAACGATAACTCCCTTGTTTGCCACGTTGCCGAAGAAGCCGAGACAAACTCCGTGGGGCGCCAGATTGCTCTCGTGCTGAATGCCGGTGACGTGGTTGGCTTGATTGGTGATCTGGGTGCGGGGAAAACCCGGTTCGTCAAAGCGGTAGCACAGGCGTGGGATGTGCCGGAAGATGAAGTGAACAGCCCGACGTTTACGCTGATTCAAGAATATCTCGGTCGCGTGCCGATTCGGCATTGCGATACTTATCGCCTCCGTTCGCCGGAAGAGTTTGCAGATCTTGGTCTGGATGAGCTATTTGCCTCGGACGGGATCGCTCTGGTCGAATGGGCCGATCGAGTTGTGGAATATCTGCCGCGCGACCGGCTGGAAATACGGATCACAATCGACAGCCCGACGGCACGAACAATTGAAGTGTTGGCGACCGGAAAACGGTCTCGAAGAATTCTTTCGCAACTGGCGCGTTGATTCCGTCACCCGCAGTGTTTCGTGTGTAGGGTGGGTCGAGTCTTCGAGGCCCACCAATTCACCAGTATGCTCATTCGCCGGGATTTCCATAGGCGGAACTGTGGGCCTCGAAGACTCGACCCACCCTACATTCGCCTAAGCCCCTCGCCTTGTATTGCATTCTCAATTGTTTCCTGTAATATTATTTTTGTTATCCATATTTAAGTGGCGTGGATCAACAGCGAAAGCCGATCTTCATCGTTGGGGTTTTCAGCTCGACAGGCATGCCGTGATTACGGCGCGATGAGGGGCGGTCTGGATCGACAGGTAACGACACGAAGGTGGCCTCAACGAGGTTGAGTTTTTGTCGTGTGGGCTTTAGCCAAGATGTTGTGGCGCAAGGGCTAAAGCCCATGCTACGACGGGCTGATCATTCTGGAAAGTGAGTTGTGATGTCTCCGTCATTGTCCCAAATCTGGCTGCATCTCGTCTTCAGTACCAAGAACCGCCAGGTGTTTCTGCAGAATCCTGGCTTTCGGGACGAGATGTTTCTGATGTTAAACCAGCCTCTGCAGGAGCTTGGTTGTCTCCCCCAATGTACTGGTGGCTGGATTGATCATGTTCATATCGTCTGCGGGTTGTCACCTACGGTAGCAATCGCCAAGCTTGTCGAACATGTGAAGACTGAGACATCGAAATGGGCCAAAAAAACGTCGAGTGGTAGCCCGACATTCACGTGGCAAGCGGGTTACGGAGCCTTCTCCGTCAGCCGGTCTAACCTCGACCGAGTCGTCAATTACGTGGAACGACAGGAAGAACACCACAAGCGGCATTCGTATCAAGAGGAATTCCGGGAGCTCTGCCAGAAACACGAACTCGAAATCGACGAACGTTATGTCTGGGATTGAAATGGAGACGCAGCGTGCTGAGACTCTTCGAGCTTTGCGGCGGATTTGTCAGGGAACCACCAGGCATGCCACTCCGCAGTTTGACGAACGGCCACGGTTGTCGACGGGACTGTCGGCACTGGATGCACTGCTACCCGACCGAGGCATGGAGCCAGGCTGGATCATTGAATGGTTGGCTCCAGTGGAGGGTTGCGGAGCCAGCGTACTGGCACTGCAGGGGGTGCGAGCGGCGTTGCAACGTCAGCCGGTGTGGGCTGTGGTGGATGAAACGGGTGAGTTCCATCCACCTGCCGTGCGGGGTTGGGGAATCTCACTGGAGACGTTGCTTTGGCTTCGGCCTTCGTCGGTTGCAGAAGCGGCGTGGGCCGTTGAGCAATGTCTTCGTTGTCCGGCGATCGGAGTGACCTGGTTTCAAGCCGAACGGCTTCCTGACCGGGTGATCCAGCGCTGGAAGATTGCTGCGGAAACGGGGGGTGGTGTGGGGGTGCTGTTTCGGCCTGCGAAAGCGGCGCAGTATGCCTCGTGGGCTGATGTGCGCTGGCTGGTCCAGCCGAGGCCGGCAATCACAACCGCAGGGCGGCGGATGCGAGTGGAACTTCTCTCCTGTCGCGGTGGATACCGCACAGGAGACTCGGTCGAACTGGAAATCTGCGATGCGACGGGTGATGTGCGTCTGGTCTCCGCTGTGGCCGATACAGCGTCTGCGTAGTACGGGGTTGAAGAACGGTACGGGGTTGAAGAACGGTACCGGGTTGAAGAACGGTACCGGGTTGAAGAACAGTGTGGGGTCAGGAGACCCTGGACCGATGGTCATCTTTGCTGAAGGTCGACGAGGGTTTCAGGTTACTGTCTGTTCTCCTGAAGCGGCCGAATGGGGAATTCGTGCCGGAATGCCGCTCGGCGAAGCTCAGTCGCTTTTGCCTGTACCCTCAGGCAAGACGCCACAGCCAACACGTCGAAACGGAGTTCAGCGAGGAAAACCTCCCGTATTGCCGGTCGTGAAACGAGCTGATCCGGTTGCCGATCGGAATCGATTACAGGAACTGGCCCTTCATTGCCAGATTTACAGCCCGCTTGTCGGGATGGAAGAGACTTCGTCGCCTGAATCACTGTGGCTCGATATCTCGGGCAGTGAAGTTCTGTTTGGCGGGGAACGGGGATTGGCCGAGAAACTGCGGAACGATCTGGCTCAGCAAGGAATCCAGGTGCGCGTGGCTATTGCCGACTCATGGGGTGCGGCGTGGGGAATCAGTCATTATGGTGAGGCGGACATCTCACTGGTTCCACCCGGTCAACAAACCAACTGGCTTTCACCTCTGCCTGTCGCGGCACTGCGGATTACTCCATCGGTGAAGCAAAAACTGCAATCCTTGGATGTCATGACGATTGGCCAATTGCTGCTTATCCCTCGGTCCAGTCTGCCGTCTCGATTTGGGAAAGAACTGGTTCAGCGGATTGATCAGGCATTGGGGCTGGCTGCTGAACTGCTGCACGCCGAACGGCTGGCCGAACCGGTGTTTGAGGAATGGCTGTTTGAAGAGCCGGTCTCTGATCGTCAAACGCTGGATCATGTCTGCGAGGTCTTGTTAGAGCGGCTATTGACCCGGCTTGTGGCAAATCGGGCCGGATTACGTGAACTCGCCTGTCACTGGCTTGGCACGGTTACGGAACCGACAGTGTTACGCCTTTTACGGCCGACAACCGAAAAGCGGCATCTGACTGAATTGCTGCGTCTGCAAAACGAGCGGCGAGTATTCATGTCAGGCGTCCAAGGCGTACGAATGGAAGTTGTCGAAGTCGGTTTGCCCCCTCTTCGACAAGCGACCTTATTTGGAGACGATGCCGGTGATGAGCATCCGCAGGTACTGGCCGAACTGGTCGACCGGCTGAGCATGCGGCTCGGTCGTCAGGCGGTGCTGCGTCCACGGCTGATTCCCGACCCACAACCAGAGTTTGCCTTCGAGTCTGTCCCCTGGCTCGACGCACCAGCATCGACGGAGAAGGAAACCATCGGCATTGCCTCGCATCTTCGTTGTCGACCATTGCGATTATTGCGATCTCCGCAACCACTGGTCGTCCAGCAGTTTTCGACGGAAGGGCTGCCAACCCGCGTCCAGCGATCGACCGTCATTCGTGTCTGTGGTCCCGAGCGAATTGAAGTCGGCTGGTGGCGCGGGCTGGATGTGAAACGAGACTATTATCGCCTGAGTCTGGCGAACGGAGCGATCTTATGGGCCTTCGTTGATCGAGATACCGGAGATTGGTTTCTACACGGCTTGTTCGTGTAAAAGCACCGGAATGCCTATCATCACAATCGTCAGGCAATATCATTAATACGCTTATACCGACGAATTCTATTACGTGATTGACAGTGCCGGAACGCATGGAGTTTCAGAAGTGAACGCAGAAAACCGGTTGACACCTGTGGGGCGAGTTCTGTTCGGGTCAGGGATCGTTCTGGTCATATTACGCGGGATCGAATTGTTCACACGCATGCCCGGACTTCCCGCGTTCTGGTATGCCAACCAATCGATGTGGATTGCCATCGGATTGGGACTGGCCGCGGCAGGCTGGCAGATTTTATGGGGACACGCAGGAGCGCAAACCGTTGGATGGCGACCTTCTGTTCCAGGTCAACGGTTTCGCACGGCCACACTGTATGTCGGAGAAGGTTGTCATTTATGCGACGAGGCTGCCAAGGTCTTGGCAGAATACCATCGGTGGATTCCCACGCCTGACGAGATTGATATTCATTCCAATCCCGATTTAGACAAACGTTTTTGCACGTGCATCCCGGTCGTCATGTTCGATGGAAAAATTCGATTTCGAGGCCGAATTGACGAAACGCTGTTGCAACGACTGATTGAAGGAACACCGCCGATTCACGAGCCGGCGTCTCTCAAGACAACACCTTGAAGTGTTTTTGATCGCGACAATCGACATTCCACTGCGCTGTTTATCAGGACTTACGAGTGACGTGGTTAACCCGAGGAAATTTGCCGGCAACGGTTCCACGGGGCGCGGACGCGGTTATTCGCCGAAAAACTGCTGGTGACGTGGTTTGGGACATTTCCTAGAATGCACACGGGAATGGATTCCGTGTCCAAAATCGCTTTTGGCAGCGGAAAAAAGTTTTTGATCGCTTCAATGGAGTGGCGAGGATGACTTCGCGAAAATCGTGTCTGCTGGGTCTAGTCGTGGCGTGTTCGACATTCGGAACTTCGGTTTGGGCGGCAGATCCACCGAAAGTCGCGGACACGATGGCATTCGTACCTCGTCAAAAAGATGTCGAAATTGAAACACCCAAGCCGGCCGACTTTGCAAAATGCAAAGTGGAAGTTGAACGTAAAGGGAAGGTCAACGGCTGGGTCGTGACGGGACCGGCTGGCCAGATCTTACGCAAATTTCTCGATACCGACGGAGTTGGCGGGATCGATCAATGGCGATACTTCAAAGACGGGATCGAGGTCTACCGAGATATCGATACGAACAACAATAACAAGGTTGACCAGTGTCGCTGGCTGAACCTGGGGGGAACTCGCTGGGGCATCGATCAGAACGAAGATGGTCGTATCGATCAGTGGAAAGTCCTATCTGCTGCTGAAGCTTCCAAAGAGGCCGTTCGCGCGTTAATCACAGGCGATGAAGCGGCATTTCAAGCGATCATGATCAACGAAGACGACCTCAAGATACTCGGAATCAATCCGCAATTGGCCGGTAAATTGATCGAATCGGCCGCTGATCCTGTCAAGAAGGCCAAAGGGGTCATGGCGAAATCGAAATCGCTTTCGGCGCAGTCACGCTGGACACGCTTTGACGCGCAGATGCCCAGCACCATTCCACAGGACGAAGAAAAAGCGACTGCCGATCTTCAGGTCTATGAAAGCGCAATGGCCATCGTCGAAACACAAACCAAATTTAATGCCGTTCAAATTGGAGAAATGATTCGGGTCGGCGACGTCTGGAAAATTACCCAGGTGCCGACACCAATTGAAGGTGAAGTGACAACGACGAACGGCGGAATTCTGATGGAACCATTGCTGGCCTCCAATAGTGCCGCTGCCGGCCCATCAGGTCCGTCTCCCAAAGTTGAAAAGATCTTGAAAGACTTAACAGACATCGAACAAGGGCTCATGAAGCCCGGCCAGTCAGCTTCGGCCGTTAAGTCATTGATGGCAAAACGAGCAACGTTGTTGAAGGATGCCATCGAACTGGCGGAAACCGACGAGGAAAGAACGATGCTGATGAAGCAAACCATCGACGGTTACGCACTGGCATCTCAGATGGGAACGTACCCCGAGGGTGTTCAGGATCTCAAAGAGATTGAAACGGACATCGGCAAAAGAATGCCTAAGTCTCCATTATTGCCTTATGTCGCTTACCGGCTGATGCAGGCCGAATATTACGTCAATTTGCAGCAGGCTGAAGAAGACAAAGAAAAACAAGCCGAGATCCAGAAGGCCTGGTTAGAAGGCTTGGACGACTTTGTCAAAAAATACCCTAATTCGGACGATTCAGATGACGCAATGGTCATGCTGGGAACCCACGAAGAACTGCAGGGCCGCAGCAAAGAAGCGACAGAGTGGTATCAAAAACTGCTCAAAGACAAGCCGAAATCAGAAATGGCAACGCGAGCACAAGGCGCATTACGTCGACTCAAATTGACGGGCCAGGTTCTGTCGCTGTCAGGACCAGGTCTTGACGGTGGGGCCGTTGACGTCAAAAGCCTCAAAGGGCAGGTTGTGCTGGTCGTGTTCTGGGCCAGCGAATACAAGGTTTGCGAGGAAGACATTCCGCAACTGAGGGCTTTGTATCAGGATAATAAGGCTAAAGGCTTTGAAATCGTCGGAGTCGCCCTGGACTTCGATAAAGCGACGGCGATGCCATTTGTCCAGAAAAACAAGATGAACTGGAAGCATATCTATCAACCAAATCCAACGACCCAGACCGGGGGACTTAATAGTCCGATTGCCGAATCGTTTGGAATTATTTCGCTCCCGACGATGTTCCTGGTCGACAAAGAAGGGAAAGTGGTGAATCGGAATGCAACCCTCACGGAAGTCAAAGCGGAACTCCCCAACTTGTTGAAACCATCGGAAAACGTGGCACAGGGCAAGAAGGCGAAGTGACCGCAGGATGGCGAGTTGATCGCATGTCGCGTCGATTAGTGCTTCAATACACACGACGCGATCAATGCGGAAAATAACTCACCACTATGAGGCTGCAGAAAATGTTCGAACGAATCAAGTCCCTGCTCGGGTTTGGGTCGCTCACGGACGAGCAGTTCGAACGGAAACGTGAAGAACTGTTAAAAAAGATACCCGTCCCCGTCTTTTGGCTGTTTGGGAAGACCGGTAGCGGAAAATCAACCATTGTCCGCTTTATCACGGGTTCGACTCAGGCAGAAATCGGGAACGGATTTCAACCGCAGACGAAGACGTCGTTTCGCTACGATTTTCCGTCTTCTTCACAGCCGCTCGTTCGGTTTTTGGATACGCGCGGGCTGGGAGAATCCGGGTATGACCCTAAGGAAGACATAGAATCCTTCGATAGTTCGACCCATGTGGTGATCGTCGTCGTTCGCGTTATGGATCATGCACTTGCAGAAATCATTGAACCGCTAAGAAAGATTCGAGCAGCACGTCCATCCCGTCCAATCGTGCTGGTGCTGACGTGTCTGCATGAAGCTTATCCGTTCGAGCAGCATTCCAATCCCGATCCGTTCGATGTCATTCGCGAATCGAAAACTGAAGAACCTACGACCCCTACGGAAGAGAAAGTCGATTTAGACCGAAACGAATCGGGAAGGCGTTCTTCGTCATTAGCCGTTCATCCCGGGCTTCAGCGAAGTCTACGGGAGCAGGAAGAGCGGTTTTCTGGTTTGGTTGATCGAATCGTTCCGATTGATCTAACGCCCCCCGAGGAAGGCTTTGAACAACCCAATTTCGGGGGGGCACGATTGGAAGAAGCGCTGATCGAGCTGCTGCCGGCAGCCTATCGCCAGGCCTTAATCCATCTGGATGACGTGCGGAATTCCCTGCGAGATTTAACGGCAAAACAAGCAATGCCCACGATTTTGACCTACAGCAGCTTGGCTGCGACATCGGCGGCCTCACCGTTGCCATGGGTCGATATCCCACTCGTCATGGCTCTGCAGACGCGATTAATTTATCTGCTCGCGGACCTCTACGATCAAAAAATGAACGCAGGCCTTTTGGTTAAAATGGCAGGTGCCGTTGGCGGCAGACTGGCGGTCAGGTTTGCCATCAAAGCTCCGCTCAAATTCATTCCGTTCGTCGGACAAACGGCCAATGCCGCAATGGCATTCGCGTATACGTATTCACTCGGAAAAGCCTGCTGCTGGTATTTCGGCGAGATGAACGACGGCCATGTTCCATCGCCGGATGACCTGAATCGCGTCTGGGCAGAACAGATGCAGCACGCTGTCTCTGTCTGGCGCGAAAAAAAGGCTAATTAAACCCAGCTCTGATTCGCACGAGCCAAATCAGCGTGTTCGCACGAGCCAAATCAGCGTGCCGACGCGGCCAGACTGTCAAGAAACTTACGCGACTCGGAATATTCCGGCATTGGCATACTCAGGATCTGTTTTCGCAGCAGATCTTTCATTTCGCCGACTTTTCTGACGATCTGGATTGTGAGATCTGAGGTCGATCCGTATTTCGTCTGCGTTTCGAAGAACGCTTCCACAGCCTTACGCAAATCATCGAATTCCGACGTTCTCAATGGCGACGGCCAGTTGATTTGACCCGTTGAAGGATCAAGTTGACTGCCAGCCAGGGGCTGAGGTTTATGGGCATCAATGAATTCCTGTTGACGCTCTCGTGCCGCCATATTTTCGACGCGTTCTTCCGATTGCCGAACCTTGGCTTCGCGCGTCCGTTTCAGCTTTTCTTCGTGGATTTTCTGCTGGTTTTCCAGATGAAGCGCCCGGGCCTTCTCGTTTTCCTGATTCGCTTTCTGGTAATTGATGGCCGCCTGGGAATTCATTTGATTGTACATCCCTTCCGACCGGATGACGTTTGCCTGGCCATCGTAGATGCCGCCAATGCCACCCTGGGAACCGCCCCAACCATAACCACCCCATCCGCCGCCCATTCCCATTCCCATTCCCATGCCGTACATACCAAAATTGTCATAGGCGGTTGCTGGAGGTGCCAAAGTAACGGCAGCAACAAACATCAGACTTGCAAGTAAGAACAACTTTCTCACGTCCAACCCCTTCGCGGAATGACAACGTTTTCGGTACAGATGAATTATTTTGTCGAGCACATCACGAAAACGATTTCGTGGAGTGGCGACAGCACTATCCACCCTGTTAGAATTCAGAGCGAACAACAAGATGTTGTACCGCTTCGATATCTCTCCATCAAGCATAAACTCGCGTTCAAAGGGCATCGGGCATGAGAATGGGACTGACTGGAACGTTGGCAACGTTGGTATTGTGTTTAGCGGTATCGTCCGCTTCAGCTCAAGACACGGAACTCGCAACACTCCGCAAGCAGCTTGAAACGGGCAGCTTAGAGGAAAAGACGGAGTCAGCTCAACAACTTGGTGAAATAGGCCCGGCAGCCGCCGAATTCGTTCCGCTCCTGGTCAAGACGCTCGGAATCAACGACCCCGCCCTGCGCCATGAAATCATTGAAGCGTTAGGGAGAATTGATTCGAACCCTAAGGAATCTGTACCTGCACTGAATAGTGTCCTTGCGGACCCGTTCCCATTGGTTCGCCTCAGTGCGATTAGTGCATTGAAAAAGTTTGGTGCAGCGGCCCAATCTTCGGTTCCGCAACTGAAAAAATTGCTGTTCGATAAAGAACCTTTAATCAGCGTCAGCGCTGCGCACGCGATTGCAGAAATCGAATCCGGCAAGGCTGACAATGCCGGATTGTTAGTTCCTGTCCTTGTCGCGGGATTGAAAAGTGATCGACAAGATGTTTCGGCGGAAGCCATTCAAGGCTTGGTTTTAATTGGCTCGCCATCAGTTCCATCACTTCAGCAGCTTATTGGTGGTCCAAGCGCCACAGCCAGCGTGAATGCGATTGACGCCATTGCCGGAATCGGCCACGGAGCCGCAACGGCTGTTGATCGCTTAATCGCGGCGGCGAAATCGAATGATTTGAAACTGCGTTGGCACGCCATCAGCGCCATTGGCGACATCGGGCCTGCTGCGAAATCTGCTGTGCCGACACTCATCGCTGGTCTATCCGATCCAGACGCACAAGTTCGGTTCAGTTCCGGTCAGGCACTTCAACAGCTCGGAACGGCTTCCGTCCCGGGCCTGATCGAAGGTTTGAAAAGTGAAAAACTACAAAAGCTGCTCCTTCCAGTGATTGCTGGCATTGGACCAAATGCAAAGGACTCGGTTTCCGCATTATCGGGGCTGCTGCAATCGAACGATGCTGAAACAAAGCGTGAGACTCTTATCGCACTTGCTTCGATTGGTGCCGACGCGAAATCGACAGTCCCCGAGTTAATCAAAACAGTCGAGAATAAGCAGTTCCCTTTCCGATCCGCAGCCGCGTACGCCCTGGGAAAGATTGGTGCCAAGGAAGCGACCCCCAGCTTGAAAAGTCTGCTCGAAAGCGAAGATCCGACACTTGCACTCGCCAGTGTCTGGGCGTTACTGCAACTCGATCCTGCGAATACCGAGTACGAAACCATCGCAATTCCCAGGTTGATCAAAGCGCTCGACAGTGAACGACCTGAAGTTCGTCGCGAAGTTGCGGCAACACTCGGACGAATCGGAGAACGAGCGAAAGGCGCCGTTCCAGGACTTCAAAAACATTTGAGTGACAACGTTCCTGTCGTTCGTCGCGAAGCACTCATTGCATTGGCTGAAATTGGTCCAGACAGTCAAGCTGCTGTTAATGACATCATTAAAATACTAAACGAAGGTGATTCATCACTCCGTCCGATCGCAGGATTTGCATTGGGGCGTATCGGAGCACCCGCTGCTGCGGCTGTTCCAAGCCTGCAAAAGATGCTTAAAGGACGAAATCCTTATGAGAAGTCGGTAGCTGCCTGGGCCTTGGTTCATATCGCTCCGAATCCTCAAATCATCGAGACGGCGATCCCGTTACTCGTCGCCGCACTGCATGGTGCCGAGAACCCAAAGGCGCGAGCGGAAGTGGCGAAAACCCTGGGCGAAATCGGCAGCGGGTCTACCTTGGCAAAGGAAGGCCTGACAGTCGCCCTGAAGGACGACGATGAATCGGTTCGAAAAGCGGCTGATCAGGCTTTGGCGAAATTGAAGTAAATCGAGTTACGAATTTCATTCACAGTTTGAATGATCCCTCGAACAGAAAATGATCAATTTAATGGCCGTGCGTTACTTCAAACGTACGGCCATTTCTCGTGCCAGAGCCTCAAATTCGGCAGCATCATTTGGAGCATCGGCAAGATTGATCAGCGTGTCACGATCTGCGACGTGAGTGCAGATCGGTGGCATACAGACATGATGTGATCGCAGATCATAGACGCCGTAAAGCACTCGAACGTCGGCATGTCTGATACGGTCATTAGCAGCCCGAACGCTTTGTGCTGCCGCAGCAGCATTGAGACAGACCGCACTCTCAATGAGCGCAGATCTGTACGAGGGAGAATTTGGAGCGTCAGGCCCCCAGACTTCCTGCAATCCCATGGCTGCCCGATGCACTGAAACGAAAATATGCCTGAGAATGGATTTAACCCCCAAGGACATTACATTTAGCGAGTATTTCTTCGGATCGAGATAAGCATCGACGGCCGCTGTGACCGCTCCACAACCACTATGGCCCATGACGACAACCAGTTTGACACTTTCGCTAAGCTCCGTTAACGCATAGTCAATGCTTCCCCAGCATTCGTCTGCGAGAACGTTTCCTGCCACGCGGACGACAAACAATTCGTTGAATCCCTGCCCAAAAACCATTTCGATCGGTACGCGAGCATCCGAGCAGCCAATCACGATCGCAAAAGGATCTTGTCGCGGGACATCGTTTCCGGTTGGGTTGTGGCCAAAATTGAGGCCAGCACATTCAATGACGTAATGAGGATCGCCCGGCATCAACGAACCGTGCTGGCAGCTCTTCATCCAGTCAGCAAACATTCGATTGCCGACTTCAAGCTCGTGTTTTGCTTTTTCGGCATCCGAAGGAGGAACCTTGACGGACGTGTTTTTGGGATCAAAACGGTAGATATAATCGATCGTTTTCATCGGGTGCTGGTCTCAAGATGACGCGATAAAGTTTTTGCTGCCGCTCGGAGTGTAGACGACTCGCATCAGGCATTCGTCGGAAAATGTCTAAGAAACCCAACATTTTTAACGACGACCTCACCATCCTCGGCCGATTCGATCACCGGGATTTGAGAGACTGCGTAAAGGCCCAAGAAACTTCCAAACGCCATTCCCGCGTAGATGATCGGGATCGGTGGTGAAAAAATTAAACCGACTACGATGATCAGAAGTGTCAATAAATAGGCTTCGATCTGGACGCTTCGGCGAATGGCTCCGTGCTCCTGCCAATCGCGTATCATTTGCCCGAACATTCGGCTTTTCATAACTCGGGCGCGAAGTTTCGGTGACGCTTGTAGAGCGAAATGGGCGGTCAACAGGACAAATGGAACTGTCGGGATTCCGGGGACAATCAGCCCGACCCAAGCCATTCCAAATGAGGCAAGCGTCAAAATTCCATACCCTAATTCCCGCAGTCGTCTTCGAACGGACAGTCGACGACCGAGCGTTCGCGTTTCGACTGACACGGAAGTGTCCCGTCTTACCGTCATTGCCGAGTCATTGAGAGACTCGTTCGCCATCGTGAATTCTGAAGTTTCCGTCGAGAACGACGGTGATTGAGACGAGGACGAAGAAGGCCCGGCAGGCGAACGAAGTGCACTCGCCATTCGCCGAAGAATTTCGTTTGGCTGGGTATCCGTGTCAAACACTACCGAGATACGCGGACTTGAAAACCACGCAGTACGTGGATGGACTGACTCGACTCCATCGACTTCACCGAGTGTTTGGCTTAATCGTTTCATCTGCTCAGTCGACAGCCGAACTGACGAGCGATCAAAAATCAGAGTCAATTCGTGCGACTTACCCAGAATTCGAATTGCCATTTCGTCCCGTTCCGTTCCGTTCATCACAGGTTTCGACGATTATTTCTTGCTTAACGTCTTGTCGCAGTACTTACTAGCGGCCCGCGCACCATCAACGAAACCCCAGATGATACAATTATTCTGCGGAAGACTCTTCGCCAATAACAGGATTGGAAACGTCACTCCAAACGCCACTCCGTAAGCAGAGTTATACACTCCCTTACCAACAGCGTCGGTAATTTTCGGCCATGTCTCTTCGACCGAGGCTCGAGCATCCGCGATTCCTGTTTCAAAGGCATTTTTCGTCGTTGCAAGAAAGTTTGTCGACGTTTCGGCAATCGTTTCGTTCATCGTCGCAGCCATCGCTTCGGACATTTCAAGTTCTCACAAACAAAGGAAAACCCCACGTTATGGGGTGTAAAAAAACAAGCACAAGCGGTCAGGCGTTACCGACATCGAACGCCAATGAAGTTTTGAACATTGAAAACTAAGCAATCATTCCTGAAACGGCAACGACTGCAAGAATCCAGCCAATCGCAAACGCAAAACCAACGAATACAGACTCTGCAAACAATCTCAACGAACGAATGGCACGGGTCATAATCAATCTCCTCATGAAACTCTTAGATGGGTTAAGACAAGTTCACTACGTTATTAAACAGTGAAGAAGTAGCTGCCAGCAACTCAATTCGCTGAATTATTTTATTAAGAGTTGTCGGGAAACCTTTTGTGGAGATCCGAAATGAACTCCTTAATTTGAATCACGCCTTCTTTATGAACGGATGGAAACTTTCGACTGAACCAGCGTTCGATCGGTTCGAATGTCTTTGGCCAGATTGAGACACCACCTGCGATCAAAAGCGGCGTACCGACAAGACCTGGCAGTAAAACTCCGGCGACTCCCGAAATGACCAATAACATACCGATTTCCGGGGGCAGTTTTCCAAGCAATTCGCTCGAATTCTGGTCGCCGCTATTCGCAAACTCCTCTTCAGGATTGTCAGGAGAATCGACCGCACTGCCAAGAGAAGGTTCATCTCGGTCAACTGGCGAATTCGAACCGTCAATGTATTTCTCGTGAACCGCCACAGGCGTTTCCCCAGGAGTTACCGCTCCATCAACCCAAGGAACATTAGCAACACTTTCTGCGCTAAAGTCTTCGTGAGAAGATTGTGTTGGTGGTGGATCGAGAGTATTCAATTCGGCCACGATATCTTTCCCTGCACAACAGGCGAATGGTGATAAAAAGGACTTTCAAGAAGTTGCCGAAACGGACCGCTCAGAGTCACTGTCGCTGTTTTCGGTCGTTTGATCTTGTCGACTTTCAGGTGAAACAGGCTCGACCACCCTTTCATTTAACGACTTTCGAAACAGTCTGTTTGGCTCAGTTCGAATGACATTGCTTTCTGCAGCGTGATTTTCGACAGTTTTTTCGTTCGCCAAACTCCCTGCCTGGGAATTGACCTGAAAGGGGTCGGATTCGATTCGTAACCCGGGCCGGGAACTTGGCAACAACATCAGGCTCGAACGATTGACGTGCCGACTGTAGAGTGCACCGGCAGCCAATGCGCCAAGATTTGTCAAAACAACCACGTGCAAGCTCGTCAATCCAACAAGAAACGCTCCCGACACTGCCAGCATATTACAAG
>CAIVEI010000080.1 GCA_903904835.1 uncultured Schlesneria sp. | reverse complement strand
TGAGCGTTTCCGGTTGCAGACGTATTGTACTTTAACTCGATTCTGGTGCGACGGTTACGGCGGAAGTTCGTCTGAAGGTCGCCAGGTTGCCGCAGCAATCGAAGTCATCCAAATCACGAACATGCATCGCGGTAGGGACGGCCATTGCTGGCCGCCCCCCGCACAGATCCGTACGTGCAGGACTACTGCATACGGCTCTTACCTTGGATAAAGACGATTAAATCGCTCGCTCGGATAAGGATGAACTTTGGGGACACAGCACGTTGCGTGCAGTGAGCGTTTCCAGTTGCAGAAGTATTGTACTTTAACTCGCTTCTGGTTCGACGGTTATGGCGGAAGAGACAGGGGAAATCCGACCGAAGCCGATGGCGAGGAGAATCAACACCACCGGCCTGGAAAACATTTTCTGCTCCTCATCGGCTTGACAATCTCTTCTTCATAGATGCCTCCGAGGTCCATTGCGTTCGACGAAGTCTTTCAAAAGCCATTTGCGTAGGATAGTCTGGTAACGAGATCAGGTCTGCCGAATGAAGCTGTTTATGAAGGACGCCACGATGCTTGCAGTGACTTACCCTCACCTTACCGTTGATCAGTCCGGTGTAGCGACCATTGCGGGAACGACAACCAAGGTCGTTGAAATCGCGCTGGATCGGATCGCGCATCATTGGGATGCCGATGAAATTCAGCGGCAACATCCGCATCTTTCGCTGCCTCAAATCTACACCGCGCTGGCCTATTATTACGACCATCAGACCGATCTGGATGCATTGATTGCTGATCAACTCGATCGCGTTGCCGTCCTGAGAAAGCAGACAGAAAACCTTGATCTACGTCGGAAATTGCTTGCATCTAAGGCGTCATTGGAGGCGGTCGCCAACGGTACAGATTAACGCACAAGCTGTGCCAACGATTCATTCAATTTGATTTGAAAGTCTTTGCAAAAAAACGAAAATCTGGTGCCGCAATTTTGTAGCGAACCCAATGATGAGTCTGGCATTCTACTTCGACCAGCATGTTCCCCGTTCGATTGCAATCGGGTTGCGGCGACGTGGAATTGATGTTCTGACCGCCGAAGAGGACCACGCTTCAGATTGGCCTGATGCAAGGATCATCGACAGGGCAACGGAATTAGAGCGAATCGTGTTCTCATGCGATGCGGATTTTCTAGAACTGACGACGCAACTCCTCAGCAATGGGAAGTCATTTTGTGGGGTTATTTACACACACCAATTGCAAATAACGATTGGGCAGGCTGTTCGAGATCTTGAATTGATTGCACTTGTGCTCAGTCCTGATGACGTGCGAAATCAAGTCATTCATTTGCCGCTATGAGCCAAACGTACGACTCCGACCTCGGGGACACTGCCCTTTCAAAGAATGTGCCAAACCTCGGGGACACTCCCCGTTCAAAGAACGGGTCAAAGAATTCGGGCCGAGAGTTTACGCATGACTTTCGCTAACGCCAATGTAGGAGAACGGTTATAGATTTGGCTACGTCTGCGGTTCGTCAGCGCGAGGGAAACTCGGTGAGTCCCCAACCATCGGCTGAAACGAATGGTGCATTGGGATCTGGCGGAAGTCGGTTCCTGGCTTTCGAGTGTCTACAAGGGGTGGTGCAATTACCACGCAGTCCCATTGAACTCGACCCGCTTGAACCAGTTTCGGATTGTAATCCAGAATATCTGGTTGAAAATTCTGCGACGCAGGTCGCAGAGGGCACACCGGATGACCTGGGCCAAGTTCGGAAAGCTCTGCCGTAGATGGCTTCCCAACGCGAAGATTATCCATCCTTATCCTGAAGAGCGGTTCACTCGTCACTATCCAAGGTAAGAGCCGTATGCGGTAATTCTGCACGTACGGATCTGTGCGGGGGGCGGTCAGTAATGGCCGTTCCTACCGCGATTCCCGATTGAGCAAGAGGTAATCGGGGTGCGACGTCGGATTTGCCGATGTGTCTGTTGAACCCACGACAAAGCTTTGGCTTCGATGACGCAGTCCTTCCTGTGTCATCCTGTGTTAACGGTATTTAGAAGGCGGGTTAATCTGATTTCCACAAACCCATATCCCATTGAACTATCCTTAGGAAATAGAATAGCTAATGAAGGGTCACACGGTACATCGGAAATAATTTCAAAGTTGTCGTTAAACGTCGTCTTCATTGCCGTATTAGCTTTCTCGTCCACCCGTATGAATGGAGGCATAGGCCAAGCGGTCCGATCCCATTGTGTGTCTTTTTCAATAACTTTCCATTCACCGTTAAGTAAACCAAGATCACCAAATCGTCCTACCAATATTGCATCATTAGGATGAAGGCCGGAAACATCGGGCAAATCTTCAATAGTCGCCTTTTTCGGCCCGAAGAAATAACCAAACGAGCTTCCTTTTCCATCAGTCCTCGCCATCAGCCCACGGCAAAAACCACCGTCGCGCAACGGAACGGCGAACCATGTTCCCTCCGGGATTTTTTGTTTAGAGCTCTTCATAATTTTTTCCCTTTCCTAAGGTATTCTTCGAGCCGTGGATTTTTAGGATCTATCGCACGTTGCTTGTTCAGGCCGCCATTCTCCTTAAGTGCCTCAGGATGCTGGCGGTAAATAATCTCCTCTCGGCCACGCCGTCCCGCATAATCGTCTGATCGCCTATCGACCTCAAAATTTAGATCTTTTGTTTCAGGGTGACGGTTAAGCTGACCTTCACGTTGCTTTAAGTTCTTCGTTGTTCCAGTTCGCTTGACGCTGTCGTTGTCATCTTTCAACTTATACGTTCCACCGCTCGCTTCTTCGTTTGAAGCCGACTTTTTGTACCTCGCATTATGAACCAACAGCGGTGTGGCGTCTACCGCTTCAGAAACGTAGTATGTGTGATACTGTGCCACGCGAAAGTTGTAGACGAGTATGCCTCGGTCGAATTCTTCGCGGTTCGAGGCGATCAACGTTTGCGTTTCTTCATTGGGGCCGACGACTCGTGCCCCGAGACTTAATTCGCTCGCCAGGACATATCTGGCCTGATCTAGGCTCCAGAATGGGTGTTCGTCGGTTGTCTTGATCGTTTGTGTCCGGCCTGTGGCATCGCGGAATTCCAGCACACGAAGATGATCCGAGACGCGGACGAAGGTTTCTTCAATCCGTTGGAGTTTGACCTGCGGACCGTATTCCTCCCGTGCAAGAACCAGATCGCCTGCATTCAGGGTCTCAATCGCCACAGTGCGGTATCGCCAGCGACCGTCGATTTGCTCGGTCGCCACCACGACTTGGGTCCCTGCTGGAAAACATTTGAGCAACTTCATCAACTCTGCAAACGAAATTTGTTTGCTGAGTTCAACCATGAATTTGGTGACTTGCGGTGCTGCGTTGGCAACCTCGGATTCATAAGTCACGCCATCTAATTCGGACTTCAACGCGGAAAGCGTAAGAATAACATCGGCCGCTTCTTTTGCGGTGAACAGCGCGCCCGCAACGGGCGTGAGTCCTGCTTTACAGGCGGTTTTCTTCAGTGCAGCGATCCCGCCCATAATTAGAATGAATTGCGCCAGCGCTTGTGGATCCTGAAGCGTTTGCATCAGTTCATCCATTTGGGATTTCATTTCACCCGTGAATTGGCCGTGGGTGTAACCGTATTGAAGCGCCTTGAGGAATTTCGTCCCGTAATCCCATTGCCGTGCGGCATCGCCTGCCCGAAGCCGAACCTCGCTTGCCGTGAAACCAAATTTTTCCGCAAGTTCAGCATCCAACTGATCGACCGCAGCCTGAGCAGCTTGAACGTCCTGCGCCAGTTGATTCGATGTTGCGTTACCGAAAATAAAATCCACGCCAAACCATTGTTTACGATACGCCTCTTGGGCGGCGGTCGCGGAGAGCAATGCCCCGACCGCCAACCCACGCTTTTCCTGATAATCGAGCAGTAGCTGTTTCTGTTGCGCAGACCAGAGATCGAAATCCGATTGGATCGGATTTCCTTGACCATCTGTCACTGTCTCTGTCCCGCCGGAATCAGTCACGACGCCGTTTAACAATGTCTGTGTGTCGCGTCCTACGTCAGTCATGGACGTTGGCGCGGCAACCGGGTTTCCAACCGAATCCAGTGCAACAACCGAGTGCTTGAGATTCCAGGTTGACGTATCCACGTCATTCGAGGTCTGGACGGGTGTTGTCGCCATTGTTCCGGCTGTCGATGTTACTACCGTTTCGCCATTGTCATTCCTACCTGACGTTGAGTTCCCACTCAAATCGTTCAGCGTCGATATCGTCCAGTTCATCGTCGCAGGGTCGACGCCTGACATCGTTCCAACCAGACTAACGCTCGATTGGTCCTTCATCGTCGCAGTTACATCGACAGAGTCCGTGTTGTCGCCATTAGCGACTTGACACTGTGGGGACACAGCACGTTGCGTGCATTGAGCGTTTCCGGTTGCAGACGTATTGTACTTTAACTCGATTCTGGTGCGACGGTTACGGCGGAAGTTCGTCTGAAGGTCGCCAGGTTGCCGCAGCAATCGAAGTCATCCAAATCACGAACATGCATCGCGGTAGGGACGG
>CAIVEI010000079.1 GCA_903904835.1 uncultured Schlesneria sp. | reverse complement strand
GATCTGTCAGCTTTGCCATCGATGCCCTGATTTTCGCATCGTCGCGACCGTTCGTCGCCCCGAGAAAACTCTTGGCGGGATCAATCACAACCAGACGACACGGCGCACCCGTCTCACGCAGCAATGTCAAATACAATTCAAGCGATTCAATTTCACCATCGTCATCAAGCTGGCTGCGTCTCGAGGCTGGTTTTTCCGACGTGGTATTCGTGTCATTGACGACAATGTTCACCGAAGGGAGCACAGCGCCCGCAGACTCCAGACGATGTCGAACCACGCTGGCGATCCCATCTTCGCCCGAGAACAGAATGACCTGGCCCGGCTCCCCCTGATCATCATGAGCAAGACTACGCTCACCCCGAGTCAGCCGGGCGATGGCGTCCATCGCAAACAGACTCTTCCCGACACCCGGCTCTCCGGTCAATAGCGTCAACTGTCCCTCAGGGATTATCCCCTTCCAAACCCATCCCGGCGGCGTTGCAGGGATCTCGCTCAATTTTTCCAGATTCATTTCGTACTCTCCCGGTCAATCAAAGTGACACTCCCAGAAATTCCCGCGATGATCGCACTTACGACAATAATACACCTTCTGTTTTGTCGTGTCAATACATAGAACGTCAAAATTTTTTGACGCATTATATGTTATCTGCGGCGATGCTGCTTTCTGTTCTTGCGTTGTGCGCCTGTTGGGCTGCAAAAGATCAGTTCAGCGTGCCTTGGCGACAGCCCAAAATCGCCACCCTGAATGCGCAGGATTAGTGACGTCAGACCCGTTCAGGGCAGTACAATCTCAAATAACAAACTTCCGGGACACGCTTTTTTTAGTTGCCTGCGTCAATCGTGATCGACGCCGGCAAGTTCGTACGTTTCCTTCAGGCACTGCGTGACGTAATGATTGCCGTTTCGTTGATCAAAGAGCTCGGCGAGTTTTTCGGCTTCGTTCTGATACCAGTTGGCAAGCACGGAAATGTCGTACTTGGCATCTGGCTGGTACAGAGGATGTTCCGAGGGAAGCTGGAGTCGAACAGAACTCGTGGCTTTCCTTTTTTTGACTCCTGATGCCTCGTTCGAAGTGTCGTTCAGCTTGTCATAAGCGAGTTTTTTAAGAAACGCTGAAGCGGCTGCGTTGAAACGCAAACGCCGTGAGTGAAATCCCGTTTTCAATGCCCAGATCGCATGCTTACTAAAGATTCTCTTTGCCCTGATCAGTGCGTTCGTGTGAGTGGCAACCAATAAAAACTCAGAGAGTTTATTGAGAAAGAGTTCGTTCTTAGAAGTCAGACGATAACCCCTTTCGGCGACTTTCACGGCCTCATCAATCCTCCCCAAACGCATTAGAGGGCGAATAACGTTACCAAGCGTGCTCTGTGGAATTGACGTGCAACTCAGCCTTCCTTCGAGAATCGGCCGGGCAATTTCCAGCGCTTTCTCATTGTTAAAAGTCTCTGCCAAGAAACTGACCTCACCGTTGGTCTCACACGCTTCGCAATCCTGCAATCCGTCTTTCACTGCGGACCGCCACTTCTGCATTTCGGCCCCGGCAGCTTCAAAGTCGCCCATCTCGAGATGCGTATGCCAGCGATTGTAAAACACCGGTCGTTGACTATAGCCTGCGGCTTCGACTCGGCGGCTCAAATCCGAAATCATGTCCAGAATCTTCGCCTTCGGAATCTGGGGGAGTCCTGGCAGCGCATTCAGAATCCACTTGTATTTCCACAGCACGTCACGAGGATTGATTGTAGTCCAATTTTGATCCGCATGTTTCAGGTAAGATGCAAAGGCAACAATCGCTCGGTCACCCTGGCCATTGAAAACGGCTGAATTAATCAAGTCTGACCGCAGTTTGAAGGCGACATCGGGTTCGCCAACAACTTCTGCTTCGGCGATTGCTCGTTCAAAAGCTTGAATCTTCTGCAAGCCGGGAGGAAAAGTCGATGCCTCGTTGATCAATTCCTCAAGTCGATTCTGGCTCATTCGCGTTCCTCTTTCCGGCCGTCGACCACCAGTTCAATCAACCCCAGAAGCCCATCACCCATCAGTTTCAGTTCTTCGGAGCGAAGCGGGTAATGCCCGAGCAACAACGCTTGAACGTACAACATCTCAATTGCTTTTCGGACGAGCACCTTGTCTTTCACATCAACCAGGCGGCGAATCAGACGATTGTAATAGTTAAAACAAAGCTGGGCCGATGCGACTTGAGGGCGACTCGCCGCCAGTCCGTCGAGAACGCCCGACCAGAGATCGCCCGCTTGTTCGCGCGTGCGGTCCAGGTTCCGCTGAAATCCAGCCTCCGAGCTGATGGTGTAGAGCGTGGGTAATTGTTCGGGATGAAATTTCTTTACTTCACTTTGACATCCAAAACGCCTGAGAACCTGATCTGCTGCTCTGAGCAGATCGAATACCTGATCATGTTCTTCAACAGTAAGTTCTTCAAACGAATCTGTCAGAGTTGACACATCGACGGGTTCAATTCGCCGATCAGGAAAGATCTCGGGCAGTTTTTCCAACAGACTTGTATCGTGAACGTAACCTCCATTCACCAGACAAAAATCCTGCGCGGCGGCGACCCCGGCAACCTGACGGAATTCATCCACCGTCCGGACATATTTCACGATCGGATGTTGTTTCAGATATTCCCCAAGCGTCATTTGCCCGAGAGATGTCTGAAACGGCAGATAGTCGATAAAGAGTTCATAAAATTCGTCATCTTCCACCGCCAGCGATTTGATGGCCAGAAAATGCAGATCGATGAATTCATCCAACCGTTGACGATCGTTTCTAGCGAGGTTCACCAGGTAATTTCTGAGACAGTCACCCAGGTTTTCACGAGCATTCGCTAAACGGTGATCATCATAAAACGATTCACGTGAAGCGGTGGGACGCAAATCCTGAGTGTTTATCACGCACTTCAAGAAGAACGCCCAGTCGGGTAACAGCTTTTCTCCCGTCTCGCTGAGCAGCATCTGTTTCAGATAAACTCGATGCGACTGTTTGGCGGCGAGGCTCGCTGCCTGCGGCAAGACAAACGCAATTCCATCGATGCCACCGATCTCGGATCGCAAAGGAATGGCATCAAAGAATTGCGTTCCAAACACCTGTTTTCCATAGTCGAGATAAGCCGCTTTGCGTTCCACTTCATTACGAAACGATTGAAGCCACGGTGGGGGTTCGTTGATTGACCGTTTCGATGAACCCGCAACAACGTCAACGGCGATCGGCAAATGGCCGCCGAATTTTTTCACATGTTCAAAAACAAAATCGGCATCGAACATCGCCTCACGTCCCGGCTTCGCCTGAAGATAAACCTGGGTCCCTGGTGAAAAATCGCGGTTGAGCGTACGCAGGGAATACGTCCCATCCGCTCGTCCCTTCCACTCCACGGCCGGTTGTCCGGGCTTCACCGATCGTGTGATCAGCGTAATTTCGTCGGCGACAACAAAACACGAAAGCAGACCAATCCCGAATTGACCAATAAAGTCGTCCCGGTCCAGCGATTCACGTTTCGACGATCTTCCAATCGTTGAAAGAAACTGGTGAATTTCTTCAGATGTCAAACCGATCCCGTTATCTTCCACAACCAATGTCGGCGGCAGCCGCCCCTTACCCGGGATCGTCTCGAACTGAACGGAACCGACATGACCTGACTCGATCAGCCCCCGAGCGGTAATGGCATCCACGGCATTTTGTAGCAACTCACGTAAAAAGACCTCGGGACCGCTGTATAAGTGGTTCGACAACAGGTCGATGATACCGCCCAGATCAACCTGAAATTTGTGTTCGTCGGACATAAAACGTGCTCGCGCAGATTGCAGAGAATGATCGGAACGGAACATTGATCGCTGATCAATGAATCTGTAATTGAGTGTGTCAACCAGAAACAAACGCGCCAAGTCTTTGGCAGGTTCATCCCGGTTCTGGGGACCGTTGTAATCATGAACGTCATCGAAATGAAAAGTCATTGTTCCGAACTCTCGAATTTCACGAGCACCCCCAAATTATGAAACCGGAAATATTCATTACTCTAGGCGTTACCGCTGGCGTCATTGTTGCCATCGCGTGGCGGTTTTCACGAGGACTGAGGTTTCAAAAACCCGACGAGAAACAGGATGTTGCAGCCAATTGATTCGTTCCGGCTGTGCAGATTTCCGACAGCGCAGTTCTGGAACTCAAGTCCGTTCGAAACCGGATTTTTCCAAATCAAGTGATGTTCGTTCGAATCAACTGTACGCCTCGTGACGGCGGAAGCAGCTACGGCATCGAGTTCGTAGAAGATTACGACACAGTCAACGATACTATCCTGAGCAAACAAGGGGTTAGTTTTGTGTTCGACAAGGCCTCTGCAAAACGCTTACAAGGGGCGACCATCGATTTCGTCAATAACGAAAAGCAAGCAGGATTTCTGTTTAGCAACCCAAACGATTCCTGAAGAATTGACCGGGAGAAGGAGAATTTACTGAGACTCATTCTTGGGTCGCGTGCTGACGCTGCAATTGAAAATCACCTCAAATCTGTAAATCGCCCCAGTAGGTTCTCGACAAAACGTCTCAGGCGGGCTGATAATCGCGACGTTTATCGGTCGTGGTAATCGTCGGTACCAAATCGGCTGGAGTGGGAGAGTCTTTCGTGAAGGCCATGAAGATCGGCTTGATCGCGATGAGCGGTGTTCGTGCCTGGGACACGGAACTGCTCGAACTGGGACTGAGCATGCCCGGTTTCGTCGAGCGAAAAGAAGTGATCGCGCAATTGCCCAGTCTCGGGCTGCTGACGTTGGCCGGACTCACTCCTGCATCCGACGAGATCTCCTATCACGAGATCTTTGATTACTCGAAAGACTTGCCCCCGGAAGATGACTTTGACCTGATCGCCATCTCCAGTTTCACGGCGCAGATCGAAGATGCCTATCAACTGGCAGATCGGCTACGTCAACGTCGAAACGGCGTAAAAGTCGTTCTCGGTGGACTGCATGTCAGTGCGATGCCGGATGAGGCTTTGCAGCATGCCGACGCCATCGTGATCGGCGAGGCGGAAGAGACCTGGCCGCAGCTTGTTGAAGACGCCCGTAACGGTCGGCTGAAACGTGTCTATCGTCCTTCACGGCAATGGAATCTTGCCGACACATTGACACCTCGTTTCGATCTTTTGGACCCCGCGAAATACAATCGGATTACCGTACAGACCTCACGCGGCTGCCCGTGGAAGTGTGATTTCTGTGCCAGTTCGATCATGATCGCTCCCCGTTATCAGACGAAGCCAGTCAAGAGAGTTATCGAAGAGATCCGTCGGATCAAATCGATCTGGTCGCGCCCTTTTATCGAGTTCGCCGACGACAACACGTTTGTTCAAAAGGCCCATTCAAAGGAACTCATGCGGGCACTGATTCCCGAGCAGATCCGATTCTTTACGGAAACGGATATTGGGTTTGGTGAAGATGCTGAACTGATCTCGCTGGCTCGCGATGCCGGTTGTCGTCAGGTGCTGATTGGATTGGAAAGCCCGACAACGCTTGGCCTGGACGGGATGGAATTGCGATCCAACTGGAAGTTGAAACAGCAGGATCGGTACATGGAAATGATCGAACGGATTCAGGCTGCTGGAATCACAGTCAACGGTTGCTTCATCCTGGGATTGGATGGACAAACGACCGATGACTTCGATCGAGTGCTGGAGTTTGTCCGGCAATCGGGTTTGTATGAGGTTCAGGTGACGTTGCAGACTCCTTTCCCCGGCACGCCGCTTTATGATCGTTTGCGTCGGGAAGGGCGGCTGTTTGAAGATCGGTTCTGGGAGAAATGTACCCTGTTCGATCTGACTCACGAGCCACAGGGAATGACCGCGATGGAACTACGAGCCGGTTTGATCCGCGTCAGTCAGTCACTTTACAGTGAAGCAGCGACACATCATCGTCGTGAACAATTCATTCACAAATTACGAGATTCCAGTGCCATCACCCATTCAGACGCCGCCCGAAACTGAGTGTGAAAACGTCTCGCTGATAACGCTCGTTCAATACCTGTTCGGATACCGCTCCGCAATTCTGGATCTGGCGACGAATCGTGCGACGGTCTGGCTGGGATTGATATTTGTGATCACCGCTGGACTGGTTCGCGAATACGACCGGGAAAATCTGTCTCAGGAACCCTGGCATCTGCTGGCACCGCTCGTCGCATCCCTGGCCACTTCCTGGATTTTGTTCGTCATGGTTTACAGCGTGGCGATCTACCGAGGGGCTGAGATCGAGGGGTTCTGGGTTACCTATCGAAAATTTCTAGGGCTGTATTGGATGACGGCTCCTTTAGCCTGGTTTTATGGGATTCCCGTCGAGAAATTTCTGCCGCCTGAAGGAGCGACCAACGCCAACATCTGGCTGCTGGGGTTGGTTTCGCTCTGGCGTGTCCTACTCATCGTGCGAGTGATCGTCGTATTGTTCAACGCCTGGACCGTCAATGTTCTTCCCATCGTGCTGTTGTTTGCTGATTCAGTCGTGCTGTTCCTTTTCGCCATGGCTCCCCGACCGGTCATCTCATTCATGGGCGGGGTTCGATCGGCGCATGGTCAACTCACAGCCGAAATGGTGTCACGGTACGCAGGGTGGTGGGGAATACTGACCTATCCTTTTTTGGCACTGGGTTTTGTGTTGGTTTTCGTTTCAACAGAACCCGAATGGGTGAATGTCATGGCCAGGGTCAAACCGTCTCAACGAATTCAACCAACAGTTTGGGTTCTGGCAACGGCATCACTCGTTGGCTGGTTTATGTTTCTGGTCGCCAGCAACGTTTTTCATTTTCTGGCTCCGTAAACGAGACCGACCGGGCAAAGGCGTTTCTGATGACGAGTCTCGAACCAATCGACCATGCCGATGAGCGTTCCACGATGGACGATACAGACCTCACGCTGAAGACGATCTCCCAGTACTTTGTCGGTTCTCGAACAGCAATCTTGTCACTGGCCGAGAATACCAGGACCGTCTGGCTCGGTTTGCTGTTCGTGATTTCCGCCGGGTTTGCCCGTGAATACGACGGAGAAGATTTATGGAGTGAACCGTGGCATCTGCTGTTGCCGGTCGTGGCCTCGCTGGTCACATCACTGCTGTTATTCCTGCTGGTTTATCTGCTCTCGCTCCGTCGACACGCACATGTCAAAAACGTTTTCTCCAGCTATCGAACCTTTCTCGGTTTGTACTGGATGACTGCACCGCTCGCCTGGCTTTATGCCATTCCCGTCGAGCGATTTCTGTCGGCATCGGATTCGGTTGGGTTCAACTTCTGGTTACTCGGGATTGTCGCTTTGTGGCGAGTGATCCTGATCATTCGCGTCATTACGGTTCTGTTCAACGCCCGATTCGAAACTGTTCTTCCCGTCGTGATGTTGTTTGCCGATAGCGTCCTGTTGTTATTGCTGGCGTACATGCCCATACCGATTCTGGCTGTGATGGGCGGCGTGCGAATGACCGACAGCGAAATGACCCTTGGCACCCTGACCCTGTTGGTACACATGGCGGGAATGCTGGCCTTTCCCTTTTGGGTGATTGCCTGCTTCATCGTTTTTTGTTCTGACCAACCCGCCTGGTCTTACCACGCATTAACGGGCGACAGGTCTCGGAAAATCTCTTTGCCGGTATGGGGAGTCGCGTTGCTATCGATCCTGATCTGGAGCGTAATTCTTCCCATCACTCAGCCGGAACAAAGGCTTCGGTTTCAGGTCGAGCGAATGTTACGAACGGGCGGTTTGCAGGATGCGATCACAATCATGAGGGCTCATCGAATCGACGAATTTCCACCCCATTGGGACCCACCGCCTCATCTTGGCTATCATGAATCGACCCCGCGAATGATGGACCTGGTGGAAATCGTGACTGAGGGACCTGATGACTGGGTCCGGCATGTGTATCTCGAGAAATTTCAGCGACAACTTGCCAGCGACAATTTCTGGATGAGTAGTTTGCGCGATATGGAGGACAACGAGCGGCTTAGGGTCCTGAGCACAGTCGAATTGTTGCTGGACAAAGAAGTATCGTTGACCGATCCAGAATCCGTAAGACTTCTAATGTGGTCATTGGCCGAATCAGGGGTCTCAGATGAAACAAGCTGGAAGATCCCGCACATCTCTGACGAGGTCCGCAAGAAGGCGAAAAGCATTGCGTCGAGATTGTGGAAGGTTAAAAATTCAGTCGATTAGGTCAAAGCGAGTGCTGCTTTCAGACAACGATCGACATCCGACATCGTTCCAGTGGGTAGCGAGCCGATCTTTCGCCGGATGAAACTTCGGTCAATCGTCAGTAAGTTCTGAGCCTGAACGGCTGAATCAACCAGTACGACATCACCTCTTGAAACAGAGATCATCGCTGCTTTTGCTCATCATAATAATTGTCGTAGGCATCCATTTCCGGATCATTCCAACCCGCACGTTGGCCAGCGTCGTGAAGAATTTGACGTTGTTGTTCGATTGTCAGTGGTTCAAGGTCGATCAATGACCTGAGTCGGTCGAACTGCTCGTCGGCGATCAAGACGTAAACGCGTTGAGTTCGTGGATCGACAAACCTGACAGGAGTGTCGCCCGATTGCTCTACCATATCCTGTAATTCGGAGGGTAATGTGGTCATGCCCGAAGTATATCATCAAACGATCGAATACAGGTATGTGAACCACATATTTGAACACCCGACCCTCTATTGCTCACGCTGCAACTGAAAAAACCGCAAGAAATTGAAGAGGAGACCTTCGCACAACAAGCACGGCCTTACCGAAGACGGTAAAACCGTGGCACCCAATTTTCGTGAGAAACACGAAATCCGCTTCTCACTTGTGAGAGATCCCCTTTTTCAGTGGTTTAGCGTCGCTTGCGTTGATGGTGTGGCGGCCTATAATCCATCAGTCTAAATCGCGGTGGAGCCTTGCGCTGTGCTCTGGCTTCGCGGCTTACGCGACAGCGAGCGTCTTGGACAGCGATATCCAGCGAGACCCTTATGCAGGCGTTTTTGAATTTCCGCGACTGGTGCCGCAACGTATACGTTGCTGTTTCGACCTTGCTGCAAGGCATGTACGTCACAATGCGGACCATGATCTGGACCTACCGCCGTAAGACATTTACGGAAGTGTACGAATATCCGGAGGTTCCGGTTCCGGTCAAAGCCCGCTACCGTGGCTTCCATCGGTTCGATCTGACAACCTGCATCGGCTGCGAAAAATGTGCAGTCGCCTGTCCGGTTGATTGTATTTATATCGAAAAAGAAAAAAGTCCGGTCGGTAAGGGCTTTCGCGTCAATGGCTTTACGATCGATTATACCAAGTGCATGTTCTGTGCTTTGTGTGTCGAACCATGCCCTGTCGACTGTATTTTCATGGGTTCAAACCACGATCTCAGTTGTTACAGCCGCGACGGATGCATCGTCGACTATGCCAAATTGCCGTTGGAAGTGAGTTGGGGCCAGGCGACCCTGAACCCGACGGCCGTTGCCGAATCGAAAGTGCTGTACGAACCAGTCTGGGTCAAGGGTGAGACAAGTCCGTTCCAGTTTACTGAAACCAAAGAATGATGCCGGGACCTGTCATTGCGATGAATGACAGGGACCATCTTGCGATAGCAAAGTTGATAGTGGGTTGGGCCGTTGTGAAACCGAATCTGGATCTGGCCTCAAGTTGTTGTGTGATAGAGACTTAACAACTTAAACGTCAGGTCTTTTTACACGAAATCCTGCTACTGCGGAGCGGTAGCTCAATCAGGGAGTTTCGATGAGTGCCAAGCTGGCTCCGCGTCAGTACTTTTCGGTTGCCTCGGCAAATCAAACTTTGCCGCTAGTCCGGGCGATCGTCAGTGATATTGTCGAGTTATTTCCCGAAGTCCGTGATCGTGAAGAGCGTTTATCGCGAATCACTCGTGGTCGGTCGAAAGACGCACGAACCGATGATCCGTACAGCGAAGAGGTCGAACAAGTTCGGCACGATCTTGAACGGGATGTCGAACGTCTGCAGGGCTACGTCGACGAATTGCTTGAGTTAGGTGTCGAATTTAAAGATCCGGTTCTGGGTTTGGTCGACTTTCCCGCCAAGCGAAATGGCAAGGAAGTCTGTCTCTGCTGGAAACTCGGCGAACCCTCTGTCGGTTTCTGGCATACCGTTGAAGCCGGATTTCAAGGTCGAGAGAAGTTGAAAGACGGCGATACCGACGCCAATCCGAAGGAATAAATCAGCCATGACCGAAGTTGTCGGACATTTTCTTGTATTCACAGTGGCTGCAATCGGCTTCCTGATCGCTCCTTTGCTGATCGGAAGGCTGGTTCGCCCTCGTTTACCTTCGGCAGAAAAAGATGCCACTTATGAATGTGGTGAGCCGACGATCGGTTCGAGTTACATTCAGTTCGACCTTCGGTTTTACGTAGTCGCACTGCTGTTCATCATTTTCGACGTGGAAGTCGTGTTCTTCTTTCCATGGGCAACGGTTTTCGGAACGGCGATGCAACTGACTGATCCAGAGTTAACAAGCGGAGCTCGCCGAGTATTGAGCGAACAATTGCTCTCGCTTCCAGCCGGTTCGATTACCGATCAGACGGCAGTCACTGCGGCGACCGCATTGCAATTGGGCTGGACGGCGTTTGTCGACGTCGCCGCCTTCTTCGCGGTATTGCTCGTCGGATTCGCCTATGTCTGGAAACGTGGTGACTTGGACTGGGTTCGTACAACGGCCGAACGAAAGAGCACAATCGGTGCGACAAGCCTGCCACTCTCACAAGTCTCGACGAAGAAACCAGCGCCGGTTACCGCAAGCTGAAGTTCTTGGAACACGCGGGAAATCAGCCAGAACACAGACGATTTCGAGTGAATGACGATCGAACAAGAGACTCGATTTTTGCCTTACTGACTTTGATCACAATCAGAAACACGGTCTGACGCTTACGGCGGAACTGCATCAATGAAGATTGAAGAGATTTATCAACGACTGGTCTCCCGCTTCGGCGATGCCATTCGCGAACTGAAAACAGGCGTCAAAGATCCCTGGATCGAAGTCGCATCGACCTCGATCGCTGACGTTTCGGAGTTCCTGCGAACAGAATCAGACCTGAAGTTTGAAGCTCTGAATGACCTGACCGCGGCCGATTGGCTCGAAACCGATTCCAAGAAAAAGACTCCGTGTGATCCGCATGTCGAAGTCGTTTATCACCTTTACAGCTATTCTCTGAAGCACACGTGCAAGCTGAAGGTCAAGGTTCCACGCTGGAAAGACGGCGTTGCCGGTGAACTTCCCGAGATTCCTTCGGTTTCACATGTCTGGGGGATCGGGGACTGGCATGAACGGGAAGCCTACGATCTTGTCGGCATCCATTTCACGAACCATCCCAATCTGCGGCGAATCCTTTGCCCGGAAGACTGGGAAGGTCATCCGCTGAGAAAAGATTACGAGTTCCCCCTGGAATACCACGGCGTTCGCGGCAAATAGGTCGTTCGCAGAATATTGCTTGAAGAAAATAAAATGAGCCTGACACTCGAAGACCCACGTATCGTTGAATTTGACGTTCGCACCGACGAAATGTTGGTCAACATGGGTCCACAACACCCCAGTACTCACGGAGTGCTGCGGTTGCTGTTGCGGACCGACGGCGAAATCGTTCACGAAGTCACCCCGCACATCGGATATCTGCATCGCTGTGCCGAAAAGATCGGCGAAAACCTTTCGCCACCACAATGGATTCCGTACACCGACCGCATGGATTACCTCGCGGCGATGAACATGAATCTCGGATTCAGCCTCGCCGTCGAGAAGCTGATCGGGATGGAAGTTCCTGAAAAAGCGATGACACTGCGAGTCATCATTGGCGAGTTGAACCGAATCGCCAGCCATCTTGTTGGCATGGGTGCATACGGCCTCGATCTCGGAACATTCAGCCCGTTCCTCTATGCGTTCCGTGAACGTGAAATCATTCTGGATCTGCTGGAAGAAGTCTGCGGCGCACGGCTGACTTACAGCTACATCACGATTGGCGGGGCGACCCACGATCTGCCCGATCAGATCACGATTCCGCCCGGCCTGGCTCAGTTGACGGAGCGTAACCCAAACCTTCAGTTAAGCTGGATCAACGCTCTACGCATGTTCCTCGACTGGATGGGACCTCGGATCAAGGAATATCACACGCTGCTCACCCGCAACGCGATCTTCGTCCGACGAACCGCAGGTTTGGGGATCTTGTCGCCTGAAATGGCGATGAGCTACGGCTGTACCGGCCCGGTTCTGCGAGGCAGCGGTGTCGACTACGACCTGCGTCGCGACGGCGAAGCGATCTATACGCGGATGTACGAAGGCTACAAGTTCAAGATCCCCGTCGCGCCATTCTCTGATCCTGCCTTCGGCGGTATCCCTCAGGAAGTCGTGTTAGGCGATAACTGGTGCCGCTTCTTCGTCCGCATGATGGAAGTGGCTCAGTCGATCGAGATTATCCGTCAGGCATTGGATCGTTACCCGACTTCCAAGGGTGAGTACCGTCTGCCGTTCAAGATGAACCAGAAATTACCCGCCGACGAAGTCTATCTCGAAACCGAATGCCCCAAGGGTTCGATGGGCTTTTATCTTGTCGGCGACGGCGACGCAGAACCATTCCGCGTCCGCGCCAAGAGTTCCTGCTTCTGCAATCTCTCGGTCACCGGGCCGCTGTGCCAGGGGGTGCTGATCGCCGACATCCCATCCATCGTCGGTTCGCTGGACATCGTGATGGGTGAAATCGACAGATAAGGTCGTTCTCCTAAAGTCGTTCAAAACCGATGACGCCGTTGTTCAAAAAACTCAACTTGGGCTCTCACAAGAGTATTCTGTTACTCAACGCCCCTCAAAGTTTTGAGTCTGAGATCGCGGCATTAGAGGGGGTTGCAGTTATCTGCGACCCGTCCCAGTTAAGCACTATCCCGTTCCTGCTTTCCTTCGTGCAGACCCTGGCCGAAGTGGAAATGATTGCTAGTTCATTGCCACCGTCGTCGTCGGGGGATGTCGTAATCTGGTTCGCATACCCAAAGGGATCTTCAAAGCGGTATCGGTGTGAGTTCAACCGGGATACAGGGTGGGCGGCAATCAGGGATGCTGGGTTCGATAGCGTTCGCCAGGTCGCGATCGACGAGGATTGGACGGCATTGCGATTTCGTCGCATCGAATATATCAAGTCACAAACGGCGACATCGGGATAATCGTGGCTGGTGAAATCGATCATGTGAGCGAATCTCGACTTCCCTGATTTACTGTCGACATCTTCACGAATCGCACTTTTGTTTTCAATCGCATCGCTGTCGTCTTACTAAAAGCAACGCACAGAAGATCGCGATAACGATCGAGGCCGCACGATGACTTACTCCGACTACATGATGGCCATACAACAGGACGACATCTCCCTCGGTCCTCACGAATTGATCGACGCTTACGAACAAGGAATTGAAAACCTGCGAAATTCCGTGGCAGGCATGTCGCAGGAACAATTGCTTGCTCGACCGATTCCTGGCAAATGGAGCACTCTCGAAGTCGTGAGCCACGTCGCAGGTACCGAGATTTACTTGACCGATCGGATCGAACGCACGATTGCCCTGGAACGACCGCTGCTAATCGGCGTGGATGAACGGCCTTATCCCGAACGACTCAACTTTCAAGCATTTGATCTCGCCGAAGAGCTCGCTCTTTTTACAGCACTGCGTCGGCATGTTGTCCGTATCCTGCGAATGCAGCCACTCGAAGCATGGCAACGGACGGCGATCCACAGCGAAACCGGACTTGTCACCTTAAGGCAACTGGTTTTGCATGCGGTGAGGCACGTCCGGCATCACCTTTCATTTATTGCCGAGAAGCGCGCAGCACTCTGAAAAGCCAGAAAGTTAATGGCGATACTCATCAGGACTACTTGTCGCTGTCCGACCAATTGTCAATGACTTTTTTGTCGGGTGTTTCGGTCCAGATGTGCGGTTGATTCCGCTTGTTCCCCTTGCCGGAAACATCGTATTTGAACTCTTTACCCCACAGATCAAGCAGCGACTCTTCCCGCAGAATCCCGATGTCCACAAGCGTCTTGAGATCCGGCGGGAAGGTTTTTCCCGCACCGTATTTCGTATTCCCATGAAAGCGTGAAACGGCACTGTCGAGAATCCTGATTCGGATTGAAACATCGTCTTTCTCTGTACCACGCTCATGTTCTTCGACCCTTGCATCGATATCTCCGATCCAGCGGAGATTCAGATGCTGATCGTTCAACCGAACGACATAGAACTTCGACGGAGAACCCGTCAATACCAAGGTCGGTGGCAGCTCGTTCCACTCGATTTTCCACCTCCCCGTTTCAAACGCGCCCGCTCCCGGCCCGTAATCCGCATGGTGAAACGTCCCATCAGACTGAAAAACCCAGTTTCCGACGCACGGGCCATGCCCGATCCACGCACCGACCAGTTTCTGTTCCAGCGCAGCCAGTTTTCCCGTGCCAGAAGCAGAGACACGCGCGTCCTTCCCGTCATCGGCTGGCCGCGCTCTAAGTGGCTTTAAATTGACGGTTTTGACACCCTCTCGGCTGACTTTGAGTAAGAGGTAGCCGAAGCCGGGACCATCCACGAGCGTACCAAGGACCACAAATTTCAAATCGCCCTTTTCGTCCAGCGATGGCTGAAACCCAACCCTGTTTGGCCCCGGCACGACGCCGACAAGGATGATTTCCTTTGAGAAATCCACCGTGGGAATTTCCTCTTCAGGCCTCCATACTTTCCAGACAGTCTCCAGCGATTTGGCATCGGCGAGAAAGCCTTCTTCTGGAGCAAGTTTCCGAAGCGAAACATCCTTAATCATGCCCTGCCAGCGGGCGGTCGGCTCGACGGGGGTGGCAGCGAGCAGAGTCGCGAAGAGCAAAATGAAAGTACTCATGATGATCAGTTCTCCTCTTGAGGAACTTGACGTTCTATATGTCGAAAAAGTTCCTCGGGTTCATGGAGCGGTAGCTCCTGGCAAACCGCTTGTAGCGGCTCTTGAGGAACTTGACGTCGGAAGTGTTGGCAAAGTTCCTGGCATTTCCGACAAATTTTAGTGTAACTAATTATGCTCGAACCAACTTCCAGAAAAACTTCCACGAACCTGAAACCTGACGGCCGTGAAACGACTGGTCCCGTGAAGGCACGACGAGGCGTATAGGGACCTTGCCAGGAATGTGACCATTTCCCCTGATGATTGTCAGAATTGATTTTTCAACGACCTGGATGAGGTTGTCTGACGGCGTGGAGAAGCTCTTTCGGATACCCTCAGCGGAAATTGGTGGTGGTATGAAATATCTCGTTTCTTATCGTCGGTGACAGAGCCATTCCCGTCGTGCTGCTGGTTTCGTTTGCACAACGAATAAATACCATTTTGCCGGTTAAACCTATTCTCGTTTTGCGGTCCTTCTCTCGCAGCGCGTTGCTGCAACAACAATCGTCGTTAAGCAAATTCGTCCTGACAGGAAATGAAAATGACCGAATCGAAAACAAACGAACCGACAAACTGGCCTGATCTGGCAATGTCATTATTTGATGGATTGACGGGTCGAAAAGCCGAAATCACTTATGATTTTGACCAACTCGAAGTGTCTGTTCCCCATCACGTTGGGGAAGCCTGCAAATATGCCACATGGAAGTTGAACGGTGTTTTGAAAATCCGAACCGCTGAAAAAACGCAGGCCTGATCATGTTGTCTCAAATCGGATTCGCCATTGCTATGGAAGTCGTTGCCAATGGCGAATCCTTTTTCGTTCGGGGTGATGATCAAAGAGTGGTCCTCAGTTTTTCATCGCTTGGTGCTGCCAGACGTATTCTCGCATCATCCCTCAACGACCACGGCAAAAGTTTCTTACAGACGGCACAATTGCCGGTCGACACTGTTTTTGAATCACGAGTATCGGGCCGAACGATCGCATTGAGTGGTCGTGGAATCAGATCCAGCTTATTTGCTCGAATTCTGGGAATACCGGGGACTCGATTTTTCATCGTCAATCTGTTGCGGTGCTTCTTGAGTTGACGCTGATAACCGAATTCAGTGCGGCCACTTCGGCCAGCGTCATGATCTTTCTTTCGCGTTCGCCTTGCTGTGCCACTGCTTGACGGAGGACCGTCAAGCAGTGGCACGGGTTTCATAGGAACCCGCGCTTTTTCGAGGAAAGATGCCTTCAGCGCGCTGGCATTTCCAGCCAGTCAACAGACATGCCGATTTATGGTACAATTGACGTTGATCGACTTCGCCTGATGGATTTCTCAATGCCCTGGATCGAATGGTACAACGCTCTCTCAAAGCCTTCCTGGACGCCTGCTCCAGCGACGATCGGGCTGATCTGGCAGATTCTTTACCCGATCATCCTGATCAGCTTTGGGTTCGTGTTCATGCAGGCGATCCGACATAACGTGCCGTGGCGGGTGGCGTTGCCCTTCGCTATCAATCTCGTATCAAACCTGATCTTCACGCCGATCCAGTTTGGGATGCGTAACCTGCCACTGGCGGCGGTCGATATCCTGATCGTGTGGGCTACGATTATCTGGATGATGGTTGTTGTCTGGCGGTATTATCGCTGGGTGGCAGTGGCTCAAGTACCCTATTTTGTGTGGGTATCGCTGGCGACGGTGCTGCAACTGAGCATCACCTGGATGAACTGGGGAAAATCATGATCCATAAAGCACTGGCGTTCACTTTTCTGATCCTGACGGGGTCGTTCGTCATGGCAGCAGAAGTGCGGCAACTGTTATTCGATTTTCCCGGCGCCGACTCGGCGAAGGATTGGCAAAACATCAACGACGGCGTGATAAGTGGTGTCTCCGAAGGGAAATTCAAAATTACGGAGACGAGGACGCTGGAGTTCTACGGCACGCTGTCGCTGGAGAACAACGGTGGCTTTGCCTCGGTAAGGACAAAGGCCAGGCAGCTCGGTCTGGAAAAAGGAGATACCGTGGTGGCCAAGGTTCGGGGTGACGGACGGGAATATACTTTGAACCTCTACGTCAACAAGCCCTTGATCGCCTTCTCGTACAAGGCAACAGTACAGACGAAGAAGGACGAATGGATCGAGATCAAAGTCCCGCTCGACAAATTCGAAGCGATGTCGTTCGGGCGGGTTGTCAAAGACGCAGGGCCGGTCGACCCGAAAGATGTCAACTCCCTGGGCTTCATGTTGAGCGACAAAAAGGCCGGGTCTTTCAAGATGGAGATTGAGTCGATCCAGGTTGAGCGAACCGGGAAGTGAACGGCCGCGTTCAACGAATTCTGATGGGACCCGCGGTTTATCTTGTGGCTTTGCTGCTGGCTGGTGTTTTGCCGATTGCGAGCCTTATCTTGTGCGGGGTAGCTCCTGTGCTTTACTTGCGACCTGGGCGCGTCGATCATTACTGGAAGAACGGGCATCGTCAGCCCGGGCCGCACGACAATCTGGCGAAGTGATCCGACAGATAACGAGTTCTCTCTGTTTAAAGGAAACTGACGATGTCGAAGGCATTACTGGTTATTGATCTGCAAAACGACTACTTCCCCGGCGGCGCGTTTCCTTTGTGGAACACCGATGTCGTCCTGAAAAATATCGAACAGGCGATCGCGAAAGCGAACTCTCTGGGTGTCCCTGTCATTCACATTCAGCACATCGCCAATAGCAAGCAGGGGATTGCCCCGTTCTTCAATCAGGGGACGCCGGGTGCTGACATTCATCCCCGCATCCTCGCCGCTGCACCCAAGGCTCCGATAGTCATCAAGGAATTCGCCGACAGTTTCGAGAAGACAACCCTTGAGGAAACACTGACCAGACTTGGCGTCACCGAGCTTTTAGTCTGCGGCATGATGACCCAGAACTGTGTGACTCATACGGCGATCTCAAAAGCAGCCGACAAGTACAAGGTCACGATCCTGCCCGACTGCTGCACCACGGTCAGTGAGATCCTGCACCTGATCGCCTTGCATGCTGTTTCGACGCGAGTGAAGCTCGTGCCATCGACGGAGGCGATGTAATCTGCCACGCTGGCAGGCTGTTACTTCGTAGCATGGGCTTCAGCCCGTGCTACATTAAACTGCTGTATCTCGCACGGGCTGAAGCCCATGCTACGAGTTACTGCGAGCGTATGTCCGCATACGCTCGTCTCACTTTTATCATCAACATCTCTCGACGAAAGTCAGACTCGCAAGCGGTCAATTCGATTCTTTCGTCTGACGTAATGCTGCTTGCAGCGCTTCCGCTGCCGTCCAGAGTGACGCACCGAGCAAAACGGTGTCTTTCAAAAGAAACTGGCCCGGAACGGAGAGCGCCGGAAAACCGAGCGACGGTTCCCATCCAGGAGTCGTTACGATGAAACTCAGCGTCCCGACGAACATAGCGGCGGCAGCGAGGCTACCGTAAGCCGACAATCTTGGCCAAACGGGGCGGGTTGCGATCAAGAGGCCGACAGCGATCTCAACGACTCCGAGAATCGCCGAGAACTGGGTCACGCTGAAGATCTGGTAGAGCCAACTCATCAGCGGACTGTTTTCTACAAAGGGGCGAATCCCTTCCGCTTCGTAATTCGTGAACTTCATCCCGCCAATCCAGACGAAAACCAGGACCAGACTGTATCGGGTGAAGTGAGTACTCACTGCTTGAAGCAGGGAAACGAGACGATCTTCCAGAGCGATCGACACGAGAATTGGCTTGGTTTCGACATTTTGCATTGCGACAGACATGATGAGACTCCTGTGAATAAGCTTGTGGACGTTTCTATTGCTCGCGGCAGTCGCTGCGGTACACCAACTTAGACGCCGCCTCCATTCGCTTTCTTACCCCGCTTGACCTTTTACTTCGGTAGTTTTCACAATTATTCGCCGAACGAATTTGACGAGGGAAACACACGCTTGAGTACAACCGATGACTGGTACGGAATTTCTCGAGGCTTTCGAGAGCTGTTTACTGCCCGAAGTTCAATGGACACATGAGGCGCACGTTCGCATGGCGTGGCTTTATCTGCAAAAGATGCCGTTGTCGGAGGCGATTCCGGTCGTGCGACAGGGGATCAAGCGTTACAACGCTTCATTGAAAAAGACCCTGGCCTATCACGAAACAATCACGCAGGTCTTTCTGATTCTCATCAGTCACCGAATGCAGCGCAGTGGTGACCGCGTGTCATTTGTCGATTTTTGCAATCAGAACCCGGACCTTCTCGACCGGAATTTGAGCCCCTTGTTGATTTACTATCGTAAGGAGACGCTGTTCTCGCAGGCAGCAAGGGACGGATTTGTGAAACCCGATCTGGAAATACTGCCAAATACTCCATGCAGCGACTCGGCGAGCAATCCTGGAGCTTGATTCAATCAGTTTGTCTTTAGCCCATCGATCCGTGATATCGACAGTCGCATCAATGAAATTCAAAAGAGTTTAGCCACGGATGCACACAGAACCACACAGATAAAGAGGAACAAATCTCCTGAAACGGAGTTAAAAAACTCTTCAACCCCGTATTTTTCTCTTTTGTTTTTATCAGTGTGAATCCGAGTGCATCTGTGGCAAATTCTCTTGTCTTTCGCGGTAATCTCGGCGAATCGTTGAGCGTTTTAATCGGCGATAGAAAGCTTGGACAAAGTCAATATCCGAACGTAATCTCAAACCCAACGCCGCACGTTTGCGCGGTATTCGTCGTATGCCTGACCGAACTTGGCATGCATCACTCGTTCTTCCGGAATGATCTGAAAGCGGTTTGTGAAGAGGGCGAAGACAACCGGCCCGATAAACGCCCATGGCGCAGCCAGGCAAATGGCCCAACCCGTTAGCACAACGGTAAACCCAACGTACATGGGATTGCGGCTGTAACGAAAAATGCCGTCGGTGACGAGTGCCGAAGCCTGTTCGATGTCCACAGGATTGATCGTCGTCTTATTCTTCCAGAATGTTCTGGCTCCACGTACCACGATCAGAATTCCCATCACGAGTA
The DNA here is from genome assembly GCA_903904835.1 of uncultured Schlesneria sp. Classification (GTDB taxonomy): domain Bacteria; phylum Planctomycetota; class Planctomycetia; order Planctomycetales; family Planctomycetaceae; genus Schlesneria. Next base: position 23,104 of record CAIVEI010000079.1, on the reverse strand, counting down.
CAATACCCCCGACAGCGAATCGCACATTGTTTTCAATCTGAATGGCGGGAGTAAACCAGGCAGTCACTGCCATTGCCACGCCAATCAGAAGCACAACCACTGGTGGTGGAATCCTGTTATCGATCGGGTGTTTTCGTTCGTTTGTCATGATGGGAAACACTTTCCAAAAGCGACTAATAACATCGGCGAACCTTTGATCCGAATTTTGCGACGCAGGAACGCCCACAATAGACTTCGTTCTTTCGCCAGAAAGCCGAGCCACGTCTCGCTGTCGGCGGTCAGTTGAAGGTCGGCTTTTCCCTCGTGGCCATCGGTCACCTGGATTGTCTTGTCTTTAATGACGACCGTGGCGAGATGAGGTTCTTTGCCGGTAAACGTCAGGTGGTAAACGGCATTCAGTCCCGCAGACTGACCTCGTTGAAACGTATGCGGCATCCCGCTGAGGAACCCTTTAATCGTGCGCGGCAAAAGGCTGCCGCGAACGTGCTTCACATTCTTGTGCGGGAAGCGCTTTTTGACGTGATCCTCGGCGTCGGATTTGGGGACGACGTAGACCGTCTCTTCTTTATCCAATAGCGGTTTCACAATCTCGTCCAGGAATTCCTTCCGGTCGGCTTGGAACGGCCCGATCACATCTTCACCCGCAGGACAGACGGAAAGGCAGTATGCAGCCTTGTAGTTCGGACCAAAGGCAAGACTTTGCCAGGTCGAAACCGTTTCTTGACGAGTGACTTTCTTCCGCAGTTCCAGGCCGTTCTTCGCGTCGGCAACCCGTTCCACCCAATCGCCGAAGCCACCCATAAACTCGCGGTAGTTGTGAGTGTAGCATGAAGCGAGGTCAAACTTGCCGTCCGGCGAGATCGCGCCCACGGGGCACGCTGCCACGCAGAGTTTGCAGGATAAGCAGGGGTTATAGTCGATCGGCTGGTCGTACTCGGACACTTCAGCGCCGATGAGAATTGTCCCTAACAAAATAAAATTGCCGAACTTCGGATGGATGACGTTGCGATGGATGCCCATCATGCCAAGGCCAGCAGCAACAGCCACCGGTTTATGAGACACGACCCACATCTTTTCCGGAAATCGGGCAGTTTCCATTGGAAAACCCATCGGCGAGTTGATCGCCGCAATTCCTTGCTGTTCAAGGGCACTGACAACGGCTCGGCTCACGTGATCGACGTCTTCACCGGTCGAGTGAAATTCCAGGTTGGCCACAGAACGAGCCGGATTCCGGATCGGCTCGCGGTTCATGCGACAGACGATGGCGAGTAACGCTTTGGTCTTCGGGTAGAACTTCAAAATGTCAGCCCGCTGGTCATCCAGCCCCGGATCGCCAATCGGAACCAACCCGGCATCGTCAGCCCCGTGGTCGAGGGCAAGTTGCTTCAGCCAGGCCGCATCAAGCTTGTCAGGTTCCATGCGGTCTGGCTTTGTCTTCGGTACTGTCAGTTTCATCGCAATCTCTTGTGTTGTATATGCAAGTATTCGCCCAAAAAAACTCGGTGTCACGCACGATTCGACTCACTGGCCCTTTTGGCCGCTTTGTTGAGCGACGACACGAAGTCGTCCCCCAGCAGCTCCTTAGCTTCCGCCTGAGCCTTCTCCCAGGCTGGGATCGCTGATTCGATCAGTCGTTTCCCTTCTTCCGTCAGGCGGAAGGGACGACTGCGAGCATCCTCGCCGGGAACCTCCTCCAACCAGCCGTTCTTGCGCATCAATTCCACGTTGCGGCTGAGCGTCGAAGCATCAAGTTGCAGATACTCACAAATCTGGACAGGACTGGCGATACCCAGTTTGCCCGTGAAGATGAGAATATTCCCCTGGCTGATCTTCAATCCGAACGGCCGCAGCGCATCATCGTAAATACTCGACACAACCCGATTGATCAGTCGCAGCCGACCGGCAATACAGGTCTTGGCGATGGTGTCGATATTGGTGGCAGGCTTGTCCATACTGATGCGGCTCCCCGACCGCTGCTTTATTTGTATCTACAACTATCGTCGTCGTCAAGCAAAAACTTCGAGAAATCTGGCGGAGACGCAATCGCTCACCCTTCTGTCGACGAAAGAGCACTGGGTGACAGAAGATGTTCATCCAGTGGCATCGACATCTTTAGCTTTGACACGAGGCCAGGCTGAACTGCTTGCGGATCAGCGATGCAATCTCGGCACAGTCTTCTTCGAGTGCGAAGTGACCTGTCTCCAGCAAGTGCAGACTCGCTTGCGGGACGTCGCGAAGGAACGCCTTGGCTCCCGCTTCGGTAAAGAAGGGATCGTTCTTGCCCCAGGCGACCAGTGTCGATGGCTGGTGCGTTCGCAAATAGGATTGCCATTCGGGGTAAAGCGGGGGATTTGATTTGTAGTCGCGGAACATTGCGAGTTGAATCTCGTCGTTGCCTGGTCGGTCGAGGAAATATTGATCGTAAATCCATGATTCGGGAGCGATTTCCTCAGGATGACGAGTCCCATGTGTGTATTGCCACTTTGTTGTTTCGAGTGCCAGAAGAGCTCGCACGGGCTTTTCGGTTTCTGGAGTGGGGTTGGACATGTAGGCACTGAGTGGTGCCAGGTTTTCGCTCAGCCCTTCTACGTAGGCATTGCCGTTCTGGATCACCAGACCCTGAACTCGTTCGGGATGAGCGGTTGCCAGGCGAAAACCGACCGGAGCACCGTAGTCCTGCAGATACAAGACGTAGTTCTTAAGCCCGACTGCTTCGATCCAGTCGGTCATGATGTGCGCAACGTTGTCGAATGTGTACTCGAATTCCTTCGTGGAAGGCATGCTGCTCAAGCCAAAGCCTGGGTAATCGGGAGCGAAAATGTGGAACTTATCCTGGAGCGCGGGGATCAAGTCGCGGAACATGTGCGATGACGACGGGAAACCGTGCAACAGAAGCAGTACCGGAGCCCCTTCCGCACCCGCCTCACGGTAAGCGATATTCACGCCGGACACGGTAATCGATTTGTTTTTGACGGTAGTCGTTCCGGGGCTGTTCGGACGAACGGTGCGGAAGAATTGCACGGTATCCGCCAGCATCTCGAAGCGGACAGCTTTACCGTCTTTCAGCGTCCACGTGTGGATCAACCTCGATTCGAACGCTCGACCAGTCTGGTGATGTTTCCCTTTGTAGGTTCCATGAACGATCACTTGATCGCCCGCTTCTGTGATCCGTTCCGGCGTGACGCTCAGGTCGGTCCACGTCGCGATGAACGGTCCCAACACATTGGTCAGAATATTATCCTTACCATGGAACGTTCCTCCTTCGTGACCTGGAAACGGTGGCTCGACCCACGTCAAATTTTCGGCGAACACTGATGTCGCCCGGGGAATATCTCCTTGACGGACGGCAGCGTAAAATCCTGCAACAATGTCATGATTGGTACTCATTATAATTCTCCTATCATTGGTTTCGTGTTGAACAAGTTTGTGCTGGTCACCATCAACATCAATGATGACTTCGTGTCTCGATCAAATGTCAGTTTGACACATTGTTCCGGCTGCGCAGATGTTGTGTGAAGTAGGAAATGGCGACTCCTACGAAGAGGGCGTGACCGATGATGCCGTTCAACACGGCAGGAAGAGTCAGTGCAGGGGGTTGCGCCGCAGAATTGGGAACGACATACAAATTCATGAATGCCCAGACCAATGTTCCGAATACTAATCCCGTCACGATCCAATGATCGCGGAATATTCGGAACCAGTATGCGGCGACTGCAAACACGCCTGCTGCGGCGAAGGCAATCACGAAGTGATAGAACATTCCCAATCCCGCAGTTGCCAGCCCCCCTTCGAAGGCTTTGGAACCGATCGCTCCGCTGGCGATGAATTGAAGCACCTGAATCGGATTGAATCCGTACATCAGATAAAAAGCGATGACGCCGTCTGTGGCATCGAGCAAACCCGACGCGATTCCTCCGTAAAGCACGGCCCGGCCGATTTCTTTGAGGTCCGTTCCACTGGCTAATTGATTTGGTGTACTCGTAAGGGTCGTTGTCGACATGATTCTTTTCTTTCCATACTTTTTGCGTTTGAGAAGTGATCCGACGTACCGAACTGGCCCGTCTTAAAAGAGACCTCTCTTTGAATTGACTGAATCGTCAGTCCTGTGCTTTGTTTGACCACCCGCTGTTTGTTGAACTCCGTTGAGTGGTCCTCGTTCTTGTCAGCCGCGCCGATAACACGTTGCAGCCGTCATCTAAACATGGGTCACTTGATATCAGTGATCCCTTCATGGTCCGCTGGCCGAGGACCGGGAGCGGGCCAGAAGAACTTGCGATCGGATTCTGCGATCGCAATGTCGTTAATGCTGGCCTCACGCCGACGCATTAAACCATCGTCGTCGAACTCCCACAGTTCGTTCCCGTAGGCCCGATGCCAATCACCGGAATCATCCTGCCATTCATATTGGAACCGCACAGCCATCCGGTTTTTCAGGAAGCCCCAAAGCTCCTTCACCAGGCGGTACTCGCGTTCGCGGTTCCACTTCCTGCGGAGCAGGTCTTTGATTTCTTCCCGGCCTCGAACGAACTCGCCGCGATTTCGCCATTGACTGTTCACGGAATAGCTCATGGCGACTCGTTCCGGGTCACGGCTATTCCAGGCGTCTTCGGCCGCTCGAACCTTGGCGGTTGCCGTTTCAAAGGTAAACGGCGGAAGGATGATTGGAGTCGTTGTTTTCAGCACACATGTTTCGGTCATGATCGATTCCTGACAAAGGGGGACGATGCGGCGAAGATTCGCAGTAGGTCGTCCCCGCGTTTTGGACGGTGCGTCCTGGGCCAACTGTTCTCAGACGAGAACTTCTGCGGCGGGAAAATCGACGTCGGTACCGGCGACGTGGTTGAAGTAATTCGTAAAAATATTGAGCGCGACATTGCCGACAACTTCGGCGAGTGCTCCATCATCGAATCCCGCCTCACGCACGGATTGCAAGTCGGCGTCAGACACGCGCCCTTTGGTCTCCAGCACTTTTTGAGCGAATCGAACCAGGACGTCAGATTTTGAATCGGTGGATGTCCCTTTGCGGCTGTCCCGAATCTCATCGGCGGTGAGTCCCACCATTTTGCCGATCGTGGAATGAGCGGCGAGGCAATAGTCGCATTGATTTTCTTGAGCGACGACGAGAGCGATTCGTTCACGGTTCTTGGCAGAAAGCGTTCCTTTCCCCAGCGAACCGCTGAATTGAAGGTAGGCTTCCAAGGCTGCGGGAGCGTTTGCGAGTGCTCGCGTCAGATTTGGAACAAGGCCTAGCTTGCTTTTGACGGCATCCAACAGTTCCTTCGCTTTGCCGGTCGCGGTTTCTGGAGAAATTTGATTGATACGTGACATGGTTCGTTCCTTTCAGAGAACAGGTTTTTCGTTTCGCCACCTGAACTTTTCAGTGGCTGTCGTGAGTGCTTTATTCATCTTCCATGCCAAACGACACGAGAATCCATAACACATTGATAAATAGGTATTTGCGGATTTACATGCCGAAATTAAGAACAACGACTTTTCGTTGTAACACGAATTTTCGTTGATTAACAACGAATTTTCGTTACAATTCGGCCATGCAAACACTCACTGATCAGCACCTGTTCGCTCGGAATCCCAAGGGGCTGTTGCTTGAGCTGGCGGAACAGCTCGATGTCGACAAGATATTGACGCTCGCGGCTCAGCGGCTGAGTGAAGGGCCATCGGTCGCTTTGGTACGGGTGTGGCTGCTGCAACCTCCACTTACAGACGATTGCACCAGTTGCCGATTCGCCACAGAGTGTTTTCAACGCGATCATTGTCTGCACCTGGTGGCGAGTTCTGGCCGATCTCTCAACGCCTCGGCCGACAGATGGGACCGTCTCGACGGATCTTTCCGCCGGTTTCCGATCGGCATCCGAAAAGTCGGGCAGATCGCGAAAACGGGTAAGTCACTCGAAGTCTCGGAAATCGCTGAAAACCACGCCTGGGTCGCGCGCCCGGAATGGGTGCGTGATGAAAAGATCACATCGTTTGCCGGTCATCCCCTCATCTTTCGTGGTCAAGTGCTCGGAGTGCTCGGGTTGTTCTCGCGTGAGCCGCCTGGTGAATCGGGTTTTGAATGGTTACGAATGATTGCTGATCATCTCGCCGCTGCGATTGCGAACGCCCGGGCACTCAACGAAATCGAACTCCTAAAAAAGCGATTGGAGCTTGAAAACGAGTACCTGCGAGAAGAAGTTCAGCAAGCGGAATCGTATGGTGAACTGGTTGGACAAAGCCCAGCTTTACAAGTGGTTTCGCGGCAGATCGATCTGGTGGCACCAACCGATTCGTCGGTTCTGATCCTGGGCGAAAGCGGCACGGGAAAAGAGCTTGTCGCTCGTGAGTTACACCGCCGCAGCCGACGTGCGAGCCGTCCGTTGATCAAGGTCAACTGTGCTGCCATCCCACGAGAACTTTACGAGAGTGAGTTCTTCGGGCATGCGAAAGGAGCGTTTACCAGTGCCCTGCGTGATCGTGCGGGTCGATTTGAACTGGCCGACGGAGGGACACTGTTTCTCGACGAGATTGGAGAGATCCCGCTGGATCTTCAAGCCAAATTATTGCGCGTCCTGCAAGAAGGTGAGCTTGAGCGAGTGGGGGATGAAACAACTCGAAAAGTGGACGTCCGCATTCTTGCTGCCACCAATCGAAAACTTCGTGAAGAATCGGAAGCGGGGCGATTCCGACAAGATTTGTATTACCGGCTGAGCGTCTTTCCGATCGAACTGCCGCCGCTACGCAATCGCGTCGAAGACATCCCTTTACTGGCCGAACAGTTTCTCGAACGGCTTTCGCGTAAGTTGGGACAACGCAGACCGAGATTGACGCTTGCCAATGTTCAAACACTTCAGCAGTACAGCTGGCCCGGCAATATTCGAGAGCTTCAACATGTCCTTGAGCGAGCGTCGATCGGTGCCACCGACGGACGGCTGCGACTGGAACTCCCCTCCGACACAGCGAAGCGAAAGGTCTCGACGGAATCGTCTGGTGAATCCGAACGAATTCTGACGGAGGCTGAAGTACGCAGTTTCGAAGCAAATAACATTCGATTGGCACTGAAAGCATCCGGCGGAAAGATCTATGGGCCGGACGGAGCTGCCGCCCGGTTGGGTGTAAAACCAACGACACTCGCGTCTCGGATCAAGATTCTTGAGATTTCGATCGGCAAATGAGTTGGAGTTTGGATGGTTTCAAGGAAACCATCCAAATTGGGCTCTCTGTTTCTGATGCCAAGCAGTTTGTTTACCTGTCATGATCGACTCTTAAGTTACCCTGCATTTTTTAGATTCTCTGTGTCCTTTACCCTATTTCGACTTTGCCAGCGAGACGCATGTCAGTTGCTTGTCGTTGCGGGCGAAGACGCAACGATTGGCGAAGGCGGGGTGGCTCCAGACGACGTCCCGATTGAATGCGAAGCCGGTCGGTTCCAGCAGCTTTGCGCGACTGAGTTCTTCGTACCCGTTCGGGGTGAGGTTGGCGATGATCAAATCACCCGTTTCGCTCGCGAGGAAGTACCGGCTCCCCATGAACAATCCACGATGAGGAACGGCGTCAATCGTTGAGAACGGCGTCACTCGGTTCTGGAGCGGCATGAGTTCCCTGTCAGATCAGCCGGAAGAATGAGTCGATCAGTACGTTGCTTGGCAGACCAGCATCTCATCAAACTTCGCGCCGTATTTCTCGGCGGCGCGTTTGATGTTTTCCCGCTTGATCGCTGGTCGTTCATCGTCGATTCCTGATGCTGGCGTAGAAACAGGCAATGACAAAGGCGCTCAAATGAGTTGTCATCATCGTCGGGCTTCACAAACAAAAAAGGGACGGGTCTGACCCGCCCCCCAATGAATGCTGATTTACAGTTGTCCCAATCCACCATCGACGTTGAGTTCGACGCCTGTGATGTATGACGCCTCGTCCGAGGCCAGAAACGCCACCGCTTTGGCAACCTCGTCCGGTTCGCCGAACCGCTTCATCGGTACCTGGTCCTTGATCCCGGTGGCAAACTGGTCGAGGGCATCGGCAGGCATTCCCATTCGACCGTAGATCGGGGTCGAGATCGGACCGGGAGCCACGGCGTTGACCCGAATCTTGCGACCGACCAGTTCCGCCGCCAGCGTCCGGGTGAACGACCGCAATGCGGCCTTGCTTGCCGAGTAGACGCTTGTCCCGGCCCAGCCCTTCTCGTCCACAACCGACGTATTGAAGATCACGGCTCCGCCGTCCTGGAGCAGCGGTAACGCTTTCTGGACTGTGAAGAAGACACCCTTGAAGTTGATATCCATGTTCTCATCGAAATGCGCTTCGGTCGCTTCGCTCACCGGAGCAAACTTGGCAACACCGGCATTCGCGAACAGCACGTCGATTTTTCCGTGCCGCTTCTGGACTTGAGCGAAGAGATTGTCCAGATCGCTGAGACGGGAGACATCGGCTTTGACGGCCAACGTGTCGCCACCAATGGCTGCGGCCGCTTCGGTAAGTGATTTTTCGTCTCGCCCACTGATGACGACTTTTGCCCCTCGGCGGTGAAGTTCCCTGGCTGTTGCCAGGCCGATGCCGCTGTTGCCACCCGTGATGACGGCCACTTTGTTGTTGAACGAATTCATGTTTTTCTCCGAATGTGAAAGGGTTAAGAAAGAGCATCCAACATGGACTACTCAAAATGGTGAACCGCTTTGAAGGAGCGCTTCAATGAGGTGCGCTTCGGGGTCGGCATCAGTTGCGCGGCTGATTTGTCGCGAACAAGTAGCGGTGTATTTTCCAGTCACCGTTTTCTTTGCGGAAAACGAACAGTTCGTTGTTGCCTTCGTTGACCTCAACATCCGCAGCCAGAATGCGGGTTCGTCCAGCCGAACTCGTCCTGGCCCATGCCGTGTCACCGTGTGTTTCGACCTCGTACGTCGTGAACTTGATGTCCAGCTTGATTGTGTTGAAGACATGTTCGTAGGCGGCTCGTACCGCATCCCGTCCCACCATTGCCGGCGCGTGTTGAGGCATGAACACGGGATCGCTCCCGTAGAGCTTTAGAACGGTGTCAACGTCGTTGGCGTTAAGGGCCTTCTCGTAACTTTGCAGAACAGATTCGATCGTCATTGTCGTTTCTCCTGATGAGGGAAGTGCTTGTCGATCTGGTCATCCCTCGGTGACCAATCGAAAGGAAATGTGTCAGTAAGTGGGTCACAATGCCGAACCGCTTTTGGCGCGGGCTTCGGCAAGCTCTGTTTCCAGTTCGGCAATCCGGCTTTGCAATTCGGCAATCAGCGGAGTGATCTGCCGCTGGGCGTAACGTTTGTGAATGTGTTGCGGACAGTTGATATCCCAGGCTTCGATCGTGAAGACGATCGCCCGTTCGACCTTGCCTGGATAATCCGGGTCACGAAGTTGGTCAAGCAGTTCAGCGTCATCCTCGACGACATTGGCAGTCCCCCACAGCTTGACCCGTTGGGAGTTGGCATAGTCCATCAGGAAAATAAACACCTTCGGGTTCTCAGAAAGATTGCCCAGGGTGATGTATTGACGGTTACCTCCAAAATCGGCGAAGGCAAGCGTTTGTTCGTCCAGCACTTTCAGGAAGCCCGGATTGCCCCCACGGTACTGAATGTACGGTTGGCCTTCGGCATTGGCCGTACCGAGATAAAACATATCCAGCCCCGACAGAAACCCGGCGAGGTCCGGCGTTACTTGAGTTTGCCAGCCACGGCCTTGTTCGACCCTGGCGTAGCTTGTCCGTGATCCCTTGGCCTGCTGGATACTTTTCACGGCGGGCGTGAAGGCGACATCGCTGGGAAACTGTCGCATCGCTTACTCCTGACGACTGATCCGGGGGCCAGCGAAACATCCGCTGGCCTCTGGCACGATATTGATGGTGTTAGTGACAACCGCAATCACTATGGACCGAGCAGGCTTCGAGCGGTTCAACCTGCGGAATGTCAAGCGTTGTGTCGGCCACGTTGTTCAGGAAATTCGTGAAGCAACCGACCACCACGCTGGCGACGATTTCCACAATCTCGGTATCTCCGAAACCTGCCTGACGAACGGCTTGCAGTTCTTCATCGCCGACTTTGCCACGGCTTTCCAGCACGCTGCTGGCGAACTTCAGTGCAGCATCGGTACGGGGATCGGAAGAAGCGGCCTTGCGACCGTCGAGCATGTCACTGACAGAAATCCCACCTTGCTTGCCGAGATGCGTGAGGATCGAGTTACAGTAGTCGCATGTGTTGGCTTCGCTGGTCGCCAGCTTGATCTGGAGATACAGCTTACCGCCGATTTTCGCCCCGCCCATCGCCGTACTGACGGCGAGAAAGCTGTCGAGAACCGCAGGCGAGTTCGCCATCACCGTCGCCACGTTCGGGATCGTCCCGAACGTCTTCTCGACAGTTTCCAACAGTTCCCTGGTGCGACCTTGAGCTTTTGCTGGCTCGACGGAGTGGATACGTTGCATGATCATTGTTCCTTCATTTTCAAAATCGGACTGCGAACCGACGTGCCGAAGTAGCTCGTCTTTTCAGATCACAGCCTTCCAACTTTCACTAAAAATACAGACAGGTCTGTCTTTTTGATGCCAAAAAAGGAGAACAGTTACACGACTTTCGCTTCCGCCACCATTTTCAAGGCGGCGTCACGTGCCACGTCCACGGCGTCAGGCAAACCCTGGATCACCGCAGTCACAATGGCCCCTTCCACGAGAAGCCCCACAGCCGGCGCGATTTTTGCCGCCCCCTTGCCGAGTGATTCCTCGACCAGACCGGCCAGAAACTCCTGAAACCGGCGCTTATGATCCTTTACGAACTGGGCCCCTGCATGGGCCGGGTCGGCCAGTTCCACGGCCGCGTTCTGAAACGCACATCCCCGGAAACCGGGATTCTCGAAAAAGTCTTTGAGCACCGCGAAGAAGGCGCGCAGTTTGTCTTTCGCCCGCTTGCCGTGCCGTTCCATCCCATCGGTGAAGAACTCCAAAAGCTTCTCTTCCCGATACTTCAGGACGGCCAGGATCAGGTCATCCTTGGACGGAAAATGCTTGTAGAGGCTCATCTTGGCGACGTCCGCCTCGGCGATGATCCGGTCAATGCCAACCGCCCGAATACCGTCCTGGTAGAACAGCCGGTCGGCAGTATCCAGGATTCGCTGGCGGACTTCAGAAGTAGCTTTCGTGCGTTCCATGCCTGAAGTATACAGACCTGTCTGTTATCGTCAAGGGGTCGGCAAAAGAATTTAGCGATCCTGCCGATTCGGCGGAAATGTGGCGCTTATCTGTTCTACTTTTTCTCGAACTTCACGCCGTATTTCTCGGCGGTGACGACAGCTCGTTTGATGTCTTCCGGCTTGATCTCTGGTGGCTTCTCGTTGGTTCCGGACACAGGCGTACCAATGTCCAGGAACCATTGCTCGAAGCCGCCGGGAGTGTAAGACAGCAGCAGTCGGGTCGGCTTATCGCTGATGTTTTTGAAATAGTGCTGAACTCCGCACGGCATATGGACGAAATCGCCAGCCTTTACGTCATACTGTTTGCCACCGAGCCATGCTCGTAGTTCACCTTCGAGGACGAAAATCGTTTCGTCTTCTTTGGTGTGCGTGTGGGGAACCGGACCTGCACCAGGCGGAATGAAGTCTTCAAAAACGGAGTAGGCGCCGCCGGTATCGGCAGCTTTGACTTTGACCGTGACCAGCACACCCATTGCCCAGACCTTGGTCCCCTCGCTCCCGAGGACGACCTTGGGCGGGGTGGCGTTGGGGTTTTCCTGTGCCACAATACCGCGGTTGCCTGTTGTAGCCGCTGCACCCGCGACGACACCAAGCGAAGTTTGAAGAAACGCTCGCCGTGAATTCATGTTTTGATCCTGAACGGGTTGTAAAAAACGCCAACAAAGGAAAATGCAGCAATGAACTTTCAATGCGTCGGCAACCTGATCTCAATTCCATAATCGAGGGCGACAGTCAACAGTTTTTCAATTTCAGCTTTTGTCGGCGGCAAGGCCGTGGTGGCACCGTCGTCAAGCGGGACACCCACCTCGAAGAACATCTGCTCTAAACCTGCTGGGGCGACCACAATCAACATCCGGACCGGTTTGTCGCTCTCATTCTTGAATGAATGTGGCGTTCCGACGGGCATGTTGGCGAATGTTCCCGGCGTCGCCACGATTTGTTTCTCGCCGATCAGAAACGTGATCTCGCCGTCAAGAACATAAAAACCTTCTTCCTCGTGGCTGTGGATGTGGGGTGGCGGACCTCCGCCCGGAAGCACGGTGGCTTCCCAGAACGCGTACTTTCCATTCGTGTCGTCTCCGACGGCCATGAACCGGTATACGTCGCCGACGACGGCAATCGTACGACCCTCGGATGGCATGGTAACTTTGATATTCGGCGGTTGCTCGAAAGCCGACGCAGGTGGATTCAGTTCGATCCCGTATTTGGGGGCGACTGACATCATGCGAGCCATGAAGCCAGGAGGATCGAATATAATCTGTAAATCAGGTCCGTCCAGTTTCCCACCAACATCAGCCTGGAATTCATCGAATCCAGCGGGAGCCACGAGAGTAATGATTTCTGCCTCGACCTGACCCGAGTTCTTAAAGAAATGCGCCGTCCCGGCACCGATGGCGATACAGCTATTCGCGGGGAGGATCAATGTCTGGTTTCCCGCTGTAAAGCTCAGTTCTCCTCGGACGACAAAGAACGCCTCTTCGAAAGAATGGCGGTGCGGCTTGGGACCGACTCCAACGGGTACTCGACCGACCGAAAAGGCGTACGAGCCTCCCGTGTCAGAGCCCAGAGCGGTATATCGAATGGGGGAACCAAGCCAGGAAATCCATGCTCCTTGCTCGTCGCTGACAATCAGGGGCTGGCGTACTTCCATTATATGACCTTGTCAAAGGATTTGCTCTGAAGCTTGACTGCTGTCGAGATTGGATCGTACCGGCAAACAAACTCCCAATCACTTGCCTGATCGCATCTTAATCTTCTTCATGTGCTTCTTACCCCAGTCGCACATGATTTTGCAGATCGGTCCAAGTGTCTCGCCGTATTCAGTCAATGAATACTCGACTTTGGGCGGCACCTCGGGATAAACCTCGCGGTGTACAATGCCGTCATGTTCGAGTTCCCGAAGTTGCTGTGTCAGCATTCGCTCGCTCACGCCGGGTATCTTCCGCCTCAATTCAGCGAAGCGGTGGGTGCCGGAGTGCGAGAGGTGGAACAGAATAACGACTTTCCATTTGCCGCCGATCACTGACAGAGTCGCTTCAACCGGGCAGTTGAAAAATTCATCGGTGCAAGCTGAATCTTTATCACTTACTTTCATGTAAGTACCTAACATTAAAATGCGTACTTGTTGATTGAAGTGCTGGATTCTACGATCCCGACGACGGAATGTCATTACCTTTCGTAAGTGATCCGTATGTTCCGACATGACACAAAAAGGAGTACGACAAATGCAATTCCTCGCCATCCTCAAGGTCAAGCCTGATGCACCACGGGAAAAACTCGGGCCATTGATCAAGCCCGAAGCGTCACATGCATGGGACATGGTGACCTCCGGCATCCTTCGGTCAGCCCATTACATCAAGGGTCCAGTCGGTGCTGTTCTCTTACTCGAAACGGTCGATGAACAAGAGGCCCATGAGCACGTCAAGAAGTTGCCGATGGTCGAGCATGGCCTGCTGAGCGTTGAAATCCTGCCGCTGACACCATTCACCGGATTTGAGTCACTGTTTGCTTCTCCCTCAATCTGAAAAGCGGAGTTTGTCCGATGAACGTGCTGATTGTTTATGCTCATGAAGAACCCAAATCATTCAACGGAGCCATGCGGGATACGGCGGTTCGAGTCCTTCGGGAAACGGGTCATACGGTCGAAGTGTCTGACCTCTATGTGATGCGGTTCAATCCGGTTGGCGGGAAACATGATTTCACGACGCTGACTGATCCTGACTATTTCAAATACGGCGTCGAGCAGACGAAGGCGAGCGAAGCCAAAACGTTCGCGGCCGATGTTGCAGCCGAGCAAGAGAAGCTGCTTCGGGCAGACTTGCTGATCTTTCAATTCCCGCTCTGGTGGTTCGGTCTGCCGGCGATCATGAAGGGTTGGGTTGATCGAGTCTTCGCTGTGGGCCTGACATATGGAGGTGGTCGGTGGTACTCAAACGGCGTCTTCAAACGCAAACGGGCGATGGTCAGCTTGACGACGGGAGGTGGGCCGACCATCTACAGTCCAACGGGACTAAACGGCGAAATGGACTCGCTGCTGTTCCCGATTCAGCACGGGATGTTTTATTTTCTGGGCTTCGATGTGTTACCACCGTTCGTCGCCTGGTCAGTCGCAAGGAGCTCACAGGAACAAAGAGAAGAATACCTGCGAGCGTATGCCGAACGACTCCGTAACTGGCGTACCTCTGAGACGATTCATTTCCCATCCCTTGAAGAATACGATGAGACGATGCAATTGAAGAGCTGACTGCCGCATCAAGAACCAGTCATCAACCGCATCGCCGTCATTTCAGACTCGGTAAACCCGTGACGACCATAGAACCGGATTGCTCCGGCATTCAGCTTGTCTGTCAACAGAGTGATGCGGGAGATGCTGTGAGAGCGCGCATAGTCGATAGCGCTCTGCAATAACCGAGAACCAAGTCCACCGCCGCGCCGGTCGGGGCGAACGACCATATCTTCCAACCAGCAGACGGGACCACCTTCGGCAGTACTGATCGAGAATAACAGGCTGACCATTCCGACAACCTGATCGCCGTCTCGTGCGGCGAGAATGATGCCGACGTGAGCCGACTCGATGATGAGTCTTAACCCTCGTTCCTGTTTCTCTCGGTTGGGAGTGAAATCGGCTTCTTGTGTGAACAACAAGTTCAGCAGTTCGACCAACTGCGGAACGTCGCTCAGCGTGGCGGGAGTAATGTGTTCCATGGAGTCCTCATCATCGTTTGAATGGTTCCGTACGTCATTGACCGCCATAGCAATTCGACCGGACCGAAACGAAAATATTTCAGCCACAGCGGGCTGTACCAGAGTTGCAAAGACCAGACGGCTGCGACGATGCCGTAGAGCGGAACTCGGTCAAAGGCCCCGTAGATCGAAACAGCCCGGCGACCGCAGCCGTCAGCGGGACAGACGGGAGCGTAAAAAGCATGCCAACGACCACGAGAGTTCGAGGCGAGAGTTTTCGCAAAGGGTAAACCAGTATTCCACAGAGGGCATACGAGACGAGGATGTCGCCGTCCCAGATCAGATAGTCGTGAATCAGGCCGATCACGAGAAGGATGCCGACCCGCCGAAAGTAGAGATTCGTGGACGACTTTCCATGTTGAGTTGTTCGATCCGTCATCAAAACAAGACCCGCACCGAACAGCATTGAAAAGATCGTGATCATCTTCTCATCAAACAAAAAATAACCGACGAGCCAGGCCATGTAGTTCATTCCTGTAAAGCCACCAGCGACGTTCGGATTGAGGCGTGCTGTGCCAGGAAGTCCCAGCGAGAGGATGTTCATCGTCAAGATGCCACACAGGGCAAAACCTCGAAGAACGTCAATCGAAGCGATCCGTTCAGATGAAGTGACGGGAGCAGCTTGATCACTCAAGATTTATTCCTTCGCTTCGGTTGAGATCGTACGGAACAAATCGCTGTCCCTGAAGGAAGTCTATTGTCGTAAAGCGAGCGAATCAGGCGCGAGAGATTCAACCATGGAACGTGTTTTCGATCAACTGAATCGCGGCTGCAACACCGTCTTCACTGCTCATCTTTTTCCCAATGATTACGGCACGTTGTTCCATTTCCTGGCGACGAAGAACATCAAGGATGCCATTGGCAAGTTGCCTGGAAGTCAGTCCTTTGCGTTGAAGGGTTTTACCACCAACCCCCAATCGTTCGAGTTCGCTTCCCCAGAAGAATTGGTCTGACACATGCGCAACGATGATCGACGGTCGGCCCGCGAGCAGTGTGGACTGTGTTGTTCCCGCTCCTCCATGATGAATCACCATCGCACAGCGGGGAAAAACTTTTTTGTAAGGTGAACGGCGCACAAGAAAGAGATGCGGGTTTGCAGATATTGAGGGAAAATCGCCCCAGGGTAATTGAAGGATCGCGCGGCAACCTGCACGCCGAACAGCCTGTTCCCAGATCTCTGCCACTTCCGAAAGATAGTCCTGATTATTGATCAGCATGCTTCCAAACGTCATGTAAATCGGCGGACTTCCTGCCGTCAGAAAATCGTTTAAACCAACCGGTAAGTCGTCGGTGATCAAATTCGCCGGCGGATTGAGAAAACCACAGACGTGATGCCGCGAATCCCAGTCTGGCGGCGCCTGGCAGATTTGAGGGCTGACGGCGACGAGATTGAGTCGGTCGGAGGCCCACGTTTGAGTCATAACGTCCATGTCTGGCGGAAGTCCTTCACGAGTACGAAGCGAATTCACTCGCGGAAGAAAAATCCGGTTGACCATCATCCGCACCAGTCTCCAGCCAAGGCCATAGGACCAGCGCCCAATGTCCGGGATTCCAGGGGGGCGAATCCACTTCGAAGGGATGCAATTGTGAACGATATTGACCGTGACCAACGGTACGCCAGATTTCTCGGCAGCCACGCGCAACGGGTAGACAAAGAAATGTCCGACGACAACTTCGTTTTCTTCACACAGCTTCACGGCAGCGGCGTACATCGGTCCGACAACAGGATCGAACCCGTATTTCATCACGAGTTCGGCCTGTTTGATCGGATTGCCAAGTTCGATGATCTGTCGCCAGACCTTATCCGCCGCTTCGGCTGAGGGGATTTCGGGATTAGTGACCGACACAAGTTGGTAGCCGAATCGCTTTGCAAGTTCGCTGTAATCCCTGCCGATATTGTCCGTGACAACCAGGGTCACCGTATGACCGGCCTTAACGAGTCCTGCCGCAAGTGCCGTGAAGGGTTGGATGTCTCCTTCACTTCCCCATGCTTGCAACCCGATTTTCATTTTGTCACTTCCTTTTTACGTGACATTCATTTGATGAACGTGACTTGCCGAAACCTGTCAGATCTCTGATCGTATTCAGACGTTAAAACGGTTGGAAGATGATAGAGGTATTGAAGTAATTAGAATGACAAGCTGGCCATTAATGTCGATGTGCGAAACATGCCGCAACGGACGAGAGGTCCGCACGGCACGGTCGCGCTTCCTGCTGTGTGAATTATCCACCGGCCTGAACAACTATCCCAAGTATCCGCCACAGCCGATGATTCGCTGCGATGGATTTGCGCACTCGGATCAGCCAGGCGAATCGGATGCAACTCCAGAAACTGAAAAACAATAAAGGCTGAGCGTTGAACCTGTGTCATCCGAAACTCGTCAGGTTGCTTCAGCTCGCCTACTCTGCTGAGAAGGCTGCAGCCTTTGCTTACATCGGCCATGCCGGTTCGGTGAAGAATCCAGATCAGAAAGCCGCGATCAGGCAAATCGAACTGGACGAATGGCGACATCGGGAAACGGTGCTCGCCATCATGCAGCAATATGAAATTCCTCCGTCACGTTACAACGAAATCAAATATCATATCATCGGTAGAACCATCTCGTTCAGTTGTTACGTGATTGGCTGGTTCATGCCTTACTACTTCGCCGGACGACTGGAAAGTGGCAATGTCTGCGAGTATTTCATCATGATGAGATATTTCCACGAAGTCGGGATTACGGACCATGATGACGAGTTGTACGAAATGGGGATGAAAGAAAAGGAACACGAAGTCTATTTTCAGAAAAGCCTTGAAAACAATCCGCTGTTGCCACTGTTCGAACGAATTTTCGGCTGGGGAAAGAAAAGCAGTTTGAATAATGTCGATTTGGAGAACAAGGTTTCTGTCAAAGAGTCGAATTCATACTGTCGACACCGAAAGTCGTAATGATGATGAGCGATACGTTTACACCCGGCCCTTCTCCGAACACCGTGCGAGCCGCCGATGGAAAAGTACTGACAGCACCGGAAGGCTGGGTCCTGTTGCCTCCTGGCGACGCGGCACTGACTCGTCGAGTGAAGGCTGCCGGGGATCATTGGGTCGTGGCCGAAAAGAAGGGCCGCAAGGTTT
The DNA here is from genome assembly GCA_903904835.1 of uncultured Schlesneria sp. Classification (GTDB taxonomy): domain Bacteria; phylum Planctomycetota; class Planctomycetia; order Planctomycetales; family Planctomycetaceae; genus Schlesneria. Next base: position 5,055 of record CAIVEI010000079.1, on the reverse strand, counting down.
TCTCGCGCGGCGTCTGGACCTCGGCAGCAACCATCGAGTCGATTCGTGCTGATCTCGAAGCCGAACGATCCACTGAAAGTTTTGCCAGGAAGAAAGAGGCCGATGGCCGACGCCGCGAAAAGGTTCAGGCCGAGTACGTCGAAGATTTCCTGGGGGCGGTCGTTACGTTCCTGGCATTTCACGAAACACATGCCGATCTCGCCAACCGACTTGCCAAAGCAGTGACCGAACATGCCACTCCCGTCGGAAGCGGCACAGTCGCCCGCACGAAGCGGATTCCGGTCGAACAGCGGGCGGAGGCTGCCGTCATCGCCTGGATGCGTCATCAGACGACCGGATACGACAACATGATCATCCCCCGGGAGAAGGGCAAACGTCGGGAGGTCCGGCGCATGTTGGCTCAACGATCCCATCAACTGCTGGAGCGATATCGACAGGGTGCCCCGATTTTGAAATCGTGTCCACTGATGATGGCGTTATGTTCTGTGGTCGGGCGTTCAAATTTCAAAATTGACCCGGCACAGCCGGTTAGTGCGCGTCGGACGACGGGTTTAGAATAAGATTACCGTTCGCGCGTTGATCGGGAGCAATGAGGGGGGAGGGTATTCAAACTTGAACGCCCGACCCCCTCTTCGTTCGCATCAGCCTACAAGCCCACTTAGAAAATCAAACGATTCCTGCATCACTTCGGGGGCCATATGACTGTGGCGGCTCAGTTCCACGTTTAGACTTCCTGCGTAGTTGAGAGATTTGAGAGTCTTAAACACTGGTTCGAACTCGATTGTTCCCTCGCCGAATCGCAGGTGGTCGTGGATACCTCGTTTCATGTCTTCGATGTGGATCGTGAAAATTCGATCATGCCATGTTTCGAGATAGTTCGAAATCGGTAGCGGCTCGAGGCAGTGCACGTGGCCAATATCGACAGTGAGTCCGAAACCAGGTCCGTCGACCAGCGAGAGTAAATGCTCGTAGTCGTCAAACGTCTGGACCAGCATTCCTGGTTCTGGTTCGAAGGCCAGGCGGATGCCAGAAGGTTCTGCGTCATCGAGAACTTCACGGCAGCCATCGGCCAGTCGACGGTATGCTTCCGCTGGTTCGGCGTTGTCGCGGACAATCCCGCTCCAGAACGAAACGGCTTGTGAATTGAGTTCCCTGGCGATTGTGACACAGCGTTTGAGAAAGTCGACACGTACGGTCCGGGCTTCTGCTGTGGGACTCACCAGAGTTGGTTCATGTTTTCGTCGAGGATCAAGCAGAAAACGGGCACCGGTTTCGATGACGCTTGTCATTTCGAAACGCTCTAAAACCCGTCGCATGCGACTCAATTCGCCAGCAAGGTTTGTCGCAAACGGATCGAGACAATGATGGTCAACCGTGATCGCGACTGATCGATAGCCGATTTCGGCCATGAGCTCAATCGCCTGATCCCAGCGATGTCCGGTCGTCCCGTTGGTGTTATAACCAAGTCGCATTTTTGATCTCGTCTGAGAGTGCACTGAAAAGAGGAAGATTTTGACGGCAAGGCCGGCGCGTGTTCCAGGTTGTTGTTATGCAGCGAAAGTGTGAACGATAACCAAATACCGATTGCCGGGTAACGTTGAAAGAAATCTCAGGCCGTGACGATTGGGATCGCGTATGCCTGTCGGGTATGCTGCTGAACGCAAAACATTCCTGTTTGATGATCGTCTTCGGACTTCGGATATTTTATGACTTGGCTCTATTCACTGTATTGGCTGGGTGCACTGGCTGCCGCTGGACCTGTTCTGTTTCACATGTGGCGGAGAATGCCACGTGGTGAACGACGATTTTCAACGTTGATGTTTCTGACACCTTCGCCACCCCGGATCACCAGCCGCAGTCGAATCGAGCATTGGTTGCTGATGTTGCTTCGCGCGGCGGCGCTCGGATTGCTGGCGTTCGCATTTACGAGACCGCTTTGGCGGGCGACAGTGACCGAACCTGACGAGGCGACGAACGAACAATTGCTGGCGATTCTGGTTGATACCAGCGCCAGCATGCGACGAGAGGGTGTCTGGACCGATCTGATCCGACAATTGGATGAGCGCATGGCAAAGTTGCCGCCACAGACAAAAGTCGCACTCTATCGATTCGACCGGACGTTTGTTCCTGTCGCTGACTTCAAAGAACTCAAGTCAATGGAAGCTTCGGCCGGGCGAGAATTAGTCAGGGCTCGACTGAGCGATTTGAAGCCGACATGGGAATCGACTCAATTGGGCGAAGCACTGATCAGGACGGCGACTTCGTTACAGGAAGTTCAGACGGAACGAGCCAAGCCGGCTCTTCAGCGAATCTGGCTGGCAAGTGATTTGCAAAGCGGCTCCGAAACGGTTGCTTTGCAAGGTTATGAGTGGCCTGACGATTTGCCGGTAGAACTGATCCTTGCCCACCCGACTTCACCCTCGAATGCGGGATTGCAGGTTGTTGAGCGAAACCCGGAATCGGCAGATCAGGTTTTGCGAGTCCGCGTGACAAACTCTGTCGACTCCGTCAAAGAAAAGTTTAGTTTGAAATGGGGCCTGGATGATTCTCCCGAAGTTTCTGTTTACGTTCCACCGGGTCAAAGCCGCATCCTGCTTCCGCCCAAACTTCCCGCCGGGCTGGTATCTTCAGTCCTGCGGCTGACAGGTGACGACCACGACTTTGATAATCGGGTTTACGTTGCCGAAAGTGTTCCCGAAACACGCTTGGTCATTTATTGTGGACCTGAATCGGCGAACGATACCGATGGAGCACGCTTTTATCTCGACAGACTTTTTGCTGCTTCACATCGATTCAAAATCGAGTTGCGTGAACCCGGCCAGGCGAACATCGCTTCGGCAGATTCCCAACCATCGTTGATTGTGTTGACCGCGCCCGACGAGTCTGTGCAGCCGATCGTTCGTAATCATCTGTCGAACGGCGGAACAGTGTTGATCGCATCGGCAACACCGGAAGCAACTGCGGCGAGTCTGGCCTTATGTGGACGCGAAGGAATCTCGGTGAGTGAAGCCACGGTTTCCAAGTATGCGATGCTCGGCGAAATCGATTTTGATGATCCGGTGTTTGCTCCATTTGCAGAATCTCAATTCAGCGACTTCACAGGCGTCCGATTCTGGAAACATCGAAAACTGGAAGGATTGAACATCGTCGATTCGAAATCGGAAAAAACTGCCGCCGGCTTGACCGAGGACGCAGACCGTGTGCTGGCCCGTTTCGATGATGGCGATCCTGCGATTGTCGAATTTTCGAGTCAACGGGGAAATGTCATCGTCTTCGCGGCTGGCTGGCAACCGGCTGATAGCCAATTTGCTCGCAGTTCAAAATTCCCGATGCTGATGTTTCGCCTGCTGGAACACTCGACAAAACTCACCCCAAGATCAGAAGGACAGGTCGTAGGCAGCGCGCTAACGTGGCCTGCCACGTCGCGAGCCGAAACTTCGGCGACGGGAACGGCCCGCCTTCCGGATGGAACCGAGTTATCGTCGTTACCGACCGATGCGCCATTCCAGGCAACATCGACGCCAGGTCTCTACCAGTTAAGCGTTCCTGGTCGAACGGAACAGATCGCCGTGAATCTCGCGGCCGACGAAAGCCGAACGAATCCACTGACAATGGAACAACTGGAAAGTTTTGGATTGAAAATGAAAGGACGCGAAAGACCGGACGATCCGCAGCGTCAACGCCAACGGCAGCGTCAACTACAACTCGTCGAGCTGGAACAATCGCAAAAGTTGTGGCAGTTGATTCTCGTGGCTGTGATCGCCATGTTGCTTCTGGAGACGTTCTTGACGGGCTGGTTTGGATCAAAGCAAAACAGAGACCTGCTTCAGTCACAAGTTGTCTCTTGAAGCATGAAATCGAGTGCAGGCTCGAGCCTGATTTTACGACGCACTGTACGGTATGACTGCAAAATCCGTATTGCAGGTTCTTGTGACGATGACAACGAAATTTCTGGGTTCTGCCGGTTTTGAGAATTGCAAGTCTTAAACCGCCGATATTGTGGGTCACCGCAGCCGGACGGTTTTTGGAACTGGCGATCGGTTTGACTCTTCGCGTTGACGGTCTAGAATCATGGCCCGGCGTGCAGGGATGCTGTTACGGAGGCTCAGTTTTTTATAGCGGGAGTCGCTTATGTCCCTGCGAGTTTTGACGGCATTACCTGTGTTCAATGAAGAACGTCACGTGATCGATGTGATCACTGAGGTCCGTAAATACTCAAAAGAGATCCTCGTTGTCGACGATGGTTCATCCGATAAAACCCCAGAGCTGCTGAAATCGATGCGCGACGTGCACGTCGTGCGGCACCAGCAGAACCAGGGTTACGGCGCAGGTCTCAGAACGGCATTTACGTATGCCCTGTCCGGTCAGTACGACGTGTTGGTGACGATTGATTGCGATGGTCAGCATCAACCGGCATTGATTCCCCAGATGGCCGCAAAAGTTTTCGATCAAGAAGACGCCCCTGCCGACATCGTCTCGGGTAGCCGTTATTTGAAGATATTTGATGGTGCCAGCGAGCCTCCCATTGAACGACGCCGAATCAACCTTCAAATCACCGAATGGTTGAATCACCAGTTTTGCCTGGGACTGACCGATGCGTTCTGCGGTTTCAAGGCCTATCGTGTTGATTCACTTGCCAGACTGCGAATTACCGAACTGGGTTACGCCATGCCCCTGCAGCTTTGGGTGCAGGCCGCCGCACAAAAGATGAAGATTGTTGAGTTTGCTGTACCGCTGATCTATCTGGAAGAAGAGCGTTCGTTTGGTGGTTCATTGGATGACGCGGCAAGGAGACTTGCCTACTACCAGGAAGTGCTTGATCGTGAGATGGCATCCTTGCAGTTGACTCAGACGAAGAAATGCGAATCCACACCAGCCTCTGGACATCGGCCTCTGGCATGTTGTTCGCGCTAATCATTTAACCCCATTTTCCGCACCCTTTAAAATACTCATCAAATTAGGCTTGCGCATTTTGCCAAGACCATGCAAACTGTTTGCATGAGCATTTCCTATGGCGGTCAAATTGATGTTGTCAGCGCGGCATTCGGCAGCTTG
>CAIVEI010000078.1 GCA_903904835.1 uncultured Schlesneria sp. | reverse complement strand
TAAATACGACAGAGATGACACTCTCGCTGTTTTCGTCACAGGGCTTTTAGCCCCAACTTTTTCCGTGCTCGCGGCGGAACCGCTCAAGGTACGCGCAAACGTCGATTCTTAGTAAAATCAACAAACCCATATGGCAGCTTTGATTCCCTCGATTTCGTCACTGAAAATCGAACCGGGTGCACCGCTGCGTCAATTGCCAGCGGATATTCCACGGGAACCATACGTCTATTATTCAGGTTATGATAATCAGCGACTGACGTTGAAAGCCTTGTTCGAAGGGAACCTTGACCAGAGTTGCACTGGCACATTAATCATCAATGATCGACCAGGCAGGCCGTTAACGATTCGTCCCGGTCAATCCGAATTCACGACCAGTCTTGAGCTGGCTGACGGAACTTCAATCGTCGAATTGCAACTGGATGTCCCGGGAGCATCACAAAAAAGCCAGCCGGTGAAAGTCGTTTTCCGACGACCTCCGGTACTCGCCAAACCTCAGGCGGCGGATCAGGTACTCGCCGGTCAGAACTTTACGCTGATCTGCGATGCGGAATCCGAAATCCCCGTACGAAGTGCCCTCCTCACGGTGGGCGAACAACGAAAAAAGCTGAAAGTCTTTCACGATCAGGACAATCCTGGACACTGGTCATTAAACTTCACCGGTGAATTGTCTCTGAACACGGGGAACCACCAGCTAACCGTCATCGCGACCAACGATGATGGTCGTTCTATCGAGCCTGCCGTTCATATGGTGCATGTGGGCCAGATCGCATCTCCGCCTGTGCTGGAATTACTCAGTGGCGAAACGATCGTCAGTGTTGATTCGATCGTCGAGATCGAATTCAAGGTGAAGTCAACCGCCCCCGCAGAGGTCCGAATCGATGTCCAGTGCGATAATGGCAAGGTGGATCAAACCAGACCCATTGCCGAACACCCGGGCGATGATCAGCCGATGAAGACATCGGTCACGCTGGCCGAAGGGGTGAACACGGTCAGCATGAGGGCGTACAGTAAAAGTGGCATGAGCGAGAAACAGGTCCTCCGGATCTCGTACGTCGCTCCGCCGGTTGTAATCGATGTCGTCAAAATTGATGGCCAGAATCCGGATTTCAAACTCGACTGGAAAACAAACCAGAAGGAACTGCAGCTTCGCAACAGCGTCCCGAAAAGTATGATGCCGACGGAATTCCGAGTTTCGGCCAGAGAGTCGCTCAAGGACAAGGGGCCATTGTCTGCGGAGATCTGGGTCAATTCGTTCAAGCTTCCGACGGTTCCGGTTCAGATTGACTTGAAGAATCCAAAAGCAGCGACCTTCGCCGCGAATGTGCCCCTTAACCACCGCGAGAAAAATCTGATCCAGACGAAGATCATCGGAAAGGAAGGCCCGCAGCCGTCAGAGTTAGGTCATACGGGGTCGATGATCGTTGATTGCGAAAACCCGGTTCGTGGTCAGACCCTGTTCCTGCTGCTGCTGGGAACGGGGGATGGAAAACTCCTGGAGCAAAAGGCCAGGCAATACTTGAACGCCACCCGGATGATTCAACCTGGGGTCTGGAAGTCCGAACATTTCTCGGAAATCTACATCTTGAACGCCATGAACGAAAACGTCCCCTACGTTCAAGGACAAATCAGCCTGCTTCACCGAAAAATGATGAGCAGACTGAAGGCGTTTCCGGAATCGGGCAGCAACACCATCGTCGCCGTTCTGTATGGGGGACAGATCAACCTGCGTCCCGATGAATTTCATTTTCAAACCGAAAAGTTGCCTCCCAATCGAACTGCAGAACTCAATGAAATGCTCTCAGGCAGATTATTGGAATCTCAGTTGAACAAAACCTTCGGAGCACATCTCTTGCTACTCGATCTCGAACAGAAATCGATCGCGACGGATTCCATCTGGTCCAAAGCTCCACACATCGGCGTGCTGATTGCAAACTGGAATAGTCTTGTGAGTCGCCCCGTTGAAAGTCGATTAGTTGGTGATCTTAAAGCGCAATATCCCAAACTCAGGGAACTAATCCTGATGATCGAACGAAAAAGGTCGGCCTTTTCGGGTCAGTTAGAAATGGTCGACCGGCTGCAGAACCATTACGACCTGCAGTTTGGCGCCGATGAATAATTCGCAGTGAATCAGTCCGCGCCGCAGGCCTCTCAACAAAACCCCACCGCCCCCGCAGCGGTGGTTAACGGGCCTTTGCCCTAGCCCGCGCGAACGTTCATTGAAACGGTTCCATGCGAATTCAAAAAATACCCTGAAACTTCAGCCGGATGCGCAAGCGAGGGACCACATTCCTGTGAAAACGAAGAGAAGATCCCGGATTGCGCTTCGGGCTAACAATTCATTCGCGCTAGGGCAAAGGCCCGGTGACCACCCCCGCAGGGGGGGTGGGGTTTCGTTGTTGTTTGGGTTGCCCCTCTTACTTCAGGATCACCGCAAATAACTTGTTAAGCGATAACCCTCGCTGATCGGTGACGACGACGTCGACACGTAACACCCTGCGGCGATCGAGACTGAGGTTGGTATTCAAAATCAGATTGCCGTTGGCGTCGATCGTTAAGTCCGCGTTATTCAATCTGTTCGATGGAAGCGAGTAGGTCCACGCGTTTCCGGTTCCGGCGTCCGTTGTCGTGAGCTGTCCGATGACAGTGCCGATACTTGAGCCTTTCGCGATACTATTGTTCGAAAGTTTGATGTTCGACCGACCAAGAATCGTGATCTGAAACGTTTGGGTGATCGACTGCTGATTCTGGTCCGTGCTGGTCACAACGATTGTGTAGCTGTTTTTGAGCGCGGCGTTGAGGCCCGTATTCACTGTCAGATTACCGTTGGTGTCGATCTTGAAACGGGAATTGTCGGCTTTGCCAGGGACCAGCGAATATTGATAGGTATTGCTGCTGCCCGGTTGTGTGGTGGCGAACTGGCCAATGATCGTACCTCGTGAGGCGGTCTCAAGAATGCTGTTGTTTGAGAGAGTCATCGTCGCCGGCGTCACCAGATTTATCGCAATTGTGGCGGAGCCTGACGAAGCGCTGTCGGTCGCCTGGACCGTGAGTGCAAACGTCGGATTGGTTGCCCTCAATAGAGCGGACGAGTTCGCGACGGTAATCTGACCGGTCCTACTGTTGATCGCAAAGGCACCATTGATATTGCCCCCCGTAATCGCATAGGTCAGCGGCTGCTTGTCGACTCCATTCGCGATGACCGTCCCCACCCTGGTCCCGTTCGCACTCCTTTCCAGTAATGTGAATGTTGCCGGCGTGACCACATTCGTGTTTTTCAACACAGGCACAACCGTGACGGTACATGGGTAAGTGTTTGACACCCCGGTGATTGTGTTCGTGCTGATGATCGTAATGTGATAGCTTCGCTTAACGGATGCATCGAGCGTGATCGCGGTTTGTAACTGGCCGCTGCTGTCAATCTGGAAGTCCGCATTATCTCCACCGACACCAAGTTGATTACTGATCACATTGAAATTGGTGGTCGAATTCTGACTGGTGTTGTCGAAGGCTGAAACCATCGAATTGCCGAATCCGCTGAGGGAGAGGGAACTGGCACTCGCTGCGGCGAGTTGGGCGTGCGAATTACCTGAGGAGTTCTGGGCCGTGTTATTGGACGTCGGCAATTTCGCGATCGCGAAACCCCCTGGCGTACCGCTGGCAACTGACACTGACGCAGCAATACCAATCGTGCTGGTCCCTGTCACGTAGAGCGTGAAATTCTGGGTCAGGGATAGTCCCCCCTGATCGGTCGTCGTAATGGGGACATTTTTGTAGACTCCCACCGGCGCTGCTGCCGCCAGCATGAGATTCCCCTGTCCGTCGACAGAAAAAACGGGGACAGCGGTCGGCCCGTTCAAAAACGTCGGGCTGGCGACTAAGTAATTGAAAGTCTGCCGAACGGCATTCGAATCGGGGTCGGTGGTTTTCAGGCCACCCACCAACGTCGTACTGGCCTGATTCGTGGCCACCAGATTGTTGCTCGGCACGATTGCGGTCGGTCGATGATTGGCAACAACATTGAACGTAAACGAACTGGCCGTCGGGTCATTGTCCTGGATGGTGACCAGCCCTGTCGGCGTTCCTGCGACTTTGGCGTTGAGCTGCAATGTCAAACTGGCACTGGCACCCGCCGCAACAGATTCGTTTGCCGAAAAGTTGATGACGCTGAACCCGGCGGGGGCCGATATGGACTGCAGGACAAGTGGTGCGTTCCCCTGATTCGTCAGTGTGATGACCTGTGAACCTGCTGATCCGACCGGATCGCTATTGATGTTAATCGTATCGGCCCCATTCTTCAGAGTGCTTGCACCCTGCTGGACCACGAGCACAGGGTTGGTCACTCCTACCGCTGTAACAACCCCGATGACGTTGAACGAAAACGAACTGGCCGTCGTGTCGCTGTCAGCAATCACCACGACTCCGTTGGATGCGCCGGTCACCGTGGCGTCGAGCTGCAAAGTGAAACTGGCGCTGGACCCGACGGCGATCGATTGATTCAGGGTGAAGTTCGTCCCAGAGACAACGGAAAATCCGGCCGGCGCTGTCACGGGTTGCACGACGAGCGGCGCGGTGCCGTTGTTCGTCACAGTGATGATCGTCGTTGTTGGGCTGTTCTGGGATGTGCTTCCCAAATTGACCGTTGACTGACCGTTTGTGAGTGTTGTGGATCCCTGTTGCACCAGAATCTTCGGAGCTGTCACCGTTCCCGTGACGTTAAACGTAAACGGGTTGCCGGTCCCGTCGTTGTCACCAATCGTCACGATTCCTGACGGTGATCCTGTTGCTTTTGCGTCAAGCTGCAGAGTGAAACTGGCGCTTGATCCTGGGGCGATCGATTGACCGGCCGAGAAGTTGATCCCCGCGATGATCGAGAAACCTGACGGAACTGACACGGATGTCAAAGTTAGCGGGATGTTGCCGGAATTCGACACCGTTATGACTTGTGTGACCGGTGTCCCGACAATCGTGCTTCCCAGGTCGACCGTTCCTGTCCCGTTGGCCAGGGTCGCCGTCCCCTGCTGGACCGCAATTTTCGGTGACTTCGCCATTCCTGTCACGGTGAACGTAAACGGACTACCGGTCGAAGCGTTGTTTCCAATCGTGACTGTGCCGCTCGAAGTCCCGGCAGAAGTCGCGTTGAACTGGAGCGTGAAGCTGGCGCTCGAACCCGACGCGATTGATTGATTTACTGTGAAGTTCTTTCCGGTGACAATCGAGAAACCCGCTGGGGCTTTGACCGGCTGAACGATTAAGGGTGCATTACCGTAGTTGGCGACGGTGAATGTTTGCGTGAGTGGTGTACCAAAATTTGAGGTGCCAAAGTCGATCGAGCCTGTCCCGTTATCGATGGCACTCGAGTAGGTTGAGACCAGTATGGAGGGACCGTTGTTCGTGAATGGCACAAAACCTGTCGCGGCGGACTCCAGGTAACTCTTGCCATTCGTTTCATCAACCACAGAAAACTGGTTATTCGGATTGTCTAAACTGATTGTGAACCCATCATTACCCCCGGTGAGGCTGTTGACGCTGACGCCAGTGATTCCACGACAGAACGTCAGAAGTGTATCATTCGTCCCGGTCGATGATTGGCTATAAATGAGGTAGTTGCCATTTCCAAGTCCTGTGATGCCGAGCGAACCGAACGTATCGCCAGCGTTGGCTCCGATAATGCTGTTTGATTTGCTGACGGCTCCTGTTAGTCCCAGGGTCCCGCTTGACCAAGTCACCGCACCGACTTTGGCAGCGGACCCGTTATTCCAAAACGGGCTTAAAACGACATAGTTGCCGTTGCTGAGCGCAGTGACACCATCAATTCCCACGTCGTCAGATGCAGTGGTACCAACCAAACTATTCGCTTGGCTCACGACTCCGGTCACGCCCGTTGTCCCGTTGCCCCAAGTCACGGCACCCGCACCGGCGACAGACCCGTTATTCCAAAACGGGCTTAAAACGACATAGTTGCCGTTGCTGAGCGCCGTAGCGCCGAAATATCCCACGTTGTCAGATAAAGTGGAACCAACCAAACTATTCGCTGGGCTCACGACTCCGGTTACGCCCGTTGTCCCGTTGCCCCAAGTCACCGCACCCGCACTGGCGACGGACCCGTTATTCCAAAACGGGCTTAAAACGACATAGTTGCCGTTGCTGAGCGCAGTGATGCCATTATAGCCCACGCTGTCAAAGGACGTGGAACCAACCAGACTATTTGCAGCACTGACGATCCCGGACACGCCCGATGTCCCGCTGCCCCAAGTCACAGCGCCCACATTGGCGACGGACCCGTTATTCCATTTCGGGCTGACGACAACGTAGTTGCCGTTAAAAAGCGCGGTGACGCCGGATTCGCCCAAACGGTCAGATGCAGTGGAACCAACTAAACTATTCGCTGGACTGACGATTCCGGTCACGCCCGTTGTCCCGCTACCCCAAGTCACGGCACCCGCATTGGCGACGGACCCGTTATTCCAATTCGCGCTGTCCACGACATAGTTGCCGTTAACGAGCGCCGTGACGCCATTGATTCCCACGTCGTCAGATGCAGTGGAACCAACCAAACTATTCGCTTGGCTCACGACTCCGTTTACGCCCGTTGTCCCGTTGCCCCAAGTCACGGCCCCCGCAAGGGCGACGGACCCGTTATTCCAATTCGGACTGTCCACGACATAGTTGCCGTTGCTGAGCGCCTTAACGCCGAGATATCCCACACCGTCATTTTTAGTGGAACCAACGAGACTATTCGCTGGGCTCACGACTCCGCTCACGCCCGTTGTCCCATTGCCCCAAGTCACCGCCCCCGCACCGGCGACGGACCCGTTATTCCAAGACGGACTGACTACGACATAGTTGCCGTTACTGAGTGCCGTGATACTACTAAAGCCCGCTCCATTGAAGCCCACGCTGTCAGTGGACGTGGAACCAACCAGACTATTTGCAGCACTGACGATCCCGGACACGCCCGATGTCCCGTTGCCCCAAGTCACCGCACCCAGACCGCCATTCCATTTCGGACTGTCGATCACAAAATTGCCGTTGGTCAGTACAGTCACGCCAATCGCCGTCACGCCACCAGTCGAGAAACTACTAGAGCCCCCCAACTGATCTCCCGCGTGCGAGCCAGTCAGCTTGCTGATCAGTCCCCCCGTTTGACCGTTGTACAAGTAAACCGCTCCGGCTCCCGTACTGCTGGCCGCGCTCCCCCCGCCCGCATCATCATTCGGCGCTGTAATCACGACATTGCCGTTGGTAAGTGTCGCAAAAGTTTCGCCGAATTGATTGCCAGCCTCAGGATGCGGGTCAGCAAACTTGGCGGGTATGCCGCTGAGCAACATTCGCAATTCGAGGGGTTGAGCCGACGTCGGAAAGCCTCGCCGAACCCGAGGTTGCAGCCTGCCCGGAGTCATTGCTAACTGTCGGAACAAAAGCTCAAGAAGCGACATCGTAATTCCTCGGGTTATTTTCGGCGCGAAGTGAAATTGCCGTTTTTGTGAAAAAGAAATTTGATTCTCGGACAGCAGATAAGCATTTGCAAGAATGATTTTGCCGGTCAGGGGAAATCACTCTATGGAGCATTCCGGCGAAACCTCACTGCCCTGAGACAGTGGTGAACGGGCGTTCTCGCTAGTCCGCGTCACGTTCATCGATGCGGTTCAATGCGAATTCCAAAAAACAGCGGCATTGATTCTGAAACAACCTCACGAAGTGCTGAACAGAGTGTGTCGTCAAGACTTGGTGATGCGACAAGAATGCTTCCCTGCGGCCCAACGGGTCAGCAGTTCAAATAGCCAGGGTCGCAGGTCTTCCGGAGGCCCGGGTACCCTCCGTTGATCAAGACACCAGGCCTGAAGGGCCGACAGTTCCCTCGAGACATCATGTACGAGACTCGGACCGCGCCGGTGATCGAAAGATACAACGCATCCGAACGACCGGCCTTTCAGGCCTCTCTTCATTTCCGGTGACGAATCACCAGGGCCTCCGGAGGACCTACGACCCTGGATATTCGAATCACCGGCCGCATTGGGGCTGAAGGGATGCGGTCTGATCTGGGCGTGGCATCCGGCGTTCCATTATTGATGTCGCAGATTTCCCAAACGAAGCGAAGATCCCTCGCTTGCGCTTCGGGCTAACGAATAAACCCGGCTAGGGCAAAGGCCCGTTAACCACCCCCGCAGGGGAGGTGGGGTTGCGCTTTTAATGGAGCTCCGCTCACGCGAAATCAAAATGACGGAACGTTCCTGAAACGGGGATTGACCCTGGGTGCGCCGAAGTAGTAATTGAACATGACGCGCAGTTCACCGTCATAGGCACGATTCACACCCGTCTCAAACGGCAGGACGTAACCGACAGACAGGTACTTGTCATTACCAAACACCGTCGTGGCACCAATCACCCCGTTGAGCTGCGAGATATTCTTCGTCCCTTGGCCGGGGTTTCCGTAGAAACCGCTCACCGTGTCTTCGCGTTGCAACGACTGGTTGTAGTGCATTTCGATCGTCGGCGCGAATCCCGTCAGGCCGCGTTCATAGGGATTTGTTGTCTTGTAAATCCAATAGCCCGTATTCGCGCTCAGGTACATGAAATTCGTATCATTCAGCGAACCGGCTCGCGAAAGCCCCGTGGTGGCAGAGGTCACGGTCCACGTCGCCGGATTTGGATTGGAATCGTTCAGCACCGGATACACGGCCGCGTTATAAACCGTGTTACCATTGGTCGCGAAGTCAAGCTGTGCCACCGATTGGGCGAAGAACCGGTCGTTTGGCGTATAAACCGATCCGAGATACGGCATCAGGTGGACCGCTTCGTTTCGGATCTTGAGAATGTCAATCGAACTCGTCTGAGTATAGGCTCCGTCAACTGCCTTGATCGAATATCCGTTCACGGAATATTCGGTACTGGCAGCCGTCGGCAATTGAATCCCCAGACCACTTGCAATCGACAGTTTCGAATCGGTGTACAGTAGCGCCTTCAGGTATGTCGTCTGATTGCCGAGCAGGATATTGCTGGTATTTGTCACGCCGGTCAGGTTCACGCTATCGATTGTCGTCGCAAACGGGACTCGGACTTCTACGGACATTCGCTGGTTGAAGAATGTCTTTTCGAAACCGGGGGTCAGCCGATTGACGTTGATCGCATGCCCATCGACCATGATGGCGCTGTTTTGAAAATAGCTGTAGTTAAAAAAGACCCGGTCACGCGGAACAGGACTCGCATTATCAACAAGTTTCTGAACACCTCCTGCGGCGAGACTCGGCGAGTACACACTCGTACTCGTGTTCGAAGTCAGGACTGAAAGAATAGGGACTTGAGTCGTCGAACCGGCCCCGCCTGTAAAGACGATGGGCTGAGCATGGTAGTTTGGCGGTTGCGTGTCGCTGAAAAACGCATAGACCGTATCGACGGCGCTTTGCGTCGTTCCAAATTTTGTAATCGGCGCACCAACGGCAATGACGTCATTCAGCGGGTGTCCATTGACGGATGTGGGAGGGGCACTCTGCAAAGTGCCGAGTTGACCTATAAACCCGGGCCCCGTGTTGACTTGAGTACTTGTGAAGGGAATAAAGTAACCAACCGGATTGGCCGAATTCGGGGGAATGGTGTTGAGCTGGTAGGTTGGCGGTGTCGTTGTGTTGTTGATGCCCGGAACGTTGGTTCTGTAGACGTAGTTTTCAGTGCCAGCCGCTGGCACAAACGGATTAGACATAGGTCCGCTTGTATTCACGGACCGGAAATAAAGTTGCGCCGGAGTGGGCGTGCCCGGTGTTGAAACCGACGCGAAACCCAGAGCAAGAGGTGTTGCTCCAGGCGTTTGAGGCGAATTATGGATCGGCGTTCCGGGGACGTTCAGTACGTTTCCACCAGGGGCGAAAAAGTCGCCAAAAAATCCCGGGACGTTATTTCTGGACTGCAACTGACCTTGCCCGGCACCAAGCTGCCCGAAGCTGGGTGGTGCGGCCGCTGCTGGTCGCGGGAGAGGATTAGCGGCATTTTGTGCCGATAGAGGCGTTGTCGGAATGGGCGTCGAAATGCCTGCTTCGTTGGCTGGTTTCTTGTCGTCTGTTTTGGGTTTGGTTTCTGTTTGAGATTGACCGGAAGTTGTGCCGCCGCTTGCCGGTGACGATTGTCTGGCGTTTGGATCGGTGATCGGCTTGGCAGATGTTTCGCTGGCCGACGACGGCGATGGCTTGGTTGCTGACGGCGAATCGCTTTTTTGATCGTCGGATTGCGACAAGACTTCCAGGTTGCTGGCTTGGGCTAACTGGAATGGCAGAGCCAAAATAGTCGCGAAAAAGAAGAGCTCAGCGAGAAAACGGAAATGCGATCTGACGGACTTGTCCCGCCCACGCACCATTCGGCGAAGTTGCGTGGGCCTCCGCGCCAGATTCATTGCATTTCCTTACGCGTTCAAATCATCGCGATTTTAACTTCGTGAGATTCCTTCTCTTCTGTAATATCGACAGGAACTCGCTTCAAATTCTCGCTCCAGTGCATCCTCGTCAGAATTGGTTCATTCGTTAAACTTGATTTGTTTACACCCGGCCCCTTCTTCTTTAAAACGGCCAGGGAAGCAGAATCCCATGATGTTGAAACAGGACGGCTCGTCCTTTCGCACCGATCGCCGGGGTGAAGAAAAGCACAAACACGTAAAACGCAAGCAAGGGAAACAGCAGCAGCGAGAGGGGCCAGCGTAAGATCCGCCAGGCACGTTTCTCAGTTCGTATCGCTTTGGAATAGGCCCAGCCGATCAGGATCTTCGCGGGATAAATGGACGCGATAAAAATTGGCGTGATCAGCCAGTAAACGTCCTGAGGGAGTGCTGCCACTTTGAAAAGGTACAACGGCAATGACAGTGCATAAAGAATCACAACCGAGACAAACATGACAATCGGTGCTTTGCGGTAAAGTTCCCGGATCGTTTTCAATTCAAACATAGCTTTCCAGCGGTTTTCTGCTGCGAAGCGGGCTTGGAGAAACGGTACCCAGCTCAGAACGAGAATGAGCAGGAATCCACCGATCAATGTGACGATTACCTGGCCCGGTTTTGAAGTATCTCGAAGAGCCGAAAACAAAGCCGTGGGAACAAACAGCCATGCGAAGGCGAACGCAAATCCGCGAAACCCCAGCCAGAAGTGATGCCTGATACGTAAGGCCACGATGAATTCCAGGACCGCGCTACCAGCGGTTTTCAGGTAATTCCCCTGATGAAGCTGTTTCCACAGCCACATCGCGTTAACGGGTGTCGGCCAGAAGAAGAGACTGAGTCGTCCCCCTCGGGCCAGCGCCAGCACTAAATGGATTGCCACGGCTGACGAAAACAGAATCAAACCAATCTGCCAGGCGGCCGCGACACCGGTACCGGGCGAAATCAGTTGTGCATCACTGGCAGCATCCGCGACAAGTCGCACGATCCACCACCAGACCCAAATTCCGGCGGCGATTCCGCCCAATCGCGGAGCCAGCGGCAGCAGAGGCAATCCGTATCGCAGCTTCCCCGTCCGTGCGACGCGGCCCTCGGCCTCAAGCAGATATCCCAGTGCAATAAAATTCACAATCGGAACCGCTGCCAGGAATGCCAGCAACGCAAACAGGCTAAGTAGTCCAAAACCAAGTTCCAAGATCCAATACGCCGCCAGATGCGGTCTCCAAATGGGATGAGGGAACGGCCGCAATCGATAAAATGACGAATAAGTATCGTCGGCAAGAAAGTTGTCGTCGGTTAAGACAATCGCGTCATCCGGCGTTGGTGCGATGATTCCTGATGAAAAATCCTCGGACGGAACGGTCGTCTGCGGTAACATTTCGATCGTGCTCATGAATACGCCTGCTTGAATCCTTTCCGAGTATCAGAGATTACCCGGAACGAATGCAATCGGTTGCAGCAATCGAACTGAAACCTGCGTATCGATTGTCGGGTATTGAATCGGGTATGCTTTGTACGATGGCAAAGTGATAGACTGGTTCAATCGGTCTCATGTTTTGACCAGGTTTATTTCGAATGGAATTTCGCTGATTGGACGAAACGTCATGAACCGACGCCGCACGCTTGTGACTGCGATGGCACCGCTGCTGGTGGTTGTGGGCGTATTTGTCCTGGTGGCATCAGCCGCTCGCAGCCCCATCAGGTCGATTCGGCCTGAAAAGGTCACCGAAAGTGTGGTTGATTCTGCCGACGGCGAATCCGTCGTTCATCGGATTGACCGATTGTTTTCGGACCGATGGCATGAGGCGGGGCTGGAACCCGCTATTCCGGCGGATGATTTGACACTCTATCGTCGACTTTCGCTCGTGTTGCTGGGGACCGTACCGTCGCTGGAAGAGATTCGTCTGTTTGAATCGGATGGCTCGCCAGACCGGATTGACCGGTGGACGGACCGAATGCTGTCTGACCGACGATTCGCCGATTATTTCGCTCGCCGATTTTCCCGGTTTTTTGTGGGTGCCGACGAGGGACAATTCGTCGTCTTTCGCCGGGACAGATTCTGGGCCTGGCTTGGCATTCAGTTTCATGAAAACCGTCCGTACGATGATATTGTCCGCAGCATGATCGCCGATCGGGGATTGTGGACCGACAAACCTGAAGTCAATTTTGTCGCTGCGGTGGTCACAGAAGGTGTCATTGACCACAACAAGCTGGCGGGCCGGACTGCGCGAGCCTTTCTCGGCCAGCGTATCGATTGTGCCCAATGTCACAACCACCCCTTTGCCGACTGGAAACAAGCCCAGTTCGAAGGACTGGCCGCCTGTTATGGCCAACTCAATATTTCGGGTGTCGGGGTTGAAGACAACAACGAAAAGAAAGACAAACCGCCGTATTTGATTCAGGACCGTCTGACGCTGCTGGATCGAGAGATCGAGCCTGCGGTTCCTTTTCATCCTGAATGGATGCCGGAAACTGGGAAGACGCGAGAGCGGCTTGCTGCCTGGGTGACTCATCCCGATAACCGTCGATTCGACCGGGCGATCGTCAATCGCATCTGGGGTTTGATGTTTGGCAAGCCGTGGATTCAACCTGTCGATGACCTTCCTAATCCAAACGAGGCTGGCAGCGATCCGCAGGACCTGCTCGATTTGATTGGTGCCGACTTTCGATCTCACGGCTGTGATTTGAAGCGCCTGATCAGAAACATTGCGGCGACTCGCGTCTTTCGGACATCATCGCAACATTCCGCGTTTGACGAGGGTGACAAGACTGACCGCGTCGAAGAAACCTGGGCGGCGTTCCCTTTGACTCGATTACGTCCTGAGCAAGTCGTCGGGTCGATGTTGCAGGCGTCGTCAATCAAGACTGTTGATCAGAATTCGCATTGGACCATCCGAGCGGTTCGGTTTTTCCGCGAACTGGATTTCGTCAAAGAATACGGCGATCTGGGCGACGATGAATTAACGGAACGGGCAGGTACGATCCCTCAGGCACTTTTACGGATGAACAGCAACTTTGCCGCAGAATGGACGAAAAGCACGATCTTCAGTGCGGCAGGCCGCATTGCCGGGATGGCACCAGACGATGACTCATGTCTGGATACCTGTTTTCTGGTCTGTCTGACACGACATCCAACAAGGGAAGAGCGATCCGTGATGTTAAAGCAACTTGAGGGGACGAAGAAGGACGAACGGAGCCGCGTCGTCGAAGATCTGTTCTGGACACTTTTCAACGCCCCTGAGTTCTGTTGGGAACACTAGGCCTGCGGCCAGAGAGTAGACTTGAGAAAGTTGAAAGTAGACAGAACAAGATAGGAAGAAAAAGTGAAATCGATGGACTCATCTCGTCGAGGCTTTCTGCGGTTGGCCGCTTCTACACTGGGGTTGTCGTTTGCAGTACCGGGGCTGGAATTGAGGGCTGCTGAAGAGCGTGGTCCTGAACGAGCGAAATCGTTTTTGACGATCTGGCTGGGTGGTGGCCAGAGTCAACTGGAGAGTTGGGACCCTCATCCCGGAACACGGATTGGTGGCGAAGTCTCGGCGATCAAGACCACGATTCCCGGCCTGGAAATTGCTGATCTTTATCCGCAATCGGCCGAACAACTACATCATCTAAGCGTCATCCGATCGATGGTTTCCAAGGAAGGGGATCACGAACGAGCTTCGTATATGCTGCACACCGGCTATCGACCGGAACCGACTCTTGTTCACCCGAGTATCGGCTCGATCGCGATTCATGAACAGCCCAACGCTGCCGTTGAGATTCCTCAATTTGTGTCACTGGGTGACGCCAATTTCCCGCCCCGTGGTGGATTTCTGGGTGATCGTTTCGACGCCTATCGAATTTTCAATCCCGGCGAAACCGGTCAAAACATTAAAGCGTTGGTAGATCAAGATCGACAGGATCGGCGATTAAAAAGCCTGAGCGTTGTGTCTCAGTCGTTCATGCAGGGTCGAAAGTCGAAAGTCGAACAGACGCTGCATCAACACACGATCGACGCGGCACTGAGGATGATGACATCTGAGCAGCTCAAGGCATTTTCCATCGAACAGGAACCCAAAGAACTTCGCGCGGCGTACGGTGAAAATCCATTTGGCCGAGGCTGTCTTGTCGCTCGCCGACTGATCGAAGTGGGTGTTCGCTCGCTCGAAGTTTCGCTGCAAGGATTCGACACGCATGCCAAAAACCACGAGGGACAAGCAGCGCGGGCAAAGACACTCGATCCGGCGCTGGCGACACTGTTAAAGGATCTTGTCGATCGAGACCTGTTACAATCGACAATTGTGCTTGTGACAGGCGAATTCGGTCGGACGCCGAACATCAATCCGCTGGGTGGACGGGATCATTGGCCGAACGGGTTTTCGTGTCTGCTGGGAGGCGGAGGTCTTTCCAGTGGTCTTGTCATCGGTGAGACCGATCCTGAAGGCGAAGCGAAGCAACCGAAAGACCCGATTGAAGTCGCAGACCTGTATGCGACCATCCTGCATCGGCTGGGAGTCGATTATGCCAAGGAAGTCATTACACCGATTGGCCGACCGATGAAGTTTTGTGCCGGGCGACCAATTGAACGATTTCTATGAACGGTGTAACGTGGCTGTTCGCGGTCGAGGATCCGGTCGTTAATCGGGATGCAACTCTCGAAACGGTCTCACTGAAATTCTTCCGTTCATAGTCGCGTTCAGAAAAACCACGACGGTCGTTGATCGTGCCGATTAAATTTCGATGTAATTATTGCCGACAGTTTCTGGGTATTTCACGTGCTCAGGCGGGTGGTGTCGTTGATTGTCCGACATGCGGTCGGTCGATTCGCGTACCGCTACTCGATGGTAGTGTTCAGCCGATGCAGGGGCCAGAACTCGATCTGGATGATACTCATCTGTCGCGGGCGCTCGATGAACTGGCAAAGCTTGTTGACGCGCCAGCTCAACCAACGGTGCCGTTGAAGTCGTCATCCCTGACCGATTCAGACGATATCGAAACAGACAACCAGATCCCACAGCCGCTTCCCGAACCGATTCCGATTGAGGTTCCGCTTCCGCCGACTCCGGTTGTTGTCGTTCCACCGACAAATGCGTCGCTGACTGGGCCGTCTGAAAACGGGATCGCTGGCGAACGTGGATTGCTGGCAGAATTAGCCGCGTTATCAGATGGGTCAACGCCAGTCGATTTTGCGGATGCGAAGAAATTTGAACCCGCACCGTCATATACCAATCGTCGGCCAGAAGCTTCGCCACTAAAAACGTCGTTGATGTTGCTGGTCCCGTTTGTGACAGGAATGCTGACCGAACGATTTGTACGAGTCTTCGAACGTCATGGTCGTATCGAAGCGGTATCAACCGAGGTGGCGAAAAAGGAACTCGCGGACAATGAACTGACGGGGCGGATCACCTTTAAGTCGAAAGAAGGTGAAAGCCAGCCTGATCGCGGGGCAAGGGTGATTGTTTTTCCCCAGCAGCGAACGGGCGAGGTGAAACTTTCTGTTGTCGGTTTCCGACCGGCTGACTCGGCTGCCGACCAGCTTGTTGCGAACGCGGCGATGAAAGCACTCGGCGGTGCGGCAGCCACGGTTGACGATCAAGGCGGGTATCGATTGCCGATCGAAGCGGGATCGTACCGCATGCTGGTCTTATCGCACTTCCAGCCGCGACCCGACGGGGATGCAGACCCGGTGCTGGATAAGCTTCTGTCAGAATATTTTGAAAAACCCGAAGACCTGCTTGGTCGGGTACAACACCAGTTTTCGCCGCTGCGCATCAAAGGGACTGGCGATACGTGGGATCATTCGTTCTGAAAGTCGGGCAGTGGGCCTGATCGCCCATCCGGCTTTCCGCTGTTGGTGAAAGCCGGATGGGACAGATAGGACTTATGAGACAAATGGGACTTATTTGAGGTCGCTTGCTTACAAAATCCCCGACGATTTGACGTTGATCCCCTTCAGCATCATTTTCAGTTCTTCGACGTTGGGGCTGATTTCGAAAGCTTCGGCGCGACTGACGAATTCTTTCGTGACGAAGTGGAACAGGCTATCGTTGAACTGCTGCATCCCTTCCGCTTTACCGATACGGATCGCTGCGGGCAGCTTTTCGTCCTGTTCTTCGAGAATCAGTTTTCGAATCGTGCCGTTGAAAATCATGATCTCGGTGATAGGGACTCGCTTTGGCTTATCTAGAATCGTGGGCAACAATTTCTGAGCGACAATGGCCTTCATGTTGAAGCCCATGGACGATCGAAGCGCTCGGTGCATCGTTTGAGGGAACAAGTCGAGAATACGGCCAATGGTTGACGGGGCGGACGACGCGTGAATCGTCCCGAACACCAGGTGCCCGGTTTCCGCCGCGTGCATGGCGGTTTCGAACGTTTCACGGTCTCGCATTTCACCCACCAGCATGATGTCGGGGTCTTCACGCACCGCATGTTTCATCGCGGTATGGAAGTCACTGACATCCTGGCCCAGTTCTCGCTGGTTGATCAGGCACTTGTCGGCCTTGTACACGAATTCGACAGGGTCTTCGATCGTCAGAATATGCTTCTTATGATTGCGGTTGACCCAGTCGAGCATCGAGGCGATCGTAGTCGACTTACCAGAACCGGTCACACCGGCGAGTAGCACCATTCCCTGATCGTAGACGCACAAGTTTTCGAGAATGGGTGGCAGGAACAGCCCCTCGAAGTTCGGAATGCTCCGTTCAACCTTACGAGTCACCATCCCCATTTTGCTCATCTGGATAAACAAATTCACGCGGAACCGCCACGGTTCGCCTTTGTGTTCAACGACGTGAGCAAAGTCCGCCCCTCCGGTATCATTGAAAATCTGCTGATTACGTTCGTCCATCAGTGGCCAGCACCACTCGCGCATTTTTTCTTCATCGATCGGAGGCATATCGAGCGGTTGAAGTGAGCCTTTGACTCGCAGGATCGCAGGCTTGCCCACTTGCAGGTGCAAGTCGGAACCATTCAAATCGATCAGTGCCCGGAACAGCTTGTTGACAGGCAAATCTTCCTTTTTCGTACCGAGTCGAATCCCGGCCGCGGGCTTGGATCCATGTGATTCTTCGTGACCACTCATAAAAAACTCCAGACAGATGCAAAACGAACCTGCGAACGACTTGAAAGGACTTTCCTAATTCTAACCAAAAGGGAGGAGGATTCGGCAAGTCTCGACTGAAGAACTCTTCGGATTGTCGCGGAGAGTTTGGGCCGGGTGTGACTAACAAACTGGAAAACGCCGGGAGGGCGAGGCTCCTGCCGAGCCGCGAAACAGGTGCACACATTGACTTAGCGGATTCGCGGGAGCCTTGTACTGACATTGGGTTGCGGACGAAGCCCGCGTTGGGTTTTCAAGGGAATTCGGCGTTCATTATCCGGCGAAGTGACAGGGACAAAGGGAACGGGCTTGACAAATCAGACGTTCCGTCTGTTAATGGTTGGGGGTCTAAACGGATTACCGGAATCGTCCTGGGTTGGTTTGGGAACTGAATCATGGCACAAACGGCTCGATCGCATGTCTTCGGTACAAAAGGTTCTCGATTCGATGTTCTTTTTCCAAGAACAAGATCATTGTCATGGGCGTTATTGATCAGTCTGGTGCTGATTTTCGTCGATGATGTCATGGGGGACGAAGTTCAGAATCTGGCCGATCTGATTGATCGGCGGATCGAGGCTCGCTGGAAATCTGACGGTGTGACCCCGGCACCCAGGGCGGGAGATGCCGAGTTTCTACGTCGTGTGTCGCTGCATGTTGCGGGTTCCATTCCGCCCGTGGCCGATGCACGGCAATTCCTTCGCGACGAATCACTCGATCAACGGCGTAGGCTGGTTGACCAATTGCTTGAAAGTCCCCATTACATCACCAATTTCAGTAATTTATGGACTCGGGTCATGATGCCCGAGTCGGCGACGGACTTACAGGGGCAGGCTCAGCGACCAGGGTTTCAGGCATGGCTCAGGCAACACCTTGGGAATAACACTCACTACGATACCATGGTTCATGAGCTGCTGACGACACCTCTTGCGGGTGATCGAAGTATGAATGCGGCGCTGCAGAATACTGGCGCGGTATCGCCTATTGCCTTTTTCACGACCAAGCAGATCAAGCCGGAGAACCTCGCTGCTGCCACTTCGCGAATGTTTCTGGGTATTCGAATTGAATGTGCCCAGTGTCATAACCATCCGTATGACTCGTGGAAACAGGAACAGTTCTGGGGTTATGCCGCATTCTTTGCAGGGATCGAACGGACGACTCGAAATGAAGACGCCATCGGCCAGGTCAAGGAAGTGTTTGACAGACGGGAATTGACGATTCCCGATCATGAAACGGTGGTCCAGGCGACTTATCTGGATGGGACTCAACCGCAATGGCGAACACGAATCAGTTCGCGTAAGACATTAGCAGACTGGATGACAGCGAAACAAAATCCCTATTTCGCCAAAGCCGTGGTCAATCGCTTATGGGGACATTTCTTCGGGGTGGGAATCGTTGATCCGATTGACGATTTTGGTGGGACAAACAAACCGAGCCACCCAGAGCTATTGGACGAACTGGCGGCAGACTTTGCGGCTCATGATTTCGACTTGAAGTACCTGATTCGAGGGATCACCGCATCGCAGACGTATCAGCGGACCAGTCGTAAAACTCACGATTCGCAGAACGAGCCGCAGCAGTTTGCCAGAATGGCAGTGCAGGGGCTGACGGGCGAGCAATTATTCGATTCGATCGCCGTCGCCGTCGGGCATCTGGAATCGTTCCAGCAGCAGCAACCGTTTCAGTTCAATCAGAACGGGGCGCGAGGCGAATTTCTGGAACTGTTTGCTCCCGATAATAATTCTCCGACCGAGCGGCAGACATCGATTCTGCAAGCCTTGGCATTGATGAACGGCCAGTTTACTTCGGCGGCAACCAACCTGGACCAGAGTTCGACACTGACAGCGGTTGTTGAATTTCCGTGGATGAAGACGCCTGATCGGATCAATGCGCTTTACCTGGCGGCACTGACTCGAAAGCCACGGCCCGATGAGTTGGAGAGGCTGACGAAGTATGTTGATACAGGTGGACCGTTAACGAATCAGAAGCAGGCCCTCGCCGATGTCTTTTGGGCACTGCTTAATAGTTCTGAGTTCTTGTTTAATCACTAGAATTAAAAACGACCGAGGGCTGAAGCTACTCGGAAACCAGGATTCAAAATTAGGAGTTATGTGATGACTGATCGCAGTAGGCTTTCTCGGCGTGATCTGATCAAGTTATCCGCCTGTGGTGCATTTGGATCTTCGATGTCGCGCTGGTTGCCTGCGCTGGCAAACGAAGTCAGCAAGTCGCCCGATCGTCGTCGGTCGGTGATCCTACTATGGATGACCGGGGGACCTCCTCAGACCGATACGTTTGATATGAAGCCGGGGCATGAAAACGGCGGTCAGTTCAAGCCAATCGATACGTCGGTTCCAGGGATTCAAATCTGCGAGCATCTGCCGCAAGTAGCCAAACTGATGCAGTACTGCGCCCCGATCCGTTCGATGAGTACCAAAGAAGGGGATCACACGCGGGCGACGTACCTGTTGAGAACCGGTAATCTTCCTCAAGGCCCGATCGATTATCCGACTCTTGGTTCGCTATTCAGCAAAGAGCTTGGGCAAGAGAATTCCGACCTTCCCAACTTTGTTGCCGTGGCACCGTATACCCAGTTCAGTCCCGCCGCATACGGGCCGGGGTTTCTGGGGCCAAAGTTCGCGCCTCTGGTGGTCGGCGACGCCAATCGAGTCGTTGTAAATACGCCTGGAACAAATTACGACCAGTCACTGGCTGTGAAAAACCTTGCACTGCCGCAGGGGATTAACGTCGAACGGGCCGATGCTCGGCTTTCATTGCTGGGGGATCTGGAATCGGACTTTTCCAGCCAGCGACCAGGTTTGAACTCGGAAAGCCATCAGTCAGCTTATGCCGCAGCGGTGCGGATGATGCGGTCGGAGGCGGTGAAGGCGTTCAATCTTGACGACGAAGATGCGAAGCTTCGTGACGCTTACGGGCGGAATCAATTTGGTCAGGCCTGTCTTTTGGCGCGTCGACTTGTTGAACGGGGCGTTCCGTTTGTGGAAGTCTCGCTGAACGGAGTCGGCAACAACCAGACCTTTGCCTGGGACACTCACGCTCAAAATTTCACCTCGGTGAAAAGTTTGCTGGGGGTTCTCGACCCCGCGTGGGCCACATTGATGACCGATCTTAAAGATCGCGGGTTGCTCGATTCGACGATGATCGTCTGGATGGGTGAGTTCGGTCGTACACCGAAAATCAATCCGCAGATGGGTCGCGACCATTTCCCCAACGCCTGGTCCAGCGTGTTGTGCGGCGGCGGAATCAAGGGAGGGCAAGTTGTTGGCAAGACGAGCGACGACGGGATGAAGGTCGATGACCGTCCTGTTTCTGTACAAGATTTGTTTGCCACGATGTGCAAAGGATTGGGACTTGATTCGATGAAACAAAATGTTTCCAACGTCGGCAGGCCCATTCGACTGGCCGATCCAACGGCGAAGCCGATCACCGAGATCGTCGGTTGAAATCAAGGAAATCTCGATGAAACAAATCGGTTTACTTGTGTTGTTACTCGCAGCACCCGTGATGGCCGACGAATTGCCTGGCGACGCGCAATACGCCGTATTCATGGGCGACAACGGCGTGATTGTGTTGAAGCTGGACGTACAGATTGGCGGGAAAAGTCCGCGCGGATCGTACGAGCGCTACGTTGATGATCTGATGAAGTCGCTGGATCAAAATCAAGATGGCATCGTGACCTTGGAAGAGGCCAAAGGAAAATACCTCACCGCACGAGATGCCCTTCAGGCACAGTTGATTCCACAGTCTCAAGCCGTTTCGGCGGATTCGTCGCCCGACGTGAGTCCTGCCGATGGCAAGATTTCCCGGCAAGAATTCCTGTCGTATTTCAAGCGAATTGGATTACAGCCGTTTCTGATGCAGTTTCAGCCGAATCAGAATCAAGCTCAGGCGGGGAACAGACAAAACCGACAGCCGGCAGCGAATACTGCGGAGGTTCCGCTATTCGCTCGACTTGATACAAACGGCGATGGCAAGTTGTCGGCAGCAGAATTGACGGGGGCTTTACTAACGCTTCGCAAACTGGATCTTGATGACGACGAAACAATCAGTCTGGCCGAGTTGAACCCAATCAACAATCAGTTCGCCATTCAGCAACAGCAACAACAGAACGGAGCTCGAACCCCATCGACCAGCCCCTTCCTCGGACCAGGTTCCGACGAATCGCTGCAGAAACAGATCCGCCGATTGATCGATAAGTATGACAGCATTGATCCGGTCAAATCGGGTGTCGAAGGTGCCAAGGTTCGCAATCAAAAACTGAGTCAGAAGGAATTGGGTCTGACTGCGACCGAATTCTCGCGATTCGACGGGGATGGTGATGGTCAACTCGATTTCGACGAGCTTCGCCAGTTTCTGACGTCTCCCGACGCGACGGTCACAGTCTCAGTGAATGTCGAATCAACAGACCCGTTGTCTGCAAAGTCTGTGCGGGAAGAGATTCAGGAAAAGTTGAAAACGACGCCAGACGGGTCCGCCAACATTAATCTTGGAACAACTCAACTGAGTGTTGTTCGAGGTGCGTCGTACGATGTCGGGACGGCCGAGACATTTATGAAACCGCAATTCATGGCGGCTGATGCGGATGCAAATGGGTATCTGGAAAAATCAGAAGCGGAACGTGCCTTTCTTTACGGTGCCACGTTTGAAAACCTTGATGCAGACAAAAATGGCAAGGTGTTTCTCAACGAACTGATTGCCTATTTTCAAGTTCGATTTGACGCCGCTCGCAGTCGAACGGTGTTATCGATTAACGAACAGGGGAGAACATTGTTTGAAATCCTCGATACCGATCGAGACCGTCGTCTTTCGTTTCGCGAATTGCAGGCTGCGGCAGACAAGCTGTCGTTATGGGACAAGGACGGTGACGGTTTGCTTTCTGAGTCCGAGGTGCCACTTCAATATCGGTTGACGATTGCCCGAGGGAACTTGCCAGCACTCGGCGGAAATCTTCTGATCGACGCCGGGATGGTTCAAGCAGGAACGCCAGCGGAGCGTACATCGGGTCCGCTGTGGTTTCGCAAAATGGACAAGAACCGCGACGGTGAGGTGTCGCGTCGCGAGTTTCTTGGTGAAACCGCCACGTTTGAGCAGCTTGACCGGAACCATGATGGTTTTATCGACTTGACGGAAGCCGTCACTGGGACACGTTCGGTTGAATAGCCATCGATTGTGTTAAGCAAAAAGCGGTGAAAATGGGTGCCACGGTTTTATGGTCATCAGTAAAGCGGTGCTCTTCGGACACGTTGTAGAACCGTGAAGAGACGGCCTTGTCGAAGACTCCAAAACCGTAGCACCCCGAGTTTCGACCGGAATTCCGGTCCGCCGATCGCATGTGTTTTGCTCGTTTCTCTATCGTCCCTCGTCTTTCCCGATTACTCTATCTTCCCAATTCATTTCTTGAGTTATTGAAGGAAGGAACGGAATTCATGCGGACATCACTCCGACGATCGATACTTTTTGTTGCCATGATCAGCTTTGCGGCAGGATTTGGCTTTGCGCAAGAAGAAGAATCGACGTTGGCTAAGTATTACGGGTTCAGGCCGGTAGAAGTATTCAAGTTGGCAGAACGTTCTGCAAACTTGCTGAATGGCGACCTGAACCACGATGGTTTGACGGATCTGATCCTGGTTGATAACAGCCACAGCCGACTCGACGTGTTGTTTCAACGCAAAGACCGTGGTGCAATCAAGGAGGCACCAGCGGGCCGAACCGACGTCAACGTGATCGATAATGATTGGCGCTTCGATCATAAAAAAATACCTGTGGATCATGATATCGCCGCGTTAGCGCTCGGAGATTTCAATGGCGATGGTCGTACGGACATCGTCTATTTTGGAACTCCTGATCAACTCGTTATCCGGTACCAGCCCGTTGTCGGCGAGTGGACCGAGAAGAAACAACAACGCATTCCTGACGTCGCTCCGACTCAATGGTTTCTCACCGCAGGGGATCTCGACGGGAACGGTCTCGACGATCTGGTAATCCTGGGCAAGTTTGAAACGATTCTGTTGTATCAAACAGAAAAAGGAGTCCTCGGGACACCCCGTCGCCTGATGAACACTTCGGACAAATTGGGTTTAGCCCAGATTGCCGATCTTGATGGGGATGGTCGGCTGGATCTGTGTTACCTCGCAGGTGAAGGATTGAATCGAGTTTTGGGTGCACGGCTTCAGCAGAGCAACGGCCAATTGGGGCCTGAGTACGTATTCGATCTGGAGCGACCCCGTGCCGTATCGCTACGGGATATTGATGGAAAGCCGGGTCACGAGATTCTCACGATCGACTCGCGAACCGGGCGATTGAAACTTCTGAACGTGGAACAGAAGAAGTTAGCGGAACATGAATTGCCCGAAAGGTTGATTCAATACGGGTTTGGCAAGCAAGGTTCTGGAAAAGATCGTGACCTGGCCGTTGGCGATTTTGATGGGGACGGTTTAAGCGACGTGGTGGTGTCCGATCCGGATGCCTCTCGGGTTTTGTTTTTTAAACAGACCAAGGGCCAGGGGTTGGACATGGGGACTCCGTTTCCTAGCTTGACCGGCTCGGACCAGATTCATGCAGCCGATCTGGACGGGGATGGAAAATCCGATCTTGTCGTTCACAGCGCATCGGAAAAGACACTTGGCGTCAGTCGGATTCAAGACGGACGGTTGACGTTTCCGCAATCAATCCCGACGGAAGCGGACGCTTCGGTGATTGAATTGGTCGACCTCGACAGCGATGGAAAACTGGAAGTCCTGTTCATCGCCAAGACCAAAAAGGATCGGACATCGGAATATTCTCTGCAGGCGATGAAGCGTGTGGGAAAGGACGATTGGCAGCCGGTGAAATTCGGTGACAAGCTCGCAGTGACCTTGGAACTGAAGGGGACTCCGGAACGGCTTTTACTCGCCGACGTTTTCGGAGATGAACGACCCGAGTTCCTGATCTTTCAAGGCTCGAAGCCACCCCAGTTGTTTGGCTTGAATGCCGAAGGACTCCCCGTCGAGATCCTGACAACGGGGAATCTGGGGGTAGGTGCGGTTGGATCAGGTGCGGTCAGCCTGTGCTCGCTCGGAGGCAAGAAAGGGCTACTCGTCACTCAAGAGAATTTTGCCCGGCATATGATTCTCAGTCCCCAGAAGCGGTGGGAAGTCGCCGATCAGTTCAACGTGACCGAATCCAATTCAAGAATTGTAGCCGGGACAGTCGTTGATTTGAATGGCGAAGGAGATCCCGAAATTACGCTGGTGGATTCAGGTCTTCGCAAATTGCGGGTGCTGAGAAAAATTGACGGCAGCTATCAGCCATGGAAAGAGATCGATATCGGTGAATTTCAGCTCAAATCGTTGAAGGTCGCCGATTTAAATGGCGATCACCATGACGATCTTATCCTGTTCGGGGCAGACAAGTTCGCGATCTTGTTCGCGGGTGGAACGTCGCCCGCCTTGAAGGAGCTTGCGGCGTTTGAGAGTCAGCTCGACAAAGTTTATCCAACGGATGTTATCGCTGGCGACTTGAATGGCGATGGCCACGTAGATCTGGCGATGACCGATACACGCAGCCACTTTATTGAAATCATCCAGTATCGGCCCGAAACCGGTTTGAAACACGCTCTTTATTTTAAGATTTACGAACAGAAGTCATTTCGAAACGACGACGACACGAAAGACGCAGAGCCCCGTGAAGCGCTGATTACGGACGTGACAGGTGACGGTTTGGCCGATCTGATTCTTCTCGCGCACGATCGTTTGCTCGTTTACCCTCAGGATAATGGGATGTAACCGTCAATCTGTTTGGTTTTCGGGCAGATTTTTGATCAGTATCATCTGGCGAACGCCGTTGGCAGGCGGTATAGTCAGCGATGTTTCGCAAAAGTTTTTGAATTTTGCAATTTATTCGGATCGAGGATCCTCACGATGAGCGACAGCATTCACGACGACCATGAATCCGCAATCGGCGATTCTGCGCTGAAAATGAGCGACTTGAAGGATCCCAATGTCCTCAAGATTTATCAGACAGGGGAACTGACCGTCGTCGGATTTGGTGGCCAGGACGTGCCCGATGAGGTCTGTATTGCAGCCTATCGTGATCAGTTGTTTAAACTGATCGACGAGCACAAATGTAAGATACTCGCTTTTGATCTTACTGGGGTCACTTTAGTTCCCAGTGGAATGCTCGGCGTTTTGACATCTTTGCGAAGTCGAGTCCAGCGAGTTGAACTTTACAATCCCTCGGTGGATGTCCGAGAAGTGCTGCGTCTGACGCGTCTTGAGAGTCTGTTCGACATCAAGGAAGTCGCGTTCTAATGAGAAATTCGTAAATGGGACGTTGTTCCAACAATCCATTTGCCTGAACGGATTAAAAATTTCCCTCTTCCGGTATGACCGAGAAGGTTGTGGACTGAACCAGTAATGCATTTTTCGAGCCTTCAAAACTTTCAGAATTATCTGCTACAGTCAAAACTGGTCGAAGCATCGCAACTCCAGCAGTGCATGGTTCGTTTGCAGTCACGTGGTCAGAGTATCGACGGCTTGATTCACGAACTCGAAACGGCGCACGTTCTAACGCCATACCAGGTTGCCAAGCTGACTAAGCGTGATCTGGATGGATTGTTATTGGGGAAATTCAAACTCCTTTATCGCAACGCCTCGGGCAGTTTCGCTCGCGTTTTTCGCGGGTGTTCAGTCAATGACGGGCGCATGGTTGGCATAAAAGTTCTTCGATCACGCTGGGCGGAAGATCCTCGGAAGGTGATTCTGTTCAAACGTGAAGGAGAACTCGGAAAACGATTGAAGCACAAAAATATTGTGCCAATTTACGAAGTCGGCTCTGAGGGAAATCAGCACTATCTGACGATGGAGTTCGTCGAAGGTGGAAACCTCCGCGAACTGCTCAAGGCTCGAGGAAAGTTTTCGGCGTTCGAAGCGACTCGATACGTATTAGATATTTCCCAGGGATTGGATTATGCGCTCAGTACCGGTGTGACGCACCGCGACTTGAAACTCACCAATGTATTGTTGAGCGCACAAGGCGTTGCCAAGCTGGTGGACTTTGGGTTAGCAGGACAGGACGCTGCTTCACGCTCAATTGACGAAGAAGTAGATCGAGCTGTTGAATACTCAACCTTGGAAATGGGGACCGGAGCACCGGATAACGATCCACGAAGTGACCTGTTCTTCCTAGGTACCATTTATTACGAACTTTTGACGGGAAAGCACCCGTATCCCCCCACCAAAAGTAAGGATGAACGACGGCAGTTCAGCAGATATCGCGACATCCAACCGATTCGAGAAGTTGATCCGTCACTTCCGCTGGCGGTCACCAAAATCGTAGACAAGTTGCTCCGTATCAGCCCTTCTGAGCGGTATCAGACACCCGCAGCGGTCGCAACTGATTTGCGTGCGGTGCTGTTAAGCCTCGCTCCCGCGTCATCAAGCGATGACTCGGTGGTTGTCCCGATACCAAAACAATTCTCTCCGACAGTCCTGTGTGTTGAAGATCGTGTGCGTCAACAGGATTCACTGCGCGAGTACTTTTCCAAACACGGGTATCGCGTTTTGTTGTTACGAGATTTTGATCGCGCTTTGACGAGACTTCGATCAGACCCGCCGAAAGGTCTGGTTCTGATGGGTGAAACCCTAGGAAACGACGCGAAGTTGCTTTTTGACAAAGCGGTTACCACATGCCGTCCGTCCGGGACGGCAGTGGTTCTTGTGCTTTCCAAAGGGCAGTCAGATCTCAAGGAAACCGTTGCCGATTCGGACGTCTCGCGGGTCCTCTATGAGCACCCGGTCACCCTGCGAAGCATCCGAAAGGCACTGGAAGACGTCTGGAATAAATCGACCTGACGGCAATTGTCTGACCGTCAGACTGATTCAATCCACATCGACACTTTCGCTTCCCCAACGGTGACTGAATCAACGCCATCAGCGATTTGCGAAGTTTGATTCAGGCTTTCTGCTAGAGTTTCACTTCGAATTAGGTCGCCCCATTCATTCAGCATTTCTGCAATCTGCTGATCGTCGCTAACGTAGTAGACGCGAATGCGGCTTTCGATTTCGAGGTTTGCATCCTTTCGAAGCTGTTGAACCTGACGAATGAAGTCGCGAGCCATTCCTTCGCGAAGCAGGGCCGGGGTCAGTTCTGTTGATAATGCCAGTTGAATGCCTCGATCATCGGCACAGACCCAGCCGGTTGCCTGTTCCGTCCCGACCTGGACATCTTCCGGGTCAAGCTTGATTTCGTGGCCGTCGAGCGTCACCGTCACCGACTGACCCAAACGAATCGGTGCCATGAGATCGGCGTCGACAGATGGTAACTTCTCACGAAGGAGGTTCAGCAATTTTCCGTACTTGGGACCCAAAGTCTTGAGGTTGGCTTTGTAAACATACTTGACGATATCGGCCAGGCTGTCGCAGACCGTCACTTGTTTGACATTCAGTTCTTCGCGAACGAGATCGCTTAGCCGTTCAATCGCGTGACGTTGTTCTAAATTACTGGTCGAGACGCGCAGCTCCGGCAGCGGTTGACGGACTCGGCGGTCGGCTTCATCACGTAGCTTATGGCCGAGAGCAACGACGGTTTGTGCGGCGGCCATGCTTTCGTTCAAGTCGCGATCGAGGATTGTCATGTCCGGTGTCGGATAGTCGCACAGGTGAACGGATTCAGGTGCCTTGTCGTCGGCATCAGTTCTCACCGCAACGACGAGGTTCTGATAAAGCCGCTCGGCTAAAAACGGGATCATCGGTGCCAGCAGTTTGGTGAGCGTGACCAGCACTTCGTACAGCGACTGATACGCAGCCAGTTTGTCCCGGTCGCCGGCATCTTTCGATCGCCAGAATCGGCGACGATTTCTCCGGATGTACCAGGAGGAAAGGTCGTCAATAAAGGTGGCTGCGAGGCGGGTAGCTTCTGGCGTATCGTAATTTTCCAGAGCCGCGCGCATACCTCCGATAAGTGCCTGCAGATTCGAAAGCAGCCAGCGATCGATCTCGGGCCGCTCGGCAACGGGAATTTGAGGGGCTTGCGGGTCAAATTCGTCGAGTCGAGCATAGTTGACGAAGAAGGCATAGCTGTTCCAAAGCGGAATTAAAACCATGCGGCGAGTCTCGTCAGCCGGTGTGCTGGTGACGAGGCTGGTATAAACTCCATCAATAGTCATATTCGTCGGGCCGTTAACCGTTTCCAGGGTGACCGGCTGATCTTTATGCCTCGTGCCAAACCGCAGGTCTGAGGCGGGGTTCTGGGCCAGGTACATCCAACGCATCGTATCGACGCCGATTTGTTCTGCTGCTTCTTCAAACCAGATCGCCGTCCCATCCGACTTATGCATTGGCTTGCCGGCTTCGTTCATCACCAGGCGATGCCCCAGCAGGGTCTTGAACGGCTTCTTTTCATCCGGATTATCAGTGCGGTCACAGTTCATCATCGTTCCCATCGAGAGCAACGAATAGAACCAGTTGCGGAACTGACCAGGAAAACACTCCGTGACCAGATCGGCGGGATACCACTTTCGCCAATAATCGGGATGAGTGTTAAAGCCCAGTGTGCTGAACGAGACGATCCCTGCGTCGAGCCAGGGGTTTCCGACGTCGGGAATCCGCGACAAAACCGCGCCGGTTTTCTCACTTCGGATCTTAACCAGATCGATCCACGGCTTATGCGGTGTATGTCCTTCAAATTCTGCCCAGCCTTCGACCGCTCGTTCTTTCAATTCGGCGACCGAGCCGATCACGTCGAAGTCTGTCGGATCATCCGGGTTGATCCAGATCGGGAGCGCAAGACCCCAGAAACGCTTCTTCGAGATCATCCAGTCCCGCATATTCGTCAACCACTCTCGCTCGCGCTCGCCCCCCTGGATACTGTCGGGAAGCCAGCGGATCCTATCCGTGACCTCCATGATCTCGTCACGCCAGTCCATATTGATGAACCATTCGTCGACAAGTCGAAACACCAGTTCGTCACCCGTTCGCCAGCAGAACGGATAGATGTGCGGGTACTTTTCGTCAGCAACGAGTAAATGCCGCTCTTTGAGCCTGGTCAGGACGAGATCGATCGTTGCCGGATCAGTTGCTTCGCGGCCGGTGAATTCTCCAAACCCATCGATAAAACGGCCATCTTCACCAAGAGGTGCGATTCCAACGATTCCCGCCGCAATTCCCAGTTGATGGTCCGTATCACCGCAGCCGGGCGCGATGTGGACAATGCCGGTCCCTTCACCAGCGACGACGTTCGGGCTTCCTTTGAAATCGCGCCCGCCATCGATTACTCGATGGCAGAGAACGCCGGTCTTCCCTTCGAGACGCGGATCGAGCGGAACTCCACCGAACGCATTCTGAGCGGGCAAGTCGTCGAATGGACCGGTATACCGCCAACCGATCATTTCCGCTCCCTTGATGGTCCCTTCGATTTCGTAGCCACCAATTTCTTTGAAGAATTGGCCGATGGTTTTCAGTTTTGGAACTCCAGCAGGCCACATCCATTCGGGCCGACCGAATCCCTCTTTGAACTCTTTTGCGAGTCTCTGAAAATCGAGATTGTCCTTCGCGAAATAATAGACCGCGCCGTCGCGTTTCGCCCGTAATTTGACGTAATCCAAGTCGGGATTCACAGCGGCTGCGACATTGCTTGTCAACGTCCAGGGAGTTGTGGTCCAGACGAGTAAAAACTCTTTATTCTCGTTGGGTGTGTTCGCATCCTGGTGCTCAAGTACGACCGGGAATCGAACGAAGCAACTTCGATGGACGGTCAGCTTTCGTCCGTCAGCAACTTCCATCTGACTGTAGGCGCTTCCACCACGACCCGACCACGGCATAACGTCGTGGCCTCGATAGACCTTGCCCCGCTGAAAGCATTTTTTCAGGAAAGTCCAGATCGTCTCGTTGTTCTCGGTCGAGAACGTAAAGTAGCTTCCGCCCCAGTCGGGGTTGCCGAGTTTCGCGACGATCGCTTCGGCGGTGTCGCGGATCACCGTTTCAGGCTGCTTTGGCGGAGTGAATTCGACGATCTCATCAGTGCCAATCGAGCCTGCAAGTCGACGTAACTGATCGGGATCGTCCCATTCCATCCAATAGCCCAGTCGGATTGACTGTTCTGTCTGAATGGCGGCGTATTTGAGAACTCGTTGCTTGCAAGTGTGCACAAATTTATCGATGCCGTAGGACTCGATCTGGCTTTTCGCGCCAAGTCCCAGCTGCTTTTCGACTTCAACTTCGACCCACAGCCCCTGGCAGTCAAATCCGTTCTGATGACGCAGATCGCGTCCGTTCATGGCCCAGTAGCGCTGAAAGGTATCTTTGTACGTGCGGCCCCAGGCATGATGGACCCCCATCGGATTATTGGCCGTAATGGGCCCATCCAGAAAGCTCCAAGGAGTTTTGCCGGAAATTTTCTGTCGCAGCTTGGCGAAAACCTTTTGTTTATCCCAGAGCTTTAAGATCTCATGCTCGCCTTGCACAAACTCTGCATCACCGACTTTTTGAAACATCGTCTTCCGAATCCTTTTCCACCATCAGTCAAACCAGGATTTGATTTTCAGATCCCGGACCGACTGTTGTATCCGCAAAACCGATCGTTCAGAAAGTGACAGGAAATCGGTTTGATCTTGAAAATACGAAAAACCACGCGGAAATGCATTCTGCTCGAAGGGAATTCCAATCCGAGACGACGTGAGTTTCGGTGGAAACGGACTTATAATACCGTTTCGACACTGAGCGTCGTTTCCAACCCGGCGGTCCGACGATCGAAAGCAAAAGCCCGTTTACTTTTGATCCCGAAGTCGTTTGACTTTACCTTTGTTTTGAAATTGATAGTAAGACTGGACCAGGCCTCTCATGTTGCTTTTCCCTCGAATGTTTCGGCTTCGTCAAACGTTTGATGCCCGTCGTGTTACGGATATTTCTGGCGAAGTTTCACGTCAGCTTGATTCACTGAAATTGAACGAGCAAATTCGCCCTGGTCAATCGGTCGCGATCACAGCAGGCAGTCGAGGGATTGCTAATATCGGCCAGATTACGCGTGCAGTCGTCGACCATATCAAAGGTTCGGGTGCCAAGCCGTTCATCGTACCCGCGATGGGAAGCCATGGTGGTGGAACCGCCGCAGGACAAACTCAGTTGCTTGAGCATTACGGTATCACTGCTGAAAAAATGGGTTGTGAGCTTCGTGCGTCGATGGAGACAGTGATCGTCGACAGAACGCCACAAGGAATTCCTGTCCACTTCGACAAGCATGCTTCGCTTGCAGACCACGTTTTCATTGTGGGTCGAGTGAAGCCCCATACGGGCTTTGTCGGCGACGTCGAATCGGGGCTGCACAAGATGATGCTGATCGGTCTCGGCAAGCACGAAGGGGCCAAGATTTATCATCGAGCCATCGCTGATTACAGTTTTATGGAAATCATTACTGCGGTTGCCGCTTCGGTGATTTCCAAGTGCCGTGTCGTCGGCGGTCTGGCAATCGTTGAGAACGCCTACGATGAAACCGCCTTGATCGAAGCGGTCCCCCCCGCGAGGTTTCTTGAACGCGAAAAGGAGCTTCTCAAGCTGGCGATCCAATGGTTGCCCCGTTTGCCGTTCTCGGTCGCAGACCTCTTGATTATCGATCAAATTGGTAAGAACATCAGTGGCACAGGTCTCGACACAAATGTGGTCGGGCGTAAGTACAATGACCACGCTGGCACCGACCGAGATACGGTTCGTTGCAAACGGATTTTCGTCCGAGGGCTGACGGAAGAGACTCATGGTAACGCGACGGGGATCGGGATCAGCGAGTTTACCAATCAACGCACGGCCGATGCGATTGATCGCAAGATTACAGCCATCAATTGCATTACCGGGCTGCATCCCACGGCAGCGATGATCCCCATCGCCTATGAAACGGACCGCGAAGCAATCTCACAGGCGTTGCACACGTGCGGGTTGGTTGAACCACCGAATGCAAAAGTCATTCAGATCAAGGATACGCTGCATCTGGCAGATGTCATGGTCAGCGAAAAATATCTTGATGAATTATCGGGGCGAATCGATCTTGAGCGTCTGAGCGAGCCTGAGGAAATGGCGTTCGACGCGAATGGAAACTTGCGAGCGGTTGATGACCTTGCCTGAAATTTATCTCGATAATAACGCGACGACGCAGCCGTTACCGGAAGTGATCGATACGGTTTCGCGGCACATGCGCGAATCGTACGGCAATCCGAGCAGCCGTCATGGATTGGGCCGTAAAGCTCGGCGCGTCCTTGAAGACAGCCGCGAACAGATTGCGGTCATCCTCGGTGCCCAGCCCTCCGAATTGATCTTCACCTGTGGCGGGACCGAGGCCAATAACCTGGCTGTCTTCGGTCTGACGCCGCACCAAGCTGGTACAATTGTGATTTCGCCGGGTGAACATCCCTCAAATCTGGAAGCGTGCCGCTTGCGCGAGCGACAAGGATGGAGGTTGGAGACAATTCCCGTTGATGGATCTGGACTGCTGCGGTTGAGCGGAAAGAGCTTCTCCGAACTCGATTGGACTGACGTCCGACTGGCAGCCGTCATTCTGGCTCATAATGAAACGGGTGTCATCCAGAACGTCGAGCCGTTGATTGAGCGAGGAAAGGAATTGCGATTTGCCGTGCATCTAGACGGCGTTCAGGCGGTTGGAAAGCTTCCGGTCAATTTTCGGCAGCTCGGCGCGACAACGCTCAGTTTTGGGGCTCACAAATTTCATGGACCGCGTGGAATTGGCGGATTGCTGGTTCGAGAAGGTGTAAAGCTTTCTCCCGGGTTTTCGGTGGGTGGACTTCAGGAATCGGGGCGTCGAGCGGGGACGGAGCCCGTTCCTCTCGTGGCGGGTATGGCTAAAGCTTTGGAACTCTGGAATCAGGGACAGGCTGAACGGACCGCCTATGTGACAAGTTTGCGAGATCACCTGGAAGCGCGGCTTCTGTCGCTCGCCGCACCGGCGGTTGTTAACGGACAACTTGCTCCACGGCTTCCGAATACATTGAACATCTCGTTTCCTGGTGTCGATGGTGAAGCGTTGCTTGTGGCATTGGATATTGAAGGGGTTGCGGCTTCGCTAGGTAGTGCCTGTGCCAGCGGTTCTATCGAGCCGACCCCCATTCTTGTCGCAATGGGACTGGCTCCTGAACTGTATCGATCGGCAGTCCGT
Source organism: uncultured Schlesneria sp. (assembly GCA_903904835.1). GTDB lineage: Bacteria > Planctomycetota > Planctomycetia > Planctomycetales > Planctomycetaceae > Schlesneria. Next base: position 18,297 of record CAIVEI010000078.1, on the reverse strand, counting down.
CTGACGTTAAGTTGCCTCAATACACGCGACGAAATCGACGAAGCAGCCGGTCGAATTGCTGAGGTCGTCAAGTATTTGCGATAACCATTAAACCAACAAATAAGGCTATGATTCATTCCCCGCGTTCGGCTGCGAATCGAACCATGCGAGCCTGAATAATCCCTTGAATGACGAATCTTCCACCACAGTCTTGAGACCGTCTTGACTTCGAATCCGCCTCATTCCGAGCAGTTATCAACGGACGACGTGACGCCCGCTAGCGTTCGTACGTTACGCATGACTCTGGCATACGACGGAACGAATTACTGTGGATGGCAGGTTCAACCGAACGGTGTCGCGGTGCAGGCGGTTCTTGAACAAGCCCTCGCGGAATTTACGGGCGAAGCGACGCGGGTTGTCGCATCGGGGCGAACGGATGCCGGCGTGCATGCTGTCGGTCAAGTGGCAAGTTTTACGACGTGTTCGACGGCTCCGTGTCATGGTTTTCTGCACGGCTTACCTTGTTATCTTCCAGAAGATATTGTTGTAAGAGACGTTCAGGAAGTCCCAAAGGGTTTCAATGCCCGTTATGACGCAAAGCGAAAGTGGTATCGCTATGTGATTCATAACAGTCGTATTCGAGTTCCCTTTCTCCGCAATGCTGCCCTGTGGCAGCGTTCGCCGCTTGATGAAGTGGCGATGCACACCGCCGTTCAATGTCTTGTGGGGACACATGACTTTCGCTGTTTTGAAACCCAGTGGCCCAATCGCTCGTCCAGCGTCCGCACGATCTCTCATGCCTCAGTCACGCGTACGACTGGATGGAATGTCTGGGAATCATCTGACTTTGAACGACCTGGCACGAGCATTCTTTCGGCGACAACACTAGCCACCGATCGAGAAAACTCGAAACAGGATCCTTCGTTTCTTTGTTTCGACGTTGAAGCCGACGGATTTCTTTACAATATGGTCCGCGCCATCGTTGGTACTTTGATTCACGTCGGACGTGGGCGCTGGACGCCAGACGATCTGCGTCGGATTCTCGAATCCGGTGACCGGAAGCATGCAGGCGAAACAGCCCCACCACAGGGACTTTATCTGATGCGAGTCGACTATTGATTCTGTTGTGAATCGGCAAAAAGGGTGGCACGGTTTTACCGTCTTCAGTTAAGCCGTGCTCTTCGGACTCGTTATTGAACCACGAAGACACGGCCTTGTCGAAGACTCCAAAACCGTGGCACCTCGAGTTTCCACTGCTATTCTGCTGAACATTAATAATCGACGTCGACGAGTTTTTGCGGAAAAAAACGGTCGTGATACCAGCGACTAAAACCCTTCCCCCGTCGTGAAATGTCCGCCACTGCGGGGTCGACCGGTTTGCGTCTGGCGGACTTCGCGTTCGGGAGCTCGACGTTCGATGCCGCTTTGGGCCATTGAGTTTAATGCTCCGCCAACCACTTGCGCAGTGGCATTGACCAGCACTCGCGAGACTTTGGGGTTATTCAGGGCTTCCATGACGATCTGGGCACCCTGGACTGAGACCGTTTCGGCCCAGGTTGGTTCGAACTGCTGCTGCCTGCGAAAGACTTGCCAAAGTTCTTCAGGCTTGGTCAGTCCCTGAAGATACCGTTGTAACTCGGCATCCGTACGGAGAGCATCGGCGAATGAACTTCGATCGGAATCAAAATTGTTCTGACGGAAACGATTCACGACAAGGTCCATTCCCCCGGCCAGTTCGTCTGCCTTTTTCCGTTCGAGCACTGCTCGCGCGATCTGAGGCTTTAGTCGTTCGATCTGAGCTGTCAGGTCGGCGATTCTCGCGACGATCTCGTCGTCACGAGGATCAGGTGTCCGCTGTGCCCGCGTCTGAAGAACGCCGGTCTCAGTCTGCGTGAGAAACTGCTCGAACTTCTTGATCGCCTCTTCGTAAAACTTCCCTTGAGTCTGATCGAGTTGCTGCAATTCCAGATCAACAGCCTGCTGCTCGGTTCGAGTCTTTTCAAGTGTCGCGACGATCTCGTCTCGCTTGGCTCCCAGTTTTCGTCCTTCTTCCAGGACCGCCGTCAGACCGACAGCATCCGTGTGGCGATATTCGATGGCTTCGATCTGTTCCATCAGCGATTTGAATTCGGCCTGCCGCCGAGCGACTTCCTCGGCCATCAATTTCGGTGTGTTTCGAAGAAACTCGTAACCGTTTCGCGCTTTCGGAAAGTCGATCAACTTCGCGACCCACTTGTCGAGCGATTTGGTCAGCCCCGTTCCCTTATAATCTGACGTCGCGTAGCCGTTTCGATAAAGGTATTGAAACAACTGGCTTTTCTCATACGGAGGAAGCTTTTCATTGGCGGATGATTGCAGTTCGTGAACGCGGGCTTCGTTCTGTTGCAGTCTCGCCTCCATCTGAGCCGCCTCGCGAGACAGTCGCTGGAAATCAACGTCCTCTTTCAGCTTATCGGCGACTTGAATCTCCAGCTCTTCCCGACGTTCTACCTGCTGGTTGAGCTGCTGAGTAATGAAATCCAGCTTGTCGTCGAGAGTCTGAACCAATTCGATGAATCGACCGGCCCGCGCGGTCAGTTCAGCTTGCGTACGTTCCTTTCGCCCTAGAACTTCCAACAGCGCCGTCCGAACCTCGGCAAATGTCGATTCGACGGCGGCCCGGCTGAATTCGGGCAGGTAGTACCGCGCAAGGTCCAGCAGCGCCGCACCCTTTTGTGCGACGAGTTCATTCAGTTGAACGTCGAGCAAATCAACGTCCCGTTTCTGACTTGCCGCAATCGACCGGCTTTGATCGAGAACTTCCTGCAACTGATGGTAGATAGAAACGCCAGGGATGGGCATGGTTCGCGTAGTCCGTTTCACAAGTCGATTTAGTAGCAGGGCTGCCCCTGACAATCGAGGGCCGTTATCCCTCGAATTCGATTTCACGATAATGCAATACGAATCGTCTCACAAATAGTCAACGAACCTGGTTACTCAGGCGCTTATGGTTCGAACCTCTTCGAGTTCGACACTTGACTCAATGAGTCAAGTGTCCAGGATTTCTTTCAAAGTAGCCATCATCGCTCCGAGGTTGTCAGTGTTTGTAAGTTGAGGATGGTGAGCCACACCCGTAGCATGGGCTTCAGCCCGTGCGACACAACATCGTGTGCGGGCTAAAGCCCACACTACAAAACTGACAGCCTTTCCGCGTGATGAGCATTCGTCGGAAACGATCCAAACGTTGCCTCATCCTCAGAACAGAAACTACGTATGAATTCCTGATTTGAAAACATGCTGATTGGCAATCGCCTGGTTCTCGAACGATGCTCATCACGTCGAGCGATGATGGCTACATTGGTCTGAGGCAATGTTTCACAACGTTACCTGCCAACCGCTCAATTGCATTCTGCCAACAGCGGTCCAGCGAGTTCCTTAAGGAAGAACAAGCGGCCCGGTTGGCCGGGCATGAATGTCGAGGGAATCCATGGTGTTGGTTCATGTCGAAGTGTCATCCACAGCGACAGACCCTGCCATTGCATCCCCCGGCCAAACGTCCCGTCTGCTCCTCCAATGATTTTATCGCAACCTAAAAACAGGCCAGGTCCGACCGTGTTAGCGAAGGCTGGAACGTGCGTTGTCCGGCTTTTGAAGCTGGTTAACGCGTTCTGTTCGATCGTCAACGGATGCAGCTTGGCACCCAGTCGGTGAGTCTGCTTTTTCCAATCGCCTACCGACGCGAATTCTGCGGCGAAGTGAGGTTCCCAGAAGGCGATGTGACAGACGCGACCGATCCCGAAGATCGTTGTCAGCTTGGCTCCTTGAGACCGCAGCTCGCCAATCCGAGCGGCATACGTCGGCAAGAGTTTTTTCGTGGCGAAGTAACGCTGCTTTTTCGGAACGGTCAGTTTGCCGAGCGGTCCGTAAAAGGCTTGCTCCATCGCATACTGAAAGGAACCTGTGTTCGTTGGCGGCAAAGTATTTCCCTCGCGATCCGACCATTCATCCATGTTGAAGCCATGCACGTGATCGCACGATACGTTCCATTCCGTCAGGAAATAGATCGCCCAGCGGTACATTCCCATTGGTCCCACAGGCAGGATCATCGCCGCTTGCTGATTGGCATCGCGAGCCTGTTTGATGGTTAATGCAATTTCATGACCGAGCATCATGTCAAAGTCGGAAAGACTGGCACACGGAATCGGCTGAAAGTTCTTATGCCATGACTTTTGGCGGACGGTAATTGTCGCCGGATCGGGATCAACACAGGCATCGATCTTCGCCAGATCCCATCCAGCCGGAAAAAAGCCTTCCATCAACGAACCAGGCAGCGTCGTAAGCAGATCCATTAACAAGACTCCCAAGATGGCAAACCAAAACAAGTCCAAGTTTGAATGGTCATTGTAAACCAATGCGGGGATCGTCGCGAACTCGACGCAGGAATCGGCAAATGAAAGACATTCGCCGTACCATGCTCGCTTGCACTCGGCGGGTGGGGTCTTTACCGTGACGACTGCCGCGACACTTTACCGGAAATTGATGAATGGCCAAGCAGACCGCCTCAGAAAAAAACGCACGCAGCGAAAAAAGTTCGACCCCTTCGGATAGCGCTCCCAACGCAGAACAGGCGTTGTCCTTTGAGCAGGCGATGTCTGAACTGCAGCAGATCGTGAATGATCTGGAAGATAACTCGCTGGGCCTGGAAGCATCCTTGGCACAGTTCGAACGTGGGATCGGGCTGCTTCGTAACTGTCATTCGTTTCTGGAACAGGCTGAGCAGAAGATTGAGATTTTGGTCAATTTCAAAGCGAATGGCGAACTGACGACCGCTCCGTTCGATGCCACACCGACCGCCGGTACCAACGATCCGAAGACTCTTTTCTAACGAGGTATTCCCTTGAGTCACGGCTCAGTACCGGAAATGTGGAGTCGAACGGAACTCGCCGACTGGCAGGGATCTCGACTGTTTGAATTGCTGAAAGCGGTTGTCCCTGCGAACCCGTTCTGGACACAAAAACTGGCTACCGCCGGAGTGGACGTCGACTCGATTCGTTCGCCCGATGACCTTAAGCTGCTGCCGTTCACGACCAAAGCAGAACTCGTCGAAGACCAGTTAGCCCATTCGCCATATGGTACGAATCTGACTTTCCCCGTCGTTGATTATTCACGATTACACCAAACCAGCGGGACGACAACGGGTCGGCCACTGCGGTGGCTGGATACTCCAGCCAGTTGGAATTGGATGCTTGACTGCTGGTCGACGATCTATCGATTGCTCGGCCTGCGCCAAGACGACCGGTTGTGCTTTCCCTTTTCATTCGGTCCGTTTCTTGGCTTTTGGGCAGGGTTCGAAGGGGCGGCTAGACAAGGCAACCTTTGCCTTGCAGCGGGCGGCATGAGCAGCGAAGCAAGGCTGAAGCTGATCCTGGAAAACGAAGTAACCTGGCTTGGTTGTACGCCGACTTATGCTTTACGATTGGCCGAAGTGGCTGCGGCACAGAGGATCGATGTTTCAAGCAGCTCTGTTCGTGCCGTACTCGTTGCCGGTGAACCGGGTGGTTCGATTCCGTCCGTTCGCGCTCGGATCAGCGAAGTGTGGGGAGCACGTGTCTTTGACCATTGGGGCATGACCGAACTTGGCCCTCTGGCAACCGAATGCGAGGACGACCCGGATTGTCTGACGGTCAACGAATCGGCGTGCATTCCCGAGATCATTGATCCGGAATCCGGCAGGCCATCAACAGACGGTCGAGGTGAGTTGGTAATCACCAACCTGGGACGGACCGGTTCGCCCCTCTTGCGTTATCGAACGGGCGATCTGGTCGAAGTTGACCGGATACCGCATGCATCAGGCCGCAACTGGCTGCGTCTGAAAGGTGGCATTCTGGGCCGAACAGACGACATGCTGATTATTCGCGGGAACAACGTCTTTCCATCAAGTATCGAAGCGATCATCCGCGAATTCCCTGATGTGACGGAGTTTCGTATTGTCGTCACTCGCCTTCGTGAGATGCAGCACATTCGACTGGAACTGGAACCTCAACCGGGGATAGACGCCGAGACGTTAGCCCAAAATGTTGCAGCGACGATCAAGCAGAGACTGCAATTTCAGGCAGAAGTGACCGTCGTACCAACAGGCTCGCTTCCCCGTTTTGAGATGAAAGCAAAACGCCTTGTCCGTGAAGGGTGATGGGTTGTCCAGGGGATGATGCTGTCGTCTTCCCCAACGGTGAATTACTCGCGAGTGATGAACTCATCCAGGTTCAACAGGACACGCGACACGGCGGTCCATGCTGCCGCGTCAGTGACGGAGACATTTGATGGAACGATCTTTGGCGCGAATGCAGTTGCGGCATTCGGGTCTTTTCCGAATTCGTTGCGTTGTTGCTGGAGATATCCGCGAAGTCGAGCCAGTTCCGTCGATGTCGGCTCGCGACCTAATGCCGTTTCAACCGCAAAAGACAAACGCTGGCTATCGTCGGCAACTGGGGCCTCAATCAGTTTCGTGGCAAAACCACGAGCAAATTCGAAGAACGTTTCGTCGTTAGCGAGCGTAAGCGATTGCAAAGGCGTGTTTGATCGATTGCGTCGAGTACAGGCAACGTTGGGTTCAGGGAAATCAAACACTGCCATTGCAGGATATAAGCTTGATCGCCAGATGTGGGTATAGATTCCTTTGCGATATCGATCTCGACCGACGGACGTCTTCCATGGCTTCTTATCCTGGGTGAAATCGAAGACCCCTTCCGGCTGAGGTGGATAGACCGGCGAGCCACCAAGTTCTTCCGTCAATAATCCACTTGCCGCTAAAGAGGCATCGCGGATCACTTCTGCATCGACCCGTAGTCTTGACTGGCGGGCGAGAAGTTTGTTGAGGGGATCAAGTTCCAACAGTTCGGACCGAGCATGAGACGATTGCCGGTATGTTGCCGAAGTGACAATTAATCGATGAAGCCGTTTGAGATCCCACGACGGACGTGGCGTTGTTGATCCTGGCTGGTCCGTTCCGGTTGATCCACGTAATTCATTCGCCAGCCAATCAAGCAATTCAGGGTGTGTCGGGCGATCCCCTTGAATTCCAAAATCGTTTTCGGTCTCGACAAGCCCCCGCCCGAAAAAACGCTGCCAGTAACGATTGACGATGACACGAGCTGTGAGCGGGTTATCGGACGAGACCAGCCATTCCGCCAGGCCGAGCCGATTAGGGAATTGGTTCGGTTGTTGTTCGGTTGTTTCTCGTCTCGCCCCTCGATCAAGGGCACTCGGGATTGCAGGTTGGACTTTGGCTCCCTTTCGCAGAAAGTCGCCACGAATCTGAATGTAGGCTTCACGAGGCGACTTGGTTTCGCGCGTGATCATTGTGGTTGGAAACTTTGGCTCTGAACTCCGTAAACGTGCGATCTCGTTCAATTGCGGGTATTTCTCTCGAGCGACGCTTAATCCCCGAAAATATCCGTCGAGATCTCGCTTGTGAACTTCAGACCGATCCATAAGGGGGAGATCAACGGCGTTCTTCACGTTGAACGGTAGCTTCTTCTTTTCGTCCTCGGTCAACTCCTTTTCCCAAACGGCCAGATCGGCTGCGATGTTTGGTGCCTGTTCTTTCAACTCCTGTTCCAGCCGACGGATTTCGCTTCGTATCTTTGCCTGTCGTTCGGGCTCGCCATTCTTTAGTTGATCCGTTGAAGGAACATCGATCCTTGGTGCGGCAGGGTCTCCAGGGGCGAACTCGGTCGAATTGAAGTACGCGTAAAGCTGATAGTACTCACGCTGTGAAATCGGATCGTACTTGTGATCGTGGCATTGAGCACATCCAATCGTCAGCCCCAGAAAGACGGCACCAGTCGTGTTGACGCGATCAACCACCGCTTCGACGCGGAATTGTTCCGGGTCGGTTCCCCCTTCTTCATTGATCAACGTATTGCGGTGGAACCCCGTGGCAACCAGTTGTTCGAGGGTCGGCTTGGGAAGCAGGTCTCCGGCGATCTGCTCGATGGTGAACCGGTCAAACGACAGATTGTCGTTGAACGCGCCCACCACCCAGTCGCGGTATTTCCAGATCGTACGAGGCTGGTCGCGAGTGAATCCGTTTGAGTCTGCGTACCTGGCAGAATCGAGCCAGTCACGACCCCAACGTTCTCCATAATGCGGCGAGGCGAGCAGTCGGTCGACAAGTCGTTCGTAGGCATCGGGCGATTGGTCCGCCAGATACTCGCGAACGGTTTCGATCGATGGGAGAACACCCAGAAGATCGAGATGAACCCGTCGGACGACCGTCGTTTTGTCAGCCGCAGGAGAAGGAGCGATTCGTTCACGCGATAGTCGATCGAGAATAAAATCATCAATCCCGTTACGACGCGGGAAATCATCGGCATGATGGGGAGGGGCGATCGATCGGATCGGTTGGAATGCCCAATGGTCGCTGTTGCGTACTTCGGCTGCTTCGGTCAATTCATCCGCAGGATACTTCGCACCGTCATTGATCCATTTGCGAATAGTGGCGATTTCGGCATCGCTTATTTTGTCACCCTCAGGAGGCATCTGCGATGCTCCTTCAGTCCCGGTAATCGCATGGATCAAAAGGCTTTTGGCCGCCTCACCGGGGACAATTGCCGGACCAGAATCACCGCCGTCGAGCATCCCTTTGGCTGAATCGACGCGCAACCCGACCTGTTGCTTCTTAACACCGTGACACGCAGCACAATGCCTGGCCAATATCGGTTTGACCTGAGTTGCATAGTCAACAGGCGCGTCGTCAGCAGACACCGTCAAAGCGGTGAACAGCAGAAGCGACACACAAAAACATCGAGCGACAGGCATCAGCAACGCCTCACAACGCCAAACAACATGAATCGAAAGCCATTGATGAGTATTGTCAGCAAATCGGCGCAGGTCAATTCGGCGACCAGTCACACTCGCATTAACGTTCCCAGCCGGTTGGTGCGTTTCGGATCTTTATTCAAAACAAGGTCAATCGTGCATCGCCCGGTCGACGCGCGAACGATTTACTTATTCGGAACCCATCATCCGACGTGCGTCAACTTAAACCCCTGTGATCAACCTGGCCACTTCGTCTTTGGTAAACGGCTTTTGCAAGCGGGCACCCATTTGAGCGACAACCCGCGCGGCTGCGTGTGAGGCCAGATGGCCTGACTGCTTCCAGGTCAAGCCGTTCGTGATACCGTACAGGATTCCCGCTGCGTACATGTCTCCCGCCCCGGTCGTGTCGATCGCTTTGATCGTTACCCCTTCAATCGGAATGGCCTGACTTTGGTGCATGAGCAGCGACCCGTCAGCTCCGAGAGTCAGCGCCACGTCAGCGGCATGCTGATGAATCTCATGAGCACAATCGACAGGATCGGTTTTGCCAGTCAGGCTGCGGGCTTCTTCGAGGTTACAGAACAGCAGATCGACGGGTCCCTTGATCAGGTCCCAGAACAGATCACGATGCATCCCGATCAGGAATGGGTCCGAGACCGTGAAGGCGACTTTGACTCCGTTTTTCTTCGCCAGTTCAATGGCTTTCAAAGCGGCAGCTTTCGTCGAATCGCCAGCAAACAAGTACCCTTCGATATAGACGTACTTGGCCTTCTTGATTTCGGCTTCCGAAATATCGTCAGGGCTTAACGTGGCGGAAAGCCCAAGATGAGTCAGCATCGTGCGCTGAGCATCGTCCGTAATCAAAACCACACAGGTGCCCGTCTGGCCCGGGGCTTGGGGAACTTCAATCTTTACACCCAGATCACGCATGAATTTCAAATAGAATTCGCCAAGTTCGTCCTGCCCGGTCTTCGCGGCATAGGCCCCTTTGCCTCCAAAATCGACCAGCCCGGCGATCGTATTGGCCGCCGAACCCCCCGCACATCGATTGATCTTGGCACCGCGAATCTTTTCGAGAACCCGAGCTTGTGTCGGCTCATCGACCAGCGTCATGATCCCTTTGTGAAACTCAAGACTTTCGAGCGTCGAATCATCGATCACAGCCTGAATATCAACGAGCGAATTGCCGACGCCAAACACGTCATAGCTGGTAGACATGAAGAATGACTTTCGAGAAGGATCATGAGAACCAGACAATCGCCGAAAAATAAGCACAGTTGCCAATTTGTCGTGTCTGGAATCACGAAAATTTAAGACCGTTTTCTATCAGACGGACCGCCTGCCTGCCACTCGACCGAAGTCGATTGTGCGACGATGTTTTCAGAAGGTCAGCGGATTTCTCACTTGAAAAGTTCACTCGCTGGAAGAGTGAGCCGCCAACAAAGTATCCGGCAGATTCATTGCAAGATATCTTAGGTTGCATGTCCTGTTCACGACAACTCCCCAAACTGGAATCGTCATGAAGTCACACACCGAATACCTGACCTTCAACCTTCCCACGCGGATGGGCTTTCTGAATATCACCCCCACCATCGAAGAGATTGTCCGGAAGAGCGGGATTTCCGAAGGGCTTTTATTATGCAATGCCATGCACATCACCGCTTCGATCTTTATCAATGATGACGAGTCGGGTCTGCATGAAGACTACAAGAAGTGGCTGGAAGGTCTTGCGCCCTTCGATGCGTCGCCGCAACGATATGCTCATAATCGAACCGGCGAGGACAATGCCGATGCCCACATGAAACGCCAGATCATGGGCCGCGAAGTGGTCGTTGCCATCACGAAAGGGAAATTGGACTTCGGACCGTGGGAACAGATCTTTTACGGCGAGTTCGACGGTCGCAGGTCGAAGCGTGTGTTGGTCAAAGTGATTGGCGAGTAGGGTTACGAAGCATGAACCAAACAGTTTTCAACAAGTCCTTTCAGCAACTCTATGGCAAACCTTGCTGGGGGCTTCGGTATGACCCGCAGTTGAACTTGTCGATGAATTTCGGAATACCCTCACTCGATATGCGAGAACCGTTCAAGACCAATTCCACATCCGAAATAGTCCAGCAAATGGCTGCACGTCGGCGAGTGACCGTGCGAGGTGAATGGTTTCTCTGGATTTACCGCTGCTACAGGAGTCTGACTTCCGGGGAACATCAACTGGCGACAGGGTCGACTTCTTACCGACGCATCGCGCGAGCAATCTCACAGTTTGAAGGACAAAAACTCGTATCGGTTGCCATGGACCCCCACACGTGCGCCACTCACTTCACCTTCGACCTCGGATGCATCTTACGCTGTCGCAGATTTGAGCCCGACTCCAAACAAGAATTGTGGCTATATAAACCGAGCGGATATGTCCTCTCTGTATGTGGTGAAGGACATATCGACCATCAGCGAGGGATGGAGCGAGCCCGACCGCATGGCCGTTAGCAACGTGAAAATCGTCTGGATCCGGGGCGTCTGCAATTTGAGATTAGAGCGATGTTCGAGTTCACAGCCGATCTCATGCAAGAGTTCCCTGTTGACCGAATTCAAGGTCGTCGTTATCACACGCACCCCATCTGTCGATTCCCGACACCAACGGATATCAACCTTAAATTCAGGTGCGAATTGTGGACACTTCTCACGTGCTTTCAGCGTCGGTCACGCCCGTCGTCATGATCTCGGCGTGTGGGTTAGTCACGTTGGCTCTCTATAACCGATTAGGGGCTATTCTCGCTCGAATTCGAGCCTTTCATACGCAAAAGATCGAATTGCTGAAACAACGGCACGAACAAGGTCGCACCGAACAGGCGATGCTGCTGGAAATGCTCGACACCCAGATCGACGTTGTGACAGTCAAAGCCAGGATGGTACAGAAAGGTCTGATGTGCCTCTTGGCTGCCATCGCTGCGTTTCTGGTCTGTTCTCTGTTTGCCGGAGTGGCAGCCTTAAATGCCGGAGTCGGTCTGGTTGCAATCGTCACGGGGGCGTTCGGCAATATCCTGTTCCTGATGGGTCTCGGTTGGGCCATGAAGGAATTGATGCTTTCTCTCAGTCCGCTGGAAGAAGAAAGCAACTATTTGAAGGTCGTGTCGGATCACTTTTCCAGAACGCCCCCAGTTGAAAAGAGGCTGACAATCGCAGAAAGTGCGTGATCTCCCTCCCCCCCCAGTTCGCTCACTGATGAGGTGTCACCAAGATGAATGAACAAGCCAGCTACACTTGCGCAGCCTGTGGCGAGGAAATCGTCGTACCAATTGATCTGTCTGCCGGGTCAGAACAGGAATACGTGGAAGACTGCCCGATCTGTTGCCACCCCAACGTGATCCATGTCGAAGTCGATGATCAGGGAGCACCACGATTGTGGGTCACGGGTGATTAGTCGATTGCCCGACGTTTAAAGATTCATCACTTCTGCTTTGACGTATAACTCGCCGGGTGCTTCGTCGAAATAGCGAAAGAGTGCCGGGCAGAGCCAGCCTTGCATCGCGGGTGAATCAGTTTGGTACCAGTTGCCACCCATTTCTTCCCGAACCCATTCGAGTCGTTTCTGGTAACCGGGAAACGGGGATCCTGAGAAGAGCATTAGAAATCCGTCCCTGGCATTGGGGATTTCTGCGACAAGATCATCAATCATCGCGGGAATCCCGTTGACGAACGGCTCCCTGACAAGATCCGTGGCAACGTCATCAAAGACCCACGTTCCCGCACTGTCGAGCCAGTAGGGGGCAATCACCTGGATTTGATTTGGCATGGGCCGATCAATCTGTTGTGGAGCGTTCGATCTCGAAATTCTGTAACCTGTCATACTGATCAACGCGTAAAACGCAAGGTTGATGCTTTCGGATTGTTTGCGTGAGGCACGGTGATGTCGCATGTCTTTGAGCTGGCTGCAAACTCGCCGGTGACGGATCGTCGCCGCCGTTGCCCGGCCATCGTCATCGTGGGAACTGCCTCACTGGGAATCCTGGTGGACCGGATGTCTCCTGTCTCGCTCGACGCATGGCTGTTGCTGACGTTTCTCGCGGCGACCGCCTGGCTGATTGCGTTTTCGACTCAACAACGATGGCCGTCGGCTCTGTGCTTGTTACTCGGGTGGTTCGGCCTGATGGGAGCCTGGCATCACTGCGGCTGGAATTGTCGAGCTGAGAACAACATCGCCAATTCGGCGACCAGCACACCGGCGCTCGTTCGCGTGGCGGGAAAAGTCGTCCAGTCACCCTGGGTCGTCCACCATCCCGAAGCGAGCCGTGCAAGCTGGCAAAGTCCCGAGCACACAATCCTGATCCTGGAAAGCCGATCACTTGTGACCGATGCCACCCGGTCACTCCCGGTTTCGGGTTCGACCCGTATTTCCGTCGATGGCGCAGTGGCTGAAGTCGCTTTGGGCGATCTCGTCGAAGTCACGGGAACGTTAGCTCTTCCCAGTGAACCGGCGAATCCCGGTGATTTCAATCAGCGTGCCTTCCTGCGGGCTCAAGGGATCTTCGCCGTAGTACGTTCGGACCACCCAGACTGCGTTACCATCTTGGGGAGAGAACGAACCGTATGGGATTGGCTGCTGGTCCTTCGAGGTAAACTGAGGTCACGGGCGGAGGACTTGATCTCGAACTGGCTTCGAAGCGACACCGCCCCTGTGGCACAGGCCATGCTGCTGGGAAGCCGCGTGCAAATCGATGATGAGACACGTCGAGCCTTCCGCGAAAGTGGCATGCTGCATGTCCTGGCCATTTCGGGAATGAATGTCGGTCTGCTCTGGAGCTGGCTCTGGTCACTCAGCCGATGGCTGGGTCGATCGGCTGAGACGTCCACCTGGATCGTGTTGATTGCTCTTCCGCTGTATGCCATCGTCACAGACGCGAATCCTCCCATCGTTCGCGCAACGGTTGTCGCTGTGATTGTCGCGATGGGAACACTGCTGGGTCGTACCGGGTCGATGGGCAATTCGCTGTCACTTGCCGGCCTGTCGGTACTGGCATGGAATCCGACTGACCTGTTTAACACCGGAGCTCAGCTTTCGTTTCTGGCAGTTTTCGCCATCCTGCACACCACGAACTGGCTGAAGCTGGTGCAGCAACAAACGCTGGGCAAGGAGGACGACGGACCATTGGAAAATTCGCTTCTGAAGCGATCGGTTCGTCGAACGGTACGTGCCATCATCGAGGCGAACGTCGTAGGTCTGGCGGTCTGGACAATGACCTCGCCACTGGTCGCCAGTGAGTTTCATCTTGTTTCTCCAATCGGATCGTTACTGACGGTCCTGCTGGCCGTTCCCGTCACCATCATGTTCTGGATTGGCTACTCGTTCCTGTTGCTCGGTCTGGTCTGGTCGAGTCTGTTTGGCTGGCTGGGGATTCCGTTCGACATGATGTTGCGAGGCTTTCTATGGACGGTCCATGCCGGTGCGAGTCTAGATCTTGGTCACGTTTATGTCCCCTCACCACCCGTCTGGTGGACGATGGGGTTTTATGGCTTGACCCTGCTGCCAATTCTGTTGATTCGCAACCATCGCTGGGGTGCCGCAGTTTCGGTACGCGCCGGATTAGCATGGATGGTACTGGGGCTTGCCTGGGATCTTTATCGCGAGCCTCAGCGTGGAGTCACTTGCACGTTCATCTCCGTCGGGCACGGGCTAAGCGTTCTGATCGAGTGCCCTAACGGCCGGACCGCTTTGTACGATGCAGGAGGGATGGTCGGCGGCGGATCGGTCGCTCGGACGATCTCACAGGCATTATGGACGACCGGCCGGTCGCGACTGGATGCGGTCGTGATCTCACACGCCGATGGCGATCACTGCAATGCCGTGCCCGAATTGAGCCGCATCGTGTTACCGGGGAACCTGTTTGTGCATCGTACATTTCTCGATTGGAAACAACTACCGGTTGCTGACGCGATCGAACGCTCAGCCAGCGCCGGGGCGAAGGTTCGCTTGATTAGCGAAGGAGAAACGCTAGTCCTCGATCCGAGCGTGTCATTAAGAATTCTCCATCCGCCGAACGAGTTTCACTCACCCAAAGACAATCCCAACAGCATCGTCCTTTGCATCGAATATGTCGGGCGACGAATCCTGCTGACGGGTGATCTTGAACTTGAAGGGCTTGAGCGACTGTTAAAGACTCCTCCTGTCGACACAGATGTTTTGCTTTCACCGCATCACGGCAGCCTGAAAGCGAACCCTTCCGATCTGGCTCGCTGGGCGACCCCCGAATACGTCGTCGTCAGCACGCCTGAAGCGAGTGCCGCCGAACGCCTAGCCGCACGTTATGGCCCTGAAACTCAAATCCTGACGACGGCAACTCGCGGGGCGATCCGCTGCCACATCAGTCCCGACGGGCAACTTCAGATTATTCCGTTCAAGAATTAAAACAGTCCCGTAATGGGATTCGCATCGAAGATATGCGTCGGTCGATTCAGGTCGTCGTACCAGGCTGCCGTGTCAGGGAGTCCAAGTGCCGTATAGATCGTTGCAGCCATGTTCTCAGGCTTTTGCGGATCAGCGGCAGGGTAGGCCCCGATCTTATCCGACGCGCCAACGACACGGCCTCCCTGGGTCCCGCCCCCGGCAAAGAAGACGGTCTGCACGGCCCCCCAATGATCACGTCCCGGCAATTTATAGTGCTGTGGCAGATGAGTCACTTTCGGTGTTCGGCCGAACTCCCCAGCCATCACGATCAGTGTGTCATCGAGCATCCCTCGATCATGAAGATCGTCCAGCAGTGCCGAGAGACACTTGTCGGTTGGTGGGAAAAGTTTGTCTTTCAAGTGCGGAAACGCCTCGCCATGCGTATCCCACGTCTCGTTGTTCCCCAGATTGACCTGCACGAGATTGACACCCGCTTCAACCAGGTTCCGCGCCATCAGCAGCGACCAGCCGAACGAGTTCCTTCCATAACGATCCAGTGTCTCGGGTCGTTCATTTTTTACATCCAGGATCTGCTTCACCTTCGGGTCGGTCAACAACGAGATCGCACCTTGACGTGATCGGTCAAACGATTCGGTCCCTGCCGCGCGATCAAGATCCTGTCGCTGATGTTCGATCGACTGCAACAGATCCATCCGTTTGCCGAAACGATCGAACGATAGTTCCGCAGGGAGGGTCAAATCAGGAATCTGAAATTTGCGATCGGCGTTAAAGACCTTCGGTCGTTCCTGGTGATCGAAGGCAAATTCCGGGTAGGCACCGTAACAGGCGGAATCATACCCGGCCGCATCGATCACCCAGGGGTCCCGGTGTGGTCCCAACTGCCCGGCGAATTGACCCGGTATCACACGTCGCGTGGTATGGATCAGCCGTTCAGGGAGAATGGCCGCCGGAGGAAGATTATTACGAGGCTTGGTGACCGCCCGGGCAACCGATGCAATCGAAGGCCAGTCGGTTCGTTTCGGACCATTCGGATCAAAACCGGGCGGTAGAATTGTCTTCCCCGTCAGCATGATCATGTGACCGGCCGAATGGTCATTCGTCGGATGAGTCAGCGAACGACAGATCGACCACATGTGACTGCGCTGCGCAAGCTTGGGCAGATGTTCGCAAATCTCAAGCCCGGGGGTTTTCGTGGCGATCGGCTGAAACTCGCCCCGGATATTCTCCGGTGCCTCTGGCTTCATATCAAAACTGTCGTGTTGACCAAGACCGCCAGAGAGAAAGATGTAGATGACCGATTTTGCCGTCTTATTCCCGCGATATGTCGTGACATCAGCAGCCTGCAAGGCCTGCACGTGATTCATCCCCAAGCCCAACAAGCCGATCCCACCCGCCTGAATCGCAGCGCGACGGCCGATTTGAGGATGAACAAATTTGGGAACGGACGCGGACATCGGAGACTCACCGTGAAACAATCACGAATCAATATCGACTTAAATGTCATACCGGATTGAGCGAGACTTCGCAATTTCGAATTTCAAGTTAGCATGGACGCTCCTTCTTCTGTGAGAAAGAGATTCATGGCTGGCCCGCGTCTGGAATTGCCCGTACTTCAAAACTGGAGCTGTCACAATTGTGGTGGTTGCTGTCGACAGCACTTGATCGAAGTGACGGAAGAAGAACGCCAGCGAATTCTCAAACAAAACTGGACAGCCGAGGACGGCGTTCATCAACCGGTCATGCAATGGCATTCAGGCCCCCCTTGGCGCAAGCAGTATCGACTAAGTCATACGGCGGATGGTGGATGCGTCTTTCTGGACGAAAAAGGACTTTGCCGCATCCATGCGAAATTTGGCGAAGTGGCCAAGCCGCTTCCCTGCCGAGTCTATCCGTTTGCCTTTCATCCGTCGGGAAAATCATTTGCCGTCAGCCTGAGATTCAGTTGTCCGTCGGTCGTGGCGAATAAGGGTATGGCAGTCACCCAGCGGTCGAGTGAATTACGACGAATGGCCGAGGAAGTGATTCCGCGTGGTGCCGAAAAATCTCCACCACCGTTGCTGACCCGGTCTGATCGAGTCGACTGGTCCGATTTGCTACCGTTCGTCGAAGCCCTTGATCACACGTTTGCGGACCCGGCGTCACCGCTCATTGTGAAACTGCTGCGTGCCATCATCTGGACAACATTGGTCGGTCAGTCGTCATTCGAGAAATTAAAAGGTCCCCGGATTCGTGAGTTAATTGGTTTGCTGATGGAAGCCGCTCGCGTTGAATTCCCCGGCATCCCCGAGAAAATCGACGAGCCGAGCCGATTAGGCCGCTTGTACTTTCGGACGCTGGTCGCTCAATACGCGAGGAAGGATACGGTGGCGGACCTCTCAGCAGGCCCCTGGGGACGCTGGCGGCTGTTTCGAGCGATCCTCAAATTTACAAAGGGGGCCGGCGAGATACCACCGCTTCAATCAGGTTTCAAACCGGTCCCTTTCGCATCCCTGGAGGAACCATTCGGCTCGTTGGACGCCGAATCGGAAGAGATTCTGACCCGTTATTTTCGAGTCAAGATTCAGGGAATGCACTTCTTTGGTTCTGCATACTATGACGTCCCATTCGCGGAAGGTTTTCAGAGTCTGGCGCTGATGCTACCGGTTACGTTATGGCTGGCTCGCTGGCTGGCGGTTGGTGAAGGACGAAAGCATTTGACCGTCGACGACATTTCCAAAGGACTGGCAATTGCCGACCATCATCACGGCTACTCACCAGCCCTGGCACAATACGCAGCCAGAAGCCGAGTCCGATGGCTAGCGGAATCAAACGACCTCAGCCGGTTATGCCTCTGGTATGCCCGGTGAATTCGGAGATTCAAGGAACGGCAGGTGGGTCGAGTCATCGAGGCCCAGCGAGTTGTCGAAAAAAAGTTGGCCAAGTTGGTCAAGTTCCCTTTTTCATAGGCTTTGTCGCAGGTTCGAAGTTGGCCAACTTGGCCGACTTCGCGGAGTCAGGCATAATCTTCGTGCGGTCGAGGTTCCACGCGATCTGTCTTTTTGTTCGCAGGATGCGTCGAGTCTTCGAGGCCCACCGAGTAGTCGAAAAAAAGTTGGCCAAGTTGGCCAAGTTCCCTGTTTCGT
>CAIVEI010000077.1 GCA_903904835.1 uncultured Schlesneria sp. | reverse complement strand
GTCAAACGAAAAGGAATCTGAAGAGCGCAGATGTCCCCCAAGACCTGACTGCCGATGCTGCTGAAAACGAAATTCTCGGCAAAGGTAGAAGGATTTTAGACCACCGTTTGCCGCCATTTTCGCAAACACTGACAGCCTCTGAGCGTGTCCGTCCCTCCATTTGTGGTCCCGGCGTACTGCGTGTCGCTGTCGTCGTACTTACTATCGTCCTCGACGGAATCGCCGAAATTGTCGAAGAAGTCGACGACCGTCCCGTCCGACAGCAACTCCGCTGAATGCTGCCAACCCGTATCAGACTGGGTCTGTTTTTCAGTACCCGAAACCGAATCGATGTGGTCATCCACCGAAGAAATCGTTCCGTCGACGGTAAGAGAAAGCGATCCAAAGCCTATAAACTCGTACTTGTCAGACCCTGAGTCGCCGGAAATGGACGTGTTAAAAACTGTAGTCGTGCCAGTTGGATCGGGAGTGACAGTCGTCGATGAGTTGATATCGGAGTCTGAGTAAAGATCGCTACCACTTCGATTCCCCTTATAATTGTCAGAACAGGTGCGAGGGCCGTCAGGATTTGCGGTGAATTTGCCACTAGAACTGTCCATCCATTTGTCTGTCCCGCCTACCTGGTTTTTCGACGTGTCAGTGGGAGTGACATTGGTGTCGCGGTCAAAATACCAGTCGTTTCCGCTGTCGCCGTTAAAGAAGTCCCCAGAAGTGACGCCCGCAAGATCGATCTTTCCACTGGATGAGACATCCGTTTTCATCTCCTGCTTCAGCGCGACGTATTTATTGTCCGTTCCAAACATGACCCCTGGACCGTTTTCGAAGTCGGAACTCGAAAACGAGTATGCATTGTCGATACTGAACTGAGTGGCATCGCTGGTGTTCGTACCCTGGTACGAGGTCGTCCAGGTCTGAGACGTCAGCTTTGTAAAACCCGTTCCATTTGCGGCAACGAGGGTGTCGCTGATGCCGTAACAGAGAGTTTGCGAGATGTCTATCGATGAGGGCCGAGTAGGGGCAGTTCCAAAAACTGTGTTCGTTCCAAAATAGGAATATGACAGATTCTTTGTAACAACGATTGTTTCTACGGAGCCGTCAGGGTTCGTCGATACGTACGTGTCGGTCTTCGTTGTTCCAGTGTCCGATGCAGTCGTGATCGTCATCCAGCTTAATCCATCGCTGGTGGTGTATGATCCGTCGCCGTCAGTTGCCAGTGCGACGGTGGTGATTGGATGTGCTTCTTCGAAGAGGGCCAAGCCGAGCGGCGCACACCATGGCATTGCAGGCCCTGTGCAACCGGAAAAAATTCCGCTCGGCGTATAAGCGGGAATTCCTGCGTAGCCAGGAACGACGTATTCCCCATTCGGCGACAGCGACTGACCAGCGGCTTGATTGGCGTTTCCATTCGTCAACGTCGTGGCGGAGAATACTATTGGCGACGACGTTCCATTTCCATTGGTTACGGTGACGTTTGGTGCTGTTGTCACCCCGCTCGGGACCATTGCGAGAATCCTTGTGGAGGATTGCACGACGAACTGGGCCGACGTTCCATCAAAGGAGACATCCGTTGCGTTGTTGAAGTCCGTCCCCAGAATCGTGACAAGGCTTCCTGCCTCGGTTGAGTCCGACATCGGGGTGATTCCCGTAACAGCCGGGACTGCGTTCGCGTCCGCGATTGCAAACTGGTTGTTTCCCGCGGAAACAGACGGTCCAGCAGGAGACAGCAGCGTGACAATGACCGTTCCGGGTCCCTGTGCGGAGGTAACAGCAGTGATCCGATTATCGGACTGAACAGAAAACGACGCTGCCGGGACCGATCCAAACATTACGCTGGTTACCGTCGAAAAGCCAACGCCATAAATCGTGACGGTATCACCGCCAGCCGATGACCCACCCGCGTTATCCATGCCGTCAATAATCGGGACGCCGACCGGATTCACATTCGGAGCCCCACCAGTTGGAATACTGGGTGGTGCGACGCTGCTGGTGAATTGATCGGCGGTCGATGTTGCTGATGTGCCCGATGCGTTGACGACCTGGACGTCGACGGTGCCCAACGATCCGGCGGGTGCCGTGGCAATTATCGTACCGTCGCCAGTAACCGTGAATGAACTCGACGAAACACCGCCGAACAATACGCCAGTTGCTCCCGTGAAGTAGCGTCCTGAGAGTGTGACCTGTGTTCCGCCTGCGGATGACCCCGATCCGACACTTACCCCGGTCACGACGGCGGTCGGGTTCAGGTATGTGAATTGATCTGACGAGGTGGCCGACGAAGTACCCGTGCTATTGGTTACAGAGACGTTTACAGCTCCGACCGATGCGGCTGGACTTATGGCTGTGATCGTTCCGTCACGATTTAGGGAAAATGAACTGGCTGGTGTTGAGCCGAACAGAACTCCTGTGGCACCGGCGAATTGGGTTCCCGAAATGACGACGGTTGTTCCTCCCGTGACTGATCCGGACGAGGGGCTGATTGCCGTCACACTCGGTGGTGGGACAACGAACGCGAACTTGTCGGCAACGGCAATGGGGGATGTACCATTGGACGATTGGAGGGTGACATCGACGGTTCCCAATGCTTCCGCCGGGGCGATCGCGGTGATCGATGTGGGACCGGTCGCCATGAAACTTGTGGCGGGAACTGTCCCGAATAACACGGCGGTGACGCTCGACATGTTCGTCCCGACGATTGCAACGGGAGTTCCGCCGGTCGTGTAGCCGCTGGTTACGGAAAGTCCGGTAACCGTCGGGGCGGATGACTGATACGTGTATGTGTCGGCGGATGACGTACCTGAAGTTCCAGCCTGGTTCGTGACCGTGATGTCGACAGCTCCCGCGACACTTGCTGGAACGACTGCGGTAATCGACGAGCTTGAGTTGACGACATACGACGTGGCTGCAATCGAGCCGAAGTTGACGCCTGACACGTTCGTGAAGTTCGTACCGAGGATCGTAATGCTGTTGCCGCCAGCCGTCGGGCCGGACGAGGCTGTTAGTCCCGTCACAGCAGGGGGCATGACAGGCGTCGTGAAGATCAACTGATCGCCTGAGCTGGTTGCCGATGTTCCCAGGCCAGTAGTGACCTGAACGTCAACCTGACCGGAAACGTGCATCGGCGAGATGGCCGTGATTGATGTCGAAGAATTGACGGTAAAGCTGGCAGCCGGTGTTCCGCCAAAACTGATTCCGGAGACATTATTAAAATTGCTGCCGGTGATGGTGATCGTTGTGCCGCCGGACGTCGTCGCCGTGCCGGGGGAAACGGTACTCACCGACGGAAGGCCGACGGGGGCCTGAAAGGTGTATTGGTCGTTCATGCAGGAAGTGGTACTGCCCATCGACGTCACGATCGTGACGTCGACGGTTCCCGCCGAGTGGGCCGGCGCGACGGCAGTGATGGATGACGACGAATTCACCGTATAGGAAGTCGCGAGCGCATTTCCGAACAAGACCGCCGACACACTCGAAAAACCAGCACCATTGATCGCGATCGGCGCGCCACCGCCGAGTGTGCTGCCGAGATGACTCGACAGCCCTGAAATCAGTGGTGCCGAAGATCCGTAGCTGCTGGCGACCGTGACAGAAACCGTTGCCGTCCCATAATCGCCACCGTTATCCGACGCCGTATAGGTGAATGATTCGGTTCCAGTATAGCCCATCATCGGAGTAAACAGCAGCGTTTGGTGACCACCCTGCGTTTGCGCTTGTTGAATCGAAACTGTCCCGTACGGGGCGTTCCCGACGGAGGCAATTGACAAAGTGCCTGTGCCACCGCTGTCATTCGCCAGAACGTCTAACACTGTGGGTGTCGATGATCCGATTGTGGATTGGACCGAATATGAATCGTTTATGGCGATGATCGGAGACAGGACGATGCGTGGTTCGAGCATCTCGACCATCGCAGATCCCTGGCTCAAACGCGAAGGTGGTTGTCGCGATGTCACAATCCTTCGCCGTTGGACTCGTCGTCTCATTCTTCCGAACAGCCCGGACAACCAGTACTGGAGCACCATGTCGAAGAGTCTCCTGGAAAGGCGTTTTTGGTGATGTCGCGTGTCGTAGCATGGGCTTCAGCCCGTGCGGGGATACGAATCGTGCGGACTAAAGTTCGCGCGACTTTAAAGTTGGCAACCTCAACGGCGGTTGAGGTATTCATTGAGTTTTAGTAATCGCAGAAGGGTGAACCGAATTACTTTTGAATGGTCTTCAGAGCGAATCCAATTACATCTGTCACAGTCACGTAAAACAGCACGATCGATATGGTCTGAAACTGAATGTCAGAATTGCCGAACTGAGACAGCTAGTTACACATTCAGATAAACACACAACACAAACTCGAATGCGTCTCCACACGAAACGATAAGACTTGTAAATAAGATTTCAGATACAAACGAAAAAGCGATAACGCCGCTGCGAATTAGTTTCCGCCAACGGAATTGATCAATCATATGCGATAAAGAACGCAACGAGGCGGCGGCACGATATGAACCGGAAAAAGCGATTTCAACCAAAAAACCGGATTAATTCGACTTTTTGCATATATGCGCAATCTATTCTCGCGCATTTGATCAAATTCGCGTCAAAGAAGAGGAGGCGATGTGGCACGTTAGGCGAGATTTGATTGCGATCTTGCCGGTAAATTTTGGTGGCTTGCGTCGCGACGCTCGAAGAAATCGTTGAAAGCCGATCCGCATGCGCCGCTGGCTTCGGGTTAATCGATTAAGACTCGCACGCCTGTGCTGAGAACCGTGTCGATGATTACGACTTCGGTTGCTCGATGATGGCGATCATTCGCTCGAGTCGGTTATGTGTTGCGTTGGCATATTTGGCCGCGAACTTCATGGCTGCATCATGACAGACTTGGTCATTGAGCAAGCTGGCTAACTGAGGGAAAAAGTGCTGCGGTTCGTTTGGCCGAACTGTTGTTCCAAGACCTTGTCGACTAACGGCGTGAGCGAAAAGCTCTTGCTCCAACTGCAAAGGGATCATCAGCACTGGCCTGCCTGCGAGCAGGAACCGGGCTGATGTGGTGGGGTTTGCGTTGGTGATGGCGAGGTAACACTCCGGGGCCAGCTTTGTCAGGTCGACATCCGCGTCCACGAACGACAATGTGGCGGATGCGTGCTTCTGCCGTAAGTCGTTCGACAAACCGTCGCATGCAACCATCGTGGGAAAGGCCAGTTGGTTCAGCAGATTCAACAGCGACTCAATCGCAGGAAAAGGCTTGAGATAGGCGTAAATACGCCTACCCGTTCCGGGTGGTAAAAGAACTTGCTTTCCTGCACGTTCTGGTGGAAGCCCGCAATATTCGGCTGGACCGCGATCAGGATAGTGGTCAAGCTCGGGGAGCATTGTCAGTAACTGAGCGTCAGTCTGATGAAACAGGTCGGCCAGGCAATTAAGTTTTGGTAACGCGTGTTTTTCGAGAGCCTCGTTGATGGTTGTCGTGACTTTTGATTCGTCGTGCATTAATTGTTCGATGGTTGACAGATGAGCCAGTGTCGTGAAGGGGGGGATCGGCCGACGATTCGGCGGGAGGCAAAAACCGAGGCCGATCGAAACGGTTTTTATTTGGCTCCCTCGGGCGGCAAGCAGAGCGGTTGGGCTGTAATCGGCCAGTAAGATGTCGGGGTGGACAGCGGCGAATAGATTGCGCCAGGCGGCGATCCGCAGCGCTACGTCCGAAACGTTGGCAAACCCTACGTTATGAAGAATCTGAGCGAACGAGACGGTCGGCTGATAGACCGATTTCGGAAGATCGAGCGTCAGCGGAACCGGCCAGTAATGAAGCGGGAGCCCTTCGAACGCGACGCCGGCTCGTCCGACATCTCTTGAAGCAACATGAACCGTGTGTCCCTTTTTCAGCAGTGCTGAAAGTAATTCACGATGCGGCAGCAGATGCCCCATCCCGCCGCCGAGTTCCCAGGCGAATAGAACTGTAGACACGACGAATAATCCGAAAACAGGAGTGATCGACGCCGACGCGACGAGAAAATCATATCAAACGTTTTTTCACTTCCGAATCGTGATGTTGGTTTTGGTGGGCCTCGAAGACTCGACCGCACCCTACGGCACTTGTTCGTTCAGACAGGCCACTTGTATGCGGCTTGGGCGTTGTGCGCGAAGAATTTTTCTGATGCGACTTTTCCTTGATCCCGGAAGAATTCTGACACGATCTGAAAAACAAGTTTGTATGGCCCGGCGTTGTCGCTGACTGGCCAGTTGCTGCCGTAGATCAGACGGTCTTCTCCAAATGTTTTCCAGGCGACCTGAAGGATCGGGTGATAGAACGAGGTGTCGGACGGGGCCTGGCGTTTTTCGGTCCGAGCGCTTTCGACGATTGCCGAGACTTTGAGAAAGACTTTTGGATGTGTCGCACACGCTTTGAGACCGGCCTGCCATGTGGCGGGTGGCTGTTTTCCGTCGATCTTCACGTTGGAAAGATGATTGATCACGATCCTGAGTTCAGGCAACCGGTCGGCCAGGCGATCGACGATCGGCAGCATTTCCGGCCCGCCGTTCACGTCAAGTTCCAGATCAGAGTCGATGAGTCTCTTCAAATCAGCCAGAAATTCAGGACGATCCAAGCCCTTGTTGACAACGTCGGCATTGACCCGAATCCCTCGATAAACCGGATTTTTCGCGAATCGAGCCAGGTGCTTGGAATAAGACTCAGTCCCTGGCGACAGATTGCCTACGACACCCAAAACAAATGGATCATTTTTTGCCAGATCCAGAAGCCATTGGTTGTCTTCCACCCATGAGCTTGCTTCCACGATGACGGTCCCCGTGACTCCAAACGGTTTTGTCAGCGTCTGAAATTCTTTTGGTAGAACGGGCCGATAGAGCAGGGGATCGTCCTTCGATGGCCACGGGACACCTTGTGGCCGCGTCGGATCGTAGAAGTGAGTATGCGTATCCACAATCGGAAACGATGCTTCGTTGTCCGCTGCCAGGATTGAGCGACAAATGCCTAGCAAGGTGAGAGCGGAAAGGCCTGAGACGACAAAATCACGGCGGTTGAGTGACATCAAGACATCCGCAAAGTCAGATTTCGAAAGAGATATGTATGGCAACGTCAAGACTGGATGGTATTTTACCGGCTACGCTTTTGGGCAGGAATCGACCAAAGCATACAGATCAGCGATCGTGGTGCATTGATGAATTTGCTTTGGCTTCAGTGTCACGCCGTACTGATCGTCAATCATGCCGATGAGACAGAGAAACTTGAGCGATCCCCAGCCTGGAGTCTCTTCAATCACCGAAGAAAGGCGCAAACTTCCTGGCGAAAGCTCGAATAATCGCTCTAGATCAGCCACAAATTCAGACAATTCCATTTTTCCATATTCCATCATCAATAAACAGAATCACGAGCCGATTCGTACCATTCGGATGCGACGCCGTCGATGGCAGTTAAAGTAATCGGGAATCTTCAAGAATGGTGTTAAAATCGAATCAGGGCGAGCTGCGAGCGGATTCTGGCATTCAATGTGCCATATCGAGTCTTTCGAACCTGAATTCTGAGAATCGACACCCGGCAGACCCATGGGTGAATGACGGAATAGACTTTGTACCTGTGTTTTATGAATAATGCACGCACGCATTCAATCTTGCGAATAATGAAATCATCTTGCCAATGACAGAAAAAAGATTTCCACCCGCGTTTTAACAGTGCTGATTTCAGGAAAGCGAATTATGAAAACGCCCAAATCCAAATCAATGCTGTTGCATATCCTTATTCCAATCCTTTGCATCGTCGTGACCTGGGTGGCCATGAGTGTTGGAACAACCCAGTACGTGTTGTGGGTGCAGCAGTCGAGTCGGCGAGTCATCGTCGAAAATGTGAGTTCGGTTCGTGCCGCAGAAGCCTTACAAATTGCTGTCTGGCGTCTGACTGCCAAGTTCCCAACGGACAGCAGCCTGATTCCCGCGTTTCGCGAAGTTTGGAATGAAGCCAGAACTCAAATCACCGCCGAACACCAAAAACTCAAAGATTCGTTATATATCGAGGAAGAAAAGGCTCCGATGGCGAAATTGGACGATGTCCTTTCCGAGCTTCGAGAATCCTGTACGCGATTAGCGAATCGTGAAATCGACACAAATGTGCCTTCTTCCGAGGTAATCGATCTCTTGGTTGAGCGAAAGCGTGGCGTCGAACTCGCCAATCAGATCGGAGAGTCGGCCCAGGAGCTCTTTCGAATCAACCAGAGCGCGATTGAAGACTATCGAGCTCAAAGAGATACCATCACCAATAAAATACTCTGGGGCCGGTTTTCGATACTTTTGATTGGCCCTTTGATGGGTCTTTTTCTCGGCTGGAGATCGGCTCGCCGACTCGACCGCAACATTGCTCGAATTGCAGTGACACTGCACGATGCCGATACGAAAAGTAGCAGTGATATTGGGACGCTGGCAATTGATGGGACGTCCGATTTTGAGGAAGTCCAGCAAAAGGCTGAGCAAGTTGCCGAGCGAATGCGTGAGGTCAGCCGAGAATTGCAGTCAGCGCGCCGCGAGGTGTTGCAAGCAGAGCGACTGGCCGCCGTGGGTGAACTTGCCGCCGGAGTGGCACACGAAATCCGGAATCCGCTGACATCAGTCAAGCTCTTGTTGCAATATGCGATCCGGAAGGCGTCCGGGCCCACTCTCGACGAAAGCCAATTGCGTTTGATCCTCGACGAGATCGGACGCATGGAGACGACGATTCAAGGATTACTCGACTTCGCCCGTCCCCCGAAGCTCAATATTGTGCAACATGATTTGAGACAAACGTTGCAGCGAGCACTGAATCTGATTGATTCGCGCGCACGACAGCAGGGAATCGAAATCATCACGAGCGAGATGAACAACCCCTTAATCGTTAACGGCGATACGGAAAAGCTGCATCAGGTGCTGGTCAATCTGTTGATTAATGCCGTTGAGGCAATGCCAGACGGGGGGCGCCTTTCGATTGATGCGAAAGATGCAATGATTGGAATTGACATCCCACGGAGTCCGACAGCGGACAGGTTACTCGATTCTCAGGAGCAGCCGTGCAACCATGTTGGCGTCATCACAATTCGAGACACCGGTGAAGGAATCGCCACCCATGTTTTGTCTCGCTTGTTTGAACCTTTTGCAACGACCAAAGAACGAGGTACCGGGTTGGGGCTTGCGGTCTCACACCGAATCATTGAGGAACATCAGGGGACAATTCTTGCATGTAATGGTCCTGAGGGTGGTGCCCAATTCACGCTGACGATCCCACTTGTGAAATCCATGATGGATCTGCACCAGGGTCAAGACACCGCTGAGATGGAAGAAGCAACGGCTTGATAGCCGATGGAAATTTTGAGGCACAAAATGGAATCACTTTTAGTGATTGATGACGAGGCCGGCATCTGCAAGACAATTCAAAGTATTCTGGAAAGTGATTCGCTTCGCGTTTTTGCGGCGTCCAATACAGCCGACGGCTTGCAATTATTACGCGACGAATCACCGTACGTGGTACTACTCGATATCCGTCTGGGAAAACAATCGGGAATGGAGTTGTTTCATCAGATCCATGAAATTGATCCGAAAGCGTTGATCATTTTCATAACGGGTCACGGTACGGCCGACACTGCAATCGAAGCGATGAAAGTCGGCGCGTTCGACTATCTCGTTAAGCCACTCGACTTTGATCAGTTACACCAGATCGTTGATCAGGCGTTGAAAATTGGCCGACTGATGCATGCTGCGGCAGCAATAGAAGACACGAATCTTGCTGACGAAACGTCAGATCGGCTGATCGGAAATGGTCCGTCGATGCAGTCCATCTGCAAGCAAATCGGCCGGATTGCTCCACAAGATGTGAATGTCTTGATTCTGGGAGAAAGCGGCACGGGAAAGGAACTTGTCGCGCGTGCCGTGTATCAGCATAGTCGGCGAAATCAAACCCCTTTTCTCGCAATCAACTGCGCGGCCATTCCGGAAACGCTACTGGAGAGCGAGCTTTTCGGTCACGAGAAAGGTGCCTTCACTGGTGCCGAGCGCCGGCGGATCGGAAAATTCGAGCAGTGCCACCGCGGAACATTATTTCTCGACGAAGTGGGCGACATGCCCCATGCCACACAGGCGAAGATCTTACGATTACTGCAAGACGGTCAATTCCAGCGCGTCGGTGGAAACGAAACGCTGACGGTCGATGTTCGCGTCATCGCTGCAACAAATCAGAATCTGGAAGCAATGATCGAACAAGGAAAGTTTCGTCGCGATCTTTATTACCGACTACGCGGGGTGACGTTACACCTGCCACCGCTCAGGGATCGAATCGATGATATCCCTGAGCTTGCTCATTACTTTCTGTTTCGCCTCAATCGGCAACTTGGGACTTCAGTCCAGTCCATTTCGCAAGAATCTCTGGAACTCCTGCAAAGTTACCGTTGGCCCGGCAATATTCGCGAATTACAGACTGTGATTCGCGAATCCTTGATTTCATCAACAGGACCGACGTTGTTGCCGGAGTTCCTTTCCATCGAATTGCATGGCGACTCACAGACCGACAATGAAATCGTTCCTCAAATGATCAGCGTCAACGATGAGGCATGGCGGTCGCTGGGCGCGTTTGTTGAGCGGACCACAACCGAGGATAGCGTCGATGTTTATCGCCGGTCACTACTGCACTTCGACCGGTTACTCGTCAGCCAGGCGATGAAGGTCGCCAAAGGAATGCAATCGCGGGCGGCTGAAATTCTTGGTCTCAGCCGCCCGACGTTGCGAGCAAAGATTCGCGCAATTGAATTGGAAATCAACGATTCCAAGCCATTAACGTAACGCCGATTATCGACCCAGATTGATGTCGAGATTGCCCTTTTTTCCGCTGGAAGGATCAACGACGGTCAACTTGAGGGTCCCGTTACTCTTGCGAACGGCATCATTGAGGTCATTTGGATGGAGGACTGGCTTTCCGTTCGCAGAAAGAATGAGGAGGCCAGGTCGAAGCCCCGCCCGTGATGCGGCACTGTTAGGTTCGACTTCCGTGATTTTTACAGCGAAGTCATCATCGTTAAACGCCAGTTCCGTGACAGCACCCAGGCTTCCAGGGTTTGAGTTAACCGGGGCATCCACGCCTGCAGGCAATGGTTTTGACGGTGCTGTCCCGGTCAGATTGACAGAAACTTCCGTATCGCGACCTGTGCGGGTATCACGGACTGCCAGCTTCAGAACGGGACCGCTTTTCCGGAGTGCACCGAGAAGTTGCTCGGGTCCCGTTAATGGAGCGCCGTTGGCAGCGACGAGGATATCGCCGACCTCAATCCCGGCCTTATCAGCCGGGCTTTCCGGTTTGACACCAGTCACCTTGAGTGCGCTTCGAGTACCAAGTGTCACCGGCTCGGCAGAGATACCGAGCGATATTTTTGCAGGTTGTTCAGGTGCGGGCTTTACGACTTCTGACTGGTCAACCGTCGCGACTTGTGAACCCGGATCAAGCTCGATCTGAGTTCCCTTACCTGTGTTAACATCGACAACAATTAAGGAAAATGGTTTCCCTTTGGCGGCGATGGCTTCCAGTTGTCCTGCGGCAGTGATCGCTTCTCCCTCGATTCCCGCAATGATATCACCCACCTCAAGCCCAGCTTTGGCGGCTGGGCCGCCACGCTCCACACTGGTCACCCGAACGGCAATCCGATTCTGAACCTTCAGCACTTCGGTTGTCATCCCCAGATTCGATTTGGCTGTGGAGGGGGGAAGATTGTTGATATTGATACCTGCGGCAGGATCTTCGCGACGTGGTTCGGCAGGACGGTTACCGGTCGCATCAAACCAATCGGGAAACGCACCATCCCATCCCCCTTGTTCCCGGTCGGTCACGTAGACCCGAACCTGCGAGCCTTCATCTGGCACTTGTTTGTGGCCATCTCCGACGTGGACATAAATTGTTTCACCGGGTGCCGGAAAGTGTGCTCGAGCGGCAGGGCTGAGCGCCTTTTGAGCTTCGGAACGCTTCACGCTGATTTGAACCAGATAGTCTGTCCGCCCCTGACGTGCGCTCCGAAACACCTGCTGGACGATACCGTCAGCAACAACGGGAGCGTCCGCTTTTGCCAGTCGATCGCGTTGTTGAGCACTTGAAGGGGTCGACATCAATCCCGTCAAACCAGCGGCCATCAACAATAAGACTGCGAAATTGCTCTTCGAATCGATCATGACAAGTACTCTTTCTCTTTCGGGAAGTTGGAGTAGACGTATCGACAAATGTCTGGATCAGGTGAGCCAGGTGGCGTGAGGCCTCGGACTCTCGCTGGAAATTGAAGAGTCCGAGGGCTACGCCGCCCGGCTCACCAATGAAGTCTCAGTAGGATTACAGATCGCCATAGGGCAATTCGAAAAGATCTTTCAGTCGATTCAGATCGCCTGTCCGCAGTCCTTCACGGAACCATTTCGTTCGTTGTTCTGACGTTCCGTGCGTATAACTTTCTGGTGACGTGAAGCCTCGCGCGTTCTTCTGAATGCGGTCATCACCGATTGCTTTCGCCGACTTCATCGCAGTGGCGACATCACCCGCTTCAATGAATGTAAACTTTTCCTGACCGTAATGAGCCCAAACGCCTGCGAGGTAATCGGCCTGCAATTCGAGTCTGACAGACCATTTATTGAATTCGGCCTTCGATTCTGTCTGGCGTTTCCGATCGACAATTTCGCTGTAACCCAGCAGATTTTGCACGTGGTGGCCGATTTCGTGTGCGACAACGTAGGCTTGAGAAAACTCACCGTCTGAGCCTCCCATTTTCACTCGGAGCTCTTCAAAAAAAGATGGATCGAGATAAACGGTCCTGTCGGCAGGGCAATAGAAGGGACCGACGGCCGAAGGGGCATTCCCACATCCCGTGGCAACGGCGTTAGAAAACAACACCATTTTCGGCGGAACGTACTTCTCGCCGGCGCGACGGAACTGTTCGGTCCAGACATCTTCGGTATATGCAAGCACGGTCGCCGCAAATTCTTTACTTCGCTTTTCGTCCGCAGTCAGTTCCCGCTGAACGGCCTGCCCGCCTCGACCGGCTGGCTGACCACCGGCGTTCATCACTTGTTGGACCTTCCGAGGATCAAGCCCCAATAAAGCAGCAATCACCATGATAATCATCACACCCAGCCCGCCAGCCGCCATGACAGCGGGTTTCATATTCCGACGGTCTTCGATGTTTTCGCTCTGCCGACCACCTTCCCAACGCATAGTGAGATTCCTCTAAGTTCGATGACGCGAAGCGCCGATTTCACAGATCGATTGATGACAGTAGAAAGGGTACTCAGATCGCATGACAAACACGAGGCAATCGTGAGCAAACCACACCCACATAAAATAGGCATCTGTCTATCATCTGGCAACAAATGGCAAGAAAGAAATATTCCGAAACTGGCTTACTTACTCAGCGGAACTACGCCATCTGAAGAAGACTTCATACGTTCCACACATGAATCATTCAAGCGGCCTCGATATTTAGCCAAACATGAAAATGCTCGCCAGGAAAAAAGATTTGCTTCTGAAATGGACCGGACAATCATGCGTATTGAACTTCCGCCATTTCATTTTGGTGAATCGTTATTTCGCATTTTGCTGATCCGCTTGATAACTTCGAAGAGACACGATGCGAGTTTCGGGGCTTTGTCGATCGGCAAATGAAAATCTCGCAAATGACATCGAATCGAAGTCGCCGATCATCGATCCATACAGCAGTCGCATCAATATTATTGAATCCCACTTTCGGTAGGTCTTAGGCAGGTACTGACGTGAATTCGTTCCACTGGACATCCATGTTAGTACGGCTGATCTGCGCGGGATTGATCGGTGTCGCTGCATTTGTACTTTCGTTCCAGTTGGAATTCGATCTTCGGATTTTACTTGGCTACGATCTCGGAATTTCCGCGTATCTCGCCATTCTGCTCGTCCGGATGGCCAATGCCGATGCCGAGACGACGCGCGAAGTGGCTGAAAAGGTCGAATCCAGCAATTGGATGGTACTTTTACTGGCTGGGGTACTTTCGGGACTCAGCCTTTCCGGGGTCGGATTAATGCTTCATCGGTCCAAGAACTGGACACCTTTGCTGGCCAACCTTCACCTGGGACTATCACTTTTGGCAGTTTTTCTGTCATGGGGTCTATTGCACGTGATGTTTGGAATTCACTACGCCCGGATGTACTACGACCCCACTCCGATCGACGGAGAACCGGCAAATCGCCCGCCGCTGGAATTTCCTGAAGACGCGATGCCCGACTTCTGGGACTTTATGTACTTCTCTTTCACGCTCGCCATCTGCTATCAGGTCTCAGACGTTTCGATTCGCAGCCGCCATCTTCGCCGAGTGGTTCTCGCGCACGTGCTGCTTTCGTTTCTGAACGTGACAATGATCCTGGGATTAGTGGTAGAAATCGTATCGACCATGACAAACCCATCAGCTCCCATGCAATGAACACTCCGTCGTACACCGTTCCAACTGGGTAAATTTTCAGTAAAAACAGTTCAATTGCCGAATGAAGCCTTCCAACCAAATCTTGCCTGTCGGAAAAGATTCTCTATTCGCCCGTATTTTTGTAATACGAATGCTTTTTGTAATACGAATGCTTGAAGAACCATTGATGAATGATTGAAGAATAATTCATAGATTTGATCGCAATCGCGCCACTGTGTTGAAGATGTCGTAGAGTCTGATTACTCTGTTGACAAGATTTTTGCCACGCTATCGATGCGTGCGATCTTCAACCTGGAGACACCCTCTCGAATTCTGTAATGGAGCGTTAATGATGAACATCGTTGAAATGATTCTGAAACTTTTGGGGGGCGATACCCTTAAGCAACTGTCAGCATTCACAGGTGAAAGCCCAGACCTGGTCCAGAAGGCATTGGGGGCGATCGTGCCAACGTTGCTAAGTGGAATCGGCGGAGCTGCCGCGAAACCAAATGGGGCAGAAAAGCTTTTTAACAGCCTACGCTCAATCGACGATTCGCTCTCCGATAATCTCGGAAGCGTGATTGCCAAAGGTGGCGCAGACGAATTGGCAAAGAAGGGGACGAATATTCTGGGAGATCTGTTGGGTGGTGGAGCCCTGACAGCGCTCATCGGTCCTCTCGCCAAGTTCCTTGCTGGTAACACCGCACTTGTCTCAAAATTGCTGCCAATGATCGCTCCGTTCGCATTGAGCGTCCTCAGCAAGCAAGTGAAATCAGGTGGTCTCGACGCAGCCGGCCTGCTGAAGATGCTTCTTTCACAGAAGTCGAATATCGCGCGGGCGATTCCAGGCGATCTGGCCAAGGGACTTGCAGGAGTTCAAGGTCTTAGCGATCTGACGAGCTTCGCATCGGATGCAGCAGCAACGGTCGGCCATACGGCATCGAAAGTTGGTCACGCAGGTAGCGAAGTGGCGAAAGAATCGACCAACTGGTTCTTGCCACTTCTGGCCTTGGCCGCATTGATTGGTGGATTGCTATGGTGGTTGAGCCAGGGTAAGCCACCAGTCAAAGAAAACAACGTTTCTCCAATGACGGGCAAAGTTATCGAGCGTGCCGAAGAAATGGCTGCCGAAATGAAAAATAACGCAGCGGCTGCCGTGGATCCTGTCAAAGCGCTGACCGAAGATTTCACTGGGTATTTCAAGTCCATTGATGGGGCACTTGATGGAATCACCGACGTCGATACGGCGAAGGCTGCTGTACCCAATCTCGAAAAACTGGCTGGGCAATTCGACGGCTTGACGGGACTCTTCAAGAAATTGCCTGAAACCGGTCGCACCGGCTTGTTGGGCCTGCTGGAAAGCGGCGAAAAGTCCATTCAGGAAAAAGCAGAAAAAGCGATTGGGATTCCTGGAGTCGGCGAATTGATCAAGCCATGGCTCGACGGGATTCTTGAAAAGCTGGCCGCTCTGATCAAGGGCTAATCGACTTTAAGTCACGGCCGAACAATAGCGAGTGGAAGTGCAATGCATTTCCACTCGTTTTTTGTTTTCAGGCAACCAATTCCTTGAGGGGTGATCAAGAGAAACCGAGTTAACATTGATGGTTATTTGTTTCAGAGAATGACAACATCTTGATAGACTTCTCGCGTGAAGCGAATGTTGCATTCGTGGCATTCGGTGAAGCGCAGTCCGCAGGAGCGTCATCACATGTCTGTATTCGGAACTCGCTGGTTGATTTCTGGTCTGCTTTTCGGATTGGCGTCCACAGCCACCTGCCTGACGACTCAAACGGTCAGTGGGGCAGAACAGAAACAAGATGAGCCGGAAATCAAACTGGCGGCGGAGGGACCGCTTTCTCTGAAACCGAAAAACGGAAAGCAGGCTCTCTCGTCAATTGGTCGCCCCGCTTCGCAAGGCCCCTTGTTCCCAAGCACTTTTGTCACATCACTGGAGGAACGGGAAAAGCTGCAGTACACGATTGATGCCCTGATCCCTCAACTTGGTGCCGAAAGTCTTGAAACCCGCGAGAAGGCAACCCGCGAATTACAAGCAATCAGCAATTATGCTCGCGCAGCGATTGAGCGTGCTGTTAATCATGTGAACCAGGAAATCTCACGTCGCGCCCAAACGATACTCAGTAATTTTCCGAAACATACCCATGTCGTTGTCGATGCACTGGGCGACCAGATCCCCAATGCAAAAGTCACCCTCACCTTTTCATCCAGATCAGCAAACAATCCCAAACGAGCCACAATCCAGGATGACATTTCAGCAGCCGCTTCTGCCGAGGATTCCGAAGCGCGAGTGGTCGGCGATTGGACCGACGAATATGGTCGAATTGCCGTTCCATTAATTGAACCCGGTCAATTTGCTTGTGTCATGCAAATTCAACATTCGGACTACGGTACAGGACGCTGTGAAGTCTTATTCTGGGGACCACACACCCAGCTCCGTCTTCCCTTTGTTCCTCGAAACTCGGAGTTCAGGAAACGTGCTCTGACAGGCACTGTTGTTGCCCCTGACGGCCAGCCGATTGCCGGCGCTGTTGTCACATGTCGCCACGTGCGAACTGCGGGTGAAGGACTGATCAATGGAGCGTTTCCGTGCGGTGAAGTGCTGACCGACGAGAAAGGCCATTTCAGCTTCTATCTGCCAAACGACAACCCCGATCGTTCGCGAGGCGATATCATCCCTCCGAACTCGCGATATGAAACCACGATTACAAAACCCGATGACGATTCGTATTTTCCTGTCACGGGAATGTTTTCCAACTCGGAACAGGTCCGGATCGAACTCCCCAAGCCGAATCGACTTCATCGATTTCGATTTGAGGCAGCCAAAGACAACTGGCTGGAGAAGCCGGAACACTGGATGAACCTGCATGTCCAGCGAATTGGCGCTGACCGACAGTCGATCAGGCTTGACCCAAGGTCACTTTTTCGCGGTCGTCGGGTTCTTGAAGGGACATACAATGCCACGTTTTTCGACAACGGAGGCGTGATACGCTTCGAACCTTTGAAAATCGATCTAGACAGCCCGGAAGATCTGGTTTTTCGACTGCCAAAAGCGATCACCTATCATGGTCAAGTCGTCAATGGGGTGACCGGATCAGCAGTACCAGACGCGATTGTCATCGGCTGGAATTCGACCGCTCGCAACAATCTGGCACTCCTGTCCGAAGATGATTGGAAATTGCTGGATAAAGTTCCGTCCAATCCTCCACTCGATCACCCGGCGATTACTCTTCTCAGTAAATTCTATGGAGTTCAAGGTCTGGTTCGAACCGATCG
Source organism: uncultured Schlesneria sp. (assembly GCA_903904835.1). Lineage (GTDB taxonomy): Bacteria > Planctomycetota > Planctomycetia > Planctomycetales > Planctomycetaceae > Schlesneria. Next base: position 6,507 of record CAIVEI010000077.1, on the reverse strand, counting down.
CGACGGACGATTTGAAATCACGCAGCAACCCGCGCGGGAATTCTACGGTCTTATCGCATTCGATCAGAATTCCATCCCTTTTAAGGTCCGCGTCGGGTCGCTCAAGCCAGACGAAAACCAGCGAATCGATGTTTCACATTTCCCTTTATTCCCTGCCGCGAAGGTGATCGTCTGCCCGATTGTTGAGAGCAACCGACTTCCCATCATGCCCTGGTGGCTTCCTACGAAGGATGATCAGCCAGACTGGTTCAGTCTGTTTCAGGGAATCAAATCATGGTCTGACCGCGACTTTGAGTATGTCCACTGGTTGACAATCAACGAGCGACAGCCGATCCATGTGCCGGCAGGTTTACAAATGCGAATGAGATTCGAATCACCCTACAACGACGAATGGTCACCGGCTTTAATCGACAAGCCTTTTCGATTAGAGGCAGGAACTGTTACCGACCTGGGAGAACTTCACTTTGCACCATCGTTGCCGGTTGAAGTCCAGGTGACGAATTCGGCGGGTCAACCGGTCGAAGGATTCGCCGTCAGACGCAAACGCGATTCCGATGGTGTATGGTGTGTTGCCCATAACACTGACGAAAAGGGCAAGGCATTCTTTCATGTCCACCCGAATTCCACTGGAGAATTTCGAGTGACTGACCTGCAAGGCCCGCAAGAGATCACCCAGGCCGAAAACCTGTCGGCAAAATTCACAATCAGCGAAAAACCTCCAAAGCAACCATTTCGCATCACCGTGACCGACGAACAGATTGCAGCCCTCAGAAAACAAAAGTAGACTGAAAACGGTGTTTAAGTAATGTTGGTAAAATGCTTACACAAGCCCGCTTCAACTAAGAATTCCTTTAAAACAACCAATAAAACTTTCAACATGATGCGTCGTTTAACAATGCACTGAAATTGACGGTATTGAACGGAAAGGCTGGAACAAATGGAGAAAAAAGAACTCACGAAAGCCGCTATTCCTAAAAATCTGGGCGGATATCTCGCGAAACAGGCGGCAAAGAGTGCGACCAAAGATGATCAGATGAAGAATATGATGAATTCGACTCGAATGGTCATGCATCACGGGCACTCGATTGCGGTTGAAACGATGTACGTCGTTAAGGTCGACGGAAAGAAAACCAACATTTCATTGATGGTTGGCGACGACGGACAAGTTCACTGCCACGCGATTCCGAATTACCAGTTTGATTCGGCGCTTGATATGGTCAAAGTCATCGTTGATCAGTTCCCGGACGATTTCCCACTCAAGCCAAAGGCATCAGGTGGACGCACTAAAGCGACGACACCGAAGCAACGTCCCAACTCGAAGCGGGGGAAATAGTGATGGCGCTGACGAGGAAGAATATTCTGCTTGATTCCGGATCAAGGGACGGCTTCATCAAAGGAGTCAAGCTTTTGAAGGCGGAAGACTCCGGGAAGACAACGACTGACTTTGGGATTGCAGGCCCATCAAAGCCCGTGAATACCTACGACCTGTTCGTGATTTGGCATCATCTGACAATGATGACCCTCACACCGCCCGGAAATCAATCGGGACGCAACGCGGCACATCGTGGTTCCGTTTTCCTGGCATGGCACCGAGTGATGCTGATGATTTTTGAGCAGAACCTGCAACGTGTCCTGTCTGACAGTTCCTTTGCGCTACCATACTGGGACTGGGCAACCGATGGCGACCTGCCTCCTTCACAGCAGGTGAACGCAACAATCTGGTCTGACAGTTATCTCGGAAATGATGGCGATCCTGTTTCAACAGGACCATTTGCCTTTGACGCGTCTGACCCTCAAACCTGGCGGGTTCTTGTCACGGCCAATTCATCTGGAAAATTGGTCTCGACGAATCGTGGACTGCGCCGTTCGTTTGCCGCAGATCCACCATCAGGTGTTCCCGACTTACCGACGACAAATTCGATAAATCTCGCATTAGCGCTGACGGATTATGACCAGGCGGACTGGGATGACAACAGCGGCGGATTTCGAAATCGCATTGAGGGATGGGTTACTGAAACCACGGCCTCACCTCCTGGACTTCACAATCGTGTCCACGTCTGGATCGGTGGGGACATGTCGCCTTCAACGTCACCAAACGACCCGGCATTCTATATGAATCACTGCAATATTGATCGTAACTGGGAAGGCTGGATGAAACGTCATGGCCGCGTGTATCTACCAGACATGACAGCACCAGCATCGTTGAAGGGTCACCGAATCGACGATCCGATTGCGTCACCATTCGGAACCACTGCAACACCGGGGCAGGTCCTTGACGTCAGTACGCTGTATCAATACGACGTGCTTCCATAACACGTTCCGATCGCACAATACTGACGACGATTTACCGAGCACTCACCGGTGAGATCACGACTCGACTGAACTTAGTCGGCGTCAACTCCGGCGACCCCAACTTGTAAGCAGTTTGATTGTGCTAATGCAAATAAAGTAAGAGGTAACACTGGGGAGGTTTTCAACCACAAAGGGAAGCGGATATCGGAGTTCGACTTACTGAGGTTCCACGATAGTATTCGCGTCGATTGCTTCGATCTGCCCAAGCATTCCCTTGCCCTGGCGAAAGTAATCCCAGCCGCCTCCGATGGCTTTGTAGACTTCAACCAGATGCAGCGCGATGTTGCCGCGGCCAGATCCTAACTGGTCCTGCTGTGTCACGAGTTGTGACTGACTGGTGTAGACGCGATTGAAATCGGCAACCCCTGCTTCAAACTGATCCTGGGCGATCTCGACGGCGCGGCGCGATTCAATCACGCTTTGCTCAAGATACCTGGTCTGTTGCTGAGCCTGAACGAACTGAACCAGTGCGTCTTCGACTTCTCGTCCAGCAGTCAGAACCGTCTGCTGGTATTGCAGCGTTGACGATGTCAATAAGGCGTCTTGTGCTCGAACGTTGTTGATGATGCGACCGTAATTCAGAATGTTCCATTGTAGAGATGGAAGGACGAATCCAGTGAGACTCGATTCGTTAAATAGATCTTTAAAATCGTTGGCGACATAACCAATGAAGCCGTTCACCGAAAGCCGTGGATAGAAATCAGCCTCAGCGATCCCGATTTGTGCACTTTGAGCGGCCACCAACCGCTCGGCTCGGCGTACGTCAGGACGGCGGCAAAGCAGATCGGCGGGAATTCCGATGGCGATTTCTAATGGCGCAGTCGGAATCGACGCGGGCTGAAGCTGGGCCGCCAGATCGTTGACGGGCATACCCAGCAGAACACACAGTTGATTCGACGCCAGTCTTCGCCCTGCTTCCAGCGGAGGGATCGTTGCTTGAGTTTGAGCGAGACTCGCTTTGGCCTGTCTTAGATCGAGTTCCGTGGTGGTTCCGGCATCGTATCGTGCTTCAGCCAGTTCCGCAGACCTCCGCAGGATCTCGACGTTTTCGCGTGCGTATGTCAGACGCTGCTCGTAAGTCCTCAGTTGGATATAATTCGTCGCGACTTCCGAAAGTAACAAGACCAGAGCATCGCCATAACTCTCGATGCTTGCATCGAGGTTGGCTTCCGAAGATTCGATCGTTCGACGATACCGTCCCCAGAAGTCAGCTTCCCACGAGGCATTGAATCCGTCGGCGTAGACACTCACAGTATTTGGAAGAGGAAGGTTGAGATTACGACTAATTTGGGCGTGAGCATAGTTCGCGATCGCCTGTTGTGACTGAGGAAAAAGGTTCCCAGCTGCGATACTGCGGCGCGACCTCGCTTCGATTATTCTCGCGGCTGCGGCTTGTAACGTCAGGTTTTGACGATATGCGTTTTCAACAAGCCCATTTAAGATCGGATCGTTGAAAACGGTCCACCAGGCCTGGTCCTGAGCGGGCGAGCTGAAAACGCCTGGATCTTTCGTTTCGATCCATTCCGCCGCCACGGGCCCGTTGGGCTGAATGTAATTTGGCCCGACTTTAAACCCATTATGCACCCACTGACGCAGGTGCGAGCAGCCGGAACCTGCAAGCAAAAAAAGGGTTACGACAATCGCAACACGCGTCGTAGCGGCTCCGCAATACGAACTATTTGTTGCCGTACGCACGAATTCCCCCTGATGACCCGCATTGAGCCCGATCACCATCGTTTAAATTCGGATCTCTACCGCGTCAGCATTTAGAGGAAATGCGGAACATGAGGACTTTCCGGCAAATAGGAGAAAAACCGGTTTACCGTTCTATTCGGCCCGGCGCCGGAATAACCAGGTTGAGGTTGAAAGTGTTGTCGCGGCAATTGCGAATAGAGGCCCCAAATTGCCTAAGACATCATGAGCAGGCATCGATTTAAGAAATACGCCTTTTACAATCACAACGAAATAGCGATAGGGATTTGCCAGTGTCAGGTATTGAAGCCATTCAGGCATATTTTCAATGGGGCTGGCGAATCCAGACAGAAGCGTCATAGGAACCATGCAAGTGAATGCTCCTAAAATCGCTTGTTGCTGCGTCTTCGCGACAGACGACACGAAAATCCCGACTCCGATAATTGCAAGCAAAAAGGCGGCCATTCCGGCATAGAGCAACAACAACGATCCGCAAAGCGGTATCCGGAAAATGAATACCGCGGCAACGACCATGATTGTCCCTTCGCCGATTCCAATCAAGAAAGCGGGAATCGCCTTTCCAATCACAATTTCGCGAGGGCTTAACGGGGAAACCAGTAGTTGCTCGAATGTCCCCAATTCCCGTTCTCGTGCAACAGACAGAGCCGTGACCATCAGGCCTCCCAAGGCGGTCAGAACGACAACCAGACTGGGAACAGTACTCCACTTGGCGTCCAGGTTGGGGTTGAACCAGATCCGCACCATGACCGAGCTGGCCGGCGGTGTTGCCAGATGAACTTGCGCTAATTCAGCGTTGTATTGATTGATGATTTGTTCGGCATAGCTGGCGAGAATCTGTGACGCATTCGATCGGCGACCGTCGAGAATCAATTGAATTCTGGCTGGCCGACCACTCGCGACCAGGCGCGAGAAATCCTGACCGAAGCGCAACACCATCAAAGCGCTGCGGGAATCGATCATCGGGGCGATTTCAGCTTCAGACTGAAGATGCCTGACTTCGCGGAAGTTCGGCGAGCCCTCAAACCGGGCGATGAGGTCTCGTGCGTGAATCCCCAGATCCTGGTTAAACACCGCAATTCGAACGTTTTTTACTTCCTGAGTGGCCGCGTTCGCAAAGATCAGCATTTCGATCATCGGCGGAGCAACCAACAGAAAGCGGCTTTTCGGATCGCGCCACACAGCCAGCAGTTCTTTGATGATCAAACAACCAATTCGCAGCCACATGACGTTACTCCAACCTGACAAGAGTTGCCCGCGCAAGTCGTAGAAACAACAGCAGGGCCATTGTTGTCAGCACCAGACCACTCGGCACCAGCACGCTCATGATGTCACCCGCAAGAAACAACGTTTGCAGACTGAACACGTAGTATCGAGGTGGTAATAACGACGTCAGTAACCTTAACGGAGTCGGCATACTGTCAATTTCAAAAATGTAACCAGACAGCAAAAACGCAGGTAAGAATCCCGCGACGAGTGCCCCTTGACCCGCTGCAAACTGGTTCTTTGCCAGGGTCGAGATCAACAGGCCCAGCGCCAATGTGACCGCGAGGTAGGCAGACGAAATTAAAAAGAGCGCCAAGATGCTGCCTCGAAACGGAACGCCAAATCCAAAGACAGTCACCGATACAGAAAGGGACAGTGCGAACAATCCCAGTACGTAGTACGGAACAATCTTGCCGACCAATAGATCCAGCGGTGTTGTTGGGGTCGTCAGCAGAGCTTCCATCGTTCCCCGTTCCCACTCCCGTGCGACAACAAGTGACGGCAACAGTGTTCCGATCAACGTCAAAATGATCGCCACCGCACCGGGCAAAAGCGCGTAATAGCTGTTAATTTCCGGATTGAACCAGACTCGCGGCTCGGTTGTGATTAATGGGATTGCACGCGGCCGACTCGCGAGGCTCGATAGCGAAAGGGATTCTTGCTGCACCCAATTCGCCCAGAGTAATTGCACATAACTGGCCACAAGCCCCGCCGTGTTTGGATCGCTTCCATCGACCAGCACCTGAATCGGTGCCGTCTCACCACGCCCCAGTCGTTCACTGAAGTCGGCCGACAGCACGACAACTCCATTGAGTCGCCCGGAAACCAGCTCTTCTTCTACGGCAGCACGGTGATGCACCTGATGAACTTCGAAATATCGCGAGTCGCGGAACGATGCCAGGAAGCTGTTGGCTTCAGGCGACGGTTGCTCGATCACCAGACCGATCGGAACGCGCCGAAGGTCGAGCGAGACACCAAAGCCATACACGAACAGCAGCAAAATCGGGAGCACGCCCGCAATCAAAAAACTGCTGGGATCTCGCAGGATTTGCTGGGATTCTTTTCGAATGAGGGCCACCATACGTCGGCGGCGAACGTGACCCCATAAACCGACTCCACGTTTCGAGACGGACGATGACACGTTAGCCCGACGCGCAAGCGAGGGATCTTCGGTCTTCG
>CAIVEI010000076.1 GCA_903904835.1 uncultured Schlesneria sp. | reverse complement strand
GGGAAAATCCACAATACTGAGATTTTCGTGAATCACACCTCACGAATAGCGGGCGGAGTGGAAACAATTTCCTCCGCGACTGCCCATTAGACCTTTCTCATCGAAAAAAGGTTCACCACAATTTCGATATTTTCGAAAAAAATCCACCCCAAAACCTATCGAATTACGCAAGATGAACACTCAAAACACCTTACGGAAAACCAGCAAAAACAGAAAATCCGGAAAAATCGCTGTAATCGTTAAAGTTTAACACTCAAATTGGCCGAAGAAAGAAGGGAAAGAGTCTTTGTACCTTGAACGAGCATGGATTTGGGTAGGACATTGAGAATGATACTACTTCGATATTTAACGGCCGCCCTGATGACGGTTTCGATGGTTGGATGCTGTTGCAGCCGATGCGTTGTTACCGATCCGTGTGACCCCTGCGGTGGCGTAATGCCATCGCATCAATGTTGCTTGTCACGGCTGTGGTCGATGCCGCGAAGCTTTGGGTATAGCTGGAATAATGCTTGTACTTGCGGTGGATGCCAATGCGGCTGCGGTGGTGGAGAATTGATGGATTATTCGTATGGCGAGACGGGTGGTTGCGCTGGTTCATGTGCGGCACCTGCGATGACTTCCGCGCCGCCATCGAGTGGCTGTAACTGCTCGCAATCATCCGCTTACTCGACCGCACCAACGTCCTACAGCGGATCGTACTATCCTTCGACGACCCCCGGCTCGGTCCCTTCACCTTCAGGAACGCCACAGCCGATCCCGGAAGTCCCTCCAAGTTTCAACCCGCTCCCGAATGCTCCGTTACCTCCAGCGACCGCGACACCTGATACAACGCTGATGATTCCACCACCATCTGGCCAGCAACCTCAGATGGTTTCCTACGAAGAATTTCAGCGTCTTCCAGGCAACGTGATTTCTGGACCCGGATCGTCTGCAACAGCGACAACGGCAGCCAGCAATCCTTCACCGATTCAGCAAGTTTCAGCCGTTCCTCAGCCCTTGTTGGCCCCCCCATCGCCAACTCCAACCGCGATCCGAGCACAACGATCAGCGGTTTCCCCCGCAAACCAGCAAGCGGTGTGGGCTCCTTCAAGAACAAGATAGTCCTCTGATTTCAATTCGAATGTGTTCACTCAGCACAAATTCGAATCTGGTCTGAAGTAAAGCCCAAGTCTGATGACTTGGGCTTTACCCATTCGTATCGAGCGACCACAGGATTCGAATCTACGATTGCCATCGGTTTTCATGTCCTGCGGGGACTGTTACACTTCACACGTGGATTCGCTCGCGGAAAACAACGCTCGAACTCAGTAAATCCGGGTTCAGGTATCGGTAATTGCGTTGGCAGGGTGAGATTTCCAAATCAATCGGGGGTAGTTGAACAACCTGGCTCCTTTTGAACGGGCATCTTTTTCTCACCCAAAAGACTTGTTTTGAATTCAATCTCATTGTAGGAACCGGGAATGACGCACGCTTGGCACGATGTTACGCCGGGAGAAGACCTTCCGTCGGAGTTTACGTCCGTTATCGAAATTCCACGAGGTTCAAGCGTTAAATACGAATTGGATAAGGTAACGGGATTGCTCCGACTGGATCGCATGCTGCATTCGGCAGTTTATTACCCGGCGAACTACGGCTTTATCCCTCAGACATTGGCTGAAGACGACGATCCACTCGATGTGCTTGTGCTTTGCCAGGAACCGGTTGACCCCTTGACACTCGTTGAAGCCAGAGCGATTGGCCTGATGACGATGGTTGATTGTGGTAAACGCGATCACAAGGTTCTTGCCGTCGCAACAAAAGACCCGGAATACAATTCATTCCACGAAGCATCCGAGTTGCCAACGCACAAACTGGCCATGATTCGGCGGTTTTTCCAGGACTATAAGACGTTAGAGGGAAAAGCAGTTGAGGTCGATGATCTGACTGAAGCCAAGACCGCATTCCCGATTATTCTGGAAGCCCTTGAAAGATACAGTTTGTCGCGTCGCCGAGGTTTTCGCTGATTTCACGAGTCTTTTTCCACGACGCTTACCTGTCACGCTGACGGCGAATCGTCTGGACGCGTATTTCGTCATTCGATAGTCACATTTTTCAGCGACATCAAAAAGGTCACCCAAGATGGGTTCTCATTGGTTATTGAATCCGATCACGGCGTCGATGACGCTCGGCGTCACGGATCATATTGCCACGGGAGCCTTATCCTCGTCCCCGCTGATCCTGTTAATCGTTTACTGTGGACTGATCGCAGTTTCATCCCTTAGCGGTGGAACGTTGCCTTTGCTGATCCGATTGACACATACACGGATGCAGGTTCTTGTGAGCGTTGTCGGCGGGTTCATGCTGGGTGTGGGATTTTTTCATCAATTGCCACATGCCATCGTCACCATGTCTGCAGGAAATCACGATGCCTCATTTGCCGTCGACTGGTGCATGGGCTGGTTAATGTTTGGATTGCTGCTGACGTTTTTCATGCTTCGCATGTTTCACTTCCACAGCCATGGACCAACCGAAGAGGATGACGTCGCTCATTCACACGACTGCGGTCATGACCATGACCACGATCATGACCACGATCATCATGCGGTTCACCTTCATGATCATGATCATGACTCTAGCCACAAAGGGTCGCAAACAGATCTCAAAGGGGCGAGTTGGATTGGAATATTTCTCGGGCTATCATTGCACACACTGTTGGACGGTGTCGCCCTGGCCGCAAACGTTCAGGCAGATGCGCTTCATCACTTTGAACACAATGGTTTCACAGGTTTCATTCCGTTTGGGATCGGAACGTTCCTTGGGGTTGCACTACATAAGCCCCTTGATTCCTTGTCAATTACATCACTGATGGCCGCTGGAGGCTGGTCCAGTCAATCGATGAAACTCGTGAATATCGGATATGCGCTGATGTGTCCAATCGGCGCGTTTTTGTTTTTCTTTGGCATTCAGCGATTTGCTGGCGGACAGGAAACCGTGGTTGCGGGAGCCTTAGCCATGTCCGCCGGTGTGTTCATCTGCATTTCACTCAGCGATCTTTTACCGGAAGTCCAATTTCACTCACACGATCGAGTAAAATTATCGGCAGCATTGTTACTTGGAATCGTGACAGCATGGGGGATTGGATTTCTCGAACCCGCACATACACACGGCCATCAGCACGATCAGCCCGGATTGAAAATCCCGAACCTGCATGAGACACTCGAAAAACGCTCATGATGGTCATCGAATTTTCGTCGAAAAGCCGTAGCATGGGCTTTAGCCCGTGCACCCACAACCCCATGTAAGTAACGGCTGAAAAAGCGATAAAATCTGTACTTCAATCGCCAAAATCCAATTCAGATCATGCGGAAATCGTGACATCATCATGAAATTGTCGAGGTAATACATCACAGTTTTAACCACGAAACAGGAATCAGGAAAAAGCACTTTCGGGGTCACGTTGGTCACTTTTTGGAAAGCGACAACGTGGGCAAAGATATGACATTAGCTCGTGCGCTAAAAAAGTCCTGTGCGGGCTGAAGCCACACCACTAAGAACTCCCATTCTCCAGGGTGTTTCGTTAACCCCGAAACCGAGCTTTAAGGACTCGCGGGCGATGGGCGAGGTCTTTTCGAATGACGATTTCTTCATAACCACCATGATCGGCGACAATCGCCAACAATGCCTCAGCTTGTTCTGGCGTGAACTCAAGAAGTAATAGACCATTTGGCACAGCGTACCCGGGTGCCTGGTCAATGATCTGTTTTAAAATCGTCAGCCCGTCCGCACCCCCATCGAGGGCAAGGCGAGGTTCGTGGCGTGAAACCTCTGCATCAAGTTGACTGATCTCGGCCGAGGGAATGTAAGGTGGGTTGCTGGCAATCACGTCATACTTCGAACCACGCGGAATTCCAGCGAACAGGTCAGATTCGATGACATCGACCTGGCTGGTAACATGATGCCGGGCAACATTTTCGCGAGCGATTTCAATTGCGGCTGAGCTAATGTCCGTCGCCGTGACGAGTGATGTTTTCGCATTCTTCGCGACGGCAACTGCAATGCATCCCGATCCGGTACACAAGTCAAGCACCTTCGGCGCGGAAATACCTTTAACGCCATCGAGCACTTCCATCACCAGCGTCTCGGTATCCGGCCGCGGGATCAGAACATCGCGCGTCACGCGAAAACCAAGACTGAAAAATTCGCGAACTCCAACAAGATACGCGACCGGTTCCGCTTTTGTTCGTCGTTGAACCAACTCCCGCATGATTCCACGCACCGAGTCGCTGAGCGGTTCGTCAAACTGGGTATAAAGCTGGATTCGCTGACAGCCCCGTGCGTGAGCGAGAAGTATCTCGGCATCAAGGCGTGGTGTATCGCTGCCATGTTTCTTGAGATGACCGGTGGTCCATTCCAGCACGCGACGAACTGTCCATGGCTCTTCAGCGGCGGAAGGGGGCGTGATTGGTTGCTCGGTCACAGATTGAATCCAATTTGAGCTAATCCCGTCGGGCAGGTCACAGTCGTTTGCCCCACACCCTGCACCGTTCCAAAACTCACATCACCGCGTTGCTCAAGATCGCTTTCTCGTCACTTATTCCCGCGTTGATCAAGCTAATGCTGTACCACCCCGAAGCCGCTCTTCTCTGTCGAATTGGACGAGTGCACCAACGACGTCATCCAAATCACCTTGAATGATCTGGTCGAGTTTATGGACTGTGAGGTTGATTCGATGATCCGTCAATCGATTCTGCGGAAAATTGTAAGTACGAATCCGCTCGCTGCGATCGCCAGAACCGATCAGCGTTCGACGCTGGGCTGAACGTTCTTTGTCGAGCGTCGCTTGCCGATGTTCCATCAGTCGGCTTCGCAACACGCGCATCGCCTTTGCTTTGTTTTTGTGTTGGCTTTTTTCGTCCTGAATCCGCACGACAATCCCCGAAGGAACGTGAGTGATTCGGACAGCAGATTCTGTCTTATTGACCTTTTGACCACCGGGACCCCCTGCGCGCATCGTGTCGATTTGCAGGTCTTCATCCTTAATCTCAACGTCAATATCGGTCGCTTCCGCCATCACCGCGACTGTCGCAGCACTCGTATGAACACGGCCCTGAGTTTCCGTCTCGGGGACGCGTTGAACACGATGTCCGCCGCTTTCAAACTGCAATTGATGAAACGCGGCTTCGCCTGTAATTGACAGGACGACTTCCTTCATACCGCCAAGTTCGTTGGCCGAAAGCTCAAGAACTTCAAATTTCCAACCCCGCTTTTCGACGAACTTCGTATACATGTCGAATAAATCGCGGGCAAACAACGAGGCTTCGTCACCACCGGTTCCCGCCCGGATTTCCATGATCAGGCTTCCACGGGTGAGTGAATCGCCTGCTGTCACCATGTCTTCCAGTTCGACTCGGATCGTGTCGTACCTCGCCTGAAGATCCGCGAGTTCCGCTTGAGCGTATTCGCGAGTCTCCGCATCGTCGGCCGACTCGATCATCTGCCGAACCGCAGCGATATCAACTTCCAGTTGGTTAAACTCCCGGATGGTACGCGCAATCTTGGCTAAGCCGCCATGCTCGCGCTGGCAGCTTAACATCTTCGCCGTATCAGCGAGAATTTCCGGATCTTGGAGCTGGCGTTCGAGTTCGTCGAAGCGAACCAACTTAGTTTGAAGCGTAGGGAACATGGTAGCCATGTGACTGAATGACGTGCCGATCTCGATTGGCATCTTCAAAAAACGCGGACTGAATCCAACGAGCCTGCATTTGGCTCAGAGATACATTTTTTAGGCAAGCTGCCTGTCCAAAGGTCTTTTTAAGGCTGCAGGACCGAACGAAAACTGTCGAAGCGAGCCGACGCGTTCAAACCGCGTGTGGCTCGCTTCGCACGAAACATTCAAGAACGAAACTAGCCCTTGGCCGCCTCGGGAGCCGCCGCCGCTGATTCGTCCTTCTTGCCCCAGTTGTATTTCCGCTGGAATTTTTCGACTCGGCCAGCAGCATCGATAAACTTTTGCTTGCCGGTGAAAAACGGATGCGACGCCGAACTGATGTCGACCGTCACCATTGGCAACGTGCGACCTTCAAACTCGACTGTCTTCTGTGTCTTGATCGTCGAGCCAATCACGAACTGAATTCCCGTGGACGTGTCCTGAAACACGACGTCTCGATACTCGGGATGAATGCCTTCTTTCATGATCCAACTACCCTGCAAAGTGCTGACCGCCCGATGCTTGTCTGAGCAATGACGGCCTGTTTATTCGACGATGTAAAACCGGTTCGCGGCATTTTCCCCGTGGAGCAGACCACCAGCCTGCACTCCAAAACGCCTCGTTCCGAACGGGACCAAGAAGTGTAAGTGTTCGCAGCCCGACTCGCAAGGCTTTCTACTTCATTTGCCCAGCCACTTTAAAAATGTCCGCAATTATCCGAGACTGAAACACGCAAATTTCCGTTATGACCCGTCGAGACGAACTTTATGACAACCCTGACGGTGGAAAACTACCTGAAAACAACGTTGCTGACCTGTCTAAAAACAGGCTCAGACTGGGTCACGACCGGGCAACTGGCCGCTGCAATGTCCGTTGCCCCCGGGACAGTGACCTCGATGTTGAAGACGCTTTCAGAAACAGGACACGCCGATTACCGGCCGTACGAAGGCGTTCGACTGACGGAGTCAGGCCGGGAAGTCGCCTTAAGGATGCTTCGCCGCCATCGGCTGATCGAGTTATTTCTCGTGAAAACGTTGAATCTCGACTGGGATCAGGTCCATGAGGAAGCGGAAAATATGGAACATGCGGTCAGCGACAACCTTGTCGATCGCATGGACGAGTTTCTTGGCCGACCAGTCGTCGATCCGCACGGCGACCCGATTCCATCAGCGGATGGTGCAATGCGAGGCCACCCCGAACGAGCCATTCCGCTGACAACAGTCAGTTCTGGCACCAGAATTCGGATCGTGAGAGTCACAGATCAAGAGGGTGACTTTCTTCGATTCTTGCGAGAATCGGGATTTTCGCTGCACAAGGAATGTCAAGTCGTTCACAACAGCCCTGAAGCGGGGATTGTGACGACCGAAGTTGATGGTCGACAGGTCACGCTTGGTCACCCTGTTGCACAGCAACTACTGGTCGAACTGCTCTAATCGGTAATAATCCTCAGTTGAAGGCGTGTTCGCAATCCTCATTCGGCAAGACATGACCCGAGATTGAGCGGCAAATGGGGGCGATCTTTTGTTCAACTGACGAGATCGTAAGTGGTTCCTGAACCGAGAAGTATCTACGCTGTCCGATTCTTCCAACTGGCTCTCTTTTTGCTAGTTGCTGCCGCCGGTCTCGCTGTGACCCTGCTCAAATGGATTCCACCAGTTGCTACGGAACCCTCAAACCGATTTTCTCCCGCGTTTGGCATCAGCACGTGGCTGCTGCTGATCGGCAGCGGATGCATGTCTCGCGCCATTGAATCCGTTCGGCACGAGCGGCAGTACCCGTTTCGAAAATGGCTTGTCTTCGCCTTAACGTCGGGAACGCTTTTCGTCTCGTTTCAGACTTATGCTTTGACCAGCCTGATACGTCGCCATTCGCTCGACGACGCCACATCGGACGCTGCGGCGTTCGTGGCCGTGATCGCGGCCCTTCACGCCATGCATTTCATCGTCGCCCTTTTGTTCCTCAGCTACGCAACCGTGCAGGCGTTTGCCGATCGGTACGATCACGAATACTACTGGGGAATCAGGTTTTGCGCCTGGTTCTGGCACGCCCTCGGAATCGTCTGGGCCGCAATCCTGGTCGTAATGCTGATCGCACGGTTCTACGCGTAGACGCGCCGAAATCAAACTGCTCGACGTGATTCCGGCTTGGCAGCCGACAACTTCGCCGCACGAGCTTGTTCGGCAAGCCCTTCTGCCGAGATTTTATCGACGAGTTCCTGAGCAATTCCGTCCATCTCGATCACCAGCGAGTCCACGCGACCGGTGAAGTACATGTACATCACCAAAGCGGGAATTGCGATCCCCAGTCCCGCAGCCGTTGTCAGCAGCGAGAGTCCGATACCACTCGCCAAAGCCTCCGATTTTCCCATCGCGGCCTTTTGCGAGATTCGATTGAACGAATCAATCATCCCAACAACCGTCCCAAGCAATCCGAGGAGCGGAGCCACAGTGGCCGCACCATTGAGAACTCGAATGTGTTTACGAAGTTGACTGACCTGCCGCTCCCCTCCGTCGATAATGGCTTGCTCCACTTCAACGCTGCTCTTGCCCCATTTACGGAGTCCATTCGCCAACACCAGGGCGATTGGACTGCCATTGTCTTCACACAATTTGATCGCCATTTTGGGATCGAGATTCCCTGCTTCCATATGCTCGAAAAATCGTTTCACAAAATGACGCGGAATGACGCGACCACTTCGCAACACGACGAGCCGCTCGATTGTAAACCAGACGACGATGATCGACGTGAAAGCAAGCGGATACCGAAACGGTCCCAGAGCGTCCCAGACCTCATAAGGCTCACTCGGGATTTTTCCTTCCTTAGACCACGCTGCGTCTCTGTTCCAACCCGGCTTGGCCGGAGTGGCCGAGTCGTTAAGTGGCAATGGCTCTTGCGCTGACGCAGTTGTTCCCACGACGCAGGCAACCAATAAATTAAATACGACTAAGATCGCGATCGAAATTCGTCTCGATCGGACACCGTATTGGCTTTTTTCTTCCAAGGCACAGCGATTCATCGTTCCGTCTCATTTGTTGACATGGATGGATCTTGCCAATCATCCTCTTGGCCGCGACGCGACACATTCTACCGATTTCGCAAAAAAACCAAATGCCGATCGAAATGTGACTCCAAAAACGGAAATGTCCATTTCGAAATCCATGTCTTGAGTCTCTAAATTGGACGCGAGCGCCCTCGCGGTGTTCGAATCCCTCTGCTAGAGTGACGGATCAAAAAATGCGTGGCTGACGCTCAAAACAACATGGCGATTGCATCACAGGAAGGCGTAGGGTATGGCGAAGCGGAAAGTTGGCGTCTGGTTAGTCGGAGCCTGGGGTGGTGTGGCGACAACCGTTGTGGTCGGTCTGGCAGCACTGAAAAAAGGACTTTCTGACACGACTGGTCTAGTCACTTCGCTCCCTCCATTTGCACCGCTGGATCTGATCCAATGGGACGAGATCGTGATCGGTGGTCACGAAATCCGCGAAACGACCTACTCGGCCGAAGCTCAAGTACTGATTGAAAAATCGCACGTTTTTAATGAAAAAACACTCGCGGGAATCTCATCACAACTTGCAAAGTTTGATCGCAATATTCGTCCTGGAACGCTTTACAATGTCGGGGCGAAAATCGAATCCTTTGCCGGACCATTGGTGTTGAAGACGAAGAACGAAACCGCCTCACAAGCGGTCTCGCGCCTGGCAAACGACATCACCGAGTTTAAAGAAAGCAATAAACTGGACCGCGTCATCGTGGTAAATGTCTCCTCGACTGAGCCCCCTCCGCCAGACGAAGTGCGAGCTTGGAATTGGTCCCAAGTCCAGAAATCACTGACGGGAAAAAGTCACTCGCCGCTCCCTGCCAGCACCCTCTACGCCATCGCTGCCATGCAAAGCGGCAGTCATTTTGTGAATTTCACTCCGTCAATCGGCTCCGACTTACCAGGCCTCGACGAATACGCTCGACATCAACAAGTCCTGCACGTCGGTCGAGACGGCAAGACCGGTGAAACGTTAATGAAGGCCGTACTGGCCCCCATGTTTGCCGCTCGCAATTTGAAAGTCATGAGCTGGGTTGGTCACAACATTTTTGGAAATCTCGACGGCAAGGTCCTCGATGATCCCGCTAATAAAGCCAACAAGGTCAAATCGAAAGACCACTTACTGACGGAAATTCTTGGCTACAAGCCGCAAACATTGGTCTCAATCGAGTATGTCGAATCGATGGGTGACTGGAAGACCGCCTGGGATCACATCCATTTTCAAGGATTCCTTGGAACGCCGATGGTGCTGCAATTCACCTGGCAAGGATGTGATTCGTTACTGGCAGCACCACTCGTCATCGATCTGGTTCGGCTGACAGAACGCGAAGCTCGTCGAGGGACAAGCGGAGTCATGTCACACCTGGGCTCGTTCTTCAAAAGCCCCATGGGAACCGACGAGCCGGCTTTTGCCTACCAGTTCCAACAACTGATGCAATGGGTCGAACGGACAGCGAAGGAAGACAGCGAAGAATAGAATCAGAAATTGGAGCTCCCTCGTTCCCAAGCTCGTTGCTTGGGAACGCCCGTCTTGGAAGCTCTGATTCCCAATTGGCGCAGACGGCAACCAATAAAACATTAACGAATGTCAATTCATCCAAGAGTTGCTCTTCTTCAGTGGCCTAACGTTTAGGGTAACGCGGGGGTACTCGCCTCGCGTTGACCGAATTGTTCGGTTAATTTATTGCTTTAAAACGACTTTTGGAAACGAGATCGTCCGTTCATCACAAATTTTCGTTCGTTAATTCGTTAATTAGACTTATCCTTATTTTCTGCATCCTAGGTGTCACCGAAAAGTTAGGTGGCATTTTCAGGCTTGCGTCTCGGGCGCTGTTTGCCAGAAACCGACTGAATGATTGTACTGCCCGCACCCTCGAGCGGAAGTGGAGTCTTTGCTTGTGCGATGGCTGTATTGATGAGCGCAAGCACTTCGGACGAACGAAGGAACTTGATGTCGGGTACGCGGATGAAACGATTCTGCTTTCCGCTTCCTTGGAGCAACTTATCCGGGTCGGCCAGCGAAGCACCTTGGTAGAAAGAAATGTTGATGCCATTTGCTGCCGCTGCAACAGAAACAATTCAATCCGAAGCTCGCGGAGTTGTGCAGTAGCCGATGACGAAGAAGTTGTAATTATCGTAAACCAACTCGATGGCGGTGGGCATGAGTTTACGAAGCTCGACACGGCACAGGCGAATGAGCTTGGCGTTGGCGGGTTCAAACTTGTCGATAAACTCGGCAAGTCGCTTTTCGAGGTCCGAATCAAATGCGGTCGTCACAGGCGATTTCTTCATGATTCGTGTTCGCCGAGTTGAAACGCTGCCAATAAAATAACAGCTGACCGAGCGTTCAAGGTAACGCGGGCGTACTCGCCTCGCGTTGACCGAGTTGTTCGGCCATTTTATTGCCTTACTTCAGGTTTTTTAAACGAAACCGTTCGTTCACATTTGGTTTTTTGTCGTTAACTGGACTTATCCCCTTTTCCGAAATCGGCCATTTTTATTGCCTTAATTGGGTTTTGGAAGCGAAACCGCTCGTTCAACTTTGGCTTTCGATCATCATTTGGACTTATCCACTTTTTCCACAGCCGGCCTTGTCAGTGGTCACGAACAAGACCGGGCCCTCCGCGTCCAATAAAGGAAAATACCTGCCAGCCAGCGCGAGTAGGGCGAACGGTCGAAATGGTTTGACGGTTTGCGAATTCGAGATCAATGGCCATTGAATATGATCAACGACGTCGTATGAGTGAGCAAGTCGGTACAGGGTTTCACGAAGGAACGATTCTGCCCGAGCGTTTTCCAACGGTATCTGCCAATCGACGTCTTCAAGAAGTACGGCAACACGGTCGGTATTCGCTGTTGCTGAAATCAGGCTGTCTGCGGCGACCCATTTTACTCGAATTCGTTCCTTCAACTCCGTGTTGTTGCTGAACCGGGAATAGGCGTCGAGTCCTGTCTGGAAAAGATCGACAGCGGCTTGTTCCGAGAGCGATATTGCATTTGCACGTTGTAACGAGCGTAATTCAATCGCGCGATCAGCCATCTGCTGACCGAACGGCAAGACTTCGAAGCAACGCTGCAGTGCCTCATCCGACAAGTCCCAGGTCATAAAGTGCATTCGGAAATCCCCGTAGGGATCGTCGTATGCGGTTTCGAAGTCAAATGACGAATCTGCACCGATTTCGGCGTCGATGATATTATGCCAACGGCGCAACCAAAAACGACGATGATCTTCCAAGGCAATCGCTCGCTACTGGCGAACACAAGCAATAAACCGCGGCGCACTCGCGTCCGCGTTGAATGCATTATCAGGTTTTCAGCGGAAGCTACCAGCGTTCAAATGTCAATCCGTCGATTTCTTTCAACTGGATACGATCGCCTATGTTCCGAACGAGATTCAGACATTCTTGAAGATCAGTGGTTTTTCCGTATGAGCCACCTTCTTCCGGGGCGGGTACGTCTACGAGTATCGTCTTATCCTTATTCACCATGAACTGAATGGTGACGTGGTTCCTGTCAATGACGCCGATGAAATTCCGAAGTTAGTGGAGCACTCAGTCCATCTCGTGGAGTGTTTCTACCAGAGTTGCATCCCAGGCATCTTTGGAGTCGACTCGTTTACCCTCGCAATAGTCAACGAAAAACACTCTTAATGTCATCGTTGGATCCCATTCCAAATTTAACGTTCAAGGTAACGCGGCGGTACTCCGCTCGCGTTGACCGAATTGATCAATCTCTTAGGTTTCTCACAGAGGCACTGAGACACGGAGGAGTGATCAAAGCTGTCCGTGAACGATTCGCGTGATTCCATCTTTCATTAATGGCGAGCCGAAATTCAGCAGATATCCGAGCTTCATTCCGGTCAGTCGTAGATAGGTCAACAGTTGCTTTTTGTGGACAGGATGAATCATTTCGACTGACTTTAGTTCGACAATGACTTTCCCGTTGATGATCAAATCGGCTCGAAAGCCCTCTTCGAATTCCAGCCCATCGTAAACGATGGTGATTGGAACTTGACGCTGAACAATCAGTCCTCGCTTTTCCAATTTACGTGCCAACGTCACTTCGTAGACGGTCTCCAGCAACCCCGGACCGAGGTCTTGATGCAATTGAACCGCGCAATCCACAACCGCAGTTCCGATCTCATTCTCATGCATCTCCGAGTCTCCGTGGCTCCGTGAGAGATCATTTCTTCGATCGAACTAATTATTATCCGCGATTGATCACGGATAATGCCAAATAATTGTTGATATCCGCGATCGCAGACCGTTTTCAGGCCATCGCGAATATCACAATATCGCCGCAATGGCATTTTACAAGTGAATTTTGCAGCGATCGCGAGTGTCTTTGATCACTACCTGCCTGTCCACTGACGTGCAGGTAGAACGCGTGTCCGCGGGCGTCGAGGCTATGCAAAAAACTACTGACATAAGAAACCGAATATCCTGCTCGGCTCCCTTCGCCTTTGATTTTTCCCGACTTGGGGTGGCACTGCGCCAGTCTCCAGATGAAAATGCTTGACGCCACGCAGTTTCACAAATACTGTGCACTGATGAAGAATATCACAATCTCTGTCGATGACTCAGTCTACCGGCTCGCTCGGCAGAAAGCTGCTACTGAAGACACGTCGTTGAGTCGTGTCGTACAGCGTTTCTTGACGCAATGGGCTGGCCAGGACGACCGGGACGCACTGCAAGCCCGACTGGAAAAATTGTTTGCGGAAGCCGATGCGCGCGACCGGGATAAAGAGGGGAGCGCCGGGCCTTTCCCGCGAGAGGAACTGTATGCCGAACGGCTCGATCGCTTTCATTGACACCAATGTGCTGCTTTACGCCGCCAGCGGTCGTCTGGAGGACGCTCCGAAAACGGATTGTGCGCGACGATTAATCAAAGATGTGCCTGCATTTCGTTTCAGGTACTGCAGGAATTCTACGCCAACGCGATCAGCCCGAGAAAGTTGAATCTCACACCTTCCGAAGCCGCAAAATGGTGTTCGGCTTGGATGCAATTCCGGGTCGCGAATCTGGGATTGGACACATTCGTAACGACATTGGATTTGGCTCATCGATTTCGGATCAGCAACTGGGACGCAGCAATACTCACGGCAGCGGCTCAAATGGGCTGCCACATCGTCCACTCCGAAGACCTGTCCATGGTCAGGATTACGACGGCCTCTTGGTCAAAAGTCCTTTCCGCGAGATTTCTCGGGTCAGTTGATTTGTTCGCTCGTTCCCATGCACGAACTTGGGAACGAGAGCGAACGAGAACAAATCCGTTCCGCGAGATTTCGGAATGCGGCTGATTAGTTATTTCGGCGGAGCAACTGTCACGATCACTTTACTTGGTCGAATGACTCGATCGTGAAGTGTGTAGCCTCGCTCGACGTCATTCAGCACGGTCATTGGAGGATGATCCGCCGACGGGACCTGACTGATTGCTTCATGCATGTTCGGATCGAAGGGTTGGCCTTCCGCAACGATCGGTTTCGCTCCGTGACCGCCTAATGCCGTTTCCAACTGCTTGATCGTCATTTGCACGCCGTTCAGCAGGGCGTCAAAATTCTTCGACTGAGAGGCGGCGAAAACGGCGCGATCGAGACCATCAAAGATCGGTAACAACGACTTGAGAACTGGCACTGACTGATACTTTCGTTCGTCGTCCATCTCTCGATAGACGCGTTTGCGGAAGTTATCGAGATCGGCAAGTGCCCGAGCCCATTTTTCCTTGTATTGATCACGTTCACCCAGTGCCGTCTGAAGCTGTTCGGCTAAGGTTGGTGTATTCGTATCAGCGTCGTTTGGATCAACGTTCGCTTCAGTTGTTTGATTGGCCATTATTCCGCATCCTCTTGTATGGTAAAGAACGCCTTGACGGAATCAAGAAATGTCTTCCGTTTGGCGGAAACTTGTTTGTCGTCCAGCTCTGCAAGTTGTCTCAACAACTCTTCCTGCTTCTTGTTAATTTTCTTCGGTACTTCGACATGAAATTCAACGAGCATGTCACCTCTCATACCACCATGTGGATCTGGCATACCCTGGTGTTTCAAGCGAAAGACTTCGCCGGGCTGCGTCCCCGGAGGAACAGTGATGTGATGCTTTCCCGTGAGGATGGGAATGTCCAGTGACGTCCCCAGTGCGGCTTGTGCATACGTGATCGGTACCTCGCAAGCCAGGTTCCGCCCATCGCGTTTAAACAACGGATGCGATTTCACGCGGATATCAATGTAAAGATCACCTGGTGGTCCGTTATTTTCTCCTGCTTCACCTTCGCCTCTCAGGCAAAGCTGCATGCCGTTATCAATTCCGGCGGGAATTTTGACCTCCAGTGTATTCGGGCGGCTGACGACCCGCTGCCCTCGGCAATCGGGACACTTGTCTCGAATACTTGTCCCCCGTCCCCGACAGGAAGGACAAGTTGTTTGTACGCGAAAGAAGCCTTGGGACTGAATCACCTGACCCTGGCCATTGCAGTAGTCGCACTTTTGTGGCTGAGTTCCCGGTTTGGCGCCCGAACCATTGCACGTGACGCAGGAAACATGTTTGTCAATCTGAAGCTCGCGAGAGCACCCGACTGCGGCATCAAGAAGTTCGATCGTCAGCGACGTCTGAAGACTTTCGCCTTTTCTTGGGCGAGGCCCACCTTGACCGCGATTTCCGCTACCACCGCCTCCAAAAATACCGCCGAAAATACCGCCGAACGCTTCGAAAATATCATCGACATCCTGGAAGCCGCCAGCCCCGCCCCCTTCGACACCAGCGTGACCAAAGCGGTCATAGCGAGCTCTCATGTCCGGGTCGTTCAGAACTTTGAATGCTTCTGCCGCTTCCTTAAATGACGCGATTGCCGCTTCGTCACCTGGATTGCGATCAGGATGAAATTTCCCAGCCAGTTTACGATAGGCTTTTTTAAGATCTTCTTCGGATGCCGATTTGGCGACACCCAGCACTTCGTAATAGTCCCGCTTCGTCGCCATCACGGCTTCACTCCAACATTGGGCAGACATTCACAATCAGTCGGCCAGTCGCTTTTCCGATATCCAGATACACAACGAACCGCCGGAGAATGCTCCGGCGGCTCGATCATTGTTATCGATTACAGATTTCCGACAAGACCGGGTTTACCGAATCGACCCACTTTGGGAAGTTCGGATCACAGGCCATCGCGTCGGTCGTCCCTGTTTACCGTACCGATCCTTCGACCTTGCTCTTCTTCTTCCCGTCGGTGTCATCACTGCGTGTGACAAGGACCTGCGTTGTCAGCATTAATCCTGCGATCGAAGCGGCATTGCGAAGGGCACTCTTGACGACCTTAGCCGGATCGATGATCCCAGCCTTGTACATATCCACGTACTTGGCCGCGTTGGCGTCGTAACCGGTGTTTGTTGGCATGTTGCGGACTTCATCGGCCACAACGCTGCCATCGAGACCACAGTTTGCCACAATCTGGCGAATCGGGGCTTCCAAAGCCTTGATCACGATCTGAACGCCGATTTTCTCGTCGCCCTTCGCTTTGACTTCGCTGACTGCCGAGATGGCACGCAGCAACGCAACGCCACCGCCAGGAAGAATTCCTTCTTCCACTGCGGCGCGAGTCGCATGCAATGCATCTTCCATTCGAGCCTTCGTCTGCTTCATTTCGGCTTCGGTTGCAGCACCGACAGAAATGATCGCGACGCCACCCGTCATCTTGGCGAGTCGTTCCTGGAACTTCTCACGGTCATATTCACTTTCGGTCGCTTCGATCTGACGACGAATCTGATCGACGCGTGCCTTGATTTGATCTTTATCGCCAGCTCCATCAATGATCGTGCAGGTATCCTTGGTCACTTCGACCTTCTTCGCACGGCCCAGATGAGCGATCTCGACCGACTCAAGCTTGATACCGAGATCTTCGGAAATCAAAGTACCGCCAGTTTGCGTGGCCATATCGCCCATCATCGCCTTGCGACGATCACCAAATCCTGGAGCCTTAACGGCACAGATATTCAGCACGCCACGCAGCTTATTGACAACCAAAGCCGTCAAGGCTTCGCTGTCAACGTCTTCAGCAACCACGAGCAACGGCTTACTTCGTTGAGCGACCTTTTCCAGCAGCGGAACGAAGTCGCGGAGGCTGGAGATCTTCTTTTCGAACAGAAGAATGTAACAGTCTTCCAGAACACACTGCATCGATTCCGGGCTGTTCACAAAGTAAGGAGAAATGTATCCCTTATCGAACTGAAGACCTTCAGCCAATTCGAGAGTTGTTGAATTTCCCTTGCCTTCTTCCACAGTGATTACGCCATCGCGACCGACTTTTTCCATCGCATCGGCAATCAGATTGCCAACAACCCGGTCGTTGTTCGCGGAAATCGCCCCGACTTGAGCGATCTCCTCTTTCTTTTCGACCGGCTTGGCCATCTTCTCAACGAACGCAATCGCGGCATCGACAGCTTTTTCGATCCCCTTGCGGACAACAGTCGGGTTCGCCCCGAGTGTCAGGCCGCGAAGACCTTCGCTGTAGATTGCTCGTGCGAGAACTGTCGCCGTTGTGGTACCGTCTCCCGCGACGTCGCTGGTCTTAGACGCGACTTCATTGACGAGTTTAGCACCCATATTTTCATAAGGATCGTCGAGCTCGACTTCCTTCGAAACAGTGACGCCGTCTTTCGTTACGACAGGGTTGCCGAAGGATTTGTCGATAATGACATTTCGTCCGGTGGGACCCATCGTCACGGCGACAGCCTTTGCCAGCGTCTCCACGCCGTGAAGCAGCTTGATGCGGGCTCGATCTTCAAACAACAATTGCTTAGCCACAACGGGACTCCAATGGAAAATTTATGAGAGAATGCAATCCGTGATCGGATGATGGCGAACTGCCAGAGAACGTTTCATCTGGTTCCACTGGCAATTCAAACAACCGACATCGATTTCGGGCGATCAGTTACGAAACAACTTTCGCGAGAATGTCCGACTCGCGAAGAATCTTGATTTCCTTTTTGTCGACTTCAATTTCTGTCCCGCCGTATTTGGCAAACAGAACTTCGTCGCCAATCGCGACAGCGATCGGTGCTCGTTCGCCGCTGTCCAGCAATCGACCTGGGCCGACCGCAATCACCTTACCACGCTGGGGCTTTTCTTTGGCAGTGTCTGGCAGAACGATACCACCGGCAGTCGTCAATTCAGCGGTCAGTGGTTCGACAACAACACGGTCATCAAGAGGTTTGAGTTTCATTGTGTTTGGTCCTATTTAATAAAGTTAGTTATTCAGTTATTGAGCCATCAGATTGAGACGCAAGTGACCCGGCGGATCAGAACCCGCCCATGCCACCCATTCCTCCCATACCACCCATCCCCATGCCTCCCATACCACCCATTCCTCCCATGCCGCCGCCATCGTGGTGATCGTCATGGTGGTGGTCGTCTTCCTTCGGCTTTGGAGCTTCAACGACGATTGAATCGGTGGTCAACAGCAGACAGGCGACGCTTGCAGCGTTTTGAAGAGCTGATCGCACAACCTTAGTCGGGTCGACAACGCCAAAGTCGAACATATCGCCATATCGTTCGTTGAGGGCGTCATATCCGTAGGACTTATCCTTGGACTTTTTGACGTTGTTCGCAACAACGGCACCGTCAAGCCCGGCATTTTCCGCGATGGTTCGCAACGGCATTTCGAGGACACTCTTGACGAGTGTCACACCGTGCTGTTCGTCGCCGGCAAGCTTCAGCTTTTCGATGGCTGGCAGACAACGCAGCAACGCGACTCCACCACCGGGAACAATCCCTTCTTCGATGGCTGCACGCGTTGCGGCAAGAGCGTCGTCAATCAAGTCCTTTCGCTCTTTCATTTCCGTTTCGGTGTGGGCACCAACGCTGATCTGAGCCACGCCGCCAGCGAGCTTGGCGAGACGCTCTTGAAGCTTCTCACGGTCGTATTCGCTGTCAGTCTTCGTGATTTCGGCACGAATCAAGGCAGCACGGCCTTCGATTTCTGCTTTCTTGCCGGAACCTTGAACGACAGTGGTGTTCTCGGAATCAATCCGAATCTTCTTGGCAACACCCAGATCAGAAAGTTCAACGTTTTCGAGCTTCAGGCCCAAGTCCTTGAAGACCGCTTTACCACCGGTCAGAACGGCAATATCTTCCAACATTGCCTTACGTCGATCACCATAACCAGGGGCCTTAACGGCACAGACCTTAAGAATCCCTCGCATCTTATTCACGACGAGGGTTGCCAACGCTTCACCGTCAACGTCTTCGGCGATAATCAACAATGGAACGCCTGCCTTCGACGTCTTTTCCAGAAGCGGCACAAGCGATTTGGCGCTGCTGATCTTTTCTTCGTAAATCAGAACGCGACAATTGTCCATTTCAACAGTCTGGTTGTCCTGGTCGGTTACAAAATGAGGTGAGAGATACCCACGCTCAAACTGCATTCCTTCGACAAGCTCGACTTCGGTCGAAATCTGGCGACCTTCTTCAACGGTGATGACGCCGTCCTTACCAACCTTCATCAGCGCTTCGGACAAGATCTTGCCAACTTCAGGATCATTGTTCCCTGCAATACTGGCGACTTCGGCGACAGCCTTCTTGTCGTTGGCCTTAACTTCCTTGGAGTGCTTTTTCAGTTCTTCGGTGACTGCGTCAACGGCCTTCTGAACTCCACGACTGAGAGCCATCGGATCGACGCCACTGGCGACAAAACGAAGACCGTTCTTGTAAATCGCTTCAGCCAAAACGGTTGCCGTGGTCGTTCCATCGCCAGCGACATCTCCGGTTTTCGAGGCAGCTTCTTTAACAAGCTGAACACCCATGTTCTGGAACTTGTCTTCAAGATCGATATCCTGAGCGACCGTCACACCGTCCTTCGTGACCTTGGGCGACCCCCAACCCTTGTCTAGCACGGCATTTCGGCCGCGAGGACCGAGCGTGCTTTTCACAGCCCGCGCCAACTTAGAAACGCCTTCCAACAGGCTCTTTCGGGCTTCTTCATCAAAACTGATCAGCTTGGCCACAGCGACTCCTCAACCAACAAGACAGACTTGATGGGATGACTCATATTTCACGAAACACGCCCGAAGCAGGCTCGGGCAAATCGTCGAACCCTGCTGGTTCCGCCAACAAGGCCGACATTTCGACATAAAGGAGATATAAGCAAGCTCTGTGCCGGGCTTGTAACAAGTGACGTAACATGCTTCACAGAAACACATTGAGAAAATCACCCCAAGAAGGAATTCCTGGCGCACTGCCATGTTGGCAGTGAGGCGGAAGAATTTCAGGTACGGAGGCCAAAGCATAATGACATCGAAGACGTTCGAACGAGGCGAGCCGGGTGCGTCAGCCCTCGGACTCTTGATTCCGCCAAGAATGCGTCCGGTAAATCTGATCTTGCCATTGTGGAAGAAACGGGGATTTCTATTGGATCTTCTAAATCTTGAGTTAGTGCAATGGCTCCAAGGCTAAACCAAAAGAATCACGTTGAACATTCGGTGTTTGTTGATCTGGATGTCCTGCTGAAGATTCTGTAGATATCGCGCTGTTCTCCATCTTTTGTCAGCAATCCAACGGCAAAAACCTCGCGCATTGACAATCGCTTCAGATAGTGACGAAAGACGATCAATGATGTTTCAATTCCGATTGGAATCTGTTTTGAAGCTACGACAATACGAGCGTGAACGGCAGCGTCAATCTGTCGTTCTGGCGCGCGAGAGGCATGCCGAATTTGCCGCGAAAAGAGATGCCATCAGTCAATCGCGTCTTGCCGTGATCAAAGAACTTCGCCAGATGAATCGTGACGATGTCTGGGTCGTTGATCAGGTCAACCTCCGCCAAAATCACATTGAAATCCTGAATCAAGGCCTGCTCAACGCCGAGGCGGATGTTGTCAGGGCGGAATCACAACTTGCTGAATGCCTGAAACGATTGATTTCCGCCGATCAGGCTGCCTGCGCACTTGAACGGCTGGCTGAACTTCAACGCACCGAATTCCATAAAAACGAAGCCCGAATAGAGGCTCGGAACCTTGAAGATATTGCCAGGCCAGATCGACGAGTTGCCTAAAAATGTCATCCGCGTTCACCCCAAGCCTGCCCCCCCGGTAGACCATCGGTCGGTCGCCTACTAGAATCCGAATTCGTGTGATCACAGGGCGACACCAAGGAAGCGACAAGTGGAACTTCGACGAAACCCAACACGGGCAGTCAAAATTGGTTCGGCGACAATTGGAGATGGACATCCCATTGCCGTACAAAGCATGACCGCCACTCAAACGCAAAATATCGATGCGACCGTCGGTCAAATTGAGGATCTGTTTGCGGCTGGTGCTGACGTGATTCGCGTCGCGGTTGACAGCACGAAAGACGCGGCTGCACTGGCGGAAATCCGTAAACAGACCAAAGCTAATCTGGTGGTCGATTTGCAAGAGAATTATCGCCTGGCGGAAATCGTCGCACCTTACGTCGACAAGATCCGCTACAACCCCGGTCACCTTTATCATCACGAACGTGAAAAACCCTGGCAGGAAAAAGTGCGATACCTTGCGTCTGTCGCCAAGGATCACGACTGCGCAATGCGCGTTGGTGTGAACTGTGGCTCGGTCGACCCGGCCAAGAAGGAAAAGTATGACCCGGAAGACTCGATCACACCGATGCTGGAGAGTGCATGGGAACACTGTGACTTTCTCGATTCGATGGGTTTCGTGCGCTATTGCGTTTCCCTGAAGGATTCAGATCCGAAAAAGGTCATTGAAGGAAACCGGCGATTCGCTGAAAAGCGTCCCGACATTCCGCTCCATCTCGGCGTTACCGAAGCGGGTATGCCGCCTGATGGAATCATCAAAACACGAATTGCCTTTGAGCAACTGATCAGCAAGGGAATCGGAGATACGATCCGAGTATCTCTCACCGTCCCCAATTCACAAAAGTCCGAAGAAATCATCGCAGGTCGAAAGATTCTCGATGATATCGCCGCCGGTCGCGTACGTTCTGTCGTCGACTATGGACTCAAGACTCTCAACATCATCAGTTGTCCGAGTTGCTCTCGCGTGGAAAACGAGGCGTTCATCGAGTTGGCTCAACAAGTCAAAGCGATGACAGCGTACGCAGAAGACCATGCGGTCACGATTGCCGTGATGGGATGCCGGGTGAACGGACCGGGCGAAACTGACGATGCTGATCTCGGCCTTTGGTGCGGACCTCACTTCGTGAACTTGAAAAAAGGCTCGCTCGAACTTGGAGCCTTCCCATACGACGCGATTTTGCCTCGCCTCAAAGCGGAACTCGATATCGTCATCGCATCGAAGTCTAAGGGTTAACGGTAAATGAAAAAACATCCGTGATCGACGAGAACACAGGGTTCGCGTTGATCCGGACGTATCTTCGATCTCCAGAAACGGTCGCCAATGCACTCATTCTGACCCCCTCTGCAATTTGAGTGATAACAGGGGTATACCCAACTGCGGCGCCTCGCTGAGCAATCTGACCCACGCCACCTCCGGCACCGAGTTGAGCGAGGACAGACTGGCGAGCGCCTGGATTTGAACTCAGCTTCAGCTCACCATTGCGTCGATCCAAATTCGCTTGCTGCCTTCTTCCCTGGCTTAGTGAAAAGCGAACGCTTTGATCTGTCGGGCCGATGAATAGCGTTTCGGTGAATGATTCTTCATTCGGCGTTCCTCGGTCTCGCGTAATCGTAATCCGCGCACGCTTTCCGACAATGTCTCCGGACACATGCTTCACGATCGCTCGGTACTCGCCCGGCAAGCCTTGCGGGCAAAGATATTCTTCGTAGCAGTGGTCTTGAATCGGCCCAAACCCGTCGTGAATAAAAATCCCCCCCGCGGCGGTCAACGCATGTGCCGACGAACAAACCGTTCCTCCAGGTTCACGAACCTGCAGATCAAGATCCCCCTGCCCGCTCCATTCCAATCGAACAACGAGATCCAAACGTCGAGCTTTCTGCATTTCGGCCCGAAGCTCGAATGCTCTGGAAAAATCACCACTCTTCATCAGGGCGGACTCAGCGATCGCTGCAGATTCTTCTGCCAATCGATTCAGCTTTTCACGACCTTTGACCCATGAGAATGTCAGCACTTCAGGAGCGGACCAGGCAATCGCATTGTAGTTCTTTGTCCGTGTCGCGAGTTCCAAGGCGAGAACATAAGGCTCTGGACGTGACGGATCCAATGCTGCGGCCTGCCTGTAAAGCTCCAGCGCACGATCGAATCGATCAAACCTGACAAGATAAGCCGCCAGATGCATCATCGAGCGTGGATCGTTCAGGATGACATCCTGACTCGACAAAAGCACTCGCTCGATCTGGGACTTTGGCCGTCCAACGACCCTCATGGTCTCAGCCAGAACCTGGTACATCCAGGGTTGAATCTGACTGTGCAAGATCGCCTGTTCGAGACAGACGATCACATCTTCATACTTGCTATTTTCGAAAAGGTCGGCGACGACATCATGCACAATCTCAGGCGGAACTTCTTTCTCGAAGAAACGGCTCCAGACAGCCAATCGTTCTTCAGGACTGGAGGCGGATGGCGCTTTTATTGGCGATCGCTTCGACGCATCAACGGAAGCGGCGGAATTCGTCGATTCTGACGAACTCCGCCGCTTTTTATCACTGTTGTTTTCAGTCGCTTCAGCTTTCCCCGATGGGTCTACTTGTTCCGCTTTTTTTTCAAGTTCTTGACGGCCGAGTTATCCAGCTTCGGAGCATCAGCAGGGTTTGCGGCATCAACATTATTGGCCTTCGGTTTGACCTGTTCTGGAGGGATATTAAAGAAACCACCGCCGCCGAAACCACCACCACCCATACCCATACCACCGCCACCCATACCGCCGCCCATACCACCGCCGCCCATACCACCACCCATGCCGCCACCCATACCACCTCCCATGCCGCCGCCCATACCACCACCAGCACCAGACTGGATGCGGATGACCAGGTCAGCAACGGGGTAGACGCGGGTCGACATTTTTTCGTCTGCTTTTTCCTGGGTCGTGATCTTCATCACTTCATCTTCGATCACGTATGTCAGTTGCAAAGGCTCCAGCAACAAACGCAAGGCACTACGCAAGGTGATACCGGACATCACGAGGTTGACTTGTTGATCAGTGCTGATACCAGCGTCTGCCAAGGCGGGTTGGTCGATCCAGATTTCGATCTTGTGCAGATCTTCGAGATATTCCAGTGCGTCTTTCAGTGGCTGATCCGTAAACTGGACTTCTGTCGTATCTTTCAAGGCCTGTTGGATTCGTTGTTCGTTCGGGCTGTCTTTGCGAAGATCGACAGTTGCCCATTTACGTCGTCGTTCGGTTAATGCCTTCCAGACTTCAGCATTCGGGAACCGAATTGGAGGTTCGTCCGGGAAGGGGATATGAGCTAACTCGACCTGATAAAGAGCTTCCAGGAACTGATCGGCACGGCGTGCTCTTAATCGGTTCGAACGTGCAAGCTGGTGAGCAGCTTCAGCGTCAAACCGAGCCGCTGCTGAGGTTCCCTCACCCGGTCGAAGATTAATCGCCACGTCTGCGACGTTCTGAGCTTCACCAAATGCGTCTTCACGTCCATGAAATCCTTCGGACATTAATGCTCGAACGCGGTCGATCAGGCCTTCCAACCGTTCTTCGTCTAACTGAAGTTGTTCGGTCAGTCGTTTTTGAGCTTCCAACTGGGACAGTTCTTCAGCGAGGTGAACCTTATCTTGAGCTCGTTTATCTGACATATTCCTCATCTGATTGATTTCACTCTCCAAACGCTTTTGCATTTGAAGGCGATCTTCAGGAGCGATGTCGATCGATGAGCGAACAGAATTTTCCACTTGCTTGAGTTGAGCCAGACTCGATTCAGGGTCGTCCGTCTTACGTGAACCGTCAATTGCATTGCTGACCTGGTTACGAAGCTTTTCCGTTTTGACACGAATCGCTTGTTCCTGATCTCGAGTCAAGCTGGAATTCGCATTTGGTAATGTACGGCCTTCAAGCTCACCCGGTTCAGGAGCGGCTGGGATGTCATCGGACTGGACTTGTGAAACTTGCGTCACGCGAAGTCTGTCGGATGAGCTTGCCAATGATTTGGCAGTTCGATTTCCAGGATCAACTTCACCGACTCGGCGAGCAATTTCGGCGGCCTGATCAAATTGGCCCCGAGCGAGCTGCTGGGCTCCGTACTGCAAAGCCCCTTCCATCGAATCGATAAAACCACCCTGATACACTTGCATCAAACCACGTCCAGCAAGTGAATTGCTGAGTCCCTGATCTTTGTCGAGCTGGTCAGCGACAGCGGCAAGGAACGCGGACCCCGGCTGTTCGAGCGGAGCCGAAAGACGCCATTCCAACGTTTCGCCCGCTTTATCAGCGGCAAAAACAACTCGCGCGTCTGTGGCAATTGCGCCACGAACAATATGGATCGTTTCGCGATCGGTCCGTAGTGGCAACAGCGGCAGCGATGAGACTTCGTTGTTTGCCATCGTGACTTGCGATGGGAAAAACACCGGTTGCTGGATGGCTCGCCCCAGCTTTTGCCCTGCGTCGATCGCAAGCTGGGATGGTCCAGCTCCTTCTCGACCGACGTCTTTACGATTATCAAAATCAACGTAGCCACCGGTTTGATGAGCCATCACACCAAGCAGTTGAAGATTGATTTGAGGTCCAACACCGTAGCTGTTGAACGGTGTTTTCTGGCTCCGCAACTGAGCCACCATGCTGCGAAGCTCTTTTGACTCCAAAAGATCAGCGGTACTCAATCCATCGCCGATGTACGTGATTGATTTCTGGCTATCAGCGTCGCCGGACTGCACAGCGGCCTGGATAATTGCGTGAAAATTGGTTGCACCGAGTGGAATTCGCGACTTTAGCGCCGAAAGGCTTGAAGTGACTGAATCGCTGCTCGGACTTGCTAGAGACGCCATCAGTGGTTCTGCTTGAACGTCGACGGCAAAGACCTGGACCCGGTCCGATTCCGGAAGGGACTTCAGTAACGATTCCAGCACGGCGAATGCGTGAAGCCGATGGGCACCGATCTGACTTGCCGACGTATCGACGAAGATCAGATGGTCATGCCGGGTGACGCCAAGTGATGGTTGTTGCAACTGAAACAACAAAGCCTGTGCAATGTTGCCGTCGCCTGATACATGCTTTAACACTGACGCGGGAACCGAGTTCTCGGCCGCTCGCAATTGGCTCCCGACGAAACCGGCGGCTAGCACCGGAACCAGGAACAGTCTCTTGAAGATTGATCGGTTCATTTTTCTTCCCTCGCGTCTGAATCAGGCCGAGCACCTGAATCGGAGATTTCCTGGTTGGTACGTCGCGTAAGACTTGATAAAAAATTCTAGCGGTTTAGGTGCCGGAAATGAAAACAAATTTCATTCGATACACTGAATTTTCAAAAAGGTGAGCCGTCCGCTTAACGCTACTGACGGAAAAACATCACCTCGACTTCTTGACTTCTTTCGTTTCACCCAAAATAACCATGCGTTGAGCGTTGAGTTTTCGCAGGCGAGAGATCGAATAGATGCGTACGACCTTATTTCGATACGTCAAATGTCCGTTGTTGTCGTATCCCAAGAGGTTCGTATCGACCCAATCCGCCAGAGATTCGTCTTTAATGCTGTTCTTTTTCAATTGGTAAACGGCGACGTTCAATGCGGCGAAAGTATCGGGGTCAACTCCGTGACCACTCTCGAGATCTTCTTTGGCATTGATACCGCCGACCAGGACAGAATAAGGATTAACCCCCTTTGTCACTGATTCGTAACGTGATTCAAGCTTTAACTGTTCCGCCGCTTTCTTCAAACCATCGTGGGCGTCATTGATTTTTTTTGTCGCTTCGTCAGAAACCGTCTCGTCAGGTTGAGCGAATGCCACTCGGTGAAGTTGACACGTCCCAAGAATGTACCCAACCGCAACCAAACACCCTGCCGTCAAAACTCGTACTGAACTTCGCATGAGATTACTCCTGTTTTGTGCCGAACGCAGCTTGAAAATATCGTCGACACCGACGGCTTGCCACAGGATTTGCCTCCTCAGCCAGCACAAAATCAAATTTCCTTGTTCGAAACCGTTTGAAAGTACAGGGTAAGTATGAACCACGTCGTTGGACGTATTCTTCGAAAAATCACGCAGCCCGGTCATGTGAACGATACGTTTCCGTTGAAACTGAAGGCATTTTTTTCAATTCGGATTTTTTCTGTTCCAATTCCCTCATTCTTCGACCTGCTGGTCCCAAGTGGAAACTGATGAATACAAAAAGCGCTGAAACACTGAGTGCAAGGACGCAAAAACCAATCGCCGTTTGATCGTCATTTGCAGTTTGTAGCAGATTGAACATTCACTCCTCCGTGGCACTTGAAAAATCAGAAATCTAGATATCCCTTGAATTCGGTTCCACAGCGGCAAGCCTTCAACATTGTCACATCCAACGGCAACGTTTCTTGGTGCAAACTGACGAACGAGCGGACTATGGCAGTCTGTTCGAGTTTGAGGGCTGGTTCGGTCCGGAAAAGACTTTGGATGAATTCGTCAAAAGAGTGCGGGATCATCATTTCACAAAAAAGAACCCTTGCAATTCTTTCATTTCTGTTAAGCAACGGAGGCGCCATGACGTAAGTCATTTTCCAAAAACAACTTAACGATTCGTAGCCAACCACGAACATTTCTTTGATCCAAGTGTCCGGTTTCAACGTATTGTTAATATGTGACGGCTAAAGCCTCCTCAACCACATCAAAAGCAAACGGCACCAGCTTTGCTACAATTGAAACGGTCAGGCTCATTCTGTCAGACTGACAAGTGTGTTTCGTACCTGTCCCATTTGACAGGAGGAAAATCATGCAACGCTATCGAAATCCTGCTTTGAAGCAATTACGCGATCATCAAATCAAATACGCGCCACGTGACGTCCAATTGACGCAAATATCACGCGCAGAACGTCTACTCGACGAACTGAATCCGAAAGGAACTTATCGTTACCCAGAGTTGTGTGAGAAAATCACCACTTATCGGGGCGAGATGTATCCCGACCTGGTCGTGAGCGGCGCCGAAGCGGTGCATGACCTGCGCTGCTTTGTCGAAGATCTTTCTGACAGTGCAGACATTGCCGCCGAAAATGCCGGCGAAGAGGTCTGGACCGTGGAAGATGTCAGCAAGCGTTTCAACGTTTCGTCGAAAACCGTCTCTCGTTGGCGTGACCGTGGACTCGTGAGCCGACGGTTTCGTTTCGGCGGACGTAAACGCGTAGGTTTCTTGCGATCGTCCGTCGAGAGATTTGTGACAAGGCACGCTGAAGATGTGGATCGAGGTTCCCAGTTCAGCCAACTGAGTGTTGAAGAGCGTGAAAAATTGATTCTTCGAGCTCGACGTCTGGCAAAAGCAGGGGGTTGCCCCACGGAAATCAGCCACCGTCTCGCAAAGAAGTTTCATCGATCTCCAGAGACCGTACGTTACACACTGAAGAACCACGATAAGGATCATCCGGAGTCCGCTGTGTTCCCCAATGCGCTCAACACGATCACCGAGGAACATAAGCTCGATATTTATCGAAGCTTCCGCAACGGTGTATCGGTCGATGAGCTCGCAAGGAAATTTGATCGAACGCGGGCAAGCATCTATCGGATGGTGGCGGAAGTCCGTGCGGAATCGTTGCTGGCAAAACCGATCGAATACATGGAGGCCCCAGAATTCAGTGAACCTGGTGCAGCCGCTCTCATTCTTCAGCAGCCCCCCGTTGTTGAACGAAAATCAGCGCCGACGAAAACTCCACCTGGTTTGCCGCCGTACTTGAATAGTCTGTATTCAGTGCCGCTGCTGACGAAGGAAGAGGAGCTTTATTATTTCCGCAAAATGAACTTCCTGATGTTTCAGGCAGCCCAACTGCAAAAGCAAATCGATGTTTCCCGGCCCAATACGAAAGACCTGGATTCGATCGAGAGCATGGTTGCGCAGGCCAACGAGGTTAAGAATTTTCTGATCCGCAGCAATTTGCGTCTCGTGGTTTCGATTGCCAAAAAGCACATGAAGCCAAACGCAAACTTCTTTGAAATGGTCAGCGATGGAAACATTTCATTGATTCGTGCAATCGAGAAATTTGACTATACGAGGGGATTCAAGTTTTCGACCTACGCAAGCTGGGCGATCATGAAGAATTTCGCAAGATCGATTCCTGCTGAATACACACAGCTTGACCGGTTCCGAACGGGCAACGACGAAGTGTTTTATCAGGCTTCCGATCCACGAAGCGAAAGATTGAATGAAGAGATCGTCAATCAGCGCCAGCACGAGGCGCTGATGCAGATTCTCGCACAACTCGATCCTCGCGAACGAGATATCATTGTATCTCGTTATGGATTGAAAGATGGAAAGCCTGCTCAAACCCTGGAGCAGGTTGGCCAGAAGCTGGGTGTGACGAAAGAAAGGATCCGACAGTTGGAATCACGCGCTCTTCAAAAGCTTCGCAAGATTGCAGAAGAAGAGCACCTTGATGTTCCCGGGATCTAGTTTCCCGTCAACGCTTAAATGTGGGATTGTGTACCACTGGCGTGCGTCCGCGCCCGCCAGTGCTCTTCGATTTTGCGGGCAATTCGACTGGTTGCCGCTGGTAGCACAAAGCTGCCAGCGGCAACTTCGATTTTAGCGTCAACGCTGCACTCGCATGTCACATCGAGCCAGGCTTGCCACCATTGCATCAAAGATCGATCCGCATTGCGCGTTCCCAACGGTGAAATCCGATCTTTTCATAGAAAGGAATGACCCCTTCGGCGCAATCAAGAATGACTTTGTAGCAATGAAATTCGCGACAGACATTCAACAGATGCTCTACCAGCAAACGTCCGATCCCATGTTTTTGAAAACCCGGGTGAACGGCGACATCCTCGATGTGACCGACAACCCCGCCCGAGTTGATGAACTTGGGTTCGATAAAGACGGATGCTGTTCCCGCAATACGGTCGTCAATCACAGCCACGTATGTTCGTATTCGGGATTTCAGGCGATCTCGGTAAACGTCAATCGCCTGCTGCTCCGTCAGCTCGATTGGCTTGAGTGCTCGAAGTGCATCGAGAAAACCTCGATCGAGATCGGTTGCATCCATCAATCGAATCGAAATACCACTCGTTTCGCCTGACATCAGATTCGCCTCCCCTGCGGAAAAGGCGCGATTCTGTCACAACCACCTGACCGATTCAACTGACCGGATCGCGTCGGATAACGCGATGAAAATGTAATTCAACTTCGCGATCAACGACCCGACGCATTCCTTCCACGAGACAACTCGGCTCGTGATCAGTTTCTCCCTGACGCTTAATCATTTCTAGCGTTGTACCGGGAAACACGGTAAACGTGCTTTGATGAATGATCTGATTTCCTGCGTCCAGCTCGGGAACGATAAAATGGACGGTCGCCCCGTACGTCAACATCCGGTGCTGAAAGGCGTCTTCATAAGGGCGAAAACCAGGAAATGGTGGCAATAAGCCATGATGAAGATTGATAATTCGGCCGGCAAACCGCCAACAGGTACTTGCAGGAAGAACTCGCATGTATCGAGCCAGGACAATATAGTCCACCTGATATTGGTCGAATAATTCAATCATTCGCAGATTGTCAGGCTCACCGCGCCCGTTGCCAACCAGGTGCCAGTCAATGCCGAACTGTTCAGCAACACCTCGACAGCTATCGCGATTTCCCAGCATCACTGCTGCGGTCGCATTGAGTCTTCTATCCCGGATCGACCGCAAGAGCGCAAGTGCTGGCTCAGGACGATATGTCGTACAAATTGCCAGCCTCGGTGGTCGCGAGGTTTCATCCCGAGACCAGGTCCGAATTGAAAGATTTTTCGACCGCCCGATCTCGTTCATCTGCCGACGCAACTCTGCAATATCTTCCGCCGCAGTCGATGGCCAGTCAAAGCGGAGCAGCATGGCAAATAGCCGCTCCGAATCGTGGTCGTACATCTGAATTTCGTAGATGTTCGCGCCGGCATCCGTAACGTGATGAACGATCGGATCAGCCAGCCCGCGGTTATCGGGGCCGACTGCTGTAATCACGACTTGCATGGCCGTTGCTGGTCTTCCATTAAGGCTTGAACAGTCTCTCAAAACCAATGGGGATTACAATCACACCCCACTACTGCCAAACTCCGATCGTGAATCCCGAAGTATCCCACAGATAGTTACGTGTTAGTCGACATCCTGGACTACTTGCTTGCATCCCACCACCAGCGTCCTACCGAAAGCTCAGGAGCCTTCACGGTTGTCGAAAGACCGTCAAGCTCGGCTTCTGGCTTGTTCTTCGCTGAATCCTTAGCCAGCGACATGACGTCGCACCTTACTCCACCGGCTGCTTGCACAACAATGTCGCGTCCTTTGTAGACTCGATGATTAACGACGGAATCAACTTCTCTCGGTACTGGATAGCTCGCAGGAGCATAGGCGCCATTAGGAGCAAACACACCCATATTCCAACCGGTCTTGCCCCGTAAGTCTTCGTGCTGAATCAAGGCCGAACACAGTGCCATATCGAAGATGTTCTGGGCATCTGCGAAGACCAGATCCTTTTGGGCAAGCTTGGTATAGTTAGCGGTAAAGTTCTGGGCGAACAGACGGTTCGTCGGTTCTGATTGGCCTGTCGGAAGATGCTTCCCGTCGGCTGTCACCAGTTGGTTTTCCGACAAGCAGAGCACAGACGACCCCTGAATTTCGAAGACGTTCTTGTCCGCACTATGCAGCACAGCGTCGCATTTGACGGTCAACCACCAACGCAGAGCATCCATATTCGGCTGAATCTTTTGCTGAGCGACCGGAAGAAGATCGAAATAACCTGGGATATCTTTACCAGCATTCAACTTGTTGACACCGATTAATTTCATTCGGTAGTCGGCCTCGACAATAACTCGGGCAACTCGACTTTCGCCTGGAACTCCCCAAACCACAACGTCCTGACGACCAAGTTTCTGCTGAATTTGTTTGACCCAGGAACGAACGGCGAGATCGCTGACCGGGCCTTTCGCCTGCGACTTCTCGACAAATTCCTTTAGGGCTTTCACGCCTTCATCGCGAGTGTTAATCGAGCAACCGAAGTCCGCGTTACCGCGAGCAAATGTTCGCAAGACGGTGACCAGATCATCGAGCTGCAAAGTGGGACGACCGGTCACGGATGACACCGGCTGACCTTG
This sequence comes from uncultured Schlesneria sp., assembly GCA_903904835.1. Lineage (GTDB taxonomy): Bacteria > Planctomycetota > Planctomycetia > Planctomycetales > Planctomycetaceae > Schlesneria. The sequence continues at coordinate 30,245 of CAIVEI010000076.1, read as the reverse complement.
ATCATTGTATTGCCAGGCTTGAGCCGGGCCGGCGATGACAATTTCATTTGTTTCCGGAATCGCAAACACGTATTTCACTTGAGCCAAGCCGGCGAGTTGTGCCATCGTTTCTGGAACGGGCAACCCCTCTTCAATACGTCGAGCAACCGATCGTTCAAGTCTCGTCAGCGAAACCATTCGCAATTCGCTGGAACGTGATACGTCTTCGTTAAGATCAGCCTTGCGGGCTTGAACACCTACTGAAGTCAACTGGCCAGACTGTTCTTCGCTGCTTAATCGCTGTAGCAAACCGGTCGGAGAAACCCGCACACCAGTCTGGAACGGGGTCATTGCCCCACCTTCGCCGTCGTCATCTTCCCACTTACCTGGGGTGTTTTGACGAATCAAATTCATCAGTGTCATAAAGTCAGCTTGAGCACCACCGCGTAATACACCTGGCTCGCCCGCTCGCTTCATATTTCGGGGGATTCGCCGAAGTGTCCCCGCCGCCGCTTCAGGTTCACCAGCAGCCTGTTGAGCCGTCGCGACTTGTTTCAAGAGCGTCGATCGCTCGTCCGGACTGGGAGCAGCCAGCGCTTCAACCATCGCAGGCCCGAATTCGCCGGAATTCAGATGGTTGGCAACTTGCTGCGAACGCGGCACATTGACGGACGATTCGGCTCCCATCGTCGCTGACGCCAAGGCAATCAAACAACCGCCGAGGGTTAATAACCGACCAAAAAAGTTCTTACCAGCAGTCAATCGGCTGAGCTGGACCATGTCAGGTTCCTCGTGGCGAAAAAGACGGAGATGAAAGCGACGTCGTCAATCAGCATCGGTCAAACAGTTCTTCAAACTGACAGACCCCTGTATCGGATTAGAATCGTCCTCCAAAGCGGCGGCGTCAAGAAGATTCTGCGAATTTCTGCTGTTGTGCCCCGACCGGACGCGTCTCATCCCAACAATCCGATTTGCCGTTAGAATGGACGCTTGGTCATAATCGCGTTGAGAATTGTGAATTGATTAAGATCGATAAGGTCGCTGTATCCGGATTTTTCCAGGAGATCAATGTTGCCTGAACTTCCCGAAGTGGAAACGATGGTTCGCGGAATTCGTTCACACGTGATTGACCGGATTGTTGAGAACATTGTCATGTGTCCAAACAATTACAAACCGATTTCGGTTGTTCCGAAGTTACCGAAATTGCGTAAAAAACTCGTCGGACATCGGTTTATCGAGGTCCGACGCCTGGGGAAACGCGTTGTTTTCGACATATCCGATGGATCAAACCTCGTCATCGAGCCGCGTATGACTGGTTTGATGGTGCTTTCAGATCCGCCTGACTTGAATCATTTGAGAATCCAAATCAGCTTCGGTGGGTCAGGAAATTTTGACTCGCTTTGGTTTTGGGACCGGCGAGGCTTGGGAACCGTCACCTGGCTCGAACCAGGAGCACTTCAAAACAAACTCGAATCACGCTTGCTAGGACCTGACGCATTGGAGTTCGATGAATCCCAATGGACGAAATGCTGCGCGAAGACCAGCCGAGAAATTAAAGTTCTCCTGTTGGATCAAAAAGTTGTGGCGGGGATCGGCAACATTTACGCAAGTGAAATTCTTCATCGTGCAGGGATTCATCCGACGCGACCTGCAAATTCACTAAACTTCAGTTGCATCGAAAAGATTGCAGCCGCCGTGCGTTCGGTACTCTTAAAGGCAATTGAATGTGAAGGATCAACCCTGGGCGATGGAACATACAGAAACGCTTTGAATCAAAATGGCAGCTACCAAAATGAGCATCGAGTTTATATGCGTGAGGGACAAATCTGTCTTTCATGCCAAAAAGGCGAAATTACACGCATCGTCCAGGCACAGCGTTCAACCTTCTTCTGCTTGAATTGCCAAAAGGAAAGAAAATGACCGGAGGAGCACCACGAAAGCCTGCAACCAAGCTACCCCACCTGCGGAAGCAGATGCAGAAAAACCAAAACATCAAAGGGGCCGCCCAATTAAAGACATTAAGATTTAAGCAGGCTGAAAAAAAGAAGCCGTTCTGACTGTGTCTTGCGAAGCTTCTCTCACTGTTTTTAAAGTAAAAACCGGAAAACTCGGGGGTCAACCTTGCGGTACGTTATTATACGTAAACTCCACCTTCCAATGATTTTGTGAATCGACTCGCATCGTAATATTCCTTGCGTTCGACTAGAATTGAGAAGGAGCTAGACTTGCATGCCAAGAAAGCACAATCTAGAGGGTTGACACGACGCGTGTAGAGTCTACAATCCGTTGGACGTGAAAGACAAGGTATCGTTGCGCAGACAGCTTCAGAGACTTAAACTGCACGGATGAAGAAAGGGCTTGGCCCTCGGAGTTGTGGGAAATGTTAGTTCTGTCGCGGAAAAAAAACGAAAGCATTATTGTTGATGACTCAATTGTCATCACCGTTGTCGAAATTCGGGGCGACAAAGTTCGACTCGGTATTGAGGCTCCGCGAGAAGTTTCCATTCACCGAAGCGAAGTCCGCGACGCTATCGCGGCGGCAGAAATTGAACAAGCCACCACAGTGGTGCCGGTAGAGGAAGTAAAAGCTGTTGTTGAATGATTGAAAGTTTTGGCTCAACTCGTCACAATCAAGTTGGCCAGACGTACTTCCCGGTAGTGTTTTCTGCCTGTTTGTTGTCTAATCGAAAATTTCGGAAGTCTCGTTGAAGAGTAATTCCGCAGACTCCGATCTTCTACTCACACTAGCGATAACTATCGAACGAAGGCCCCATCGTCTAGAGGCCTAGGACATCGGATTTTCAGTCCGAGTACTGGGGTTCGAATCCCCATGGGGTCAGTTGCGTCCGAGTCTTCCGAGACTCGGACGCTTTTTTTTTCGCCGTCTCAAATTGAATCCTGCGATGGAATCTGCGATGACTTGAAACTGAAGTCGAAAAAATGTGATGAGAGAGATCCTACAACGTGCCCAAAAAACTCTCAAAAAAAGTTCGCGTTGACTTCCGAAAAAACCGTCAGAACCCCACGCGCCAGAATGACTTTACGCGGCAGGTGCAAGCTGACGAAATTGACATTGATCGGATTGATCGTGACCAGCGAGTCTCGGGCAAGGGCGAATTGACGAGAAGGCGAACGGTGCTCGGCGAGGCCGGGGAAGGTGATACCTTCGTTCTTTCCGTCGATGAAACAGCGTGCTTACGTGGGCGGGTGTTGTCAGCGATTGGTTCAACTCAGTGCACCGTTCAAGTCGACGAAGGACAGCCGTTCGCGCGGACCCACTTCGAATGCACCGTTCGGCGCGTCGTCAGAACCGTCGCACGCAACGCACGTAATGCGGTCGTAACGGGTGATCGAGTTCTGTTTCGACCGAGCGAGAATGCCTGCGGTGTGATCGAACGAGTTGAACCACGTCTTGGAGTCTTAGCAAGAGGCCATCAGTATAAGCAGCACATTCTGGTCGCGAACGTCTCGCAGGTCGCAATTATTGCATCCGCTGAAGAACCTCCACTCAAACCGGCGCTGATCGACAGATTTCTGGTCAGCTCGGCAAAAGGAGAAGTCCGAGCCATCATCGTGATCAACAAATGCGATCTTGTAGACCTAGCCGATCTGCAACCGATGATTGGAAAGTATGCTCGCCTCGGATACACCGTCGTTCCAGCCAGTGTTCAAACAGGACTTGGGATTGACTGGCTGCGCCGATTATTAAAGCACCAGCAGACGGTTTTCACCGGACAAAGCGGTGTCGGCAAATCTTCGTTACTGAATGCGATTCAGCCGGGATTGGCGATTAAGACTGGTGATGTCAGCCGTGTGACTCAGAAAGGACGCCATACAACTCGTTTCGCTCAACTTCGAGAACTCGAATTTGGCGGATGGGTCGTTGATACTCCTGGTATTCGTCAATTGGAGCTCTGGGATGTCCACCCAGCCGAAATGGAAGGGTACTTTGTCGAATTCCGCCCGTTCGTGCCCCAGTGCAAGTTTCCTGACTGCTTGCACATGGTCGAAGAAGGCTGCGCCGTTCGAGATGCTGTCCGACAAGATTTGATTTCACAAATCCGATACGAAAGTTATTTAAGACTTGTGATCGGTGACGATTAGTTTCACCGACGCTTCGAACGAAAAATCTGCAAAAAACAGTTTTCGAACGTCGCGTCGGACCTTGCGGACTTGCGCAGCAGAACTGAATTGATTCAATCCCAGGCAAGGGGTGACTGCCATGCCGCCTTTAATTCGGCACATTCCTGATCAAGCAGAAGCTGGCCGTTTTCCAATGTTGCTCGAACTCGACCACTCGATACGACTTGACCAATTTGAGTGAGCGGCAGTCCGGCAAACTCCTTTTCAATTCGGGAGGATTGCGCTGGTTCAACCTCGATCAGAAATCGAGTCGTACTTTCCGAAAATAGTAGCGAGGCCGGGTCAGACAGGCCGGAGGCCTTTGCAAGCTGACTAAGCTCCAGTTCCACGCCGAATCCGCCAGCAAATGCCATCTCGGATGCAGCCACTGCCAAGCCCCCTTCACTCAGGTCGTGACAACTGCGAATCAGACCCAACTCGATCGATTTGTGGACTGCGGAAAAAATTCGCGGAGCCACCGACATGTCGACGTGAGGGATGCGGCCACCCTTCAGTTGATTGACCAGAGCGTAATGACTGCCTCCCAATTCGGCTCGTGTCACGCCCACGAGATAGAGAATGTTCCCAGATTTCTTGAGATCCATCGTCACGCATCGGCGAATATCCGCAACTTGTCCAATCGCACTAATTAAGAGAGATGACGGAATCGCAACCGTTCGTTTTTCACCGGTCTCAGCATCGACGTACGAAAACTCGTTGTTAAGACTATCTTTGCCGCTGATGAATGGCGTTCCAAATGCAATCGCGGTGTCTTTGCATCCGATTGCCGCTCGCACAAGCGATCCCAACGTTTCCGCTCGCTCGGTGTTTCCCCAACAAAAATTGTCGAGAATCGCGATTCGAGCGGGGTCAGCCCCTACGGCCACGCAGTTACGAACTGCTTCATCGATTGCTGCGGCGGCCATCCAGTACGGATCGGAATCACCATAATGTGGGTTCATGCCGTTGGAAACCACGACACCTCTGTATGACGTCAAATCTGGCCTGACGACGGAAGCGTCTGACGGTCCGTCACAGGCCACGCCGACGAGAGGTTTCACAACCGACCCGGATTGGACTTCATGGTCGTACTGCCGGATGATCCACTCCTTGCTGCAGACATTTAAAGAGCCGAGAATCTTCTTGAGCGTCGTATTCAGATGATCGCTCAGATTTCTATTCGTAGCGGCAACTCCGCCTAAAGGAGTCTCGCCAGGGGGCGTATAAAAGGCATCTCGCGTGACATGCGGACGACCGTCGTGAAGGAACGACATCGCGACATCACCCACCGTTTCCCCGTGATACGTCAATCGCAGTCGTCCTGCGTTTCCGAATTGACCGATTGCAGAAGCCTCGACACCTTCCGCCTCGCAAATCGCGTGGAACTCGTCCCACTTATCCGGTGGAACTGCAAGAACCATTCGTTCCTGAGCTTCGCTGATCCAGATTTCCGTGTAAGAAAGTCCCGTGTATTTGAGCGGGCATTTGTCGAGCCAGACAACCGCTCCGACTTCTTCCCCCATTTCGCCAACGGCTGAACTGAACCCGCCTGCGCCACAGTCTGTGATCGCATGATAAAGGCCAAGATCGCGAGCTTGCAGCACGACGTCGGCGACCATCTTTTCAACCACCGCATTACCGATTTGAACGGCACCACCCGAGATTGTTTCGCTTTCTTGCGTTAATTCAGCGGACGAAAATGTCGCTCCGTGAATTCCGTCACGACCTGTACGTCCTCCGACAGCCACGATCAAATCGCCGGGATGAACCGTTTTTTCAACGCGGTCCACCGGAATCATGGCCGCTGTACCGCAGTAAACCAAGGGATTGCCCAGATAACGCTCGTCAAAAAAGACCGCCCCGTTAACCGTAGGGATTCCCATTCGATTGCCGTAGTCGCGAACCCCTGAAACAACCCCCTTCATGACCAGCTTTGGATGTAGCACACCGGGAGGAAGGGACGCAACGGGAGTGTCGGGCGGTGCAAAACAGAAGACGTCGGTGTTCAAAATCGGCTTGGCACCCAGCCCGGTACCAAGTGGATCTCGGATCACACCGCCGATACCGGTATTCGCTCCGCCGTATGGCTCGATTGCTGACGGGTGATTATGAGTTTCAACCTTGAAGCAGACGTGCTGTTTGTCGTCGAACTTCACGACGCCGGCATTGTCCTTGAACACACTGACGCACCAGTCGTCTGCTCCGAGACGTCGACGGATCTCGACCGTCGCCCCGAAAATCGTCTCTTTCAACATGTTTTCGAAGACGTGTTCCCCAGATTCGTCCCGATATCGAATGCGACCTTTCAGCGTCTTATGTGAGCAGTGCTCGCTCCATGTTTGCGCAACTGTTTCAAGTTCGATGTCTGTCGGATCACGTTGTTGGTCAACCCAATGCTGTTTGATCGTCTGCATCTCGGTCAGGCTCAAATAGAGCTGTCCGTACTTGCTGAGATCTTTAAGTGCATGGTCATCCATCGTTCGAATCGGGACTGTCCGCAATTGAAACTGATAATCCGAACCTGCTCCGATCTTGCTCATCCGAATTGGACCGGAAATCACCCGTTCGACCGCATCATTGGCCAGGACACGCTTTGTCACTCGATCCAGGTCACTCGTTGAGACGCTTGCTTCAAACCAGTACTTCCGGACGGTGGCAACGGTGTCGACGGTGAACCCAAGGTCAATCAGCGCTTTCTGGGTACTCGTTGCGACGTTGTCGGTAACGCCCGGCTTATACATGACATTCAGCAAAGTGGCGGACTTCATCGAATTCGAAACCGTTACTTCACCTTCTGAGACTTCGCGGATTTCAAAACGCTCAGCCACAGGATCGACAAGCAACATCGACGCCGCCCGTTTAATGTCAGCGGCGTTCAGCGAAGTCCCCTGCAAGAGAAACGACCGGGCACTTTCGACCTGGCTGATTGTTGACGCTCGCAGGTCGTGAGCCTCTTGAACGATTCGCAGTCCTTCGCGGTCGATCTCATGAGCAGACGGACGAATTTCGACTTCCCAAAGCATTCGAATTCACTTCCCAAAAATATGCGTGCCCTTCCGAGTAATCCTGGGAAGGTGGTTCAAAAAAATGGCATTGGATGCGATTGTCGCAATCCCGCGCTCGTAGTGCGAGGGTCGCCCGTTTCGATTCACTCGTGAATGGTCTCATCCAACGACATTCTGAATTGCTGGCCGTCCTTCAAAAGCTGTCGGATCTCAATAAGATTATGATTTGCAAGGGCGTTTCGATATGCAGTCAGTCGATTCTGCATTTCATCAATTCCATTCACGACTTGATCTGCGTTATTCATCAAAATTCCCGCCCACAAATCAGGGTCACCTGCAGCGACGCGAGTGGTATCACGAAACCCGGTTCCCGTCAGCCTGCGGTAATCGTCACAGACGGTTGTCGCCAATGCGGCGGCCACCAGATGTGGCAAGTGGCTTGTCATCGCCAGTGCGGCATCGTGAGAGACAGGCGACATGCTGATCGTTCGCATTCCGAGTGCACGCCAGAATCGATCAAGACGAGCGATCGACGGTTCGAGTGTCGACGTGGTGGGCGTCAGAACGCAGAGCCGACCTTCGAATAATCTCGCGTCAGCAGCCTCAAAACCTTGTCGATGCGAACCGGCAATCGGATGCGATCCTACGAACATCGGGATGTCCATCAGATCCGAACAGATCGGCCCCTTCACACTTCCTACGTCGGTGAGCAACAGGCCAGAATCGGGACCTTGAGCATTGGAATTATCGACAGACATCGACAGGTCAGCCACCGCAGACCGGACGTCTGATGCGACACGTTCGACAGGAGTGCAGAAAACAACGAGATTTGCGCGGTCGATAACACTCTTCGTGCTCGTCGTCGCCTCGTCGATCAATCCAGCAGCAAGTGCAGCGTCGACCCGGGCTTGGTCTCGGCCGACACCAATGACCCTGAGAGCAATCTTTCGACGCTTAAGTGCCGCAGCCAGCGACCCGCCAATCATCCCAACGCCGACGATAACGACGGTCTCTTCCAGCGGCGACGAAAACGGAAGTTCATTCATTGCGAGATTATTGTAACAGAAAGTTCTATTTCGAACTTGCCTGTTCGGCAGCGAGTTCTGCCATTCGCTGAGCTGGAACAACCAATCGATCCCAGTTCTTGACCATATACTCTGGTGGACCGCCCTTGTTCGCGACGTACTGGGCAACCTGGATCGTTGGGATTAATTCAATAGCATCCCAAGGACAGACGGTCAGTTCATAAGGGTCTGATTTTTTGGTTGGAATATGCACGCAAACTTCACAACCAACGCATCGCTCGACATCAATCTCGCACCATGATTGAAGCACGGCGATCGATTCACCTTTGACTTTGTAAATGCAATCGACCGGGCAGACTTCCAGACAGGCTTCACAGCCGGTGCAATTGTCGGCATTGATGACGGCAACTTCTTTCGGAAGCTTTTTTCGCGAACCCGCTTTGGCCATAACATCCTACCTCGCACTGAACTGCCAGTCGCGATTGTTTGACGGAAAACAAACTCGACTGATTCAAAATTTGAACGTAGCGAACCACGAACGCCTGATTAAAAACACCTTCGGTAGAAGATGATTTACCTCCCGGCAAGTATAGTCATTTCTCCCGACAGACGGCGAGTGGTAGGAATGAGGATTCTCGACTTTGAAAATTCCGTGAATTTTTCTTCGGGAATCACGACATTCATCAAATCACAATCTCGTCAAGCTGCTCGGGACTGGCATCCACCACCTTTGATGCGTTGTGTCGGAATATCTTGCCCAAACCTCTTGACCATCAGCCCATGAACACTCGAGTCGACCTCGCAGTCAGTCTGCACTCACGGCCCAAACATGCGCAATCCGATAAATTCCTTACGACCGTCAAAACCTGCAAAAACGGGAACTTGAACGGGTGACGATGGTACGCATCGGCCACGTTTTGAGTTCCTTTTTGACTGATTTCCCAGTTTGAGTTCAATTTTCGCGTTTTTGGATACTGAGCACATCATGAGCTTCTTTCCGAGAATTCGCCGGAGGTTGACCTGATGTCGCATTTCGGAATTAACTCGGGTCAGTTTCGTTCCAAAAGTCATTTCATGTCCTGGCTTTCCTTGACACTGTCAGCCAATTTGTTGACCGGAATTGTTTTGACGATGACGCTCGCTTCAACTTGCCTGGCTATCGATAATCCATTGTTAACACGGAACTTAGGGCAACAGCCGCTTATTCAGCCGGCTTTCGACGAGAGTTTAGCGTGGCTAAACCGCGAAAACCCCGTTGTCACTCAATTGATACCAACTTCGAAACAGTCCTCGTCCGACCCGTTCGTAAAGTGGCCTTCGCTGCCACGGCCCGTCGAATCGAAGAATCCAGTGTTTCTGAGACTCATCAGCGATGACGGAGACAAGCCAGAGCAGAAAAAGGACGACACGCCGGATAAAAAAGACGACGACAAGAAGGACGACGACAAAAGCGATCAAAAAACTCCACCAGAACCGGATATTTCAAAACCCGGTGCCGATTTCGGCGATTACCCCAATAGCGCGTACACGTTGCCAAAGGGACGTTCGTATCTTGAAATCGCCCCATTCACCTACCTGGGCAAAGACCGCCACAACCCAGCCTCATACAGCTACAACTACCTTTTCAGATATGGAGTTACCGACGACGTCGAGTTCCGGTTGACGGGATCAGGGTTAACGACCGTTTTTGATCCTGGCTCGGCAGTCGTCGGCTTTGCACCGCTGATCATCGATACCAAGATTCATCTTTGGGACGATCAAATCGACAAACTGATCCCAGCCATGTCGTTTGAGGCATTCCTTCAGACCAACCTGGCCAGTCCAACCTTTCAAAGCGGGTTTCAGCCATCGATCAACTTGAACATGGACTTTCCTTTCACAAAGGATACGAATGTCGAAATGACGGTCGGCTATTCCGGAGTCCAGGATTCAATCGCGATTATCGGGGGTGAACGATTCATACCACGGCTGGGACACAATATCCCGACGCTTTCTAAAGCCAACCTCAACGTCAATCAGCTCTCGTTCCAATGGGCACTTGAGCAGCAAGTCACCGAGAAATTCCAGGTCTTCCTGCAGGGCTACTACAACGGCGATGTGTTCCGGCAGAGTGCTCAGGGACGGGTCATCGGTGTCGGTTACTTTTACCAGTTCGATAAACGTGCCACGTTCTTCAATTCCTATAACGCGGGACTTGATCCAAGTACCCCGAATTTTTCGTCGCAAGTTGGTTTTGCATTTGCCTTCTGAAGCGTTCAATTCATTTAATCTAACGCCGCGAAGTATCGTTTGCTTGAAAACAGAAGTTGGAACGAAATCTTGTGCCACTGAATGACCGTCTTCGGTCACTCAGTGTCTTTCAACCGCTAGTTCAAGTGACCAAGACACTGCGTCGGAGAAGACTCCGATGCAGTGGCACATCACTTCGATTCCGTTTCGAAGAATCATCATGGCGGCGACCACATCTGTTGCAATTCGGCCAGCAATTCTCGATCACTGACGTCACGAGGATTCCCGCTCATACTGTTGCCGCGCGAACCGGTCACAAGTGCCGGAAGTTGCTCGACCGCGACACCAACATCACGCAACTGCGACGGAATCCCAATCGCGTGACAAAGCGACTCAATCCGAGAAACAAAAGCGGCAGCACATTCACCGACGCTGGAATAACTGTCGTCAAACAGCCGTTCTAACTCAGCCAGCTCTCGTTCCCGCACGGCCAAGTTGATTCTCAATGCCACCGGCAACATCACAGCACAGGCGAGTCCATGCGGAACCCGACAATGTGAACCGAGCGCCGCCGCAACACCATGAGCCAGACCAAGGCCCGAATTCGCCAGCGCCAACCCCGATAACAACGCCGCCTGTGACATCGCTTCCCGATTCTTACGCGAAGAACCATCTCGGACGACGATCGGCAAGGCGGGTATCGCCAGCTCTAACCCCGATAGTGCCAGTGCCTGAGGGATCGGTGCCGCTCGGCGCGAAATGTAGCTTTCAATCAGTTGCGTGATCGCGTCCATCCCCGTGTAGGCCGTCGTTTCACGAGGCAAGCTGACCGTCAATTCGGGATCGATCAGAACGATTCGCGGAATCATCAAATCACTGCGAAGGCTTTTCTTGAAAGCCGGCTCATAGGACGAAATCACGGCGTTCTTCGTAACTTCCGTGCCAGTTCCCGATGTCGTCGGAACGGCGATCATACCCAGCGGAGCCTGTGTGATCTGCAGGCCACGCCCGACACCTTCCAGAAAATCAACAACCGACGAACCCTGCCGATTCGTCACAATGGCGGCAGCCGCTTTTGCCAGGTCGATTGTCGATCCACCACCGATCGCGACAACGACATCGCGCGCCGTCGGCTCCCGTTTCAGGAATTCGCCGACGAGCGAATCGACATCGGCGACCTCAGGCTCACGCGATGCCGCCTGGAATCGTTCCGTTTTTAATCCGCATTGATCGAATCCCGCAGCGATCTGTTCGATCACACCGATCCGCTCAAGCGTCCGGCTTCCGGAAACGAGAAACACTCGCGATCCGAGCTTCGCAGCAAGCTTGCCGAGTTCTGATCGACGTCCCCAGCCGAAGACGATTTGCGTTGGTGAGAGAAAGTCATAATTCATGATGGCGAAAGGATAGCGAAAATCCGACTGGACGTCTTTCTGACAGGTTGCGAAAGTATTCTGGTGAGAGCAGGCAAACTTGATTCGATTTGTTGACGAACTTTGAGGATGGCACGATGTCCGCGAAAGTCACCTCGACTTCAAAATCTATGCTACGCCGTTCCGGCTGGCTGCTGGCGATATTATTGCTGGTCAGCAGTGTGATCGGGATCAGCGCGTTTGCGCAGTTCAAACGTGTACCAAAAGGAGAAGTCTGGGGATTCAAAGTGATCGCCACCTATCCTCACGACTCCACCGCGTTCACCCAGGGCCTCGTGTTCGTCAAAGGGGCCTTGTTAGAAGGGACCGGAAAGAAGGGGGAATCATCGCTTCGCCTCGTCGACTTGGAATCAGGCAAAGTTGAAAAAATCGCCCCGTTAAACGCTCATTATTTTGGTGAAGGGATCACGCTTCTTGGCAATCGTATTTATCAGCTCACCTGGCAGAATCGAATCGGAATCGTTTACGACTTTGAAACGTTCAACGTCGAAAAGACGTTTCAATATTCCGGCGAAGGCTGGGGGCTGACAAACGACGGCAAACGACTGCTGATGAGCGACGGTTCGTCCACGATTCGGTTCCTCGATCCGAATACGTTCGAAGTCGTCAAACGGATCACGGCCCACGGGACTGATGGCAAAGTCAGCAAACTCAATGAACTCGAATACGTCAACGACGAGATCTGGGCCAACATCTGGTACGAAGACCGAATTGTTCGACTGTCGCCCCAAACGGGCGAGGTACTCGGCTGGATCGACCTTTCCGGCCTCTACCCAAGAAATAAACGCGATTCCACCGAAGACGTCCTGAACGGAATCGCCTATGACCCCGAGAAAAAAAGACTCTTCGTCACCGGCAAGAATTGGCCAAAGCTGTTTGAGATCACTGTCGGACGTAAATAGACGCCTGCGAATGTGCGTTTTCTCACAGAACGTACGTCAACATCAGCGTCTCAATCCTGGTGCCCACTTCGAGACAGCGACTTCAAGTTGTAAGCTCGAGGTCGATAGACACCGCGGAACAGTCAACAAATTTATGTAATCCCTTCGGCGCTAACGATCGGAATCGTTCGCCCCAGACAGATTAACTTCCCATACGCGAGGGTGTCCACAATGATCCTGTCGAATTGAGATTTCCGTTTTTCTTCGAAAAAGTTGCTATGGCCAGATTTATTGTCATCGACCATCTGAAGCTTTCCGTCTTTATCGAAAACCACACCAAGTCAGGGAAAACTCGGATTGAATTGGTGTATGATTCGAATGGCCGCATCGATTGAGATTTCCAGAGTTGAGACAAGGGGACTGCCAGCATGTTTCGCCACAAGGTCTGCGTAACCTTGTTATTAATAGCCTACGGCTGGAATGGAGTGGCTCATCCTTGTCAAGACGAAGTACCTGAACGGGCAAACGTTCCCAAAGACTATGCCGAGATGCGGGACTTAATTATTGAAAATGAGCTTAAGGCGCGAGGAGTCTCAGGCGAAAAACTCACTGAAGCAGAGCGGAGAGTCGACTCGTATCTCGCTCGTCTTCGAAGTCAAGATCTGTCGATTGTCCGTGAGTTGCAACGCAGCAGGCGAATCATCGCCCATAATCGGATAATTAGAACACGACCGTTGTATCAGTGCTTTCTGCAAATGCCCAAGGGAGCAGTGCTTCACGCACACGCCGGGGCGATTCAAGATCTGCATTGGCTCGTCGATACCGCCGTCGGGCACCCGGAATGTTATATTTATCGGCCGAACCCCGGCGAGCAATCGGAGTTGGATGGATGTTTTCGACTCGCAACGAAGACTCCGTCTGATATGCGCTGGCAACTTGTCGCGAATTTAAGAACGCAAAGCGGCGACCCTGTCCGGTTTGATCAACGGCTTTATGAAAGCTTGACACTCGGCATTGAAGATCAAGGTGTGGAAAGTATTTGGGATGAATTCGAGAGGTGCTGGCGACGAGTTTGTTCGCTGTCCGATCACCCTTCGATTTATCGTGATTTCTATCGGCGTGAACTGGAAACGGTTGCCAAGGCAAACGTGCAACACCTTGAGTTACGTACGTTCCTGGATTTTCCTTACGAGGAAAATCAACCGGTGCCACCTGCCAAAGCATTATTGCAATTGCAGGCACTGCATCAGGACATGAAGAGAACGTATCCGACATTTCGATTTCGTGTCATTTATTCACGCAGCCGCTCGGATTCCCAGCCGAAAATCGAACGATATCTGACTGAGGCGGTTGAGCTTCGCAAACAGTTTCCGCATCTCGTATCAGGTTTTGATCTTGTTGGACACGAGGAGGATGGACGAAGTCTACTGAATTTGGTGCCCTTGTTCCTTCAAGCGAAACGTCGAGCGGAGCTGGACGGTACCACGCTACCACTTTTTCTGCACGCCGGTGAAACAGCTAATCGGGGATTCGGAAACATCGTCGATGCTGTACTCCTCAATACAGCAAGAATCGGGCACGGACTATCGTTAATGGATCACCCCGTATTACGCACCCGGATAAAGGAACAATCGATCCCCATTGAAATTTGTCCATTCAGCAGCTTTGTTCTCGGAAACATCAGTGACGTGAGCCAGCACCCGGGACGTACCTGGTATCGCGACGGAATCAAAATCTGCATTAACCCGGATGATCCGGGCCTGATGGGCTGTGATCTGACTTTGGATTGGTATCTCGTATTCGTCACGTGGCAATTGAGCCTCGCAGAGCTTAAAGAGCTCGCAAAGAATGGAATTCACGCCAGTTCGCTTCCAGAAGAAGAACGAAGCGAGGTGTTGCTCGAATGGGAACAACGCTGGAACGAATGGATTGAAGCGGTTGACCGTGATGCCCAATCATTGGTTCCGTGACCGATCCCAAACAATGTCCCGGTTTTGCGCAACAGACGTGTCACTTTCCAACCTGCCGACATTTTCGTCAGTTGGTGACTTGTCCCGAAGATTTCTCAAGCCCGGTGACAAGGGATTCCATACCAGGCAATTCCTTCAACGTGTTCAGCTCCCATTGTCTTGGCCTTCGCGACCCGAATTTCGCATCCTGTTCGACGGCCTTTTTCAACTCTTGATAAGCCTGTTCGCGATACGAGTTGGCACGTTTGGAATAGGTGTTTTTTTCAAGTTCTGCCAGCAAAGCAAGACGCAACGCGGACTTGTAAAGGACTGCCGCGTTGTCATCAATCGCCAGATTATGAAGATACTTTTCGGCATCAGCCAGATTTTCTCGCGCGTCCTCGAAATTCTTCTCACGATAATCAAGAAAGGCAAGCTTGATTGCAGAGAACGCACGATGAGACCGGGAATCAGCATTGGAATTGTCATCGTCCGTTAACTGTCGTGACAAATCATAACAGCGTGCGAGCTCCTTTCGAACTTGTTTCCTCGGATCGATAGTTGAGGCGTTAGAATGGAGTCCCTGCTCGGTCATTTGTGGCTGCGCGACCTCACCTTCTTGATCTGTGCTTTGTAGCAGTTGCAAAAGGACTTCGCCTTTAAAGAGACAAGACCAAGCAAACTCACGACGAAAATTGCGGTTATTGGGTTTTTCTAAGTATAATTTCTTGCGCGGATTATGTGCGGTTTTATCCCAATTCGCGAATTCCTCGCGTAGTTCGGCATTGTCATTGTTCCGGCGGGCCAAACGAAGAAAATTGTCGGCAGCCCAAGCAAGCTTGATTGCGGAATCGTCGTTATGAGGATCGAATTCGAGGACGTTTTTGCGATACCTTAGTGATTCTTTGTAAGCCCATTCCGCACCCGGAAAATTGCCGAGCACAAGTTCAAGGTCACCGTACAAGCCCTCGTTATCACCCAGCCGCGATTGATAATCTCGAATTTGAACGGGCGTAATATCGCGTTCGCGAAGTAGTCCCTGGAGCAGTTGCCCGCTCTGTTTCAAGTCCTTCTCTGACTCTTTAAAATCGTTCTGTCCCTTGTGTGCCAGAGCAAGATTATGAAAGACCCGCGCCTTAATCAGTCGGACATCCTCGCTACGCGATAGCTGCTCAAGTGACTTGATCAGTTCCTTTAACGTATCCGTGGCCTGTTCGAAATCTCCCTTATCAAGCAAGAGTTGGCTTAGTACTTCTTTCGCGTTCAACAGGTTCTCGTTGGAAATTTGCTGATTCGGATTATTTTTCTGGAACAATTCGTATCGTTGAATTGCCTCTTTCTGGTAATCAATGGCTTCGTCAGTTGTTGCGATCTTACCGCAAAGCTTAGCGATTTTTTCGAGATTTTTGCCGACCGTGTCATTAGCTTGTGACGTGCTCACTTCCTTGTATTGATTCAATAGAACCTCTAATACAGTCGTGATCGCAGTGTCATTCGACGTTGCTTTATCAAAAATCTCCGCAAAGCGACTTATGTATTTAGCGTTCTCTTGCTGAATCCTATTGTTGAGATGCAACAACCCCGCCACAACTGCGATGATCGGCAGCGCAACGGCCGCAGTCAAAGCGATGTATCGCCTGCGTTGAATCACACGCAGGATTTGTTCCGGATGCCACGGCTTCAAGGTTCTCGCCGTGACCTGCTCGTTGGCCAGCCAACACTCAAGATCCCGTCGAAACGCATCCGCAGTGTTGTAGCGGTCGGCGGCATCATACGACATCGCCTTCAAGCAAATTGCATTAAGATCGAGATTAACGTCCTTACGAACGGCCTGCGGGTTTTGAAAGATGCCACTTCGCGCCTGCTGCCACGCTTCATCGGCCGTCTTTGCATCGAAACGCGGCGGCTTTGCGACGAGCAGATGATAAAGCATCGCACCCAAGCTGTAGACATCCGTATGTGGACCAAGTCGGTCACTACGTCCTTGAGCTTGTTCGGGGCTCATGTATTGCGGGGTCCCCGGGATTGAGCCGAGGGAAGTCCCACTATTCGCTTTCCCGCTGCCTAACGAAGAATTCGTTTGAAAGCGAATGGAAACCGTGCTGTCGTACGTACGCGAAAGCCCCCAATCCAGGACGAAGGTCTCGCCAAAGTCACCCAGCATCACATTCTGAGGCTTTAGATCAAGGTGTAGAATGTTGTTGCAATGAGCATAGTGCACCGCATCGCAGACATCGAGCAGTCGGCTGAGAAGCTTGCGGAAATTGAGTGCTCGATCTTTGACGTCGCCGCTTGGGTCGCTGTGATGCCATCGCTCGATTTCTTCAAGATAGGTTGTACCGGTCACAAACCGCATTGCATAGTAAGGTCGACCGTCTGCCTGTCGTCCCTTGCCGTAAATCGGGATGACGGAAGGGTGCTCGAGGGAAGCCGTTTTTAGAGCTTCCTCTTCGAAAAGATCTCGAGCGTCCTGATCATCTGCTCGTGTCGGCAGAATCTCTTTGACAGCGACACGGCGTCCCAACTCCAGATCTTTTCCAATCCAGACCTGGGCTAAACCTCCGTGACGATAGAGTTCTACTTTTTGGTATCGCATTCGGAACGAATTACCAGCCCCGCCGATTAGCGCGTCGGTTGCCGGCCCCTCATTCCTCTCCACTCGGCTTCGTTTTAACGGACCGACATCAGTCATGTACCTCGAGTCGATCGAACTCGGACGGGTCGCATAACCTCCTCCTGGCGTTTCTCCCGACTCAGCGTCATGCCGTTCTTTTTGGATGGAATCGGCTGCTGTCTTGCGGCTTTTTGAATCATGCGACTCATTAGCGTGATCCGAGCGAATGACATCTTGAGTCATCCGCTCCAATTTCTCGCGGGTTTGCGGTGAGATTTTTTCCGAATCTTCGAGGATCGCCAACAGCGAGCGTTTCGAATCACGAAGTGACTCCTGGATCGCTTCGGTGAGAACATCCTCGTTCACTAAACCCATTTTTCTGAGAATAAAACTGACGACTTCGTTCTCCAACGAAGTAACGTCTCGAACTGGGGGAGATTCAGGAGATTGTTTCATGATGGCTTGAAAACCCAACAGGGATTACACGAAGTGATTTTATCGAACTGAATTATTTCCCAGGAAGAACCCAGGCGTCATCGCCATGGCCTTCTCCCATCGCCGTCACGGACCGAGAGAGAAGCAAAACGCTTGGACCGTCATCGGGGGCGATTTCAAGGCACTCCATCAGTCGCCGCATCGCTCCTCGATAATCGTGTGCCTCAAATTCCAGAAGAGCAGCTTCGTAGCTTGTTTTCAGCTTACTCCAGTCTGCGTCCGCTTTCATTGGCAGGTCGTATAACTCGACAGGCTCGTTAATGTTGACCACGCGGATCTTGCACAAACGTCGAAAATCCTCGCAGTTTTGCATGCGGCGTCGCGTGTCTGCCGTGACGAGGATATTTGTACGCAGATACTTCGTGGCCCCCTGTACGCGGCTCGCTAAATTGACCGTATTCCCGAGAGGACCATATTTTAACTTGCGTTGCGAGCCCGTGTTCCCAACATGCGCTCTTCCTGTGTGAACTCCGATCCCGACACTGAACTCAGTTCCCAGTCGAGACCGCCATTCTTCATTGAGTTGAGGGATGCAATTGAGCATCAACCGGGCGGCCGCACAGGCCCTGGCAGCATGATCAAGTTCGGGTTCGGGCGCTCCCCACATGGCGAATAATTCATCCCCGATGTAATCGATCAGAACTCCCTTTTGTGAAGCTACGCAGTCTGAAAGAACTCCCATGACGGTTTGAATCCATTGCATGACCTCCTGGGGACCAAGTCGTTCACTAATTCGACTGAAGCCACGTATATCACAAAATAAACACGTGACGTCGGCGTCGCGCCCATCAAGAAGTTGCGGGTCTGCCGTCAAGGATCGAGCCAGTTCGACAGTGAAAAACTGCTCGAAGCGAGCTTGTTCTTCGGCGACACGACGTTCTCTTTCGATTCTTAGTAGCCCGGTTGCGACTGCACAAGCAATTGTCTGGGCGAGTTGAGCGTCAAGCGTGCTAACGTCCGGCCGATCAACACGATCCCTGCGCCTTTCCCCGTAAAGAACACCAATCAAAGAACTGTCGTCGGCGAGAATCGGTGCCACGACAAAACCGCTCAGTTGCTCGGCGCTTCGCGTTGGATCGACTCCGGAAGGGACGTGGAAAAGAGCTTCTCGCTTGCTTCGAGCTGCCATCAGAATCTGTTGGCTTGGCATCCATTCGTCAGCATACTCGTCTAATCCGGTTGAACTTTGTCTGTCGATCGTTGTCCATTTATTCGTCACGCTGTTCCAAAGGACCACGGCACCGTTATCCATACCCACAAGTCGAACAAGAGCATCGACACTCTGTCGAAAAAGGTCCTTTGATGATGATGCGCTTTGCAAAATGATGATGACTGCCTGAAACCATTGGATCAGCTTTGCTGAATCTAAAGTTTCATTATTTTGAATTGCTCCATTTCTAAATGCCTCGGCTCCCATAATCGGCGCCAGTGTCGGAGTTCCGATCGCACTCAGTTGAATAGGCTCTTCAAAACGAATCGCAACGCCACCATCCAAAATCAACAAGACACCAGGACGAGCGTCAATCGAGTGGCGGGGACGGAGGCTAGTCCCTCCATCCATAAAGAGAACAGCCGAATCATGCACATTTTCGATTCGAACTTGACCACTCGATAAAGGCAGAACTCGCAAAAACTTGCGGGGAATTTTTACGATGGGCTCGGGAGCAATAGCAAGCCGACCAACGTCATTTTGAAAGCTTGGGGTGTACAACGCTTCGTTGGGACTTTTTTGCCGTCCCAGTTCAAATGGGCAATTCAGCGGAACGGTGCAATTTAAATTTCCGTCTTTGTAAACCTTGATCCACGTCGACGACATTTAACGATCCCACAATGATTCCAGCGTAAAATCTCTGTTTGCAGGCACAATAAGTTCGGATCTCAAAAAGTCAGATTCCTCGAAACCATACCACCAAATCTGATTTGGCTGGCGTCACTGCTCATTACGGGTGATCGTCGAAAAATCATAACACGGTGTTTTAGACTTGCGAAAGCAATTCACGGAATCAATGAGGAGTTTTCAAACAAATTTCACGATTTCGTGTGTAATCCTCGGCCCAGTCAGTTCGAATCGCTACAATCCAATTGAACCCCTAGTACTTCCGTGTCGGAACGGATGAGGTGCCGAAAATCCGTGCAACCTGTATATGTCGATTTAGTTACTGAGATTGACGATCGTGAAGAGTTTTAATGCCATTGGAACAGGCGCTGCGAAACAAAACAGAGTTGGCCATTCGGAATTCGCATGAACCGTGCACCATTAATGTTCCGCTGGAATGCCTCATCGTGCAGAGGGAACTGAAATTCACCTGATGCCTGCAAGAATATGAGAAACTCTGACTCTGACGTCTGAGATACTTAACGAATGGGGCTCAGGGCACTTCTTTTGCAAAACGCGAAACTTTCCATTGTCCATGTCTGGAAGTGTGAAGCGTTACTGAAATCACCTGGAAGCAGAATGATGGAGCAAACTGAATCTCTGGTCACGATCCACATGGCTGCGAGCCTTGATGGCTTCGTTGCTCGAAAGGACGGGAAGGTCGATTGGCTGGAAACTTCGGATGAATTTGCAGGCGGTCAGACGATGGACCCTGGATTCGTCGAGGCGTTTCTCGCGACGATCGACTGCTACGTCATGGGGTCACACACATATGAAACGGCACTTCGTTTTGACTCCGACGGTTTGGGGTGGCCGTACGGCGACAAACCTACCTTCGTTCTCACGACTCGGGAATTGCCACGGACGCGTGATTCGGTTCAGTTCTATTCAGGCGATCTCTCGGCGTTTGTGAATGGTCGCCTGCGGACGGCATTTCGTAATATCTGGTTTGTTGGAGGCGGCTTCGTCTGCGCCGAATGTCTTCGTCTCGGGCTGGCCGACGAAATTCGCTATTCCATTCTGCCGATCTTGATTGGTGATGGAGTCCCATTCTTCCAACGTTTGGAAAGCGACATCCCTCTGCATTTGGCGGAGGTCAAGGCCTATCAAAGCGGCATGGTTGAGCTTCGTTACGAAGTCATGTGTGCGAAGATTTCAGACAACGAAAACGGAGACCGTCAGTAAGGTTTATGATCGCTTTGAATAGATCTTCTTCAGTCATAGATCCTGTGCCTGGAGCTTTTAAGTGATTTTACAAAAAATCCGGGTTAACTTGGCAATGAACAAAGTTGCCACATCAAATCACCGACGCTCCGGCATAATCTCAGAGCGACCCCGGCCAGGATTGTCGAATTTTCCTGATCGGAACGTCTTGACTGACTGCTACAAATTAACCAATACCCGCAACACTCACGCGTCTTGAAAATCCAGGATTAGTCAATAATCGGGCATGAAGGTGCACATCTGCGACCGCCGATACGGTGAGGATCAGCACGGAGTCGGCGTTTCCGTTTGAATGGCATTCATGGACGAAAGTACGCGACGTGATGCGTTTTATTTCAGGGCTTTGCCTCATCCTTTTGCTCGGTAACTTCGCTGCGGCACAGCAGCAATCTGGGCATTACCCTCAAGGTGCCGAAGGTTTAAAGGGGGCCACGCTCCCCCCGCCGGGAACGTACCTCAAATGGTACAATATCGCTTACGACGCGGGCACGTTGCGAGATGCGAATGGCCATACTGTTCCAGCCGGATTAGATCTGGACGTCTTTATTACCGCCCCCCGTTTTATCAAAATGACCGATATCAAGATTCTCGGCGCGGACTACGGATTCGACGTCGCCGTCCCTTTCGTGAGCGTGGATCAACAGGTGTCGGCACTCGGAATCAAGCAATATAAATCAGGAATAGGGGATATCCTGGTTGAACCAGCGATTCTCGGCTGGCACTTCAAGCAGTGTGATTTAGGGTTGGCTGCGGGTGTGTGGTGCCCGACCGGCGATTACGAATCGACGAGTCCCGTCAACGTGGGCAAAGGTTATTGGACGGCGATGTTCTCATGGGGCGGAACACTTTATTTCGACGAAGAAAAGACCTGGCATTTGTCGACACTGTGTCGCTATGAATCAAGCAGTACGAAAACCGACCGTGACATTCGTCCCGGAGACTGCTTTCATATCGAATGGGGTTTAGGGAAGACAATTGCCAAGAACTGGAATGTCGGCCTGACCGCCTACACGTTTTGGCAAACCACCAGAGATAGTGGTTCGGCTGTAAACTATAACAACAGCATTCACGACAGTTTCTACGCGCTCGGACCTGAAGTGAACTACTTCTACGCGCCGTACAAGACCATTTTTTCGGTCCGAACTCAAACGGATATGGGAGTGATCGGTCGCACCCAAGGACAGAACACCGTCATTTCCCTGACGAAAATTTTCTGAGTCTGCACCGACGTTGTCCTTTTTTCTCCAGAATCGCTGACTTTTGCCCTTGCTATCCAGTCTGATACAGTCTCGGTCTTGCCGAGATTGTTTTCCGACACTTTGGATGAGAGGTGCCAAGTTGCCAGTTCTGAACGATGCCGTTTTGACTCAGTTTTCGACCGCTCTGTTCGCCGCCTCAGGAGTTCATGAAGCAGAAGCAAGCCTGGTTGCGAAAAGTCTCGTCGACGCGAACTTGCGCGGGCACGATTCTCATGGCGTGATGAGAATCCCGTTCTACATTGGCAAAGTCCTGGATGGGACGCTCAACCCCCATGCGAAATTAGTTGTCGAGAAAGAATCGCCGAGTTCGCTGGTTTGTGATGGAGGCTGGGGACTTGGCCAGGTCCTGTCGCAAGATCTCATGCGGCGACTGATCGCCAAGTGCCAGACGTCGGCCATTGCGTGTGGAACACTCCGTCGCGCCTGCCATATCGGTCGCCTGGGTGAATATGCAGAAATGGCCGCGTCCCAAGGCCTGACCGCAATTGTCATCGCCAATAATCAGGGCGCCGCGCAGCGCGTCGCACCCGTCGGAGGTAAACGACCTCGGTTGGGGACAAACCCCATTTGCATTGGTGTCCCAGGCGGTGCTAACGGTCCATTTATTTTCGATATCGGAACGAGTGCAACAGCAGAAGGAAAAGTGCGCGTCAAAAAGATCGCTGGACAACCTGTTCCTCTTGGCTGGATCCTCGATCCTGACGGCAAACCGACAACAGACCCCAATCAACTTTATGGAAATCCACCAGGGACAATCCTGCCGCTTGGTGGCGACCAGGCCTATAAAGGCTTCGGCCTGGCGTTCATGATCGAGATGCTGGCGGGTGGGTTTTCCGGCGGTCAATGTGCATTTCCAAATCCGCCTCCTCCGCTTGGAAATTGTGCCGTATTCTGGGTGATGAATCCCGAATTCTTCGGTGGTACGCAACATCTGCTGGGCGAAGTCGGACAACTGGAAACGTACGTGCGAGACGTCCCGCGAATCGATGGCGTCAATGACGTCACGCTCCCTGGCGATCCCGAGCGAAAAACGCTTGCGAGTCGAAGTGCATCGGGCATCCCGCTCGATGACGGGAACTGGAAAGCACTGACTGACCTTGCGACTCAATTGAAGGTTGCCGTTCCTGCCGTCTAAAGAACTTTGAACAACATTCAGTGAGGCGATTCAATATGACCAATAATTATGCCGAAGAACTGAAGGTTGGCCTGGATGCAGTGAGAAAGGCAGCCAGGATTTGCCGAGTTGTTCAAGCGGCGATCACACCAGAAGTCCTGGACAAAAAAGACAACAGTCCGGTCACCGTTGCAGACTTTGCCAGCCAGGCGGTTGTCTGCCACGCAATCGGCGAGGCGTTTCCTGATGATCCCATCATCGCGGAAGAAGATGCTCTGGCGCTTCATCAGCCCGAGAACGCGCACTTTCTTCAAGAAATTCACACGTTAATCCGCAATCACTATCGCGAATCATCTCACGACGAAATCCGTAATTGGATCGATCGAGGGGGTGCCAAACACAACTCGCCACGATTCTGGACACTGGACCCCATCGACGGAACGAAAGGATTTCTTCGTCGAGACCAGTATGCCATTTCACTGGCGCTCATCGTTGATGGTCAAATTCGGATTGGAATTCTCGCGTGCCCGAACCTGGGAACAAGAAATCAAAGCGGGTATTCCTTATTTTACGCCGTATTGGGCCAAGGGACCTTCGCGCTTCGGCTTGATGCCGAATCTGAACCACGAAGAATCCATGTCACCGAACTGAACGATCCGACCTTAGCCCGATTTTGTGAATCGTTTGAGTCGAGTCACAGCTCTCATAACGAATCCGCGATGATCGCTGAAAAACTTGGGATCAAAGCGGCACCCGTTCGAATGGATAGTCAGGCCAAGTATGCGATGGTGGCCGCGGGAGAAGCGGACGTTTACCTTCGTCTGCCCGCCAAGACGGGCTATTTCGAAAAGGTCTGGGACCACGCGGGGGGAGTTCTCATCGTGACCGAAGCTGGTGGCACAGTAACAGACCTCCAGGGCAAACCCCTTGATTTCTCGCATGGCCATGAACTTCGAGAAAATCGTGGCATCATCGTAACCAATGGCCCGTTACATACCGCGATTCTCGGAATGGCGAAAACCGTTACTTCTGAATCGGGTGTGGCAACGCTCAAATAAAACTGAAATGTCCTGTTTTAAGGCCGTGCACTTTTTCACCACGACCACGGATGACCCAAGGCGATTGCAGCATGCGGCTTTGCAGATTGGATTTGATTGCCTTTGGGAAATTCACCGATGTCCGACTAAACCTTGGTCATGGCTTTCATCTGGTGTACGGGCCGAATGAGGCGGGTAAAAGCACTACGCTGCGAGCCATTCGGCAGCTCTTATTCGGATTTGATGAACGAACCGAAGATAATTTTGTCCATTCGAATCCGAATCTTCGGATCGGTGGTGTCGTATCGAGTACTTCTGGCGCGGAACTCGAAGTCATCCGACGCAAGACTCGTAAGGATTCGCTGAGGGCGGGTGATGATATTGCGATCATCGACCCCAACCACTGGACTCAATTGCTGGCCGGAATCGATGAAGCGACTTTTCGACAGCGATATGGGATCGACTACGAGCAACTGGTTCTGGGAGGTCACCAGATCGCAACCGGAAGCGGGGATCTTGGTGACATCCTGTTTGCGACGGGTTCAGGGGTGATGGACCTGAACGCGGTCAAAAAGAAGCTCGTCGACGATGCCGCCGAGATCTTTAAACCACAAGGCAAGAAACAGCGATTAAATCAGTCGATCGTCATGTTGCAGGAACAAAAGGAAACGCTACGTGACAAATTGCTGCCCGTTTCTGAATGGGAAGAAGCTGATCGGATTCGTCAGGAGACGTTACTCAAACTCGAAGAGGTTTCAACCAATCTGACAAGACAGACGAATGATCGAGATCGATTCCAGCGCTGGCAACTCGCCTGGCCTCTCGTTCAAGAGCTGGCTGCGGTTGAAAAGGAACTCGCACTGCTGGGCTCAATCCCGCGACTTAACCCCGACTTCAATGCAAAGCGACAGCAAGCGATGCTGTTACTTAAACAGCACAGCATTCATGAGCAGGCGGCCAGGGAAACGATTCAGAACGCTCAGAACGAGCTTGAAAAGCTGGCCAAGCCGCAAGAATTCATGAGTCGGCCCGACGAGATTTCCAGCCTTGTTACCGAGTGGGGTGCATGCCAGAAGGGACATCATGATCGGCTGAAACTCGTTGACGATCGTGATCGTCATCAGGCATCGATTCGAGAACTGCTCCAGTCGATGCCCGTTACAACGAATCAAGCCCCTGATACGACCACGATCCTTGATCGGACTTTCCGAACTCGGATTGGTCAATTAGGACGACAGCAGACTGGACTACAACAGTCACTTGAGCAGGCAACTCTCCTTCGCAGCCGACTCTCAGTTCAACTTCAGGAACTTCAAGAGTCATTGAAAACGATCCCCGAAGTTCGCCCGCTTGACGACTTGCGCAATCATCTTCGAAAGATACAAAACGACGGTGACCTGGAAGCACGTCTCGCTCTTGCTCGCAAAGAGATGGCCGAAATGCAGGACACTGCGCGTCAGCAAATTGATCGAATCGGTCTCGAAATCAATTCGATTTCTGATCTCGCATCGTTGAAAATCCCCGATCTCAATTGGTTAAAACAATCGGAGAAGGGCTTTCAAACTAACCAGGCCGAGCAATCACTGCTCCGCACACGACTGGCTGATTTCGAAATCGAAAGGGAGAAACTCTGCCAGACAATCGAAAAACTCCGTAATGAATTTCAACTTCCCACGGAAGCCGATTTGCAAATTGCCCGGAACCGACGTGCCGAAATCTGGTCGGAAATTCGCCGCAATTTTTCGGCCAGGATGATTCCTGATCCGCAGCAAATGAATGAATTTGAGCAATCAATCACGGATGCGGACTCGATTGCGGACCGACTGAGAAACGAAGCCGATCGAGTGGCACAGCTCGCAGAAGAAGTGGCGGACCTTGAATCGAATGACGCACGCCAGCATGAAGCGGCAATCCGCCTGGCGGAACTGGAAACTGAACGCATTTCTCTCCAACATCGCTGGCAATTGGAGTGGCAGATCCTTGGTGCGAACGCCCCATTGCCGAACGAAACACAGGCGTGGATCGCTCAACGAGAGACATTGCTCCAGAACGAAATCCACATTCGGCGTTGCGAACAGGAATCTCATCAACTCGACGAACGAATTCAGCAGAACGTCGAAACACTTCGCGAGCTCATGAAAATCGAATCGACTTCCGGAAACGAATGCACTCTGAAAGATTTGATTGCGCGAGCCGAAGAACAACTGCAGAAAGACGAGTCTGCACGACAACTTCGCAAGGAAATCACCGAATCTATTGCCCGGTGGACACGGGAACATTCTGAATCAATGGTTCGAGTGACAACCGCAGACAATGCTCTCAGCCAATGGAAGTCTGACTGGGCTGCTGTGATGTGTGAATTGGGACTTCCACCTGATTCGTCACCCGATGCAGCGGAAACGTTGATTGAAACGCTGGTCGAGCTGAACGATCATCAACGTCAAGCGGAACAGTTTCAAGAACGGATTTCTGGCATCGATGCGGATACAGAACGATTGACTGCGAAAGTTAAATCCCTGTGCCAGGAGATTGCTCCAGACCTCTTGGACACCGATGTCAGCGACGCGGTTACAACGCTTCGCGACCGAATGATCGCTGGTCAACGTGACGAAGCGGTCCGAAACAAGCATTTGGCAAAGAAGACTCAAGCCGAACAACAATTGAATCTCGCATACGCGTCGCGTGATTCGGGACAACGGCTTATTGAGGAGCTTTGTCACGCTGCGGGAATCGTGCGTTCCGACATGGAAATAGTACCCGCTGATGACACAAAATCATTGGAACAGTTGTTTCAAGAGCTGGAGGCTGTCGAGAAACGTTGCGTGGATCGAGATGCACTTGAGAGGAAACGGGAGCGAGCTCGTGTTCGACTGACTGAATTGTCCTTAGGCGAGCCCCTCAATCAATTTGTCGAACATGTTCGCCAGCAGTCGCTTGAATCCCTGTCAGATCGAGTGCGTGGCCTGGAACTTGAAATAAATCGATTGACTGGCGACCGCGACCAGTTAAATCAGCAAGTGGGCGGAATCCAGGAAAAATTGCGCCGGATGGATGGCAGTGAAACGGGTGCTTTCGCCGAAGAATTGCGGCAACAGACACTTGCCCAGATTCGTTCCGATGCGGAGTCCTACGTCCGTTTCAAACTGGCAAGTTGTATCTTGCATTCAGCAATTGAACGATATCGGGAAAGAACTCGCGGCCCGGTTCTGGCAATTGCCAGCGAGTTATTTCGCGAATTGACTCTGGGGTCTTTTGACGGTCTGCGAGTGGAAGAAGACGACAACTATCGTCCGGTACTCGTTGGAGTAAGACCCGACTCCCGAGAAGGCGTCACCGTCAATGGAATGAGCGAAGGAACATGCGATCAACTCTATCTGGCCCTGAGACTGGCGACGCTGCAACTCGAAACCGCACCTCGTTGCGAATTGCCATTGATCATCGATGATATTTTAATCCAGTTCGACGACGCTCGCGCAGCAGCCGCGCTGCGAATCCTGACACGTCTCGGTCAGCAGCGGCAAGTCATCTTCTTCACGCACCACGAGCACCTGCTCGAAATCGCCAGCCAGCAATTGTCGAGTGGTTACACGGCACACCGGTTGGTGATTTAAATGTCGTCTTGGTGTGCCACTGCATGACCGTCCGCGGTCATGCAGTGCTCTTCGATCGAAGGAAAGCGAAGACACTGCTTCTCCGAAGACTCCGAAGCAGTGGCACATGACGCGAATCCCCAATCTTTGTGCCACTGCTTGACCGGCCGCAGTCAAGCAGTGATCTTCGATCAGCTTACTGCAAAATCATCGTTCGCAATTCGACCAGCGCCGGCGTCAGGTTCGTCGAAATTCGGCCCATCGCCTGACGATCCTCGGTCTGGCATTTTAAGAGATAGTCATAGACTCGACGCCAGTTCTCGTAGAGTTCGGTGATCTCGCCCTTCAATTCTGGTTGTGGCTTTCCCGTAACGATATCGTCGTGAAGCCGAGCCGCTCGATCCGTCAGATCGGCGGCGTCCTGCAGACAAGCTTGAGCGAATGAGTGTCGTTCGGCCTCAAGCCATCGTTTCGTGGTCACTTCAATCTGTTCGGTGAAATTCTGAATTGAAGCAGCCAAGTCTTCAGCCACCCGACTGTCAAACTCATCCCGCTGAACGTGCAGCGAAGATCTTAATGCACTGACCGTCTGACTGATTCGATTCAAAACAGCGACCGCCTTGTCGCTATCAACGTCACGATAGACATCAATGAAGGTCCGTTCCGCCGCTTCGATCCGGCGAAACGCTTCTATGATTTCCGTTTGATCCTGACCACGTTTCACGACTTCAGTGAATTGGGCACAAGCGACGTAAAACTGATCGGCCGCCAAAAGTGCTTGCTTGGACTTTGGCAAATGCATAACCAGGATCAGCGGCGTCCGTTCGAGAAATTCGTCGATATCTTTTTTCAACGACGTTGCGAGGTGACTAAACTGAGACTGATCCATTTTTTGCGGCAACAGCAACAACTGATGCATGTCGCTGACGGAAGCAGAGACGCGCCGGAGACCTCGTTCAATAAAGCGATTGTCTTCCTCACGCAATTTGACAACCAGCGGTGACCAGATGGTCTCAAATTGTTTGTATTCTTCGACAATGACATTGGCATCCGATCGTTCATCACGAATGATGGAAACAAGATTCAAAACAACCTGCCGTAGTCGACTGACAAGTCGCCGGTAGGCCTGTGCATCTTGTCCATTACCTAGTTCTGCCGCGAGGTCTTCCTGAAGGTTTTCCAGATCGCCTGCCAGGCTTGCAGCCTTTAGATACAACTGACGTCGATCAAGCTGAGGCTGAATGCCAATCAACTGTCGGATGCGGTGATCCGCGTCGTTCACCCCTTTCACGAGATCGAGGGTTTCATCGGTCACTCCTCGCAGACTTTCGAGTCGATAGGCCAGCTCACGCCAGTCGGCGTCCAGTTGTTTAAGCTGATCCAGATTCGTCCGATCAACGCCATATTTTTCGGAATACTTGTTGACGCTCACTGCTGTACCGCTGAGCCGCAGCGCTTCCGTATAGCTTTGGCGCAATCCGGGAACCTGGCCCATCTGTTCATTCAGGGCGTATGTAAGCTGAGTTAAATTGTCAGAGAATGAGCGGATCAACGGGCGAAGCGATTTTCCTTCCACGGCACCGGTTTCACCAGGAGTTTGAATTCCGGGTTGATGCGGAACATAAAAGTCGTTGTCGAGTGAATTGGTGTAATCATCAATAAACCCGCGAGTCCGATCACGCGAATGAGAGGCTCGATTGACGGGAACTCCCTGAGAAAACAACTCCGAAGTATCGATTAACAACGAAGCGATCAGCGTGCTGGCGAAGATAAGTAACGAACGGAGACAAAACCAACCATATTTCTGTGAGCTTCCTTGAATGGACATATCTCCAGAATTCCTTTCTGAAACGAGCACAATCCAAAGTGCGAATGAACTCGACAGGCCATCGCATCCCACCAAGACTATCCAAATCTGCCGATTGCTCCAAGATGAAATTGGACAAAGTGATCGTGGTATTTTGTAGTGTGGGCTTTAGCCCGCACAAGTTGAAGCCCATGCTACAGCTCTTCGCACCTACCTCTGGCCGAACACGAAGAAATAAAACTGGCAAATCAGGTAATGGAAAGAAACACGAAGAGCACCAAGAGCACGAAGAAGAAAAGCGGTGTGAAGAAGAAAACTCGAAGCATCTTCTCATTCTTTTACTTCGTGCTCTTCGTGTGCTTCGTGGTTAAATCGGATTTCTCTTAGTCGTTCTCTTCCTCGTCATGTCAGCAATCACGATCGCCGTGGTTGGTGTCGAAGTAGAAACGAAAAAACCGTTACCCGGCGTGAGCCGAGTAACGGTTTCGTATGAACAGGTTGGAGAGTTCAAGAATCAGGATTGTCGAATGATGCGGACTGTTTTTGTTATTGATTTGAGAGTTCTGATGTAGCGACCGGTAAACCGGTCCACCAAAACTGCTCTGG
>CAIVEI010000075.1 GCA_903904835.1 uncultured Schlesneria sp. | reverse complement strand
GGTTCTTCCGGCTTTGCCTCCGCTGGCGATGTTGCAGGCGGGTCTCCGGCTGCGGCTGGGAATTCTTGTGCGTTCGCTTCTGCCGCCTTTCTGGCCCGCATTTGCTCGATGGGAGACAGTTTTTTCTCCGGGGCAACGGGTTCTTCCGGCTTTGCTTCAGCTGGCGATGTTGCTGGCTGGTCTCCGGCTGCGGCTGGAGATTCTTGTGCGTTCGTTTCTGCCGCCTTTCTGGCCCGCATTAGCTCGATGGGAGACAGCTTTTTCTGTGGGGCTGCGGGTTCTTCCGGCTTTGCATCCGCTGGCGATGTTGCTGGCTGGTCTCCGGCTCCGGCTGAAGATTCTTGTGCGTTCGCTTCTGCCGCCTTTCTGGCCCGCATTTGCTCGATGGGAGACAGCTTTTTCTGCGGGGCAGCCGGTTCTTCCGACTTTGCCTCCGCTGGCGATGTTGCAGGCTGGTCTCCGGCTGCGGCTGGAGACTCTTGTGCGTTCGCTTCTGCCGCCTTTCTGGCCCGCATTTGCTCGAGCGGAGATAGCTTTTTGGTTGCAGAGCCCCCTTGAAGCGGGGCCGACGTTGCGGCTGCAGCGGATCCTTTGTCGATAATGACCTTTGGCGGTGCCGCGCTTTCTGGGATCGAGCGAGGTCTTGATTCAACTACTGATGGATCTCCCGTGGTACGAACTACTGGCGATACAACTGGTTTGGGGCTGACTTTTGGCGCTTCAGGCTGACTGTCACTCAATTGTCGACAAAAAGCCGTCCAATCGCGAATGTCATCCATTTGCAGCGACAGTTTCGTGTTCGCGATAACTTGAACAACACCGTTTCGTACGATGAAAACGTCGAGCGGTTTCGAATCCGACCACGGTTCACCCTCTTCGCAAATCACTTTTCCCGGCGGGACGATTTCCAGCGTGACATTGTCCTTGAGCGTTTGGATCTGCGATTCCGTCAGACCACTAAAGATCTGAAACTGGCGAAGATGTGTATCAAGTGTTCGACGACGATATTCTTTGTCTACTGCGGCTTGATGATTCTTATCGTCACGAAGTGATTCGAAGACGTTGCGGTTAAATTCCAGTAACAGACAATCCACTCGGGCTATCACTGTCGCGGATCGAGGAGTAAATGAAATGCAGCTCATCTCACCGAAAATGTCCCCTTCCATTAACGGTGCTTCGCGGGTCTTGTAATTAATATCCGTCGGTCCGTCGCTGGGAATCGAATTCACTTGTCGGGACGGTGTCTTAGTCGAAGGAGAAAACAAACGTTCGAAGAAACCCTTCGAACGAGTTCGGGATGTGGACGGAACAATCACGGCCGTCAGGACCTGACGATCTCGTTCGGGATTATCCGATGGAATCGATGGTATCGGTAGGTCCTTGTCAAATTCCCGCAATCGATTCAGATCGTCGGCGCTGGGAATATAAAAAGCCGTTCCTCCTGCCTGACCTTGCTGGAAAACGATCTGTCCTTTGGAGTATTTCCGCAGAACGATACAGCCGGGAAGTTTTTCGGCAGATATCTTTTTTTGCATTCTTCGGAATAGATCAAGCTCAGCAAGCAGACGGGAGTCTACTGGTCTATCACCCGGACGCGGTTCAAGGTGGATCTCCGTCTTTACCGGTTGTAGCTTTTGAGTACTTGGTTGCGTTCCGCCGTCCATATCTTCATTACTTCCAGTAGGAATTCGTGAACATCGTCAAAAATCTTGACGGTCGACTGTACAAATCTATCTTCGCGTTCCACTCGATTGTATGCTAGGAAAAAACCCGGTTTGGTCGCCTGATTTTTTTGAGGTTTGCCGTGCTTGTTGATCGTTCGCATTTTTCCTGGGCATCCTGGTGCATCGGAGCCACGTTCGTTGCATTGATACTCTATTGGATCTATGCACAAACCGAGCCGAATGGTCCTAGTGGAGGATCATGGCAGGGGATGCTCTATGGTGTCGCAGGGACGGGATGTATGGTTTACGCCGGGCTTTTGGCTTGGCGTAAGACGATTCCGAAAACGCAACTGGGAACCGCGAAAGCGTGGCTTCGTGGCCACATCTGGATCGGACTTTTAAGCGTCCCACTCATTCTATGCCACTGTGGATTTCGTTGGGGTGGGCTTCTTGAAAAATGCCTGATGGTTACGTTTGCACTTGTGATCTTGAGTGGTATTTACGGTCTTATCGCGCAGCAATTGCTGCCTCGGTTAATGACGTCAACGAGTCCGGCGCAGGCGATCGCGGCTCAATTGAATGTCGCATGCGAGCGGTTACGTCGCTCCACAGAAATTGCCGTGCAAGCCGAGTGCGCCAGCGAGTTTCTTGAGCCCCTCTCTTCAAAGTCGAAGAAACGAAAATTGACTGAGGTGGCAACAACGGTTTCCACGACGCATTCTTTGCAGGATGGCGTCGTGCCACAGGAAGAACCGGAACAAGCAGCATTTTCGCCAAAGCTGGAACTTGCCACATTTTATTGGGACCAGTTGGACACGTTTTTACGATCGGATGCAAATGACTCACACGATCTGGCGAATCCGACTCTGGCCAAGGCGCGGTTCGGGCGCCTTCGAGACAGCGTCACTGCCGACCTTCTGAAGGTCGTTGACAATATGCAAGCGGCATGTGATGAACGAAGACAACTGCTTTTTCAAGCAAAGATCCACTGGTGGTTGCATGGCTGGCTGAATATCCATATTCCGTTATCGGTGACATTGCTCGTATTAGGTTTATATCACATCATTACAGCGATTTATTATTGACATCGCTTACCATTGCATGTGCGATGGTAAGCGAATTTAACTAGTTCGACTAACGGTTTTGCTGAGCGAATAAAGTGGCTGATGAACGTCGACTGGACAGAATTGCAAGCCGATACGATCTTGATGTCCTCAGGCATAAAGACCCCTATCGCTTAATGCGTTTTCGCCTTTCTGCCTTGTTTCTATTTGGTTCGGTTCTCGCATGTGTCCCTTGGCTTCTCGGAGATCACCGTGCTTTTGAATCGCGGTGTGTCTCAAATGCTCATAAATCGTTTGAGCAGACTTGCAGTAAGTGCCACGACCGAAGCGGCGCACCGATCTGGCGGATGATCACACTCGATAACTCATGGACGTCGACATCTGATGCGAAGTGTCTGGAGTGTCACCGCAAATCCAATAATGACCATCTGAGGTCTGTGACGAACACAGAAGAAGTCATTTGGAAAAATCGACATGTGGATCTTGAGAAAACGTTAAAGGGCGAGCTTAGTCAATTGAAGTGTGCCGGTTGCCACGATGAACATCGCGGCCTGACTGAGTTGGCTCAGGTTCCGGATGCGCAATGTGCGAATTGTCATACAAAGGCAGACCGTTTAGTAAAGTCGGCAGACCCGGACGGAAAAAGAAGGTTCGACCTGAATTTTTCCGCTTTTTCCAAACATCCTCCCATCTCGATCTGGCGGAAGCCCGACACTGACAATGATTTGTACCCGAACAGTCTTGTGAATTGGTCTAACGCGGAAAAACCTGATCATCCTCAGGACGCGTCCGCGATTCGTTTCAGTCATCATACCCACCTCGATCCCCAGCTCAAGATCGCTGACGGCAAGACAACATCGCTCAATTGTGTCAATTGCCATCAAGCCGAACTCAACGGTGCCTATTTTCGACCAATTAACTATCAGCAACATTGTAATCAGTGTCATCAGCTAGGTTTCACGTCGACTGGTGAGCTTCCCCATGCTGACCCCGAAATTGTTCAGGGGGTGATTCTCGACAGTCTGCTGAAGAAGCTGAAAAACAACGAGGATCGACCGGCGCAATCTGATGAAATTGGAGGTCCCACCAAGCCGCCAATTGTTCCTTCGTCCATCAATCTTGACCCAAAGCTGCAGTCGATTGACGCTGCATTGCAGGAGAGCGTTCGAGAAGAATTCCAAAAACTCAAAACCCAATTGTTTGAGCCGACTGGGCTCGAAAAAGTCGAATCGAGAGATCACACGAAAAGCGCCTTTGAGAAGACGTGCACCAAATGCCACTTCACAGTAGAAAACAATAAAGGGAGCGTCGGCTGGAGTGTGGCTCCGACGAAGATTCCCTCCCAATGGATGACGCACAGTCACTTCCGGCATGACCGGCATTTTTCCGTGGAGTGTCAGATGTGTCACACGCAGAACGGCGGTCTTCATGAACAAACCGCCCGCGAGACATTTTACCCGGTCTTGGATGATCAACATAAATCGTCGGCATCGATTTACGCCAGCGTTTCTGCTCGAGACGTTTTGATGCCGAGAATTGAGCTTTGCCAGCAATGCCATGGTCATCGGGCCAATCAAAGAGATGGCGGCTCAGTCAGCGATAAGTGCGTCGATTGTCATGATTATCACCATACACCGGCCAATGCCGACTTTCGTCCCGGAATCAACCATTTGCTGAAAAAAGGACAGGTTGACGCCGCCGATCTTCAAAAGAAGCTCTCGATAAAAGGGGGCCAATGAAGCCTTCATCAAAGCCGGGCTTCCCCCGGTGGATAATCGGTTTGTACGGCTTCATGACAAGTCGTCCTATTACTTTTGCTGCCCTCGCCTGGCTCGCGATTTCCGCAGGGCTTGGTCTCAAGACGGCATTGAAGTATTGGCCGGAACGAAAATCGTCCGTTGATTCACGAGCAACAGCCCTCAACTTTGCGTCGATTTCTAGTTCTTCCGCCGAATTTCGAACGCAGTCTTGTTTTACGTCGAATTGTCACGGAGCCTTAATTAGTGATTCAAGGCCTGCAGAAATTCGCCGTGATGAATATCACGTGTGGATGGACGACCCTCATGCGAAGGCGAGTCGAATATTGCTGGAAAAAGAATCAGAAGCCATCTTTCAGCGGTTAGGAATTTCCACGCCAATGCCGCCTCGTAATGATGACAGTGACGACGCGAAAAGGCATTGGAAGAACTGTCAGGCATGTCACGACACGAATACACATTTAACCGCGACAAAATCTGTAGAGAGCGTCCTTGCTTCGGATCACTCGAATTACTTTGACGAAGGGGTCAGTTGCGAGTCGTGTCACGGAGAGTCAAAAAAATGGCTGCGCACACATTATGGCGAAGGCTGGGGGAAAAAGACTTCCGCCGAGGAGAAACTTGAGCTTAATTTATTTTCTTCTAGTGACCTGCCAAACCGGATCGCGCAATGTGCGACTTGTCATGTCGGAGGGGGCAAAGGAGACGTTAATCACGACCTGATTGCAGCCGGTCATCCTGCTCTGAAATTCGAATACACATGGTATCTTTCCCGCCTCCCCTGGCATTGGAAGTCAGGTCGCACTGTGGCTGCCGGGAATCGATCGCGAGAATGGCTGATCGGCCAACTTGTCACTGCGATCGCGGCCCTGAAGCAACTCGAAAATCGCGCCAATGCCTGCGCGAAATTAGATAGGCTGGCTCAGCAGTCATCCTGGCCGGAATTATCAGAATACAATTGTTTTGCCTGTCATCATGACGTCAGCGAGTCGTCATGG
Organism: uncultured Schlesneria sp.; assembly: GCA_903904835.1. Lineage (GTDB taxonomy): Bacteria > Planctomycetota > Planctomycetia > Planctomycetales > Planctomycetaceae > Schlesneria. The sequence goes on along the minus strand of CAIVEI010000075.1, from coordinate 3,081 downwards.
AGACAACAACAGCGAGGGTTTTCAGGCTTGGATCTGAAACTCAAAGAGAAGAGCCACCTGGCAATGCCTTGGGGAAACTGGAATCTAGAACTGATCCAGATCCTGGCGGATCAAATGAAGTCACCAGAATCGATCGCGTTTTCTACGGCCTTTGAGAAGCTTGACATGATGCTTCAGGGAATGGAATTACCCAGCGCCGAAGCGACGTCAGCACAATCGCAAATTGTCTCTGATAAACTGCAAATATGGCTGAAGAGTTGCCAGTCGAAAGACTTGGACACAGATAGCTTAGTTCGTGAAGTTGTCGAGAATCAGCAAGAGAAGCTGGTTTCTTCATGGGATAAAACCGCCAGCGTGCTTTTGGGGATATCAGCGACGCATCGGAACTCAACGCAATCAACTGAACAGCTCAAAAAGGCCATGAATCAACTCAGACTTCCCGCAGACACCGACAGCCCAAGAGATTTTCGGCCCGAACAGGTTCCAGACGCCGCGAAAGGCGAAGACTGGTCCAAACTGCTGAAGCGTCTTGTCGAAGTTCCCACGCCCCCCTAAGAACAGTTCGGCCAAACCATCGTCTTCTCGGTATTTCATCCTCTTTATTATGAGCGTCAATTAGCGAAGATAAGTATTCCAAAAACGCTTGCCCTAGTTCTTATGTGTCCGCTCGACAGCGACTTCGTTCGTGTCATCACGTTTTGCTTTGATAAACATGGTCGCCGGCAGACCGTCTTTCAAAAGATCTCGGCGATTCGTGATTTCAGCCCAGACGCGGACCTCCTGGCTGACCTCGTTGATCATTGGAGCGATATGTTTAATCTGCCCTTCGAACCGCCGTTGTTTCTGCGGTTCAGCACCTGGTACTTCGACAACAACCGCATCGCCACGCTTCACACGGTGACTTGTCGCCACCGGGATAAATCCTTCGACTCGCATCGTTTCGAAATTGGCAATTTCAACGACCATTTCGCCGACGCCCAAGGCTTCTCCCGGTTGCTTGCTGACCTGTAAGACGACTCCGGGAAACGGTGCTGTGATCCGGTACGATTCCAACGTGACTTCAGCTTCCTTTTTTCTTAAGGTCGCCATTTGCTGCTGGAAATCGGCCTGCTCGATCTGCAGAACCGCTTTCTCGGCCGCTAATCGTAACTTTTTGATGTCCAGATCTGAAAAGCCGCCGGGAATGCTTCGATTCAATTCCATAGCTTTCGAGTATTCCAACGTCGCCAGTTCGCTGATTTTCTTGTGCAGACGAATGTCAACCGTATTGGCCATCTCTTTGTCTGCCAGGGCGAGTGCCTGTCGCGGCACGTCATCTTTTAAGCTGGCGATCAACTGTCCTTTTTCAACGACATCTCCCTCAGTCACCACGATGTTTTGCACGATCCCCTGGCGGGACCCGGCAAGCGAGGCTCGACGGACCAGACCGACACGACAGTTCGGCACGATCAGCGGCGGATCTGGCGACTCGGCGAAGAGGCTTCCCGCGACCATCGCGATTGTTGCGACCATAGCGATGATTCGGCGGTAATTCATGAACGGACATCCTTGAATTCAGGTACATTATCCCGCATGCGTGTAACAGAGAATGTCGTTTTGATCAATCACAATTCCGCACTTGACCAGATCGAAACTTTCGATGAACGTAATGCCGTTTGTTTCGTAATTTGACGAGGCGTTTTAATGCCGCAACTGAGTACGAATTCTGATGGCCGCGTGATCGACGACGACGTCGTTGCTGGCGCCGCTACGGGTTCGTCCGAAGTCAATACTTTTGCTGTTCAGATCCATCAATCGCTTGATCACAAGCGAGTTGCCAGCGTCGCCGTGCAGGAACTTCGTCCGATCCTTCGCTGTGATCGGATTTGTTTTCTGGAACGACGTGGTTCCGGATTTCGACTTTTGGCTGCCAGTGACCTGGCAGGTAACGTTCGCCGATCGCGACAAGCTGTACTTCTTGAACGGTTTGTTGCAGTGACTGTTCCCACGGGCGAGCGGTTTTTGTTTCCCGACGGCGATCTCGAATTACCTGATGAACTCGGCAAATTGCTGGCCAACTATTGGGAAGTCTCTCATGGTCAAATGATTCTGGTTGAGCCTGTTTTTTCCCGCCCACACCAACCCGACGAAGCAAGCCGTACGCCAGCCGTGCCGACAATCGTCGGGGCATTGGTGATTGAATTATTCTCGGAAACAACTCTCAGCCCCGAGGTTCTTCCGCGACTCAAACCAGCAATGGAGCATCTGACAATTGCACTGGCGAATGCTCGGCAATATTCGCAACTGGCCACGATCCCCGGCTTGTACCCATTGGGGTTGATCTTCGAGACCATTCGTCGAACTCGCACGGCGACGATTGTAGCTGGCCTGTTGTTGCTATCGTCGCTGCTGGCGGGGGCCACGTTCATAAAGCGTCCATTTGAAATTGAGTGTACTGGTCGGTTGATGCCTACGGTCCGGCGTGAAGTCTTTGCGGGCATCGAAGGGGAGGTTGTTGAAGTTCTGGTCAATGAATCGGATCAGGTGGAAGAAGGGCAAGTTATTGCCCGACTGAAGTCGCGGGAACTGGAGAAAGCGTTACTCGATCAAACCGGCCACTTAAGCCAGAAGATGAAAGCCCGCGATGCAGCGCGAGCTGACTTGCGAACGAAATCGACACCTCAGGCTCGCGGCCAGTCGGCTCGCGATCAGGCTCAGTTAGAAATCCTGAATTCAGAAATCGAAACGATTCATCGGCAGCTTGAACTGCTAAATCAACAGCAGGAACAACTCGTGGTCCGAGCACCCATCTCGGGAACGATCACGACCGATCGATCACGAGAGCGATTACTCGACCGACCAGTACATCGAGGTGAATCGCTGTTAGAGGTCATGGATGAAGCAGGAGCCTGGCAACTGGAATTAGCGATTTCCGAGCGTAAGTCAGGCCATTTCCTCTCCTATCACCAGCAGCAGGAAAAGGTCCCAGTCAAGTTTCGATTATTGTCAATGGCGCCAAAGACGTTCGACTGTCAGGTCACACGATTAGCCGACCGAATGGTGACAACCCCCGAGTCCGGCACCAGCAGTCTGATCTTTTGC
>CAIVEI010000074.1 GCA_903904835.1 uncultured Schlesneria sp. | reverse complement strand
CTTGCTGGGTGCGCTCCCGACCGCTCCGTTATAGGTGACGGTCCCTGATCCGGCGGCGACCGTCAGGCCAAACGCCCCATCCACGGTCGAACCAAACGTCACGTTACTATTCGTGGTGGTGAGAGTGTCGTTCGCTCCCAGCAACACGGGACCCGTGTAGGTCTGGTTCCCTGTCGTGGTCACATTTCCATTCAGATCGGTCATCCCACTGCCTGTGTCACTCAGTGAGGTTAAGGACTTGCCGGCTGCGCTCCCCACTGCTCCGTTAAAGGTGACGGTTCCTGATCCAGCGGCCACTGTCAGGCCAAATGCCCCGTCGACTGTCGAACCGAAATTGACGTTGCCGCCGCTGGTCGTCAGTGTGTCGCTCGCCCCCAAGAGCACCGCACCCGTATAGGTCTGTGTCCCGGTCGTGGTCACATTCCCGTTCAGATTGGTCGTGCCACTCCCTGAGTCATTCAGTGAGGTTAAGGACTTGCCGGCAGCACTCCCGACTGCTCCGTTATAGGAAACGGTCCCTGATCCGGCGGCGACAGTCAGGCTAAACACCCCATCCACGGTCGAACCAAACGTCACGTTACTATTCGTTGTGGCGAGTGTGTCGTTTGCTCCCAGCAACACGGAACCTGAGTACGTCTGGTTCCCTGTCGTGGTCACATTTCCGTTCAGGTTGGCCGTCCCACTCCCAGAGTCATTCAGCGAGGTTAAAGACTTACCGAGTGCGCTCCCGACCGCTGCGTTAAAGGCGACGGTTCCTGATCCAGCGGCCACTGTCAGGCCAAATGCCCCGTCGACCGTCGAACCAAACGTCACGTTGCTATTCGTGGTGGTGAGTGTGTCATTGGCCCCCAGCAACACAGGACCGGCGTAAATCTGGATGCCTGTCGTCGTCACATTTCCATTCAGGTCAGTCGTACCACTGCCCGTGTCGTTCAGCGAGGTCAATGTTTTGGTGGGGGCGCTCCCAACCGCACTGTTGTATGTGACGGTCCCAAATCCGGCAGCCACCGTCAGGCTATGCGCCCCGTCCACCGTTGAGCCAAACGTTACGTTACTATTCGTGGTGGTGAGTGTGGCGTTCGCTCCCAGCAACACGGAACCCGAGTATGTCTGATTCCCAGCGCTGGTCACATTCCCATTCAGATCGGTCGCGCCACTTCCCGTGTCATTCAGTGAGGTTAACGCTGTGATTCCCCCGACTGTGCTATCGTAACTGACCGTCCCCGATCCGGCCGAGACCGTCAGGCCAAACGCCCCGTCCAGCGTCGAACTAAACGTCACGTCACTGTTCGCGGTGGTGAGAGTGTCGTTCGATCCAAGCAACACGGGACCCGAGTATGTCTGACTTCCTGTCGTGGTCACATTCGCATTCAGATTTGTCGTGCCCGTTGGTGTGTCATTCTGGACGACCAAAGATCCCGCGACGACTTTTTCCAAAGTGATGTTACTTGAGTCATGGTTGGTAAGCCCCATACCGGTGCTGAGGTGTATTGTCACGATTCCTGAGCCGGCATTAATGGTGGTCCCGCTTGCCTCTGTGATCACTGCGGTACCAGCATCTCGATTCGCATCGACGACGCCGTTCACTACGGTTTCATTCGCTGTCGCACTGAAATTGCCGTTAGCGGTCGTGATATTTGCGTTGATGAGGATGCTACGGCCGGCCTGCAACGTCAGGGAACCTCCCGTTGTGCCGGTGACCGCGATATCTTCATTAATCGTAATGTCATTATTTGCCTGCAGTGTCAGACTGGTCCCGGCGTTAAGAATCGTTGTCAGTACTACGGCATCAAACGTGGCATTTGCGCCGGGGATATCCGTGAATTTACTATTACCGGTGACTGAACTTGTTATTCCGCCATTTGTTACTGTGATGTTTTTCGGATCGAGCAATAGCGTTCCAGCCACGCCTTGTGACGCGGTCAGATTCACCCAACCCTGGAAACGCAGAGCACTGCCGGAAACTTCCGCTTGCCCGCCGTTCCCGCCTGCGTTTCCGCCGGTCGCTTTGATCGTCCCGGCGTAATCTGTCGAATCGTTTGACCAGACGATGATCTTTCCGCCGTTTCCGCGATCGACTGCACTCGCATTGAGCAAAGTATTCTGATCGACAACGGTCTTCGTTGCGTTATGGATGGTTGGGTTATTGCCTTGGTAATCGCCACCGACCAGAATTGTACCGCCACCAGCGTTACCACGTGCCTCGACATCAGCCCCAATCAGTTGAACGGTGTCGCCGAGCAAATGAATGGCACCACCAACCTGTCCCGGTTGTAGGTTTGACGCATCCAGTTTGCCTGAAACGAGCAACGCACCTAATGTGCCGGCGTCAGCAAAAATGGACCCGCCATGGTCGGTAATCCTCGATCCCTCGGTGATGGTGATTTGTGCTGTCGCAGTCAAATATACGTTGGCTTTCACCGTTTGAACCTGGCCGTTGACATCAATCATTCCGGCGGAAACATCCAAGTTGCCTGAATGCAGATTGATCGTGCCAGAGAGATTAACTGTGCCCGCACTACCGGCGTGAATGACTAGATTCTGGTTCGAGGTCGAATCCAGATTGTTGATGGTGATCTGATTGCTGGCGGGGCTGTCCTGGGTTACATCAACCTGCAATTGCGCAGTTGAAGCTTCAAATTGAACATCTTGCCCTGAACTGCCGCGAGCCTCTTCCATTACAGCCGAAGTAGTGTTGCTGAATGCCAGGTTTTCGGCGCTACCAATTTCAAAAGATCGCTGAGAGGAGTTAAGGCTGTCACTAACACTAACTCCAGCGGTGTAACTCACGCTCCCTCCGCCGACGACGAGCCGAGAAGTCCCGTCTGCGGCAAATTGATAAGTCACTGACTGCGCCGACCCGACCAACTGAAGTGAATCTGCACATCCGTTTCCTCGAAACTCGACATTGCTCAGTGCCAGTGGATTTCCATTGGAAAAATCGACTTTCAAGGTATCTGCACCCGTGGAACCTTGAATCACCAAATTCGCACCGGGGGGAACAATCTGCTGAACCTGACCGTTGACTGAAACAACGTCACCTGCCGATGAGCGACTCAAGACGATCGATTGAACGTGACCGGCGTTTGAGAATTTTCCTGCGTCAACGACGACTTCTGCGGGTTGAGCTCGCGCGGCTTGAGAGACAATCGGAGCTGCATTGAGGACTCGTCTCGGTTCCAACGTCAATCCGCCAGGTTGCGCTTCCATTCGCGTATGCCATTGTTTGACCCGTTGAAGTCGGTCGACGCGTTGCCAACGGAAGAGCGTTTTGGCTATCCAGCGGAAAAAAAACATCATGAATCCTTACGGAAAAAGCGGATCACAGTGCCGCGCACACTACCGTGACCGCCAAGGGCAATGCCTACAGTGTGTTTGTTTTTGCAACACACTGATTGGCATTGTTTTATCGACAGAAAAATCTCAGCAGCAAAAAAACATCGAAACGATCATATCGGAATTGTTCGGATTAAGTAAATTTGCAAGGAAACGAACGGTTATACGGCCCCCTTCCACAATTTTATGGATTTTACGCGGCTTTCTCTCGATGGCCAAATTCCAAGAGTACAACTCCCTCGATACCCATAACAAGCGAAATGAATGAAGCAGAGTCAACGCCGTAAATCGACTTCCCTGCAAGCTTGATGGAGGACTTTTCAATGAACGGGAGGCACGATTCTACCACAATCAACATGAGGAATTCGGGTGTTGTACGTCGCGCTTGTGTCTTTATCAATTATTTGATGTTTTTTTTCGTTTATATTTTAATTCTTGACGTCGTCTTGTCGGGATCGGGCAGCCAAGTCCTTCTTGGTGATGAACGGCCGGATTCAACCGGAAAAACAAGCTTGAAAGCGTTTCTGGCAAAAGGCTTGCATTCAATCGACGTTGAGGAAGATTCCTATTCAGCACCGCCGCTAAAACCGATAAGAAATTCCCCTCCACAAATAAAAGAGCAGGCAACGCCGCTGGCCTTGCCAAAAACCAATTCTCGCCCGTATTTTGCGCCGACACCCGCACGGAAGATGACAGTCCGTCGAGATCCCAGGAAAGATCGTTACGTGGGAAACGGCGTTGAATCCGGTCAATCCTTACTCTCAATTCAAAACGGACTTCAGTATCAGCAGCGACACAACTCATTTGAAGATATGCAGATAACACAAGTTGCTGATTACTGTGGAAAGGCCGGCGAGCTTCCCTACGGAAAATACATCTACGTACATCATGGCCCTCTCCTGTTTGAAGACATTCCCTTAGAGCGTTACGGAGAAGAATTTCACCCTTGCCTCCAACCGGTGATTTCATTCACGAAATTCATGGGTACAGTGCCAATGGTCCCATACAAAATCACCGCTGACTGTTCCGCGGCCAAGCATTACGGAGCGTTGTCTGCGGTGGATCAACAAGGAAATCTACGACCTGGGATTTTGGAGGGTCAGTATTTTCCAAGTTATCACATCATGCAACAGTACCCGCGTGCCAATGTCGCAGCTGCCCTCGTTGAAGCCGGTTCGGTCGCTGGAATCGTCCTCTTTATCCCATAGGTTGTCCGTCACAACTTAGCGAGATAACTTTCGTAAAAAATGCAGAAACTCAAAAGCAGCGGACACTTCTAATTGTTTGAATTGTGAGGGGTTCGCGGCAAGCATTCGGCCTCCTGGAAACAGGTGGTATATTCGTACAGATTAATCGTTCATGGTCACATCAGGGGTTTCGTTAATCGTCGACGGTAATTGTACTCAGCCATGTCAAGTGGGACATGCTTTTGCTCAAGTAGCGTGGATTCAGCCCCTTGCAAAAAGACATTGACGCAGATAGGCTGACAACTGATATTCTGACAGCCTGTTTTGCTCTTTAGTGGTATAGCATGCGCTACCGTTCCATAAATTGGCACGAGGGTTTGTTTTTGCGGCCACAGCATTTTCAAGCGGCTGAACGCCACTGGGAAGAGCTGCAAGCAACGTCCGAAAGATGGGATCACCCCTCTAATTTTGGTATCTTGAACATTGAGTTCAGCAATGACTCGATTGCAAATTACAAATTTCAGGTGCACCGGCTGAGTGCCCGATTGCGTGATGGGACGTTAATCGAAATCGGTTCGGATCAAACGCTCGACCGAGTTGATCTTAAGGAATCCATGCTCGGGGCTAAGGACGCTCTCGTGGGGTTGGATGCTGCGTTCGAGAAAAATGCAGTTGTGCGTGTACTGCTTGCTGTTCCCCGTCTGAACATTGGTCGACAGAATCTAAGCCGTCAAGGTTCAATTGAGGTTTCACGACATTCTGAAACAGTCGCGACAATCCAAGACGAGAACGATGGCGGTAATGATCAGGAGGTTTCGTTTCGCGAGTTGAATGTCAAGTTTATGCTCTCGACCGACGATCTGTCGGGTTACGAAACCATTCCGATCGCGCAAATTCGCCGTTCAGGCGACGGTGAAGTCGCACCGCAGTTGGATACAGACTATATTCCACCGATCATTTCAATTGACGCGTGGTCTTGGTTAGCAAGAGACATCGTCCGGGGGTGTTTTGACCTGATTAGCCGGAAGGTTGATGTGCTGGGACAACAAATTGTCAATCGAGGTGTCGGTCTCGATAGCCAGCAACCGGGTGATCTCGAGCGAATACTGATGCTTTCTCAGTTGAATCAATCCCGCTCGGTTCTGGGGGTGTTAGCGTCTGCTCCCGGTGTGCATCCTTTGGTTGCTTATACTGAGATGTGCCGAGTCGTTGGTCAGCTATCGTTGTTTAGTCCCAGCCGGCAAGCAGCAGACCTTCCCAATTACGATCACGAGAACCTCGGTCCAATCTTTCGCCACGTTCTCACGCGGATCACTGAGTTAATTTACACGGTGCGCGATTACGAATTCGAACAGCGGTACTTTGTCGGCGTTGGCTTAGGAATGCAGGTTTCCCTCGATCCGAAGTGGTTTAATTCTGACTGGGAATGGTATATCGGTGTTAACAAAGGGGATCTGGCGCGACAAGAATGTCTCGACCTTCTGTCTCCTGGGCAACTTGACTGGAAATTTGGAAGCAGCCGTCAAGTTGAAGTTCTATTTAAGCAACGATCCGAGGGTTTAAGTCTGGCCGTTGTTGAACGTCCGATCCGGGCACTTCCGGCTCGTCCGGAATGGGTTTACTACGAAGTCCCTCGCAATGACAAACCTGCGTGGCGCGACGTCCAGGAAACGCAAACACTCGCATTGAGACTTAAAGATTCACTGATTACGAATCTAGATCGATTGCAAGGTGAACGATCAATTGCCATAACATCTCGCGGTAAACGCGCCACTCTTCAGTTCGCCCTTTTCGCTGTACCGGGAGCCAAATGACTCCTCTGTTCGCTCAAGCAGTTGATCCAATTTTTCAAACGATGCTCGATTTACTTGAGCAAATTGGGCAAGGCGTGTCCGTTTCCCCTCAAAACGAGAGATACCGCATCTCGGCGACAATTGATCGTGCTGACGCCCTGCTCCGCGGTGGGCTCGAATGGGATTTGGCCAAATACGCGCTCGTCTCGTGGATCGATGAAATGCTCTCAGAAACACCTTGGTCTGGACGAGACTGGTGGAGTAACAATGTTTTGGAAGTTCAGCATTTCAACACCCGCTTGTGTAATGAGCGTTTCTACACCAAGGCACAAGAGGCTTCTGCACAGCCCCGTCGTGACGCGCTCGAAGTTTTCTATAATTGTGTGATCCTGGGTTTCCGTGGACTTTATCGCGATGCAAATCTTGCCGAAGAATTGACTTCGAACAACGGATTGCCACCTGATCTTTCGAGCTGGACAAAGCAAACCGCGTTGGCAATTCGCCTTGGCGAAGGTCGAGCCCCGTTGCCTCGTCCGCGGCGCGATATTAAGGGAGTTCCGCCGCTTGGGAACCCATCGATGGTTGTCTGGTCATGCGCGATTGCCAGCGTTTTGTTTCTTGTGGACGCCGGCTATTTGCTGTTCATAAATTTGCTGTAATCCACCCCTAGGGCATTCCCGATGGCTGGTCAATTGCCGCCAATCACGACTTCCGTGTCGTCACCTCCTCCCAAACCTGATGGTCTTATGTTGAGACTTTGGAATGCTGTTTTTCCTGGGGGAAAGATTCCCGAAAAGCCATCTGGAGACGAGAGTGCGTGGTTTCATATGATCTTTCGACCGTGGTCTCTACCGATGCGTGTCGCGGTTTTCGTGGCTTTTGCGCTGTCCGCAATCGTTACTTTTTGCTTGTGGGAATTCAGTACGAATCCCTATCATGTCCCGTGGCGATATTCATTGACAACCTTCCGCGTTGCACTCATCTTTTTTTTCTTACTGGTGATCCCATTGTCCGTGTACCATGCCTTAAAAATGTGGTTGAACGTTGAAAAATCGGCGTTTCCAGACATCAATAATGCCTGGCAAGCGGGAGTCGAGGCTTTGCGTAAACAGGGCTTGACTGTGGGCGACAAACCTCTTTTTCTGGTGATCGGATCGGCTGACGAGCAGCAAGAACGAATCATGTTTGAGTCGTCAAACTCTGCGTTCATTGTTGCTGGCGTCCCAGAAGGACCGGCTCCACTGCATTGGTATGCAAATACCGACCGAATTTTTCTGAGTTGTACGGGGGTTGGCTGGTTGACAGCACTGTCGGCGTTAATTTCTCGGCAGGAAAAAGAGCGCGGCGTCTCTGCAAACGGCGATAGATTCGTTGGCGCTGCCAGCGCCGACCCTAAATTCCAAAATGCCTACTCAACCTTAAACGAAAACCAATCGTCCAGCGGCTCCCCCGTGAAGCAGGCTTCCGTTCCTCCCAAAGGCAAGGAAGCTCTCAGAACGATTTCGTATTGGGCAATGGAAGAAGAAGAAAAACCGACTTCTGAGGCGTCGCTGGTGCCGTCAATCTCTTCTGCGACTCGAGAACAGCCGCTTGCGATCATTCAGCCTTCAGATGCGGCTGAGCAAGAAGATCGCCTGGAAGCGGTGTGCGAACTGCTTTGGGCAGCCCGATATCCTTACAGCCCAATTAATGGGTGTATTACGCTGATTCCGTTTGCGGCGGCCGGCATAGAAATGCAAGAAGTCGAAGAGATGGCCAAAGCGATTAACAGCGATCTGCAGACGCTTCATAAGACCCTGCGCGTGAGATACCCCGTCACCGCAATTTTTACGGGAATGGAAGCCGAACCGGGCTTTCGGGAGTTGATGCGTCGCGTTGGCCCAGAGCGATGTGCGACAAAACGTTTTGGTATGGGATATGACTTGCGCAGCCCCGCCAGCTCCAGTGAAATTGGTACGTTTGCTGCGCATGTTTGTGGTGTTTTTGAGGACTGGGTTTACGGACTCTTCCGCGAGGATCAGGCGCTTAAACGCCCCGGTAATGCCTCGCTTTTTTCTTTGCTTTGCCGTGTTCGCTCAGATTTCAAGGATCGTCTGATGGTCCTGCTTTCCCAAGGGTTCGGATACAGCGATCGACTGGATCCTGATTCCATCGCATACCTTTTCAGCGGTTGCTATTTCGTTGCCAGCGGCTCATCGGGCGATAAGCGGGCTTTTATTCAAGGGATTTCTGAAAAACTGGACGGACAGCAGGATCAGTTAGAATGGAGCCGAGAGGCAATACAGTCGGCACGTAACTTACGTAGACTGGCTGTCTTTGCCATGACGATGATCGGAGCTCTTTCAGTTCTTCTCGGCTATATGCTGATTGCTCATCCATTTTGGAGACGATAAACGCGAATTTTGACTTCTGTGTCGGTTGATTGTGGAATACGTTATTTCCGTCGGAACGTTTTGCTAAGACGAAGTGACAATAATGGATGAGTCCTTTGTTGAAAGAATCATTACAAGCGCAGTTTTAGGTGCAGATAGCAAATAACAAACTTTGCTGTCTCATCGTTGATATTATTACTTTTCCTTCTATTGAGATTTTATCTGAGGTTCTTCATTGCAGGCCATGCTTCAAATCTTGACTGGCCCGGAAGCAGGTAGAAAGATCTATCTTAAAACCGGACAAATGGCGAGCTTCGGGCGCACCGAGTGGTCAGATTTCGCTTTTAGCTACGACCACAGGCTGGCCGATGTCCATTTTTCCATCGAAACTGACGCTGGCAAAGTTACTCTTTACGATAATTCGGATGGCATAGGGGTCGTCGTCGACGGGAAACCAACAACCAAATGTACGTTGGTTTCCGGGCAAAAGATCAAAGCGGGCAGCCTTGTCTTCGCTGTCACAACAGAGATCCTTTTTGAGACAAGTCGCAGCGGTCCTGTCGCCGTGGCCCAGAACCCGTCCATCGTCCCGATTCCAACACAGTTAGCGATTCGAATTTGTGAAAATCTTGGGCTTTCGGATGCAGCGGTGGAATTACTTGACGAGACAACCGAAGTGCTGCCGTTTATCGATCGCTTGTGTTCTGAGAATCTGTTACTTGACGCTTTACGTGTCATTGCTGCCAGTCTAAGCAAACAGAAAGCTTTATGGTGGGCAGCAGATTGTGTTGAGGCTTCCTGTTCCGATCGTATAGAGGCACAATTAGGCTTGATCTTACTTATTCGAAAATGGGTTCAGGAACCTACGGACGAGAACCGTCAGAATGCACTTCATGCAGCCGAAATGACCGACAGCAAACTTCCCGCGAGTTGGCTGGGTCACGCTGCCAGTTGGAGCGGTGCGAGCCTTGCACCTCCAGGATTACCCGCCGTACCCCCCGCTAAACATTTGAATGTTCAAGGAATTATGGCTGCCCTTTTATTGGCTGCTGTTTATATTGACCCTGCGAGATCGGCGGAACAATACCGAAAATTTATTGAACTGGGCAAACAAAGTTCCAAAACAAAATTGGATTGGGAATCCGAGAGCCCCTTGAGCTGATGGCATCGTGCGCCTTGATGAGTTCCGTCACGGAGTCGTGATTATTGTGCTGGGCTGGGCACGAACGTCGATCAGCAACGGAGTGTCGAGATGCAAGGCACTGTCCAAGGTTCGTCGCCGCGAAACGATCCGAATTGAATTGGATGAGTGGAATAAGCTTTCAGAAATGTGATCGAACAGGAAACTGTGAGCTGAAAACCGGTTCGCTTCGTCGAACTGATGAAAAGTTCGGGACGGTGGGATCGGTCCGACAATGTCAACTTTCAGCATCGTCCCCCCACTCACGTTGGACGAATAGGTTTCAATGAAGTCCACACGGGTCGGCTCACCTTGTCGACGCCTGACCTGATATTTTAATTCGGGTATGCCATCGAGCGAGAGGCTTGGGGACTTTGGCACTCCAGGATCAGGAAGGTCTGAAAAAGCGATTTTGTGGCTTGATTCTGTTGATGTCCATTTGCACCAGAATTCGATCCGGGCGCGGGATGCATCTTTTGGCCATCCCAGGGCAGTCGCGCGAATCAATGGGACGGGTTTATTTGGAACAAATTCTGGATCATAAAACACATACTTCTGAATCGAGTTTGGCTGCGAGTTATTAAAAACAGGAGTGATTTCAATCCATACTTCACGCGGGCGACTGACGAATTGCTGCTGCTCATGCTGGAGGGAAAAGTCAAATTTCACCGTTGTCCCCTCGTATGCTGGAAAATGGACACCAAGTCGAATCCCTGATGGCTCTTGTCGCGAGCCACTGACTAGCGGTGAAAAAATCGGTGAGCCTACGTCATACCCGGCTGAAAGCATCGACTGACCATCCTGGCTTAGAAATAGCTCGACAGCTTCGCCCCCTGTCAAGTCGAGCTTTTGAGAAACCGAGTCGAACGTGACCGTGTAACTTTGAGGATCATCGCTTTCCCAATTCAACTCAGTCGAAATACCGAGACTGGCTTTCGATGCACTGCCCGATGGAGCGATGGTTGAGTAATGTTGACGTTGTAGGATTCCCTCCAAAGTCGCTTCCAAAAAGCTGGCCTCAGAAACGGAGACGTATTGGCCACCGGTTGCACGCGCAAGTTGACTGAATTCCCGTTGCGCTTCTTGTGCCTCGTTTGCCTGAATACCAAAGCCGACGATATGCAGAGGAATTCGCCGAGACCCCTCGGCATTCAGTACGTCCTGCGCCGTTTTGGCCATTTCAAGCCGGGGATTGAACTGATAATTCACGCCATCCGTAATGACAACCACCGATCGCTGGACATCCTCTTCGCCCTCCTTGAATTCCAGAAGTGCCTGAGTCAGTGACAGATACAATGGGGTTTCACCCCAAGGTTTTACTTTTTCAAGTTGCTGAGCAACCCTGGTCAATGTAATAGAATCAAATCGCCCTAGCGGCAGAATTGTTTCAACATCTTCATAGGGCTTTAGACCTTCTGGTAGCGTTGACGCTAATACAGGCTGAGTCATCAGTTGATTCGGTTCTTTTGTACTCCATCCAACTCGATGTCCATAAAGCACGACTCCCACACGGGCATCGCCACGTGTCGCTAATCCGCTCAACATCTGAAGGAGCGCAGCCTTGGCAATTTCCATGCGCGAAACGATGGATGCCGGCGACTCAAATGGCATTCCTTTTTGCATGCTGGCAGAACAATCAAGAACGAAAATCACTGAAGCCTTTTGACGTTTATTGCCATTCAAGCGAACTCGGGCACTACGCATTCTTAATGGTTGAGACTCTATATTAGTTCCTGCCGCTGTTTTAATAACGAGATCGTCTCGAAACTCATGTCCGCGGAAGATCGCTGTCGCGCTGCCGATTGTATCCGTCAATTGACCATGCGCGTTTTCCAAGGCGACTTGAAGTACATTGGGCTTTGAGACAACCGCCGCATCAGTGACGCCGGTTTGGAATTCCACGGTCGACCCTAATAAGACTCCGTTCTGATCCTCAATTCGCAGCATCCCGGTCCCAGATGGTAGCCCATCGCCCATTCCAGGAACGGACTTTGTGATGGAAACGCGGGCTGCAGGGTGATCGACAAGTTCGAATAACAGTAATGCATCAGCATGAACAGCCAATCCCGCTTGCGCGGCTTTCCTTCGCAGTTCAAGCAGCGATTTTATCTCTTTGATCTGGTTTTGGGAGGCAGGATTAGAAGTCCCAGGATAATTTTGACTGATTCGCCGGGCGGCTTCGAGCGAATCATTTGCCGCAGAATCAAAAAACGCTTGTTCGCCTGAATTTGATGGCCCCCAGAAATCATCGAGATAGCGTTGCGACTGTGACAGCAAAATCTGTTGCGCGTCCGCCCTTCTTAAATCGACGACTGAATCCGTCGGAGGTGCAGAGTGGCGAAACGGAGCCCAGCTACGTGTCAACTGTGCTGCGATGCTCAATTCGCGACGAGGTTGATCCGATGAAGCCAAATGTCTTTCGCGTGCTTTTTCAATCTCACTGGGAATTGAACTCAAGATTGCTCGTGCGAGTGTGCCTGCGGTTGTCGAGTTGTCTTTTTTTTCCAGCGATTTTGCTGCCTGGCTCTCGCTGCTGGGTATTTGTGCCATCTTTTCCAAAATCGCGAGAATCGGAAAGTTAACCGTTGGTAAGTGTTCCGAAGCGGTTGATGCCGTGCGCGTCGATTTATCTTTTTCAGAATGGGGCTTAGCAACAACATTGGGGGCATCAATTAGTACTGAATTAACTAAAGATCGGTGGTGCAGATCATCAGATGTTTTGAGAAAGGTGCTTTTAATCTTCTGGCGTTGTTTTAATGGAGTAATTTCACCCTCTAAACTTCGCGTCGAAAGGAGTGGAGATGATAAGACCTCGGCCGCCATTTGAATTTGATCTGGAGTGAACTCAGAGCTATCCGTCAGTTCCTGGCAGGCTTTGTTGAAAGTCTCCTGAAGAGACTGATACTGAGTGAGGACCGCTTTGTATTGAGAGCTAAAAAACAAATCTTCAGCACTACCGGCAGTTTCTGTTTCCAACGGGGAATCAAGGCTTTTCATCAACTGGTAGTTGGCAGCAATCAGATCGAGGAGTTCATTTTCGATTTTCAATCGAGGTTCTTCGGAAACATCGCGAATGGCGTTGTATCTCTCTAGCCAATGGGCCAGATGTGGCAACTCGGCATTCACGAGATCAGACAATCGCCAAGCATTTTGGACTTCTTTTGCGATTGAAGTTGCCTTTTGATATCCGGATTTGGCCGTTTCTACGAAACTTGGGTCCGCCGTCCCGACTGTGAAAATGCCGTCTTCGGAACGACGACGTGCTAAATCAGCGTCTTTGATCACATCCTGAATCCAAACCTGTCCGCGGGGATCACTCGGAACTGAAGCCGAATCGGCAAGCATCTGCAGGCGAAGTGCGGGCACGAACGAACCTGGTGTGAGCGTGGGAGTTCCGCGCAAACTCTCAGTTCGCTGGATCAATTTGAGAAAATGCACGATCCCGAGGGAATTAACAAATGACTTGTCAGGTGAATCGCCGAGCATCGCGTTGATGCTGTCCGAGGATCCTTCGGTTTCCAGTTGTGTAAGTTTCGCGAAAATGTCCTCGATTACTGCCGGCTTCGATTGGCCTAATCTCGCGAAGAGATGAAGTGAATGCAGTCGGGAAGCCAAACCTGGAAACCAAATATCTGAATACTCTGACGTACTGATTGTTTTTCGTTCCAAACTCTCTGGTGTTTTGATGCGTGCAGAAATGCCAGCCGATAGAGAACGCGATTGTTCTGCTGCCTTATTCGCACCAAGACGATACGCGGCCCCCGCTTGGGAGGCCTGTTCCAGCCAGACAAGTCGGCGGCGCAATTCACCCATT
Source organism: uncultured Schlesneria sp. (assembly GCA_903904835.1). Taxonomy (GTDB): domain Bacteria; phylum Planctomycetota; class Planctomycetia; order Planctomycetales; family Planctomycetaceae; genus Schlesneria. Next base: position 63,972 of record CAIVEI010000074.1, on the reverse strand, counting down.
TCAACCGGGGCGATCGAGTCAGCGTAGCCTTTGCAGAGGTCGCTGTACGTTGTCCACAGACTCTCTATCTTTTCACTCGAAACTGTGGCGTCAGCAGCCGTACTGCTGTCAAATTTATTGAGAAGGCGGTCAAGCCGGGACCGGTCGAGTGAGCAGGTTAAGGAAAATTTGGCTGCAAAGTCGGCTGCGCTGTTCGGAGTCATAATCAGCATTGGTTGCTGTGAAACCCCGCGATTTTCTTTCGACCAGCTGTCAACATGCCTCACGAGATAACGGTGCAACTCCTCCAAAGTGACTCGGTGGTCGTGATCCCCTCCTTCAAGAGGCAAATCGGCAGCACCAGCCAACCCAAGCCTTAAAAACTGACCAAACACTGAACCTTGAAACCCGGCTGAAGCGTGTCCAATCTGGTCTGATGACGTCGAATTCAAAATCGCAAGATTTGGAACGGGGTTCTTCTCCAAGGCCTGCGAAAGCCTTTCTGCAAAATTGTTTCTGAACAAGCCAATTTTCCAATTCGTGTTCTGGCGGTTGCAGTCCAGTATCAGTAGCTTTTTCACATTTTTCGGAATGTTCCATTCTTCGATCTGAGAAAGCAGGCTGGAAACTCGTACCCAAGTCTTGGCCTCTAAAGATGCTGATTTGGTTGCCACCACGCATGCTTCGTCAAAATCGTTAACAACGCCATGCATTGAGACGTAGAACATGATGACACCGGCGCGCTCCGCCTGGGCAACCACTCGCTTTCGCTCATGCTCTTCCGGCGGTGCGAGAGGTTTTTCGTTTGTCTGTTCAGAATCAGACAAATCGACCACATTTAGCGTTTTTCGATCGAGCGAGTCTGCCCCTGTTCGAAGCGATTCAATGTCCTCATACGACCAGGAATTAGGCGGAAACTCATTGGGATAAGCCGTCTTAACGATCGCCACAAATGGCGGTTGCATTTCACGGTGTAGCAAAGTTGCTAGAAAAACGGCACTTCCGAGACCGACGAGAAATAAAAGCGATTGAAAACTAAGGCGTCTGAGCCGATTTCGCCGCCGAGTTAATCGAATCTGAGCAGAGTCGCGACCGACTTGCCAACCATAATTCGATTTGGGAAGAGTTGAGGAAGACTTGCCTTTCCAACTTGAAGTCTTTTCTCGTGATTCGCCCGTGTCAGGTCGTGCCATTTGCCGTTGCCTTCCCGTGTACTGGGACCGGCGATGGTTTTGCCGGAATTCTCAATTCTATCTAACCCATGCCGCTTGTCCACGGGTTTATTGCGGCCAGATGCTGTCGTGATGGATTGTTAATTGATACTGCGATTCGCTTGCGTCATGCCAGGCTCGGGTGGTAATGGGACGCTGTCTGGACTTGAAGCAGGCCCTTCCGCAGGACGTGCATCAGGCCCTTCCAAGGGAGTTGATGCTGGTTGCTCGGACGGAAAGCAATCGCAATCGCAATCACAACCGCAAGCAAGGAGCGTCAGTCGACACTGCCGTCGAACACGCGGGGACGGTTCAACCGGACAATTATTCTTCAACTCATCGTGTTTGTAGCCCAACTCCCAGAGTTTCTGCCGAATCTTCGGGCTGCAGCAGTTTCCTGCTTTGCAGGCACGACAGGGGCGACCAGCGGCATCATAAAGTGCTGCCGCGGCGGCAAAGCGAACTGACTCGGTACAATCGTCTAACCCTGACAACAGTGCGGTCTCTGCTCCCGGAACGCAGCTCGAACATCCACGTGATGCCAGGTAATTCAAGGCAGCGATCTTCTGGGGGGCGGCGTCCTCATCGCGCATCGCTGCGGCAGCAGCAGCCACTGCTGGGTTCGATGAATTCAGGTTCTGAGGATCATTAATCGGCAATACCGGAGGAAGATTAGCAAATTCACCAAGTCCAAGACTGTTGATACCGGGAATCAAATTCGGAAGACAGCCACCGATCTTGGTAACTTCCATGCATATCCCCTTGCCAATCGCCGTGATTCCCAGGAAATCAAGCAGATTGCATGGGGGGCCTGCCGCCGCCGCTGGTGGGGCAATTGCCACGATGGTCGTCGTTCCCGCAGTCGCGGAAGTCGGCGGCGGTGCCGGAGGTGCAGGAGTTGGAGGAATCGATGCACATCCGGCCATTAGGAGCAGAGCCCATGTCAAGGTCAGCCCAGCGTGAATTGTATCCCTCAGTCGTGAGTTACGAATGAACATGGTCGACAAGACTCTTTAAGACAACACGCGAAGCGTTGCATCGATGCTTTAATCGGGTTTCTCATCGTCCGAATAATCGGATTAATTGAATAAATCGCTTCAGTTTACCCAGGTTTGCAATAAAGCGGGTGTTTTTTTCAAACTCCGAAAGTCGTGGTGGACTATGTGATCATGAATGTCGAATATCTTTGATACAGGTAATACAATCCGCAATTTCGTTCAAATCCCCCCAGGTTCCTCAGACCTCCATTGTTGTTCGGGAAAGAACTCAGGTGGATCGACACGCAGATCGACAATTCGCAGAGACGAAACAAACGCGGCTTCTCGATCCTGTCGTGCAGCGGTGTGTCCTGCGTATTGTTTTGGGTTTGTTTGTTGGTGTGTCATCTGCATCAGGTACTTTTGTCATTTCTGCCCCTCAGAAAACGCAAACGAATTCCGGGTTGTCACAGACCAATGTCACTGTACGGCCGCTTGATTGTCAGCAGGTGCTTCCCGATATCGAAGACCTTAAAGTCAATCCGGTTATCCAAGTGGTTTCCTGGACTCCACCGACTGCTTCAAATGATGGCAAATTAACTCGTGTCGGCAGCTCGGACGAAGTGGTCCCGTCACCAACTTCTAAAAACCCAATTGAATCAAAGTTCTGGTACGAGGATGAGAGTGTCCTTGATCAAGCGGAACTACCGCCGTTACCGAGCGTGGACTCGATATCCGCTCCGACGCCTCGGGCTCCGGGGCCGGCCACACTGCGGAAAAAACAGGCTTGGAAGGCTGTGCGCGAAAACCAAGGCTGGAAACTCACAGATCGTGATCAAAATCCGGCAGAAAGGGCCTTGCCTGACCTCCTTTCGAAAACACTTGTTACCGTCAAAGCGAATTCCACGGAGACGGTTCCGTCAGACGTGACTCCACCAATTTCACCACTCCCCTCACAAAGCCATTCACTTGATTTTGCGGATGATGTCCCGCAAATGTTAAGTAAACCGTTGCAACCACTTCCGCCTCTTCCTCTGGTCGGACATTCTCTCGATTTCGCTTCCGAAACGTCGCCACGAGTCCATGTTGTCAGCGACAATTTTCAAATGACAGGGCCGATGGTTGAGTCGCCGATGCCTGTCGTTTCCAATCCGACGCCTGAAGTGATTTCCGTACAAGATTACGGAAACAATCTTTGGGCCCCCAATTCGCCCCAGTTTTCAGAGGATTATCATGATTGGGGGCCGATCAGGAAGTTCCAATACTTCAATCAAACAAACGGTGACATCGGTATTGGCCACGAGCGCGTGATGTTTGCGCCCTTCGAAATCGAAACGAGTCAGCCTGCCAATAACGTTCGATTGAAGATGATGTCGGCCCTTGGCCTTCATTCCCCTGATCGAGGATCCTACATCTGGGCACCCATCGGATCAAAAGGTCCCCCGCATCCCGAAAGCAATGTCAACTATCAGAATTTTGACGCAATTTATGAAGCGGGGGGAAAGCGATTTTCGATGGTGACCGATGTCCCGATGCGTTCTCTGCACCCGGAGTACAATAGCTCGGGATCAGGGATCGGCAATATTTCACTTGCTCCCAAAACGGTTCTGATCGATGGTAGCGACTGGCAAGTCACTCACGTTTTTCGAACCTACCTTCCTACGGGTCCGGTTCAGCGAGGAACGAGCAATGGTTTGGTATCCCTGGAACCAGGACTTCTTGTTCACTATCGATGGTCACCCCAAACTTACGTTCACGGGCAGGCAAAGTACTGGATTCCAATGAGTGCCGGTCCGGGAGCGGGAAACGTCTTTAATTACGGAGTGGGCGTGAGCCACGTACTTCACGAGACCGACTCGTTCGCTATTATTCCTGTATTCGAAGCTGTCGGCTGGGAAGTCGCCGGAGGAACTGTCACATTACCTAGTGCGTTGCCGACGCCGGTGATTCAAGCGTCCGCGAGCACCAGTTTTGTGAATATCCAGCCGGGTGTCCGATTTGTAATCGGGCCAAAGGGTGACCTGGGGCTATTTGAATTCGGTGTGAGCGGTGGATTCGCGACAAATGCAACGGGGTGGTACAAGGAACAGTTGACACTTGAAATGCGATGGTCGTGGTGAGCACTAACCGGAACGCTTGGAGACGTGAATCACGCAGCGTGCGTCGCTGGAACGTCGTCCTGCGCTATCTTCGATTCCTCGGTGCCTTAGGGCTACTCTGCGCGGGGATTGCGTGTTTGACCAACCTCATTCGCCAACCCTTCGGCCATCCCAATGTAAAGTTTCTCTTCCTGACGGGCGCTGATCTGTCTGGAAACATCGACGGTTTCTTCGAACAGCCAGGTATTGCCTATCCCGGCGAGGAATTGGCGGGGCTAACACGCGTCCGTCAATTTGTTTTCGGCAACACAAATAATACCGACATTGGTCTTAAACGTTGGAATTCCCCGAGTGAAATTCATTCGCTCGGTCTGAAGTTGGTCGAATCGAACCTTTCCAACAACGATATTGTCATCATCGAAATCGTTGCTGCCGGGGTCTCTTCTCATGGCGAAGCTCAATTCTGTTGGAATTTCGGTCGAGCATCGGAATCGGTGAACCACATTCGAGTGGCCGATTTACTTCAACAAGTCAGGCAATCGACCAACGCTCACAAGCTGCTGATTATTGACGCTGGAAACGTCCAGTCGCTGCCACATGAGGGGGGGATTTTAAACGACTTTTCGCGGTTGCTCGGGGATTCTGTGGAAAAAACGTGTGATGACCACTTGTGGGTCCTTTGCTCGCACGGCCGGCTCGAAAACTCGCACGTCATCGAATCGCAGAAAAGGTCGGTTTTTGGATATTATGTCGAGCAAGGGTTAATCGGAGCTGCCGATTTGAATTCGGATCTTCAGATCGATGTCAGTGAGTTACACGAATGGGTCGCGCACGCTGTCTCGGAGTACGTTGATCGTCGAACAGGCGGCATGGAATCTCAGACGCCACAGTTGTATTGGGGAGGCACTGGGCACTTCAACGAACGAAAGCATCCGACTATTGTTCCCGTGCGGAAAGCGAAAGCGATAGATCAAAAAGTTGCGATTGTTCCGAAAGATAATGCGGCCGATGGCAAATCGTCGTCAGTTGCCGAAGAAAAGGGAGCTGGAGAGGATAAGAGTGTTACTGCAGTTTCAAACGAAACTTCAGCGGAAGAACTCATCTCTGAAGCGTGGAAACTTACAAATGACATTACGGCTCGGAAGTCTGACTCGCCGACTGCGATCGATCTTGCTCCCCATCTGATTGGGGCCTTGACCGATCGCTTGCACGCCTACGAAACTCTGGTGCCTGGATCTGGCAATGTATCACCAAACGAACTAAGCAATAAGTTGCTTCCGGTCCTGGGGCCGCTTCGAGGGATCATAATCACTCCACCCGTTGCACCGACGGGTACGGGGACCGGAGTGGGGACTCGTCTCGCCAAAGCGATGTGGCCGATACCACTGCCAAAAACTCCAGTCTATTCACTAGCAATCGCCGAACTCCTGGCCAAAAGGAATATTCATCCCATTCCTAAGAGGTTGGAAGAACTGTGCCAGGAATTCGACAAGTTCATCAGTCAGGACGAACGTAACGGATTCGATGAATGGTTAAATAATCTCGAACCGAACGAACAATCGCTAGCCGAACTGCACGGGCTTCAGAAGCTTGCGCAAATATCCGATCTCACATGGCCACTCATTCGCGCAGCGATGACGGCTCGACGAATCTCTGAGCAGGCAGCCGTGCAGAGTCTGGGGTGTTTGGACATCGTCAAGGACGAGATTCTCGTAGCCGATCGACAACTCCTCGCCGGTGAAACCCTGTTATTAGATGGTGTACAGCGTGAAAGAAATTCTCTCGCGACAGCGGCTTTTACGGCAGCCATCGCGGCGTATCGGACCGCCAGTCAGCATTCGATAACCTATTTAGAAGCGGTCCACCGGCGTAATGATCTGCTCGTTCGCGCGCACGATTATGTTCGATGGTGGCGGGCCGCAGCACTCCGTTCTGATAAAGTGTCACCGGAATTCAACGATGTCGCAGAATTCCTTGATGACTTGAATCGATTCTGCGAATTGATCGAGATTCAAGACTCCAGTGATAAAGTTGAGATTAACGATCTGTTGCTGAGACTGGAGGAGCGGCAGCACAAGATTGAATCAACAGCCGAGCACGACCTTGTTCACGCACTGGCGACATCGGCGTCAAGTCCCAGAGACATCGCTCAGATCGAATCTTTGCTTGAGACGTCATTTCTCGCCTCAGATCTGCGCCCCCGATTGCGAACTGCTGCCCAGACGGCCGCGAGCACAATCTCTCTTGAAGTCTCGCCTCTGGAGATGCGCCGAAATGTGGCCGCACCCCAGATCGTGCAACAGCGGCAACGTGATTGCATCAGCCAAATGGTACAACTCGAACTTCGGATGGCACGGCTCGCCGAGATTTCTGAAGAAGTCTCACCCCGATCTGGATCGTTTCTATCGCTATTGGAACAGCTTGCCGAGAACGTCGAGAAATCTCAGCAAGAGTGCATCGAACGTCCCGGTAACAAAAGCAGGCTGGACGACTGGTCGAATGCATGCGGATTGTTTGACAGGACAATTCAAGATTGGAATCAGCGATTGCCCGAGCGATTGCAGTCGACGGTTACTGCTTTGTCGGACAGTCAGTTAGATACGACTGCTTGGGCCCGAGGCTGGCGCGGTATCTCACGGACGTTAAGGTTGCTTCGTGGGAAGGAACGATTAAGTGCTGCTGCAGATGTTCTTCTTGGCCATATACAGCTCGCTGAATGGCGCGAACTACTCGCTTTTCAAGAGCAAAGGGCTAAAGCGGCGAGTACCAACACTTCACATTCAAAGTCGGAATATCAAGTTTCACTCGCCGAAAGCTACAGGCAGGCCGCTTTGGCAATTGGTCCTGTTCCGCGACTTGCCACCAATTCCTCTCCCTCAATGATTCTTTCGGGAACGCCTGAACTTTCCTTGTCAGAAGAAGTCGAAGGTGAGGTACTCGTCACAATCCAAAACCGGTTGAACACACCAAGCAGCACTTGGATTGCTATCGATTATGACCGGGATTTGCTGGATGTACGACTTCCTGTTGACTACACAGTCTATCGTGAACCGGTGGCGACTTCGTCCGGTCGTTACCACCACCAAAAAGATTCGATATTGAACCCTTCGCTGCAGCGAGGTTCTCCGTCATTGATCCTCAATCCAGGGGCTCGGAAAGTTTTGAAATTCGTAGTTCGCCGAGTGGGCTCGAGCACTTCGCCAACAAAACTGATCGTTAAGGCATCCGGAGGCAGCACAAACGTTCGATATGAATGTACTGTACGCGTCCCGATTCCCGAGACGATCGAATTGCTGATTGACGGTCCTGCTCGAAGCTGGACCGCATCAAACAGCGGTTTTCAACTACATCCGTTTCCAAATAAGCGTACAGCGTTCCAGTTACTTATCCAGAACGATGGACAGCCGCGAGTGCTGGATCTGGAACTGTTTCCACTCGAGCGCAAACCTTCATTACCACTTCAGTCGGGCCTTTTGCTCAAAGAACATGCAGAACGTTTATTGCGAAGCCTCACGCTCGGACCCAGGTTGGCGGTCGTCACGGGTTTTAAACTTGACGCGGACCGCGTGCCACATGCCATCCCGTTGACCGGCCCCTTACCGCCAGATCCCGAAAAGCCGCTGATTGACGATAAGCTTGGCGTTAAGGCTGGAATTGCTGAATTACCGTTCGGAGCCTTACTGATCATTACCGAATCCGGTAATGGCAATAAGATTTTTAAACATCTCGAATTCTCACCACAGCGGCCGCATCGATATGTAACGTCTCGCGTCGAATATCGGCCCGAGTCGCAATTGGCTAACATCCTGATCCGACGAACCGACAAAACAAAGTCGGCTTCTCGTATCAAAGTTCGCTGCGAAATGAAAAGCTCGTCAGTTTCCACGGCGTCAACCCGCACGGCCATTGGAGAAATTGCAGAGGACGAACTGGAAACGCAGTTCATACTTCCGGTTCCCATGGGGAATGAGAACTTGACTCTCGCCATTGATATCGACGGTTTCCCACGTGCCTTCCGGTATCAGATTTCGCCGCGACAACCAGGGGGTGAAGTTGCGGAGGATATTGGAAGCTTGGTGATTCGCGCAAACATACGGGATTCGACTTCCCTGTTTGCTTGCCCCCGCAAGTTCGTTAACGCGAACGTTGAAATCGATGCTCCACCGGGGAGCGTTGCGGATGGACTGGGTTACTGGGAAGTCGGAATCGATAAAGGACTCGACCGGGAGTTAGTACAAGATACCGTCGTTCGGTTTACTGTTGATCGACAGGCAAGATCCCGACTCTGCGGATATCTACCAGATGGCCGACTGGTGATCGATACGACCGTGAGTGATTTTGTGGTTTCTCTGCCAGCCGACGGAGTCTGTAATCAACGTGCTCTCATCGTTGCACACGCCAATGTTTCAGGGCGCGATGCGTGGAGCAATCCTGTCGAAATCGTGTTGGATGGATCTGGACCGCGAGTGGCGAATATCGCGGTCGGTCCAGACCGGGTATTGGTCAGCGGAAAAGATGTTGAGGTCGCAGCAACGGTGACCGATGGCGATTTAAGCGGAGTTGCCAAAGTCGATGTTTCCTTCGACTTGGAAGGAACCGGTCGCTTCGCTAAAGAACCACCGCCAACGCCCGCAATTCTCTCACAAAATGGAACTTGGGTCGCCAAGCTGACGACCGAGAAAATGGCTCCCGGTAGCTACCTGATCCTTGTGCGAGCGACCGACAAGGCTGGCAACCAAAGTGAATACGGACGGGTCGTTGCCGTGCTCAGTTCGCCTGAGGATCTGGAACGGCAGCGCGCCGCAGTTCGAGTCACATTACGGGGAGCCGTCGAATTCGAAAAGGGGCCGGTGCCGGGCGCAAAAGTCAGCCTCGAATTTGTTGAGCCTGCCCCAAAAGCAGCGGGCACGCCAGCCGCGAATTCGGAAAAAGCAGGCGGAGATAAATCCCAAACAACAGCCCTTCCCTCAGCGACGTTTCAGCCCATACTCACTGATGACCAGGGATTATTTGCATTTTCGAAAGTACCGCCCGGCAAGTATAAGCTGAAATCCGAAGCGATCATCCGAAATAAAACCCGCAAGGCTACGTTGGACATCACCATCGATGAACAAACTCCGTTCAAGCCGGCACCGCGACTGAAGCTACCGTAGGATTCACGTGTGGACCCGTTCAATAGTTACGATGCTGTCCCCTACTGGGGAAACCCCTATCGTGAATCACATCCTGATCAACTGGCAGCGATGGCCCGACTGTTCGGATTAACTCCGCCTGACGTCGATCACAGTCGAGTGCTGGAGTTGGGATGCTCCAGCGGTGCCAACCTGATTCCCATGGCAGTGACAATTCCAGGAGCAACATTTCTCGGAGTCGATCTGTCTCTGCGTCAGATCGATGAAGGGCAGAAAATGATCGCAGCACTCGGCCTTAAAAATGTCGAACTGCAACATGCCAGTATCGACACCATCAGCGATGCTCACGGTCACTTCGATTATATTATTTGCCATGGCGTTTACTCGTGGGTTCCGCGAAACATCCAGGATCATATTCTAAGGATCTGCAACAAAAACCTTTCGCCTCAAGGAGTGGCTTACGTCAGCTATAACACGTATCCCGGCTGGTTCATGCGCGGGATGGTGAGGCGGATGATGAAGTTCCATGCACGCCAATTCAACGATCCCAGGATTCAGCTTGAACAGGCCAGAGCTTTGCTTGATTTCCTGTTCACTGCAAGCTCTGGTGTTGATCCTGCTTATCATACGCTGCTTAGTCGTGAACTCAATATCTTGAAGCAATGTGATGATTCATATATTTACCATGAGCATTTAGAAGATGACAATGAACCACTTTTCTTTCATGAATTCATCAAACGGGCCGAAGTTGAAGGCTTACGATATCTTGCTGAGCCGCATTTAAGTGAAATGGTTCCCGTCAACGTACCGTCCGAGATTGCTAACGTGCTTGGACAAGTTGGTCCGGACATTGTCGAGTTCGAACAATATCTTGATTTCCTCAAGAATAGAACCTTTCGGCGGACGCTATTGTGTCATGCCGATCAGATTCCCGACCGGCAGATTGGTCCGGCCCGTCTGGCGGAATTCCGTGTCGCCTCAACATTAAAACGAAGTGGAGAAGGGTCGGACCTCTATGACACCGCTGCCTGGGAATTCACGACGGGAAGCGACACGGTGGCCGTCACGTCACCTGTCCACAAGGCCGCACTGACTGTTTTAGAGCAAATCTGGCCCGATTCGATGATTTGTACAGACCTGGTAATGGCGGTGCAGTTGTTACTTGACTCTGTCACCGACGGCAAAGAGTCAATCCGAACGGATCGGATTGTGATCGGAGAATTCGTGCTGCAAATGTATCTCAGGCAGTTTTTCGAGATCAGTACCTCAACCCCACGTTTCCAATCAGTGGTTCCGGAACGACCAAACGCTAGTCCTTATGCACGACTTCAGGCCAAGGCAGGGTCGATTGTTACCAATCTCAAACACCAGCGAGTTCAATTGGGGGCGCTCGACCATGAACTGTTGTGTTACCTGGACGGCGAGCGTACTCATCAAGAATTAAATACGCTACTGAATACGGCGATTGTCACGGGACGGCTGACAATCCAAAATGATTCGGGTCCGATTCCAACCGACGAGCGAACGATCGCTCTGACGACTGAGTTGCTGAAGCATGGTTTGTCCAATCTGGCACGCCAAGCTTTGTTAATGCCCTGAGCAGGTGTTGAGTTCTAAAAACGGACCATAGTCCGTTTTTACAGATTTATGTGCATTGCACGATTTGATTGCCATTTGTGACGAACGATAACTCGTTGGCCCTGCACTCCGGTCTATTCTATGCATGGCTTCTCGGTCCTGACTCTAGCCGCTAGTATGATGACGGAGCCTCTTTTCTCATGCGATTTCAGAAAGGGAAACACCGGCATGGCTCAGCAAGTCTCGATGGGTGCGATGTTGAAGTGCAGTTTCGGACTGGCCCCCAGCACACTGGTCGTTGCCGTTCCGACAGTGCTTGGTCAAGGTCCGCCTGCGGCCAATATCATGGACCACGTGCCGATGATGAACATCCCCCCTTTCGGGATGTGTCAGTCAATGGCTAATCCCATGGTCGCTGCCGCAACCGCTGCGGCGTTGGGCGTTTTAACCCCGATGCCCTGCATCCCGGTCACTTCGGCTCCCTGGGTTCCTGGTTCGCCAACGGTTATGGTCCGTGGGATGCCAGGTTTAAATAGTACCTCGCAATGTATGTGCAACTGGGCTGGCGTGATCCAGATCACGATGCCGGGTACGACCCAAAATATGATGGCCTGACTATGGTTGACTTCTCCCATTTCTCGTGGGGCTGAAGAACGTCAGTTCAACTTCAGAAGTCCACCCTTAAGAGTCAGAATTCCGTCTGCCGCGACTTCACAAAGCGGTGCTTTGGCTCCAAACTTGGCTTGGGCCTGGATCGTTACCATGGTCCCCTTAATGGTGATTCCATCCGGTGCAATCTTAATGCTGTTATCGCCAACTTTCAGAGTGATCGATTGCATGGCCTCCAGCGAACTGGTCCCGGCGCTGATCTGCACCTTCTGATTCCCCTGTGTGACGGTCAGGGTGTCATCACCTGTCTTAAGCGTCACCGTGCGCGCCTTCCAGATGTCGATCGTCTGACTGCCATCGGCGGCCTGGGAATCGCCGATCTTGAGTGTCATGTTATTGCCGATTGTGACCGTCTGATCTTTGAAGATTGACGTCGTCTGGCTGCCGTCTCCTGAATCGGATTTTCCCGCTCCGATCGTTACCGTCTGGTTCTTGAAGATCGATACGGTTTGGCTTCCGTCGCTGGAATCGGCTTTCCCCGTTCCGATTGTCACGGTCTGATTTTTCCAGATGTCGACCGTCTGGCTCCCATCGGGTGGAGCATCGCTGCCGATCTTCTTTCCAATCGTCAGCGACTGGTTGTTGAACAGGGTGATCGTCTGATCGCCGACCCCTTTGCCGGCCACGCCGATCTTCAAATTGCCGTCACTGTCCTTTTCAAGACCAACCGTCAGTACATCGTTGTTTTCGACTTCGCGAGTAAAATCGCGCTCGGCATGAAAGAAGATCTCTTCCGCACCCTTCTTGTCTTCGAAACGCAACTCGTTGAAATTATCGTTCGTTCCCTCTTTGGTACTGTGAGTCTTGATACCGCTCTGTGTCATGTTCGCGGTCAAGGGGTAAGGCGGCATCTGGTCTGCATTGTAAACAGATCCCGTGATGATCGGTTGATCCGGATCACCTTCAAGAAAATCGACAATGACTTCCTGGCCGACTCGGGGGATAAAGATCATGCCCCACGTCTTGCCGGCCCACCCCTGGCCAACGCGGACCCAGCAGGAACTGTTTTCATCGTTCTTACCGAGACGGTCCCAGAAGAACTGGACTTTCACTCGACCATATTCGTCGGTGTAGATCTCGCTCTTTGATGGACCAACGACGACGGCCGTCTGTGGCCCCCGCACCACAGATTTTGGCGTAATTCGAGCTGGCCGAAATGTCTGTGTATTGCTGATCGCCCGCAAACGGCATTGAAACGCTGGATCGGTGTTCTTCTCACCAGTCTCATAGAGATTTGAATACATGGATGTTTCCGTTGAAACGATCAGATATTCACGATTCTGGTCATCCCTCGGAAAATCGCTCAATGAAAAGAGGCTTCCCGTATTAAGTCCTCTCGCGTTTCCACATCCGCTGACTTGTTCGTACTGAGTGCTCCATTCATCCAGTCGCACCTTGATATAGGCGTCCCCGTCAGCAGACTGCTGGTAATAACCGGGATAGTCGAAAATCTCTCCCTTGGCCAATGCGTGGCTTCGAGAAACATTGAGCTGAGACAGAAGTGACACTGCCGGGCGGGTGAAATCGTAGTCCGTGTGCGACGTTTTAACGGGCTGAACCTCTTGCCAGAGTTCCCATTCCCATATGTGCTCGCTCCTCGGGGAACGAGGACTTGGCGGGTAATACGGGATTGTCGAATAACCGTCTGCCACCGCATGAGAACTCGGGCCGTCGCATAACACCAGTGTGTGTTTACCCGATTCGTGCTTGAAGAAATAATAAATTCCCTCATGCTCCATCATGCGACTGAGAAACGCGAACGCGGTCTCGCGATACTGAACACGGTAGTCCCACGCCGTGTATTGACCGCTGAGCTTATCTTCGAAATCGCTGAAACCCTGGTCGCCGAAAACTTGTTTGATGATCGCGGGGACTGTCATTTTCTGAAAAATGCGACAATCGGCCGTCCGCGTAAGAAACCACAACCAGGGATGAAGAATCGCCCGATAGGTATAATAGTTCCCGAGCATTCCTACTTGGACAAATCGACTGACCATTCCATGAAAATATCGCTCGCCACCTGTGGGGAGCATGACCTTAATGGTTATTCCTTTTCCAAGCAGGTCGCTGAGTGAAATGCTCCCCTGCTTACTGACCAGTTCAAGCTGGATTTCGAACATGCGACCAAGCTCTTCCGTGACCGTGACTCGGCGAAAGAGCAGCACATCGTCACCCAACGGGGTGGTTACTTCGAATTCTCTAACCATAGTCTTTGATGATCACCAAAATTCAGACGCGGAATCGTTTGCGGTTTAAGAGCATAATATCAGGACGTTGGATCAAACACAGGTGATGGTTCCCTTCCCTGTGCCTTACGACCGATTGCCAGCCACCCTTTCACTGGCGTACTTCCCTCCAGTCGCAAAAATGTCTCGGTAATCCCGGCGACTTCGAAACCTGACTGTTCTAGTACCGTTCGCACGTAACTTTCCGTATGTGCATATCGTCCATGGCTTGCGAGAAGAAAGCCATTGGGAGCATCCATGAGATCGGCTTGTTCTAATGTGAAAATGAATCGACCATTCGGCCGCAGAGCTGCTGCTGCCGCTGCCGTCACCGTTGCGAGTTCACCAAAATAAATCAGTGTGTCGGCCGAAATGATCACGTCGAAGGACACTGGAGAACGCGACAAGTACTCGGTCAACTCCTCCGCGATCAACTTGTCGTATAAGTTCAGTTCCCGCGCTTTCGCGAGCATCTTTGGAGAAAGGTCAACTCCCGTTAGATGATTAGCAAATGGCTTGATCCCGGCAGCACACAATCCCGTCCCGCAACCGGCGTCGAGTACCGTATATTTAGACTGCGGCTCGCCCGACTCATCCCTGACCGCCTTGACCACCACCGCGGGTGCTGAATATTCCAGTGCCGTCAGTCGCTCGTCGAATGTTGCCGCGAATCGATCAAACACATCCACAATAAATTCGTTGGAAGCACGCGACGGAATGTCGACTCCCGTGCAAGAGGCCAGATAATGATGAGGGCGGGGATTGTGCGGATCGAGGTTGATCCAGCGCCGATAGACTTTCTCTGCCTCGTCCAGTCGACCCAGACGCTGCAGCGACTGACCCATGTTTTCGTGAACCCCTGCATGAAACAGGTCTCGTTCCGCCGCGCGAAGATATTGTTCGGCAGCGTCCGCGTGACGACCCTCCCTGGCGAGTGCATTCGCTGCATCAAGGCGTTCCTGAGGGATCGTCGGGCCAAGCTCCATCGCGCGCTGGGAAAGCACGACAGCTTCTTCAAATCGCTCCGTTTCAAAAACCAGAGCAGCGAGGTTCAAGTAGGCGTCTGCGAAATCGGGTTTCAGTTGAATGGCCCGCCGATAGGCCGCTTCGGCATGACCGAAAAGACCCTGCTCATGCAGCACATTTCCCAGATTACTGATCGCATCCACGTAATCCGGCTTCACTTCAAGGGCCGCCATGATTGATGCAATTCCCTCGTCCCGACGACCGGTCTGCGTCAGGACAACTCCCAGAAAGTGAAGCGCATCAGGCTGATGTGGTTTTGCCGCCAGGATCTGCCGATAAATGATTTCCGCATCGCGGAAATAACCATTACGCTGCATTGTCTGGCCGATGGCAATCGCCTCGGCCAGCGACATCGTCACTTCATTACGATGAGGCTTTTCGGAAGTCGTTGAATCTGCGCTCATCAGGTGATCCTGTATCCATTTAACCGCATTCACCAAGCCGCTCACTGGCGGCATCGTTGCAACCCCTTTTCCGACCGGAAAAGACTCGCCGCGAATGTGACAACATCCGTGAATAACCAAGCTATCGGCATCGGATCGCGTACGTCAATCGTCAAGGTTTACGTCCGACGGCAAGCAAACCCTTCACAGGCTCGCGTCTTTCCGTCCGCACAAATATCTCTGTAATTTCGCCTGGCTTGAGCCCAGCCTGCTCGATCACGTTGCGAATATACTCCATCGAGTGCGCGTATCTTCCGTGGCTTTCCAACCGAAAACCATCGGGAGCATCCGCCGATTCCACTTTTTCCAACGTAAACACGAATCGACCCTGAGGCCGCAGTGCCGCTGCGGCTGCCGTCATGACCGACCTCAATTCGCCGAAATAAATCAACGTGTCGGCCGAAATGATCACGTCGAAGCTCTGAGGCGAACGCAACAGGTATTCGGTCAATTCGGATTCAATCAGCTCATCATACAGTTTCCGTTCCTCGGCCTTCGCCAGCATCTTTGAAGAGAGATCAACACCGGTCAATCGTTTTGCAAACGGTCGAATCCCTGCACCGCAAAGCCCTGTCCCGCAGCCCGCGTCGAGCACTGCGTATTGAGCCTGTGGCTCACCCAGTTCGGCCCCCACCGATTCGACCACCAGAGCAGGCGCTGAATATTGCAACGCCGTCAGTCGCTCGTCAAAAGTGGCAGCGAAGCGATTGAAGACCTCACGTATGTATTCATTGGAAGCACGGGCCGGGACGCCGATCCCCGTGCAGGCCGCCAGATGATGATGAGGCCGGGGATTGTCGGGATCGAGACTGATCCAGCGCTGATAAATATCAATCGCCTCTGCCGTACGACCCATCCGCAGCAGCGAAATCCCCATTTTTTCGTGAACCCCGGCGTGAAACAGGTTCCGTTCCATCGCACGCATGTAGGCTTCGGCCGCTTCGGCGTGACGTCCCTCTTTGGCGAACGCTTCGCCTGCAATGACATGAGCCTGAGACTGCATGGGAGCAATCTCCATCGCACGTTGGGAATGTTTGAGCGACTCTTCGTATTTCCCGCATTCGTATAACAGTGCGGACAGATTTAAATGGGCGTCGGCGAAATCGGGATCCAGTTTGATCGCGTGCCGATACGCCTCTTCGGCTTCCTCAAGATGTCCTAACTCTTGCAGCACGTGGCCGAGATTACTGAAGGCGTCCACGTAATTCGGTTTCAACTCCAGGGCTGCCAGGATCAACTCCACTCCTTCGTCGCGCCGGCCAGTCTGACTCAGAAGAACCCCAAGAAAGTGGAGCGCTTCAGGCTGATTCGGTTTCCTCGCGACGATCTGACGGTAAACACTTTCCGCCTCGCCCAGAAAACCGTCCCGCTGCAGCGATTGAGCCATCGCAAGGGCCTCGGTCAGCGGTATGGCCACCTCACCACGAAGAGGGCCAGGAGTAGGATTCGGTGGAGATGTATCGGCATTCATCAAGTGTTCCTGGATTTACCAAACGTTGCATCAGTTCTTCTACTTCTACTGCCCCAGGTCTGCCGCCCGCCAGAAACCTGCCGCCACAAGCTGCGGACGGACCCGTGGTCGCCACACATTTTCGACGAACGCCCGCTGACCGACATTGAGCCGACCACCTGGCAGGTTCTGCATCGGTCTGAAAGTCGGATCGAAGGCACGTGCAGCGGTATGGAGTGGGCCATCGAGATCGCCTCGTACATGCGCAACCACGTCGTCGAACAGAAAGATGACCGGCGATGGCGGCGGCGGACCACGTCGCCCTTCGGTGTTTGCAACAACGTCAGCCTCGGCTTCCTTTTGCTGCTGTTGCTGAGCTTCATCGAAAACCCGCTGCTGTGCCGTCATGCGGAGCACCAATTGGTCAAGCTGCAAATTTCGAGGAGCCAGCACGTGATCAGCCTTGATCCGGGCCGGTGCACCCGTCGCACAAAAGTTGGCATACAGCGCGAGCGCGCCGCTGACCGTCGGCCTCATCCGGTAATCCCTTGCCAATAATATGAAGATTGGGGCCAACTGCACTGAGTAAACACAATAATGGAGGAACTGAATCAGTTCGTTTCCACCTCGATTCAAAATGTCGTCAAAATCAATCGCCACAGGGCATTCCTATCAAAGATCGGCCTTCGTCAAAACGACTCCATACGGGCAACGTCGTGACACGAGGTAGTTGATACTCGACCCTAAAAGTCGCGTCCAGCTTGTCAGGCTCGCATCTTTGATTCCCTTCGGTGACAATCTTTCGTGTGGCACTTCACATAAGGAGTTTTTCATGGCAACCTGGGCTTACGAATGCCGTCCTTCAGACCAATCCGGTCAACCCTGGCTGGTTGGATGTCAGGCGGTCGATGACATGCCCGCCGGCACGAAAATTGTCCGCGTCAAGGCGGGCTCGCAGTGGCATTGTGCAACCGTCGATCGGTCACGACGGGTCGAAGTCGAAGCCATGCTGCTACGGGAAGTGATTGCATCTGACGAAGTCGATTGTTCCGAATGTGCTGAACACGCAAACAAACCAGCCGCTCCCCGTGTCGTGGTTAACGAACCGATCGTCGAATCAACTCGACAGATCCAGGCAGCCGAACTGACCCTGGGTGACCGACGCTGCGTTGTCGTCCTCGTCGGACTCGGCCTGATCAACAGCCCCGGCGAAGCCCACATGGCAGCAACCGACTTATGCACGTTGTTTCCCGGTGCCAACCTCGTTTTGATGGGACAAGACGTGGACGGCACCCCTCATTTCCACGGCCCCGATCAGTTGGTCAACCGGTTGGTCAGCATCCCGCTCGATCAGATGGCCTGGCAATCGTATCCCTTGGGCTGATCAATCCCTTACGCTTGCTTAAATGCCGCTCCCGGAAACCTCATCCGTCCCATAATGTCAAATACGTCTTATGGGGCCTATACGACTTATAGGTCCCATAAAGTCCCATTCTTCCAAGCTCTACAGCAATCATCAAAAAAACGTTGGCCAACTTCGACACGGTTGGCCAAGTTCCATGTTTTATAGGCGTTTTGTCACATTTGAAGCTTATCAACGTGATCATTTTGTGGTTGTTTCGTTCGTTGATTGTTTTCCTCACTTCGTTTTCTTCGCGTCCTTCTGTAAAAAACTCCCTCTTGTATTTCGTCACCAGCCCGGTGTCTTAGAGGAGTGTCACGATCCCGCCGGTCACGCGTCCCGTTATCCTGGGATTCTTCCAAACCGCCCCCTGTTTTCACCAAACGAAATAAGCAACGACATGAATTATAAAAATGTAGGTGTTGCAAGTCATTAGAGCAATAAGAGTACTTTCTTAACGTTTGGAAGGTGCTTATGAGCGAAGTTTTCGCGAGGCGACGCCTGCGCGTCTGGAATGTTTCCGCCACGATGATGTTGTTCGTAACTTAGAAGAGGTAACGCACGAAGCGTGTTTTCTAAACGCGTGGCCGCAATCTCGTGCGCACGTTCGGCCCGCATCATAAGCCGCATGGCGGCGGCCGAGTAAAGCCACGGGCGTCTTCCGCCCCTGGTTACGAACCAAACCGAACGCAAAAAAAGCCCCTCGAGCAACGCGTGAAGTGTTTTTGAAGCGAAATAGCAGCGACTTTCAGAATAGTGTGGCGGGACTCTCAAGTTCTTAGCTCTCCACCGATCCCGTGTGTTTCGCCGCGCGCAAATCGACACACACACACACACCATTTCTGCTGGCATAACAGCGAAGTCCTCGGCCTATTCCAACGCATCTGTTGCCTGGCTGACTGCCGAAACCTGCGTAAAGGCGGTGTCCCCGTGATCGTGTCCGCTGTTCCTGCAGTGATTCCTCTTGGTTTTGTTTGTCGGGGCGGCGCGTCACCCCGCCGGACGAGCCACTACGGAATGGCAATGACGTCAACCGTCTCGCTTCCAATGACGGTGTTATCGTTGCCCCGCTCCTTCGTAAAGCGAAGCTTCCAGTCATTTCCTTGCTGAAAGAGTTCACGCGTCAGGATGAAATGACCGCCGGGGATGTTCGTCCAGTGCGGATCGACATTGGCGTCATCCGCAATATTCTGGCGATCCCATGTCGCGACGTCACCTGAGTCGTTGTACTGATAACGCTGTTCCTGCACGAGCTCGGAATCGACCAGTGGCGCCTTGAGCATTACGAAGGGTTCGGGAGCCACCTTGTTTTGTTGACAGTAGCATGGACCGATGGCCTTGTCGCATGTGTGCGAGTGCTTATCCTCGATGGTCAGATCAAGCGTCGATCGGTTCGCATGCGGGCTGGCGGGGCTGTCGGTGGCACTTATTGTCGTTGGATACCAGGGGGCAAACAGGACTCGATTGAAATTCGCTCCGTCGCCGTATGGGGCCACGTTATTGTGTGTCACCGCGCCGATGCGCACGCTTCGGAGCCATACCATTTCACGAGTGGGGATAAAGCATAAATGTGCAGTGTGGCCGGAGCTGCTCACATAATGCAACTTGTGATGAAGCCCCCCGCGGCCGCACAGCGCAAAGTTAGCTGCGCATTGTCCCGAATGGTTGATGACCGGATGAGCTTTGTTTGCGTGGGCAAACAGCCCCTGAACGTGGTTGCGAAGTGCTAGTGGGGTCATCGCCAACAAATTGGTCTTGCTGGCGTTGTGTGCGCCCCCCGTCCGTAATACGATCTGCGCGAGCAATGCACCCCGGACGTTGTGCCGGTGATTCTGGATCGCCAGGCTATCCTGCCGGTGGTAACCAAGCGACATCTGTTCACCCAGATATCGCTTGGCCGCTGCCGTAGCGCCTTGGCTCGAGGTCTGCATGATCTGTGTAATACATGCGGCCAGATCCACGAGTTCCTGTACTCCGCTATTGGCTGCGGCGGCGAGCGTTTGGTCAAAACGCGCAATAGCTTCCTTCATCATGCGGTCCTCTACGTAACGAATTTTTACGAGTGCTTCTCTTGTTTATCAATTTACACCACATTCCACGAGCCTGCGGGCATGTTATTGGGGGCCGCCTGGGTCATCGTGTCAAGTCCGTTGCAGATCGTCACACCGTGGGCTGGGTAAACCGTTGAACCCAGCGACATTAGGCTTCCGTTGAATTGGGAATGCCAATTTCGCTGCGGGGCACCATAGGCCGTGCAAAGCCCATCCCAAAGTGGCTGCGAATTCCTGATCGTTGCGTTCGCGAAGGTACTGTAGTCAAGATACTCATCCGGAACGCCAAAGCAGTGCCCGAATTCGTGGGCACTGACGACGTAATCTGATTGCCACGCCTTTACCATCTCAGCATGTGGGAGAACTTGAATATGCACGGAGGCTCCGGCTTTGTGAGCTGTTCCGGGGAATCGGAATTTTCTCCTGACCTTAGTAGCGTTAGTTGTGATGTTACCAGTAACATTTTGCCCACGGATGTACTGCTCGACGCACTGAACAAGAGCATCTGCCTTGGTCTGTATTCCAGACTGACTGGTGACCAAAAGCGGTGGCTGTACCAGCCACTGCGGTGTGTTCACAATCGACGCGCAGAACTGATTCAGAGCCGGTCTTTCAACTGGGTCGACGATCCAATTGCCTCCGGCTTGTCTCAATAGATTCACGTTGAAGGCTTGGACACCGCCAGGTGCGGCGTTCACGACAGCATCGCGCGCTGCCATCAATGCCCCTGCTCGTTCCATGCTCGTCACACCGGCTTGCAAATTGGCAGCTCCGCCAACGGCATAGGTGACGTTGTCTATCCCCTTAAGTTCGAGGTAAATATTGTTGGCGCCAACGCCGCATGGATCGCCTCCTCCGCCCGCAGTCGCAAATTTCAAGCCCGAGCCAGCACCATAATTGCCATCCAACACGATCACACTGAAATGCGATCCCCCTTGCGCTACCGATTGCTGCAGAATGAACCGAACAGTCACTGTTTCACCGGCTGCGCTCCGCAGTTGAATCTTGTTGTTCCATTTCTCTCTAACCCTCGCCGCCATATCATGGACAAACGTGGCCAAGGTTGTTGTCGGGTTTGTTCGACCGTCGATGAAATACATTTTGATGGTGACGTTGAGTAAATTTGCTCCCTGCACCAACTGTAAGTCGAATTGCCCGAAACCTGTACCTGAGTCGACATCATTTAACGATTGAGACACGAACGGCATAAACAGGCTCTCCTAATCGTAAAGTGAGGAATCCTTAACAACAGGCGAAAGTGCCAGCTGCATGGCTTGGATGCCTTCGCGGGCATCGGAATAATGGTTGTCTGAAAGTCCTGAACACAGCCTGAGTTGATGGCTGTATGATCTTTGTTCGAATGAGGGGCCAGCTCCGGTATGTGGTTTCGAATCCAGGTCGTTAATGGTTATGTCCGCCAGTGTTTGGTTGAAACGTTGAACGGATTCCTTCAAAATACAATCCCCTTCTCAACAAACGTGCTACGAGCACCTAACGCGTTTGGCGCCTACCGGCTTTCTCAAATCTGGATCTAACGTCGTACTCTCCGATTGATGTGTTCCTTATGTCGGCGAAACGAGGGTCCAGGAATTTGCCGCCAAAGCGTTCGGTGCCTGACTCGTCATGGCGTCCAAAGCTTCGATTAAGGTAGCGGCGTGCGAAGGGTAAACCTTCGTTCCAATCGACATAATGCTGTCATTGAACTGTGTATGCCAATTACGTTGCGCGAGGTGCCACTTGGTACAGAGGTTATCCCAGTTTGGTTGGGAATCTCGGATCGTAGCGTTAGTGAACCCTGAGTAGTCCAGGTATTCGTCAGGTAGTCCAATCAAGTGTCCGAACTCATGGGAAGTGACGACGTAGTTCCCGAAATATCGCCGGTAAGCGGTCGCGACATCCTCGATTTCGACACGCACGGTGGCCGTCGCCTTGTGAGCCGTCCCTGGTGCTTTCCACTTCCGACTCAACTTCTCAGCGTTGGGATTGATCTGATTAGTCACCCCTCTTGTCCGAATATAATTAATAACGCAATTCACCAGCGCGTTGGCCTTATCTTGAAGACCCGACGCCCCGTGAACGTAAAGTGGTTGGCCGGTTACGCCAGTTCCCATGATGTCAGCGCAGAAAGTGTTGAGCGTCGCCTGGGACCCGGCGGACACGGTCCACGCGTTGCCATTGCGATCCAGAGTCACATCCACGAAGTCAACGCCAGTTGCCGTAACAACGGGGTTGCGGATATTATCAAGTGCATGCTGGCGAACGCCACCTATTACGCCTGCGTTCTGTTGGGTGTGCGTGTTGTTGGAAGCTGGGCCGAGCGCAAGGTAGAGATTCCCCGTGCCGACGTTAGCAGGGTCGCTATTCGGGGCTGCGAACTTAAGACCCGCCCCACCGTCGTAACCGTTAATAATGTAAACTGTAAAGTGCTCGCCTGCGAGCACTTTTTGTACGTTAAATCGAGCGACGATGTCTCTCTGGAGACCTGGATGACGGAAGGTCAACTTGTTGCTCCACATCTCGTTGATTCTCCTCTGCCAATCACGCACGTAAGTTCCCTCGTTGGGGAAATACATTCCTCCTGGGACTACCATTTTAACTTTGATATTGACGTTTAGAACGCCATTCCGGACCAGTTGAAGGTCAAACTTTCCAAAGCCGGTTGCCGCGTCGATATTGTTCCGGGTATCCATTAATTGATCCTTATGTCGTGGTTTCAGGCTGAATAAGGTAAGTGAAAAAACGTCAGGAACGTGTCTAAAAAAACCTGTCGAGTACTAATTTAGTGGCACTCAAGCCGCTCTTGAGGCCCCACGCTGGACTGACTAACGTACTTTTTAAGTGAAAAAACGGCTGCACTCGATTACTCGATGATGAGCCAGATACATCACGCTCAGATCCGAACTCGAACCCGCGCAAGGACGGAATGGCATCAAAAGCATCGCCTGCGTTGATCGTTGAATCTCGCTGACGCTGAGATTTCTCCATGTTGCCCGTCATGGGGTTGACCTGTGTAGGCAAGACGACGGCCGTTCCACCGCGCTTCGTTGATGAGGTAGCGACCAAAATGGTTACCTCCCCCCTTGCAACCGTGGCCTCAACACCCGCAGTATGGTTGTGGAACCAAGCGACCAGTTCGTTTGTTTCAGTACCCTCTTAACACGGTTGAAACCAGTACCGTGGCAATAGACGGTAAAAGAAGCCATGTGTCAAAATCTCCGAAAATATGTGGATGTCACTATAGGTAAGAAATGACTTTTGTCTTTCAACAAACATGCACTTCAACCACCCGTCAAGTCATGACTCCGGACCGAAATCATAGGAAAAGCCCGTCTCTGTAACCCCGACGCGGACCTTCTCGATCGCCTTTCCTTCCATCATCCGTGTCAAAAATTCCCGAGAAATGTCTGGCAGCATCGTATTCGTCAGAATGGCGTCGATCATTCGTCCGCCCGATTCGCTTTCGGTACACCGTGAGACGACCAGCTTGACCACGTCGTCGCCGTACTCGAACGGAATTTTATAACGAGCCTCGACTCGCTTCTTGATCCGGTTGAGCTGCAGCTTGACGATCTTCCCGAGCATCTCGTCGCTCAATGGATAGTAGGGAATCGCAACCAGACGGCCCAACAGTGCGGGTGGGAAGATCTTCAGCAGCGGTTCGCGAAGCGCCTTGGCCATTCCTTCGGGATTGGGCATCAGTTCAGGGTCTTTACACAGTCCTGCAATCAGATCGGTCCCTGCGTTGGTCGTCAGCAGGATTAACGTGTTCTTGAAGTCGATGAAGCGGCCTTCGCCATCTTCCATATAACCTTTATCGAACACCTGGAAGAACATCTCGTGGACGTCAGGATGTGCTTTCTCGACTTCGTCGAGCAACACAACTGAATAAGGCTTGCGGCGAACCGCTTCCGTCAGTACCCCCCCTTCCCCGTAACCGATGTAGCCGGGTGGCGACCCCTTCAGCGTGCTGACGGTATGGGCTTCCTGAAACTCGCTCATGTTGATCGTGATCAGGTTTTGCTCGCCACCATATAACGCCTCGGCCAAGGCTAAAGCGGTTTCGGTCTTACCGACGCCAGATGTTCCGGCCAGCATGAAGACGCCGATTGGCTTGCTGGGGTTGTCCAGTCCGGCTCGTGAGGTTTGAATTCGCTTGGCGATCATTTCCATCGCATGATCCTGACCAATGACACGCTGCCCCAAGTGATGTGCCACTTTGAGAATCGTTTCGATCTCGTTGCGTGCCATGCGGCCGACTGGAATACCGGTCCAGTCCCCGACGACCGCAGCGACTGCCTGATAATCGACCGTCGGCAGAATCAGCGGGGTTTCCCCTTGCAGTGCTGTCAGCTTGTCCTGCACCCCCTTCAATTTTTCGAGGAGCGCAAGCCGCTCGGTCTCACGTTCCGCTTCCGTCTTCGGGTCAGCCGGTGGCGTTACCGGCGCGGCAGCAGCGGCCGCATCAGCTTCGAGTTTGCTGCCGGTCCCTTCTACTGGCCGGATGCCCGCTCGCAACTTCGCGCGCAGATCGAGTAATTCATCGACGAGCGCCCGCTCGGCATTCCAGCGGGTATCAAGTTCTGCCAGACGTGTTTTTTCCGTAGCAAGCAGTTCAGCGGCGTCGGTTTCTCGCTTACCGATATCGATACCGATCGCCCGTTCTCGACCGATGATTCCCAATTCGGTTTCAAGAGCTTCGATCCGTTTGCGGCAATCGTCGACTTCGGCAGGGGTCGCGTGCAGGCTGACTGCGACTCGGGCACACGCCGTATCGAGCAGGCTGACCGACTTGTCAGGCAACTGCCGAGCCGGAATATATCGGTGTGAAAGTTTGACTGCCGCTTCGAGAGCTTCGTCGAGAATCTGAACTTTGTGGTGTTTTTCCATCGTTGACGCCACGCCGCGCATCATCAGGATCGCCCGGGCTTCATCAGGTTCGTCGACCTGGACGGTCTGGAACCGACGAGTCAGTGCGGGATCTTTCTCGATATGTTTTTTGTATTCGGCAAAGGTTGTGGCACCGATCGTTCGCAGCGTGCCGCGTGCCAGTGCTGGCTTCAGCAGGTTTGCGGCGTCACCGGTCCCGGCAGCACCACCGGCACCGACCAGCGTGTGGGTTTCGTCGATGAACAAAATCACTGGTTTGGGGCTGGCCTGGACTTCGTCGATGACCGAGCGAAGTCGTTGTTCGAATTCCCCCTTCATGCTGGCCCCAGCCTGTAACAGGCCGACATCCAGCGCACGAAGTTCCACGTCTTTCAGGCTGGGAGGAACATCGCCGCGAGCGATCCGCTGGGCAAAGCCTTCGACGACTGCTGTTTTTCCGACCCCCGCTTCACCAACCAGAATCGGGTTGTTCTGGCGACGTCGCATCAGGATATCGACCACCTGGCGGATTTCGTCGTCACGGCCAACGATCGGGTCCATCTTGCCGCTGCGTGCCTGTTCGGTCAGATCAACGGTGAATTTCTTCAGTGCCTCCTGCTTACCCATCTGGGCCGGAGCCATCGCACCGCTTGCCTCGCCGGGCGCAGCACCGCCACCAGTCTGAAAGCCATCCGAAGCGGTCAGCCCTTGTTCTG
Source organism: uncultured Schlesneria sp. (assembly GCA_903904835.1). GTDB lineage: Bacteria > Planctomycetota > Planctomycetia > Planctomycetales > Planctomycetaceae > Schlesneria. Next base: position 38,148 of record CAIVEI010000074.1, on the reverse strand, counting down.
GCGAGCCTTTGACGATCTCTTCGAACTTTTCGGTCAGTGTTTCGACACTGATCTTTCCAAATTCCTTGGAAATCCCCAGCAGCGTATTCCGCAGCGAGGGTGTTTTGAGCATACCGACCAGAAGGTATCCAGTCCGGACCTGTGTTTCGCCGAACATCAGTGAACCATAGACCCAGCCTCGCTCGACCGCTTCTTCGACTTGAGAAGAGAGGTCCGAAATCGAGGTCGAACCGCGAGGAAGCCGGTCCAGTGCTTCGGTCAGGTCGCGGGAAAGTTTCGAAGGGTCAAGGCTGAATTGTTTGATCGCCCGATGAATGTCCGAATCTTGCAATTGCAGGAGCTGGTTTAACCAGTGGACGATTTCAACGTAGGGGTTACCTCGCATCTTGCAGAAGACGGTAGCGCTTTCGATACCCCGGTAGGCAACGGGGTTCAGCTTGCCAAACAGAGCGACGCGACTGATTTCTCTCATAGTATCCTCATTTGATGGTCTGTCAGTACTCGAAACCCCACCCCCCCTGCGGGGGTGGTTATCGGGCCTTTGCCCTACGAATTCGTTTTTTTACTTCGATGAACTGGTGCATAGGCCCTAATCCACCGGGGCAGGCCCGGTGGGGTGAAATTGTTTGGTGTTGGGGTGTGATTCTTTAATCGTTCGTCGATATCGGGCGGCAATTGCGGGGTCCAGCGTCAGGTCGTCTGCATCGCGATCAGCCGGATAGTCGCCAATCCACGTCGTCCAACCCAGGCGCCCGGAGCAACCCAACTGGGCGGTGGAAACCTCCTCGCGACGCAGTACAAGCCGCAGGTCCCACGCTAATTCCTCGCCAATAAAATTGCGGATAATCGACACAACGAAGGGCAATAGCCGTCCTTCGGGCAGCAGATCTTCGTAATCCTCGCGCCCCATCGGACCTAGCGTCACCCGGAACTTGTGCTGACAATCCGAGACTCGATCGCCCAGAATGGCCGAGACACCCAATGTGCCCGTTGATGGCGAATCTCCCAGCTTGCATCGGCAATCGTCAGGAAGCACCATCCAGTGTGCGACGAATTCATCGATGACTGCAGGGACGCAAAGTAGATCACTCAACAGCGATTGCAGCCGTTCAGCACTTTTCGCAGAACTGCCGAAGTGTGCGACGAAATGGAGTTTGGCGTGATCGGGTAGCGCGTCACGGTCACGCAGGGACTCAAGCCCAAGTCCACACAGTGCGCCGATATACAAGTGAAAGCGGTCGGTCTCAGGCCGATCAAACTGAAACGTCGGTTCGGACATGGAACGAGCGCGATAGAACAACAGCAACAGCCGATGGACGAACAGGTCAAGAAACCGGACGAACGTCGGGTCGTTGGCATTGCGCAGCCGGTCGCGAGCATACTCGGTCAGGTGTTCAGGAAGCGGGCCATTGGGGCCCAGCAACCCGAAGAAATTCGTGGTCAGCCGCCAGGGACGGCCATTCTTCCCGGGTTGGAACGATGACAAAGTACAATTGGCAAAAGCGAGTGTGGCTTCTTGAGCAAAGCGAAGCGGATCATCCGACGGGCGCAGCGATTCACCCAGTCGCGGCAGATCGCGATAGGTGCATTCCAGTCGCCGCAGCGCCTGGAAAAAATCGAAATGATGCGGAGCTTTCTGGAGCTGTTCGTGGAGGTCTACAGCACCGTTCTCCGCCCGATCCGCGCCGGCCATCGAGCTACCTCCCCTCGGTCGAGCGTCTGCACGACTGTTTCAGTGAAAGAATTGATCGAGACGTACTTGGCGAAGAATTCGTCGAGTACGGCTCCGAGAATGAACACTCCGCTCCCTTCAAACGCGGCTTCGTCGAAAGTCACAGCAATTTCAACACCGCGCCCGCACGTAATGGGACCGGCCACCGGTAGACGGCGGATGATAGGTTTAGAGGCGACCCCTACCAGTCCTTCAATCTGTTTACGGGTCGTCGGCTGACTCGCGTCGCCGTAAAGAGTCAGCATTTCGCGCAGCGACTCGACCCCCTTCAACTGATCGTCCCCGACAACTGAAAGATAGTTGAGCGACAGGTGGCTGATCAGTCGCCAGCAGACTTCACCATCTTCGTAGACCAGCGGCTGCCGAGGTTTTGTGGGACCAGCGATACACCTGACCGACGAAACCGGCGCGCTGACATCGAGCGTAAAGTCAGTCTTGCCTCGCCCGATCGGCATTTGTAATGGTAAGTCGCGATTCGTACAAAAGACCTCGGGTGCCAATTGCCGCAAGGTATGCCGAAACGGTCCCTCGGCGCCATCAACAATCGACAGGTAGACTTCGTTTCCAATGTAAGTTGCGCGGGCTCCGGTCCGTTGCTGACGCGATGAAAGTAGTCGCGGAGTGCGATGGATCGTGTAAAACGCTCCCTGATGGGCACGGCCATTATGAGCGTAAAACGGCAAGAAATCTAATTCATCTTCGGCGGCAGTTCCGTATCCCCGCAGTCCCGTCACGGTATGAACTTCGAAATCCATTGGCCGGGTTCGGTCAGGAACGAGGTGGTATTCTGACGTCTGATCTGTCAGATGAATTCGGTCGGCCCGTCGCGGAAAGAGATTCACGACGGGAGAGCATCCCAGCACGAAATGTGACGGTTCGACGTTATTCTCGAGCGACGGATCGCGTCGGTTGAAAAGAAAGACCAGCTCGATTTCCGATTCCGCGCAGCGCTTCACTCCGCGTAACAAATCTGTCAATTCGACGAACAGATAGCGTTGTGGAAATGCGAAGTACTCTTGCAGCAGGCGATACCCCTGAAACGAACGGGGCGTACTCGGAAGCAGTGCCTGGCTATCATCGAACCCCACGCGATGGATGCTGTTCGGCTTGAGAACTTCCTGCCACGGTGAAGGACGTTTAACAGGTCGAACGACGACAGCCACCGTATTCGACAGGAGTTGCTCGTACAGTTGAACGGGAAGTTGATCGACTCCATTCAGATAGACAATCAAGCTGTCGAGTGAGAGTTGGTCGAACTTTAATCCCCCTGTTGTTTTCAACCGCAGCCGGAGGGCGGCCTTTACTTGCGGGGTACCGGGAAGCTTTGGCATCTCAAACGCGGCGGTATCACGAGTCATATAATCGGCATGAACGATTTCCAGCGGCCACAAGGTTGTGGCCTGAGCCGTACGGTATTCGCAGGGGGTCTGGTCATCCTTGCCTAAAATACTCTTTAAACCGGTTCCGCGCGGCAGAACAAAGCCCTTCGCCAGCCCGCCGTCAGAGAGGTTTGGATGAAACTGAACAACCGCCATCGACGGTATCGGTGCCAGGTAATCTGGATAGACGATTTCCATCAAGTGCTGCGTAAATCGTGGAAACTCGGCATCGAGCTTTAATTGAACGCGAGCGGCCAGAAAGCTGAACCCTTCCAGCAGTCGCTCAACATACGGATCAGCACACTCAAGTTGTTCCAGGCCCAGTCGACCGGCGATCTTGGGGAATTCGTCGGCGAATTCAGCACCCATCTCGCGAATATGCTGTAGTTCTCGGTTATAGTACTTGAGCAGTCGGGGATCCATGTTTTTACACCAGGTCCAATGCATTCGGCGGCGTGTGACCGTTATCGGGCATCGACGATGTCCACCGTTCCAGTCTCAAGATCGATCTCGGTCTTCAGAAACAATTGCAACGAGATCGGTTTGGCGAGCAATTCGCCAAAAATTTCGAACTCCATTGAACGATGATTATAGGTTTCATCCGATGCATTACTGACACGGACTTCTAACGTGTCGCGTCGAAGTCGCGGCTCGAAATTGAGGATACATTCCCTGACACGCCGCGCAACGGCGAAAGCATCCAGTCCCACGATGCTGACACCCGCCAGTTCAGGCAGGCCATAGTTCAGCACCGACTTGGCCACATGCGGGTAATTTTTAAGATCGTCCACGACCTCAAGGTGCGTGGTATTCAGTAACCAGGCGAGGTCTCGCAGTACGGCTTCGCGCAATCGAGGCAGCGACAGCACCCGTCGCTCGCGCGATTCGTTCGTCTGATCAGGTTCGTCATCCGTCAGTCGGTCGAGCAGCGACGGCTGAAGGCGTTCTTGAGTCGTCAGCTCAGCCATCGACGGCGTCCTCCACTGTTGGAGCATCGAATACGATTTTACGGACCTCCATCAGTGGATATTCGCCTGAATCCGTGGCCAGCATCCGCTGCCCCAGTCCGATCAAAAGTTCTGGACTGACCTCTGACCATTCCGTTTTCTGAGCTAGGCGGATCCGGGGATCAGTACTCGATTCCGATCCTGGGTATCGCGTGGGGATCAACGCCACCGTCTCACCGCCGTTGGTCCATTCAAAGTGTGCGGGCATCCAAACCACGTCCCGCAGATCTGCCGGAGGATCGATTTGCAACTCACTCACATTTTCCAACGGGATCCAATAGTACTTTCCATTGATAATCGCTTCTAAAACTGGCCCCATTCGCTGGTCGGCGTCGGCAAGCCATTCGAAACGATGCTCATCCTTTTCTCCGACGGTGATCGTCCCGGCTTGTGCGGGGGCTGCGTCGAACGCCATTTCTCGCAACGTCTGCGATTCCGCAATTTTTCCATCAGCCAGCAGGCGAAATGATTCGAGCAGATGTGCCACCCATTCTTTGGGCTGGCCGAAGACAAGTGGAAGTCTTTTTCCCGCAAAAACCTGCTGGCGAAAAACTTCACACCGCAGTGCCTCGCGATAGGTTTGCACCATCGACAAGGCAATTGCATCGAGCTCGCCCGCGACGTTCAACTGGGTCATGGCACGATCCCATTGTCCCGTCACGACCAGCATCTGAAAGAGAAAGACACGGTCCTTAAAATTGGCCGGATTACTGCGGACTTCGTTTTGAAGCTGGACTAATGCCTGCTCAACATCGCCGCTGCGCAATAAGTCCAACGCTTTCATGGCACATTCCCATAGCAAAACAATTACAAAACACCCGCCACAGCGACATCGCTGCGGCAGGCGTCAATTTGTCGATAAAAACTTCCGAAACCAATTCAATTGGCATTGGATGCAGGAACTCAGTCGGCCTCAACTTCGATTCAATCAGGCATTCTTCGAGATATCGAACTTGAACGGTACCATCGTACCCGCTCCACCCGTTGGCAACTGATTCGTGTAGTCGAATTCCACCTCAGCAAAATTCAACGTCACATTTTCTGTCAGCTTGTCTTCTCCGCCACTTCCGCCTGTGCTGAGCGAAGTGACCATGATCTTCTTCATTTTGATCTTAACGTATTCGAGAGGTGTCTTTCCCGCCTTACGAACGGTCAACGTTCCGTCTGGGATATGGTCACCGGTTGCCAGCATCTGCATCAGTGTTGGGCTCGAGTTATCGATATATTTTGTAAACGAGAGATCCTGGAAATTTGCTTTTCCAGCCCCGCCACCGCCCCCAACGTGAAACGATCCTGATTGCGACATCCCCCAACTCCAGGCGAGGACGTCGATGGCCTTCTTCGGCCCGTAGACTTTGTCGTCGGTTTCTCCTTCGATCCCCTTCAATTCCATAAACTGGTCCATTGCCATTGCATTTCCCTTTCAAAATCAAGTTAATTTTTCTGACACTGACATAATCACAATACCAAACACGATCCAGCCTACGACGACGTCGCAGTATCAACCACCCTTCTGCGAAGGAATCTTGGAAACAAGCCGCAACGAAACGGTCAGGCCTTCAAGCTGATAATGCGGTCTCAGGAAGAACTTCGAGGTGTAGTAACCAGGGTTTCCTTCAACTTCTTCCACGACCACTTCTGCTGCCGCCAGGGGCTTTCGAGCCTTTGTTTCTTCGCTCGAAGTTTTTGGAGCCCCGTCAACATACTGCAAGATCCACGAATTCAACCACCGCTCCATTTCGTCTCGTTCTTTGAACGATCCGACCTTATCACGGACCATACACTTGAGGTAATGTGCGAAACGGCACGTTGCAAACAAGTATGGCAACCGTGCGGCCAGGTTGGCATTTGCTGTAGCATCTGGATCATCGTATTCGGCAGGCTGCTGCAGTGACTGGGCACCAATGAACGCCGCAAAATCCGAATTCTTCTTGTGAACCAGCGGCATGAAGCCGTTCTTGGCCAGTTCTGCTTCGCGTCGGTCACTGATGGCGATTTCTGTCGGACATTTCATGTCGACACCACCGTCATCCGTGGGAAAGCTATGCACGGGAAGCCCTTCCACGGCACCACCCGATTCGATACCGCGGATTCGCGAACACCAGCCGAATGCCTTGAAGGACTGATTGATGTTCGTCGCCATTGCGTATGCCGAATTCGCCCAGGCGAATTTCGAATGGTCCTGACCTTCCGTATCTTCTTCGAAATCGAAAGATTCAACGGGGTTGGTTTTGGCGCCATAAGGCAATCGGGCCAGAAACCGCGGCATCGTGAGTCCGATATAGCGTGAATCTTCCGATTCACGCAAGCTGCGCCACGCGGCGTATTCCGGTGTTCCGAAAATCTTGGTCAAATCGCGTGGATTTGCCAATTCTTGCCAGGAATCCATCTGCATCACGGTTGGGGATGCACCCGTGATAAATGGGGCATGGCAGGCGGCAGAAATCTGAGCCATTGAAGTTAACAGCTCAACATCAGGTGCAGTCTGATCGAAGTGATAGTCACCGACGAGGCATCCGTAAGGAGCACCGCCGAACTGACCATACTCTTCTTCATACAATTTCTTGAACAGCGGGCTTTGATCCCACGCTGTCCCCTTGTATTTCTTCAGTGTTTTTCCCAGATCCTGCTTCGAGATATTCATGACGCGAATCTTGAGCATCTCGTCAGTTTCGGTGTGCGTCACCAGGTGATTCAGACCTCGCCAGGCTCCTTCGAGCTTCTGAAAATCGGCATGATGCAAAATCACATTGATCTGATCGGTCAATTTCTTGTCGATCGATGCGATCAGGGACTGAACGGTCTTAATGACGTCATCAGAGACGCTTGCCGTGTCCTTCAGTGCCATTTCGGCCAAAGTCCGAACGGCGTTTTCGACCGCCGACTTGGCCTCGTCGGTCTTCGGTTTGAATTCTTTATTCAGCAATGAGGAAAACTCGTCAACCGCGATGGTTGTCCCCGCGGCGCTTGACTCGGTTTGTTGATCAGCCATGGATCTTGGCTCCTAACTTAAATACAGGTGTTCGTGCTTGTCAGTCATGTCATACAAGTTGATATTTCTGTCGAAATCGCTTGTTATTCAGGCTTTGGAGCGGCGGTCAGCGATTGCAGTAATGCGGGGTCCTTGAGCACCTTGGCCATGAGGTCTTCGGCACCGGATTTACCATCCATATAAGTCAAGAGGTTTGAAAGTTGAGTCCGAGTTTCCATCAACTTGTTCAGGGAATCAACCTTTCGGGCGATCGCTTCCGGGCTGAAGTCATCCATACTTTCAAAAGTGAGATCGACAGCCATATTTCCTTCGCCGGTCAGTGTGTTCGGCACCTGGAAAGCGACCCGAGGCTTCATGGCCTTCATCCGACTGTCGAAATTATCGACGTCGATTTCGAGGAACTTACGATCGGCAACAGGTGCAAGCGGATCGACTGGATTGCCCGACAGGTCGGCCATGACGCCCATTACGAAGGGAAGTTGAACCTTCTTCTCGGCACCGTAAACCTCGACGTCGTACTCGATCTGCACGCGAGGTGCTCGATTGCGTGCGATAAATTTTTGACTGCTCTGCTTCGCCATTCTAAAACCCTTTCATCAATGATTCTTGACGGTCAATCGATCACTGTTCCACAAAACCACGAATCGCCTCAGCCTGCGGTAACGCATCAGGCAGGATATCCCTGACAATTTCCAGGAAATTGGCTGTGACAAGTCGCTTACATCGCTGTATCAGCAGGGGAAGCGGGCTGGAAGGTTCGTAAGCGCTGTAATACTCGCAAACTTTATCCAGCGCCATAATCACGTCATCTCGCGAGGTTATCTGGCCGGACAAACGTTGCGAAGTCTCGGCCTCGCTGACGGTCCCATCCGCATTGACGGTGGCGACTGCTTCGTTCGCCGAATCTGTTACACCTCGCTTGGTCAACTGCGCCGAATAGACCTTCGCCGCCGATTTGAGGTCGGTTAATAACAGCTTCAAGCTAATTCCCGAAGCCGAACCAACCTTGTCAGAGAATGCTTTTTCGGTCGCAATCACATGCTCAATCGCAGATTGAACAGCCTGAGAGTTCGCAGTGATCTCTTCCAGCGGGCTCTCTGCAAACGCCCCGTTGATTTTGTTCCAGTCGGGGGGCTCTGTCATATTCGCCGGCGCAGGCATCTCACCATCGGCGATGGCCACATCCCGCAGGTTGAACCGACCCATGACCCGCGAACTCACCAGTGGCACCTGCCGAAGCAGACGGAGAGTTGCGCTGGTATCGCAGAGGGATTCCAGAATATTGACTCGCAGCACGGGATCGTTGCCGTCGTCAGGATCAAGCTGCGGATGAACCGTTTCCCAGAACTGTTCGATATACCCACGAATCAGTTCTAGATCTTTTGAAAACGCCTGAAGTCCCCCCGTGGCCAAATCCGCCCGCGCAAGTTGAACCGCAACACGTAAATCTTTCGTTCGACCAGCCAGTTCAACGGCTTGAGATAAGACCTCACGCCAATTGGGCTCTTCCGCTGGAATGATTGTTGAGCCAAATTGCTGTTCTGGCTTGCCAATTGAAGACCGCTCTAACTCCCCGAAGGCGGGATCGTACTCAAGATTCTCGCCACAGGGAGCATTAGGTTGGACCGGCTGCAAAAGCGTTTCAACGTCGATCATTTTTCCAATTCAAGCCTATGTATTTGGCAAGCAAAACTTGGGATTGTCAAGAATTATGCAACAAATATGGATCGGACCGAACTGCAAGCACCACCACTTACGATTTTATCTCATTTGAATGTCAAAGCGACAACTGTGAAAGGAGTTTACGACGCGAGCTCATCACAACGTTACTCCGCGTTACTAGCGATTTCAAGTCAGCAAATTTGAACATTTTGGCCACTGATTTATCTCCTGTTCCGATCTTCGAACGACATCCTGTCGAAAAATAAAACCGACCATATCAATTGCGTTTTTTATCCACTTTCTCGACGAACTTAACCGCCGCGTCCCCGGTGGCGACGGGGGCGGCAAAATCCCGAGGTGGGACGCCCGAACACTAGCTGCGTCGGCGATTTAAGGAAGTTTTCTTAGGCCCCCTTTTCTTTTGTCGGCAAAACAGCGTTCCTGGTGGCCATCTCCCCAAAAAAACCAGTCACGATGCGGTTGGGGTGTGAATGTGATCTGAGTCTAACAACCGAGCCATTCATCGTATTCAACCGGCAGGTCAATCAGGCCTCGAAGACTGGCTTCTTCGACGATGTTTGCCTGAGCGAATATCTGTTCGTTGTTGCGAAATGATTTTCCCTGGCAGATCTCGATGTATTTGCCTTCGGAAACGTGAGACATCAGTTTGCCGATCCAACTGCTTTTGGCCTCGACCATCAGGATTTTGTAGGGTGGATATTCGGTCATTGGAGTTTTTCTTGTGGTTGAAATGGCGTTTGGTCAGCTAACGAGTTTTGACCACGAATCCGACGAATCGCACGAAGATCAATCGACTGAGGTTAACGATTTGTGACATTTCTGATTAGCGAAGATTCATGTTGATTAGTGTACCATCCTTTCGTGACTTCGTTGTCGGATCTTTGCAAGTCGTTTGACGCGTGCGTGCGTGTACTCGTTCGTTCGTCCCATGGAGTTGGGGGCCAAGCTGGTGCTGTGTGTGTCAGTGTTCATCTCTGGCAACCTTTTGTTTGCATTCGTATCTCATTGGTAAGTTCGATACCTGTTCTTTTCGATGTCCGTGCGCACAAAAACTCGATAAACTCAGCCGACCCCGACTGTGTAAAATCAGTAGAAAGCAGGTGAACGTGAAATGGATACGCAAAATTCCCTTGAACGCAGTTCATTCGTCTGGAACGCTGGCGGCTGGTTTGGCAGCCAAGTTGGTGGTTCCGTCTGGATGCTGTTCTGCGGTCTAAGTTTGCTGTTTTCTGACGCCATCTCGGGTTTGGTTTGCCTTGGTAGTTTTGCTGTCATCAATGCGATTGGCTGTTACTTCTGGCAGCATCGAGAAAAACTCGATCCCTACGTCGGATTCCAACGACTGTTTTTCACATTGGCGGTGGTTTGCACTTTGATTAGTGTTGTGCTTTATCGCCGAGGATTTCTTTCGTCACGAGAGTCGATTCTTTTAATCGTCATTCCTGCCGCTTTGATGGCGTTTCTGGCCCTTCAGAATTGGGCTGTGCAGCGTAACCATCGTCAGCCTTGATCTAAGACGCGTCGACAGTATTGAAACGTGGCAAGTCCGGTCTCATTGAAATGGAACTCAGCAGCCAATAATGGCGTCAGTGTGTAATGGCCTCTTTAGATCAGTTTCAGGGTTGTCTGCTTGGCCTGTCTTTAGGGGATGCGCTCGGGGCTCGTTACGAAGAGGGCATTCTCGAACGTCTGTTGTGGCGGGTAATTGGCAAAACGTCTCAAGGGGAAATGCGCTGGGTTGATGATACTCAAATGACCAACGTCAGAAAATTCATACTCGCATTGTCTGTCGTTATCATTCTGTAATTTCAGAACTGCCAATAGGCCTTCGCCAGGAACCACGCAGCACCGGTGCAAGTCGATATTGCCAGCGTCAACAACATTCCTTTTTTCCAATAGAACGTGATCAGGCAGGCGAGGATTGCGATGGCGGCCTCCGCCACGTTCGGTGTTGTCATGTCCGGTACTTGAAGACGCATCCCGTAGAGTCTCAGGGTTGTCACGACACGAAAGATCGTATGCAGTGAAAACCAGATCGCGAGATTCAAGATTACTCCGACGACTGCGGCTGTGATGGCTGACAGGGCCGACCTGATTAATTTGTTCTCGCGCAACTGTTCGACGTAGGGTGCACCGAGGAGAATCCAGAGGAAGCAGGGGACGAACGTGACCCACGTCGTGATGGCTGATCCAATGATTCCGGCAAACAGCGGGCTGAAAGGTCCCGGGTTTCGGTATGCCCCCATGAATCCAACAAACTGAACGACCATGATCAGCGGTCCTGGCGTCGTTTCGGCCAGACCAAGTCCATCAAGCATTTCTCCTGGTTTCAGCCATCCATAGTTTTCGACCGCTTGCTGTGCGATATACGCTAAAACGGAATAAGCACCACCAAAAGTCACCACGGCGGCTTTGCTGAAAAAAGTCCCTTCGAGAAAAAAGACCGATGTTGGACCAAGCGTCAACCAGATGACAACCATTGGTCCGAACCAGAGAATCAAACAGACGGTACTCATGATCACGCTTCGCGCGAGCGAGGGTTTCTGTCGTATCTCGCAGATCGACCGATCAGATTTGACGGGGTCGCTGTTCGCCGATTCTTCAAGTGTCTGGCCTTTAAGGACGAAGAAGTATTCAGGCCAGAATCTTCCACCAATCAGTCCGATCATCCCCGCCAGCAAGATAAGTCGTGGGAACGGAATATCGAAAAGAAAAATGGCGATGAATGATGCCGCCGCCAGCAAGATCATCATGCCGTTTTTGAGAATGCGTTTTCCAATACGAAACACGGCTTCGAGAACGATGGCCATGATCGCCGGTTTCAGTCCGAAGAACAGGGCTTGAATGAGACTGGATTGCTCGTTGTACGTGTAAAGAATGCTCAAGGCGAGAATGGAAACGGCTCCAGGCAGGATGAAAAGCCCACCTGCGATTAAGGCACCCCTCGTCCCATGCATTAACCAGCCGATGTATGTGGCAAGCTGTTGTGCCTCCGGGCCGGGAAGCAGCATGCAGAAATTGAGAGCATGGAGAAATCGTTCTTCGCTGATCCACTTCTTTTCTTCGACAATGATTCGATGCATCACTGCGATCTGGCCAGCAGGTCCGCCAAAGCTCAATGCCGCAACTCGACACCATGTCCAGAATGCTTCACTGTGCGAGACGAATGAGCGAGGCTGATGACTGTCTGCGGGTCTTTCTTGATCCATGAGGAAGACTCTTAAAAAGCGCAACCAATGCAGGTCTTAATTCATGTCTATCAGTCCGTCACGATTATCGCGGCACATCTTATCTCACTGGCTATATTTCAGTACTGTTCCATCAGCGAGGCGGAATTCGCCGATTGTCTGCTATTTCGAACGCATTTTTCTCTCAGATTCCATAAACCGAGCCCCGGCCTTATTGCTCAGAGGTTCAGGTGTCATTAAACATCGCACTTCCAGAATCTCATCGCTGATTGTGTAACAGAATGACCTGATTGAATTGAAACCTCGGGGATAACGAATGCGACGCCGACGAACAGGTTACGTATCAGAAGTCCTTGAATGTCGGCTTGTGCCGACTTCGCTGGTCGGCATTCAGAAGCCCGCCGCTGTGGCAGCCGTCGAGTCGCCGCTACTGAATCAGATTCATCATGTCTTCGGGACGGTATCTGGAACTTATAGCTCTCCGAGTTTTTTTGGCATTGATGATGGCGTGACAAATACGTTTCAGGGTCAGGGTAATTTGCCCTTGCTTGGACAGGTTCAGTTTCAGGGGACTCTCCAAGGTCTCGGAAACATTGCGTTCGGCCAGGCGAACGGTGAAATAACACTGTCGAACAGTCTGGGAAGTCTCACGCTGGAACTGGTTGGTCCCAATCAAAAAAGCTTTGCACTTCTTCCGCAAGACTTTCAGTTTTCTGTCGTCAGTGGAACGGGAGCTTTCGCAAGTATTCAGATGAGAGGAACAATCCATCTGGTCCAGCATTCGAATAATCAGACCTTTTCAGCGACGTTTCTTTCCGTAAAGATCAACGACGCGGTTGCTCTTACCGGTCCGGGGGCCGGAAATTTCACTTCGAATTCAGCGACGTACCAACTGACGGACGGAACGGCCTCGTTAGAGATCATGGGGCAAGTGAATGTCACAGGAACGTTTCAAGGAATCGGATTCACAACGACTGGACGCGCGACCGGAAAGCTGACCCTGACGAATTCACACGGGAGCGTTATGCTGAGTTTGGCGAGCCCCGTACATCATGGGTTTGTCCCGTTACCGACGCAATTTCAGTTTAAAGTGACCGGTGCGACAGGTGCCTACAAAGGTTTGAGCAAGTCTGGTTCGATCGAACTGACGTTCACTCCGACTTTGTGGGCGTCTTCGATCAATCCAGTCCATTCATTGCCAATCGTCCCGTTTTTCGCGGGCGGGTTTACGATTGCGATCCATGCCTAAATGCGGGCAGATCGTGCGATTCGATTTGAGAGTACCGGGATGTCCGATTGCTGCTGGATTAAACAGCATTTGATTGCGCAAGTATTTCTAATAGAGTTGCTTCAATGGATTGCGTCGCGAGAACAAGAGTCCGAGGGCTTACGCACCTCGGCTCGCCTGGTCAACGCGGAAACGATCCTCCTATTTTTAACCCGTCATCCGACGCGCATCAACCGGCTGCGCCGGCTGGGTCAACGCGCGAACGATATTGCTATTCTGAACCCATCGTGCGACGCGCATCAACCGGCTGTGCCGGCTATTCTGAACCCATCGTGCGACGCGCATTAACCGGCTGTGCCGGGCAGATACTTTTTGGTGGATGGAATTGGGTCGATGATCGCATCGGCTTCTGGGAGGTTTTTTGCTTGACGTTTTTCTGGGTCCCAGTCGATCGGTTTTTGCATTCTCAAAGCCAGAACCCCGAGCATACCGACTTCGGTAATACGTGCTCCAATTTCGAATGGCGAGTAGGATCTGGCGTCACCGGCACAGGCGAGAACCCACTCGAACATGTGCGAGTTATTGACCTGACTCCAGCGAGGCCGTTGGCCTTGTGCTGTTTTGCGAGGGTCCCACTTGAGGACTTCCGTATCGATTCGAGGTTGTGTCTTCTCGATCCTGGCGACCTCGGGCTGATCAGCACCCCGGAATTCGGTTGCACCGTTCAGGCGGATATTACAATCGGTGTTCCAAAGTCCCGCCGAAAGAGTTCCTTCGGTACCAACGATCAGGCAACCTGTTGTCCCGACAGGCCCTTTCGTAATGTGTTCGGGAGGAAGGTTTTTCTCACCCGAGTAGAAGTACAGTTTAACCGGTCCTCGATTTCCCTTGGCGGCAAAGTCGAATGCGATCGTACAGCGAGTTGGGAATGACTCGTGTCCCAGGTTTTCGCCCGTCGCTTCGATGCGGATGGGAGCATCCAGATCGAGTGCCCGGAATGCAAGTTGGAAGCCGTGGCAACAGAAGTCTGCAATGGACCCTCCGCCAAAGTCGTACCAGCCTCGCCACTTTCCTGGATGATAGATCTCATTATTGTACGGACGTGCTGGGGCGGAGCCGAGCCAGAAATCCCAGTCGAGTCCCTGTGGAACGGGATCGCTGCTTGTAGGACGATCAACACCGTTGGGCCAGCTATGAGCAGGGTGCCAGACGTGAACCTCAGTAATTGGTCCGAGCAGTCCAGATTGGATGACTTCAAAACTTCGGCGAAAGCCTTCGGTTGAACAGCCCTGGTTTCCGGTTTGAGTCGCCAGCATGGGATGGCTTTTCGCCATTTTCTCCAAGGTACGGCATTCGGCAACAGAATGTGCCAATGGTTTCTCGCAATAGACGTGTTTCCCGTTTGCTAAAGCGGCCTGGCAAACAGGGACATGCCAATGGTCGGGTGTCGCGATGATGACAGCGTCAACCCCTTTCTCGTGTTCGAGTAACTCACGGTAGTCGTGATAGACCTTGGCGCCAGCCAGTCCCTTAACCTTCAACGCGTTATCACATTGGCGTTGATCGACATCACAAATCGCCACGATTTGCTGGTCGATTTTCGAGAGTTCCGGGATCAGATAGCCTCGCATCTGGCCCCCCATTCCGATGCAGGCAAACGCCAGTTTTTCGTTAGGCGATTTTCCCGACAAAATTCCCGATGGAAGAATCGTCGGAAGGCCAATCCCGATTGCGGCAGCGGATTGAACAAATTGGCGACGGGAAAGCTGATGGGGCATGATTCGGATTGCCTGCTTATTTCTTATTGTAGAACGGATCTTTCGCCCAGTGGCCAGGTCCGCGGGTGCCATCCTGTCGGGTTCGGCCACGAACCCATTTATATCCGGGACCTGGAGGTTCGGGACGTTCCTCCTCTTTCTCTTCGATGATCCCGCCATTTTGTCGTTCGATCACGTTTCCCGAACTTGCGATGACCTTGGGAGCGGTTGCCCTGCCAACAAAAAAGCCCAGAGGGAGGCCCATCAGCATTCCCACCAGAAACGCAGCGGCGGCAATTCCCAGCTTCGCGCTTTCAGGTAATGCCTGCCAGACGCTCATTGGACCAGCCGACATCTGTGTGAGGCCACCCCCTGCCCCACTTCCAGAGCTGCTGCCCGTTTTCATTTTTGTCAGGCATGCTTCACACGCAATCGGGTCGAGTTGAGTGACCGACAACAGTAGTTCGTCGCCGCATTCCGGGCATTTCCAGCTTCGTTTGCCAGCAGGGACAGACGACATCCGTAAGCTCCATCAGTCGAGAAAAAGTGATCGTGACAATATTACCGACTCAGTTCGTACCGTGCTCCGAGATCTTCGTCAACTGGCGAAAGAGAACTTCCGCTGCTTGCGGGAATTGGTTTTGCCAGCCAAACTTTGCACTCGCGTAATGTCCCTGCTTTTCCGGAACCCGATTGTCGTGATATCACCGGTCCAAAACTCACCACCATTGTCCGCTCGAATTCCATTTGTGGTTCAGTTCTTCGCGTGGACAATAGGGCTGATCGCTTGTGTGGTCGGGATGATGAATGATATCGCCGAGTGGGACCCCAGGATGGCGACGGTTCAGTTTCTGGTTCTTGTCGTCGCTCCTGTTCTCTGGATGATTGAACGCCGGCGTCCAGCGCGCGTCGCCAGGGAATTGTCCTCAACGGAAAGTCTTCGCAGAGCCTGGTTTTGTGCGGTATTGATCGGGCTGACGTCGTGGATAACATGCTATCTGCTTGGACAGGGCATGGTTAAACTTCCGCCCGCTTATCACGATGAGTACAGCTATGTTTTTCAAGCGAAAACGTTGCTGTCGGGCAGGTTATCAGTTCCCAGTAATCCGACTCATCCTGAGCTCTTCGATCAGATGCATGTGCTGAACGAAGGTCGCATGGCCAGTCGCTATTACCCTGGAACGGGGTTGTGGTTGGCTCCGTGGCTCGCCATAGGGCATCCTTATTGGGGGTATTGGCTGGCCAGTTCCCTCGCATCGGTCTTTGTGTTTTGGACCGGCTATGAACTTGGACGTCTTCGCGTGGGGATTGTCAGCGGTTTCGCATGCGGGCTGTCGCCGGGTATCGCGATTTTTTCGAATCTGTTGTTGGCTCACCAGCCGACTTTGTTAGGACTGAGCATTTTCGTCTGGGCATTTGTGAAGTGGCAGCGAACACGCGCGCCGCGCGAGGCATTCATCGCGGGTTGCGGGCTGAGCTTCGCGATGCTCTCCCGTCCAGCGACTGCTGCAGCGGTCGGTCTGCCATTCGGCGTGGCGTTTCTCTACTGGCTGTTATTGGCGCGTGATTCCGGGCCAGCGGACAGTACACGAATTCGGCTTCGAAATCTCTATGCAATTGGTTTACCGTTGGTTATCGGCTGGTCCGTCATGCTGGCTTATCATCGCGACGTGACGGGGTCATGGAAGATGTCCCCTTATCAACTCTATACCGACATTTACTCGCCCCGGCACGTTTATGGCTTTAATAATGTGAAACGAGGCGAGAAGAAGTTGGGGCCAAAGGTCATCAATGCCTATGATCAATGGGCGACGAACCTCACACCCGAACTGGCGATCATCAATGTTCGTGACCGATGGTTATCGAGCTGGTTATGGACTTTTGACCTGTTGCCGTTGCTGATCAGTTCTGCTGTCGCTTCGGGGATGGTGTTTCGGGGCGATCGCCGCTGGCTATCTATCGGACTTGCGATTCTTTCGCTGCACGCCATGCATCTCCCCTATTGGTATACCGGGATCATGGGCTGGCATTACGTTTTCGAGTCGGCACCGCTGTGGTGTTTGCTGCTGGGGTTGGCAACGGACCTTTTGTTTCGCGACTGGCATCTGAGTGGCCGCTGGTTAATGCCTGGCTGGTGGTCGGTCCTGTTGATGATCTCATTGGCAGGTGACTATCTCCCCTTGAAATCATGGGGAATTGTCCGATCGGGAATTCCCCGAATTTCGAATGCACTCGCGTCAGTCCGATACCCTCGCAAGAAATACGCCGAATTCGACCGATGGCTGGACGCACATATCACAAATCGCCCGGCAATCGTGCTGATTGAAGTTGATCCCGATGATCAGCATATGGACTATGTCGTGAATTCTCCCGATCTCTCGGGTGAGATTCTGCGAGCGCGTCATCGTCGTGGTGTCACGGAAATGAAAGCGATCATCGCCGAATTTCCTGATCGGTCGATCTATTACTGCGATCCGAAATTGAAAATCTTTGAACGAATCGAACCCGCCCTCGTGCGGTGAGGCTGTTAAGTTCCTAAAACGGAAATCTGTAACATGGGCTTTATCTCGTGTGCCATAATAGATTGCTCGGGCTAAAGCCCAAGCTACGAAAAACGATCACTTCGGATCGTTAGATCAAATCACTTTTCTTCGATTCGCCCGACACGAACCACACCATCGGTTAAGGACCCGGCGTGGTTTAAGAAGCGTCGATCCGCTACGGGAATCGCTGCACGAAGTCGGGTCGACAGCAGGCCGGGCTGAGACGTCGTCCGCAATTCACGCAGATAATTCGTCAAAACCGTACGCGAGTCTTCGTTATGCTCGAGCAGGAAATGCACCCACGCCCATGATTCCTGATATTCAGGCTTGTACATCTGATCGACCGTCTCTAGCGATTCCAAACGATCGAGATTCGGCTTCCAGCCAGTGGCAATCTCCGCGGCGAGATTCATTGCGTATTCACGATTCATCCCTTGTGGTTGACTGGCCACTTCGAAATACTCCGCCAGTCCTTCATCTAACCATAAGGGGACATCCTTGAGCGTCGCATGAAGCACACCGTGTGTGAATTCATGACGGAGATCTTCCTGGATGCGTTCGCCCCAATAGGTGTAGACCGCTAGTTCTTTGCTCGTTCCGACAAAATACGCACGTCGTGGAGGGAGCCTTGGGTATCGTGCCTGCAGGTAATTGGCATACCGGCTTTCGTCGGCAAACAGGTACACGACGACCGGTTGCTTTTGAACGGGGAGGTCGAGCGTCGAGAGAATCTGCTCGCGAAGCTGATCAAGATCTCTGATTAGTTCGTGGTTGCGCGAAAGCTTAATGTCGCTTTGGATGACCAGATGCTCATTTTCCAGCGTGAACTTGGCTGGCAGGCCACTCACTGGTGGTTGAGCCACCCGGCAGCCGGAAGCAATCAAAGCGATCATCCATAAGCCAAGCCAGGCTAGACCGTTATGGAACGACGACGAGCCCCGGGGCCACTTCGACAAAGCCGAAGCGGCCGAGTTGTCTTCCATGACAAAAGGAGTCGGTCTTTCGGTCATTCGAACGATGATGCCCTGTTAGCGTCTCTCGACAGATGGCACGGCGGTGATTCGACGAATACGGATAATCGCAGAATCTGCCGAACCCGCCTAGAGATCAATCAGGCAAACGCCGATCGATCCGCCGTTTCAGAGAAATGAGGCGAATGTGGCACGCGTCGCTGTTGTTCCTGACCAGAAGCATCCTCATTCAAGGTGATCGCTTCAATTTCCCGATCGCGGCACCGCATTTCGTCGAGTACCACAGGATGCCAGCTCACTTTTCTCGATTCGGGCGGAACAAAATTCTGTCTGGCCCACTGTCGCAGTCTGAGTTCACGGACAAAATCGATGACAGGGGAATCATCTTCGTGGAGGATTGAATGAGGCATCACAGCGTATCCGTTTCGGCGTTTCCGGTTTTGGTCCATCTGTCGAAATGGTCCAACGTTAGGAAATCGGCACTTTCAGCGGATATTGGAAATCAAAATTTCGATTTCCGAAGCCCCAACTCGATTTCACGTCACTTATCTGCCAGGATTGATGAGTTTCTCAATCTTGTGGCATACATCAGAACCGACGTGAATAGCGATTGCGAAGGTTTTGCCAGGTAGACCTCGATTGGTGAGCCCCTTTTGGCGCTGGGCTTAAACCGGCTGGTTGCAACAGTGTAAACGATGCGACGACGAGCATCGCGGCGGCACCAAGCAAGCTGGTTCGCAGCTTGCTGTCACTCGCCAGATGTTTCACAACGGGTTCGTACCACACGTGTTCGGCTGTGATTTCAGGAAGCGGTGTTTCAATAACACGGGCATCCCGTTTCAACGGAAATTCAACCGGGATGACCTCTTCATCAGGACGTGCCGCATCGAATTCGATTCGAATCAGTTCTGCGGCGAACTCCTTGTCGTGCTGCATGGCATCGATCACTCGTTGAAGTTGATCGGCTTGATTTTCCAGTGCCACCAGCTTTCGCTGGTTCATATCGAATTGGCTGCGTAACTGGAGATAGACAAGCAGTTTTGGAGAAAGTGATACCACCCCGAACAAGATTGCAGAAACAATCATGCACAACCAGAACAGCAACGAGATCACCAACCCAGAAATTGTATCGGGCAGATGCTCGTTTGCTGAATAGGACGGTGATGCGGTCAACATGGCTCAATTCTCTTCGATCGCGAAGCAACTCCTTGACTCTCGTAACGGAGGCTTCCTGCCTCCGCAAGCATGTCTCCACAAGCTTTTGTCGCATAGCGACTTACAGTCCGTTCATAACAGACTTCTACAGGTTCGCGAGTCGCTCGGCACACTTTCGTCGCAACGCGACAGCCACTTGTCAGCCCAGGCCAGCGGCCTGGGTAACGGCCAACCCAAGACGCAAAATCCCAACGGGGTGACTCGATCTGAGTCTGGTACGCATTGAAAACAACGTTTGGACTTCATTGAGAGTCCATCGAAGCCAATTCACACGGACTTGAGTCATCTTTCCCTCGCTGGAAGAAACCAACCGTTCCATAAAATTCGATTCAAAACATTCTTAGTACTGCATTAGCACTACGAATGTGCGTGAAACGATTGATGTCTTGATTGATGATTTAGATCCTGAAGAGAAGACGGATTTCACCACGGGGCACCGAGGTCACGGAGGAAAAAGTCAAATTCAGTGAGTTCTGCGAATTGTTCCTCATTCGTAAATTTGCTTTCTGTTGTGCAAACGGTTCGCGATGTGGTTCGATGGCTAGTTTTTCACTAGCGCTTGCCCTGACGGGAGCGAATCTGGAGTCCTCAATGGTGGCTCCTGATTTTTCGGCAATTGACCGAATCGCGTGGAGCCTTGTCGCTCAGCCGTGTGTGAAGAATTCGACACGCATGCCATCGGTTACCGTAAAACTCCCGATGGCCACATTGCCGTTGATGGACATCACCGTAGTTCGTTGTTTTCCGACCGTGCTCGACCAGCCCCTTAGCTGCCATCGAGCGGATCTCGGTGACCGTTAGTCTCGACTCAAATAATCGGTCGATTAAAAAAATCCCAATCGTCGGTACCAACATTCATGGCATGATCGTGGGCTTCCAACAGCATCGAAAATCACTGCTTGAGGTACTTAAGAAAAATCCTGTGGCCGTTGGCGGACCGCGACGATTCATCAACGGAGTGAACGCTTTGAGCGTCACATCGAATCGGCGCAACATTTGAGGGCTTTGGTAGCTGGCGGGTCCGGACGCTGAGGCCGCCGAAGGTTGTCAATCTCGCCGAAATCGAATGCGGCGCCGATTCTGTCGGTTAAGCAGGAGACATCTTTCTAACTGGTGCACCTGAAATATGTAGGAAGAGTTTTTTACCGTCTTCGCAAATCGCCGAGTTACCGAACTTGCTGTGCCTCAGCGTTGTCTTATCAATGCTGAATTTCATTTTCCCGTGTCGCCAGAAACTGTTTGCGGATCTGATTTTGGCCAATATCAAAACCTGTGAAGAATTTTTAATGTTCGACGGGTTGATTTTGCGTTTTCTGGTGGGTAATTTTAGGTCACTTTAGGCGGTTTATGAGTCGCGAAAGCTAAATCGTTGTGAACATTTATGTTAAAGTGCTGCTTTGTGGTACTTTCTGATCAACGCGTGGTGTTGTTCTTTTAATGTCTTGGCGTAAGACATGAAATGCGTTTGTCGAGGGAATATTGTCATCGCGAAGTGAAACAACGTACTTGGTAGGATAGAAAAATGTCCGACGGATTGGGGTGGCACGAGGCGTTTCTGCGAGGCAGTGCTGCTGCCGAGGACGAGCTTTTTAATCAATTTCAGTCAGACATTAACCGACTCCAGGAATTTGCCGCTGCAGGCGGTGTGGTACATCGAGGTTTCCATGCCAAGACGATCGCTGGGATTCCTGACGCAACATTCATCGTTGAGCCATCGATTCCCCAGTCGTTGCAGTTTGGATTCTTTCAGCCGGGGAAGTCGTATCCCACCATCGTCAGGTTTTCGAACTCGATCAGCGAGATCAAACCTGATCGCGAAAGGCAAGGTCGGGGTATCGCGATACGGATCTCGTCCGATGGCCAATTCCATGACTTGCTTCTGAGCAACAGTCCGGCATCCCATGCCCGAGATGCAATACAGTTCATGGCTGTGGCATCCGCATTGGCGAATCGGTCTCGAATCCGGTTCTTGATTGAGCTAATTCGTCGCGTGGGGTTCTTCGAGACCGTGCGAATGTTATTTGTTCTGTTCAAGTCGTCGGGAAAAATCTCCAGTGTCGCGACCGAAACTTACTGGAGCCGCACCGCCTATGCGTTTGGCGATTCGGCGGCGCGCTTCGTACTGAAGCCTGTGTTTCAGTTAAAGAGCCAGGCGGCTCCGCTTTCTGAGGATTTGCATGAGGAGCTTCGCGCAAGGCTCTTGGTCAATGTCGTCGAGTTCGTGCTGTTTGCCCAACTGTACGTGAATGACGCGTCAACCCCCATCGAAGATGGTTCAGTAACCTGGAAGGAAACGGACGCTCCGCCGATTCCGATCGGACGGTTAATTCTTCCCGTTCAAGACTTGAATTCCCCTTCTGTTGCCGATTTCGAAAAGCAACTCGAGAAATTCGAATTCAATCCATGGAATACTCAGGGCAATATTAGACCCTTGGGTAGCCTTAATCGCGCTCGAAGAGTCGTTTATCAGGCGAGCGCGAATCGCCGCAATCGTGATTAGCGACTGACGAGACCACCATCTGACCGAGAAATTCAATTCTTTTAACAGTACGAAACAAAGGAATAATCGATGGCTTTCGATTTGACCGTCGCCAAGCGCATGGCCAGGGCGAGTGATGTCGCCTATTACATTGGAGCCGCTGGTGGTACGACGACCTGTGGTTTTTATGGAGATGTTGGCTTCGTCAAGGAGACTCCTTTGGCGTTAGTGTCGAAGACGATCAACGCGGCATTGGTCGGAACCACCGCGACCGAAGTGATTGTTGCTTTTCGTGGTACTTTGGCGATCAATACAAAAGACACGGATGGTCTTGCGGACAGCATTTTAGACTGGGGCAATGATGCCGAAGCAGTATTGGATGAGCGTCCCTACACGACGGGATCAGTGCATCACGGGTTCGCGGATTCATTGGACCAAATATGGGATCAATTAGCACCTGCGATCAGTGCCCAGGTTCAGAAGTCGGGTTTGCCAGTTGTGTTTACGGGGCATAGTAAAGGGGGGGCTCTGGCGTCGCTCGGAGCGCTTCGCCTGGAGCATGAGTTGGGGATTTCTGCCTCTGACGTGTATACATTCGCGTCGCCCCGTCCCGGAAATTCTCAATTTGCCCGTGACTACAATGTCCACTTTCCCGATCATTGGCGAGTCGAGTATGCGGATGATCTCGTGCCTCACCTCCCTTCAGGCTTAATGTTGTTGAGCCTTCTGGCGCAGGTCAATCCTCGCTTTTCACACCTTAGCTCGCGAGGCTATTCACCGGTTGGCAACCTGCGGTTTATTGACTGGGACGGTGTCATGAATTCCGGCGATTCGTTTGTCCTGGATATCAAGCGGCTCGACCACTTTGCAAAGCTCGCCGCAGCAGGCCAACTCGTAAAAGTGGCGAACGATCATTCGCTGGAAAAAGCATATCTCCCTAACCTTACTTGATGTTCTGCAAGAGATGATTAAGGGGGTTCTTTAAGAAGGGATGAAATGGTTAATTTATCGAGAGTTCTAGGTTCGCTCGCCATCCTTGGTCTATTTGCTGCTTTGATTTTCTTTCAGAATCACCCGTTGCCGCACGAGTTAAAGTTTCTGTGTTGGGCACGTCTCGAAATCGCAATGATTTGTGCTCCCGCAATTTTTGCGGTGATCGCGTTGACGATCGGACGCCATCTTCTTTACGCCACTCTTTTAGTTCGCAACGCGAACTATTTTTTTGATCTTGCCAAGGTCACTTCGCTTTCACTGACAATAATTGCCATCGCCCTTGCTTCGTTGCGGATTGTTGAATTGTATGGTGCCGAGCGATTTGCGGGAGAAACTTTTAATGCCGGTGAAATTGTTTCGGGTTGGCCAACCTGGAAGTTCGTGGTCTGGTTGGTTGCAGGATTGATCTTTCCAATATTGGTGGCGAGTGTCTGTTATCGGGAATATTTTTTTTCGGGTTGCTGGGACTTTCTGATCCGAACGGGTGGTGGGCTCATTTGTGGAATTCTGATGTGCTCCGTTTTCCTGCTCGTCCTGACGATTATTCAGGGGACGATCTTCGAAAAGTCGGTCGGCCTTCTTCCTGTCGAGAAGGATTTCGGCTGGAAGACAAATCTTGGGGATTCTGTCGTTCGACCATTGCTGTCGTTCATCGCAGGTCTTGAGAAGGGTAATGCCACCGGGTACGTCAACAATAACGGCGAAATTCATCCGGGGCACGCTCAAATGGCGATCGCTGGCCTCGTTTCCCTTTTGATTTATCTGTTTTGGTACTGGTATTCAGAGACGAAGTCGGACTGGATGAAGTACCGTTGGCCGACTCCGTTTTACGTTCTGTTGTTGCTGTTGTGCATCGGATGGTTCCTTTGCACGCTCTCGTTTTGGTGGGATCCCTATCACATTCCGGCCACTGTGGCACTTGTTGTCTGGGTCATACTCATGAACGTGATCGGGAAAATCGATGCTCGTTTTGAGATTCATTCGCAATCCGAAGTGCAAAAGCGGAAAGCGAAAAGTTCGCCGCTGGCCGACGAACGGGTGCAGGGAAACAGTCTCGAGATGGCCTTGAAGATGGCCATTGACGAAGCAAAGATATCTCTCGAAAGAGCTAACGTCGCCGACAAAGAGCATGCTGACGATGCAGGCGGAGCACAAGATAGCGATGGCGACAGTCGTCCCACTCTGTCAGAAGTATTTTCGGGCGGCAATTGGAAATTTCCTGCCAACAAACAAGGGCAGCGAACATTGGTTGTCGTCACCGCATCGGGTGGTGGAATTCAAGCATCAGCCTGGGCCGCCAAAGTTTTGACGGAAATCGATAAAACAGTCGAGAAGTTCACCGAATCAGTTGGGATCGTGAGTTGTGTTTCCGGTGGCAGTGTGGGGACTTTAATGTACCTGGCAGGGCGTGGTGATCGCCTGAGCGGAAATGCTCAGTTAACGGAAGGTCAACGAAACGCAGTCTTCAAAAAAGCGAGCGATTCGCTGCTCGAACCAGTCGCTTGGGGAGTTGCGTTTCCAGATTTCGTCCGTAATGTTTTTCCTCCGTTGGCACCAACGTTCCAAGATCGCGGATGGGCCCTGGAATCAGAAATGTGGAATCGCATGGGGATCGAGCGGAGTAAGGAGAGTCGGAATCGCATGGAATCACTGACGATTCGCGACTTGGTTAACCCGGTCAAAGAAGGGAAGATTCCCGTCGTATTCTTTAATTCAACCAGCGTCGAAACCGGGCAACGGGTTCTCATCAGTCCGGTGAAAATTAAAGAAGACAAAGCACAAATGAAAACCACGCTTGCCGATACTGACGTGGATCAGCCAATTGATTTGCTCAGTCATTGCAAACAAATGCTCGATGAGCAGCCACTTCCGGCGATGGAACACCTCTTTGAAGTGCATAACGATGCGGGTCGATTAAGGACAGTCGATATTCTTGTTTCAACGGCCGTACGATTGTCGGCAAGTTTTTCTTACGTCGCTCCGGTCGCGAAACCCGCTTTCAGCACTCCTACTTCATACTATGATCTGCGACCAGACGAGCATTTTTGTGACGGCGGATATGCGGATAACCCGGGGCTTGTGACAGCCATTAAAGTCACGAAAGATCTGCTCGAAACGTTTCGTAATATGCCCGCTGACAAACGGCCGTTTGACAACGTCATGTTTGTGCGAATCGAGCCGTTTCCTCCGACACGGCGACAAGTCAAAAATCAAACTCTGGGGATCTTGAGTCAGGCGTTTGGGCCGGGTACCGCGATGAAAAACGTCCGGGTGTCAACGCAAGCAGAACGCGGTGCGCTCGAAATGGAATTGTTCGTCAAGGCGGAAGAGGAACGGAATCTCAATGGCCAGGGATTCAATGTTAAAGACGTCGTTTTTCAATTCAATAGCGGTCACAACGAAAACAATGATGGACCGCCTCTCTCGTGGACACTGCCACCCTCGGCGATGCAGAAAATCGATGAGAGTTGGGAGAACGTGGGGCCAGCAAAGCTTGCCGAAATCAAGATCTTTTTCGACTAATCTCTCCTCGATGGTGGCTGCCAGGTGTTAATTTCTACAGGTCTATTCGCATTCGTTTGTTAATCACAGGGGAACTCAGAATGTCCGATGGCAATTTCAGTGCGGACGACCTCGCTCGTTTGGGCCTGGAAGACTTTTTGGCGCAGAAATACGAACAAGCGGCAGCACATTTCAAAGTGGCGGTTGAAAAGAGTCCAGGAAACCTCGAATGGCAGAGAATGCTGTCAAAGTCTGAGGCGAATGCGAAATCGGAAATTCAAAATGATGTTCCCAAGCCCTATTTATTCGATCGCACCACCCTGCTGACCCCCGCAAGTCCCATCAAAGATGTTTTGCCCTCGCCACCACCCAAGCGTGTCGTGATTTTTGGGGAAAGGGTCCGTCGGGCAGTCGGCACTTTGTTGGGAAAAATCGTCACGTTTTTGGTCGAACTGGTGACGACGATCTATGGCAGCTTGTTTGGTTATCGAGGAAAGATTTGGACCAACTGGTATGAGCGCCCGTTAACACTGGGAATTCTCACCCTGGCGTACATGCGAGAACGACTCAATAAGAATAATTTGAAGAACACGTATCCCGACGGAGCTTTGACGGGTTTTCAAGACCCGGGACAGACACCGCCGGTTGGTGTCACACATTTCCGAACTGCGGACGGTAGCTGGAATAATCTCGCGAACCCGAAGGAAGGGGCTGCTGGAACCCGCTTCTTACGAAACGTCGATTCAGTTCGTCTCGAAAAACCAGAAGAGATGATGAACCCCGATCCGCGTGTTGTCAGTCGAAAGTTGCTGACGCGTGAGAAGGGAACAATGGAAGAAGTCCCGTTTCTCAATCTACTCGCCGCAGCATGGATCCAATTTGAAAACCACGATTGGATTAATCACGGTGATCCCTCGGATAAAACGGACGTTTTCAAGATTCCATTGGAAAAGGGTGATCCGGCGGCTGTGATGATGGGGTTGAGCGAGTTCCCCATCGGTAAAACTCAGCCTGATCCGACGTGGAACCACAAAGGAAAAGAAAAAGATTCTGTTCAAGTCGCCTTCATCAACGAAGTGACACACTGGTGGGATGGTTCCCAGATCTATGGCAGCGACTATGAAACGCAAAAGCGCTTGCGGAGTTTTGTTGACGGAAAGATGAAGATCAATCCAGATGGGACCTTGCCGTTAAACCAAGAGCTGTCTGTCGAGGATACCGGGTTCCATCGCAATTGGTGGATTGGGCTTTCATTACTGCATACGTTGTTCGTTTGCGAACACAATGCAATTTGTGATTATTTGAAAATCTATTATCCGCATTGGGACGACAACCGCCTTTTCAACGTGGCTCGATTAATCAACGCTGCGGTGATGGCGAAAATCCATACGGTTGAATGGACGCCGGCAATCCTTCCTAATCCGGGACTCAATGCGGCGCTCAATGCAAACTGGTTTGGCATATTGACCAATTTGTTCGAGTATGGCAAAGAACGAAAGACCCTTTCGGAGATCAAAATCCGGAACCCTGAAATGGGTGGAGTCGTTGGCAATCCGATTAATAAGCATCATGAGCCTTATGGTTTGTCGGAGGAATTCACCGAGGTCTACCGGCTGCATTCACTGTTGCCTGAGGCTCTGAAGTTGAAGCGAGTCAGCGACAAACAATTTCATGAGGAAATTGCGGTTGCATCTACTCGACAAGCGGCGTCTGCCAAGTTGACGAGTGGTCACAAAATGTCTGATCTCTTGTATTCCTTCGGAGTTCAGCATCCTGGAGCACTGGTTCTCAATAATTTTCCTCGTTTCATGCAGGAATTAAGCATCCCCGGACGGCCGTTCTATGATATGGGTGCGGTCGACATACTGCGCGCACGCGAGCGAGGCGTGCCGCGATACAACGAGTTTCGTCGAAAGCTGGGGCTCAATCCAATCCAGTCTTTTAAGGATTTGACCGACGATGAGACTCAACAAAAGAAACTCGAAGAAGTCTACGGGACAGACGTTGAAAAATTAGATCTGATGATTGGCACGCTGGCAGAAGGGCATCGTCCGACCAAGTTTGGTTTCGGGGAAACTCTGTTTCAAATCTTTATTCTGAACGCAACTCGCCGCCTGCAAGCGGATCGGTTCTATACCGACAGCTACAACGCGGAGACGTATACGAGTGAAGGATTGGAGTGGATTGATCGTTCGAGTTTCAAGACCGTTCTTCTGCGGCATCATCCCGAATTGGCCGACACGGGTTTAGCCAACGTGACGAATGCATTTGAGCCATGGGACACGGATAAACAGTTGTCAGAAGATCGGCATCCATTACGTGCCTACAATCGTGAGCTCAAGCCCGATCCCTGGATCGGTGATGCTTATCGATAGTATTTTTATAATCTCTAGCCACTTATGTTATACGAATGGATATAGTAATTTCGTGGTCGGTTATTGGCTTCTTAAGATGGCGAAAGACACATTACTCAAACAAATCGAGGATATCTCTTGTCGACTCAAGTGTGGATTGCTGCTTCGTTGTGCTTGGTAATTCATCTAGGATTCTTTACTTTGGAGGCAGTGTTGTTCCCTCAAAGGACAGCAAATTTCAAGGCTGTTGAACCAGCGGGCGAATTAGAGATATTCATTTTTTCCAAAGAAGGTAGGGATAACGCAAAGTCGCTCCGAGTTTTCGCATTCAATATGGGGTGTTACAATCTCTTGCTGGCGGTTGGTGTTGGTTATTGTCTGGCAATCTCATCTCGATTTCCGAAGGAAGCAGCGACTCTTCTCGGTTATATCTGTTTCGTCATGTTCGCCGCAGGAATAGTGCTCGGAGTTACCGCAAGCTGGCTTTGGCCCGCTGCGCTCGCTCAATCTGGTGTCGCATTTATCTGCTTGGTTCTGCTTCGATTCCTGCCAGCCGTATTGAAATGATTTCAAATGCGGAAAGGTTGGAGCGGTTGTTCCCTGGATTCGATTGATTCGGTCTTGGTGCTCGCCTAAGGATTCGAGTGTATCGGCGACTTCGACTGCGAGATCGGTGCGGTAGGAATGACCGGGCTGGAACTTTGGCAAACGACCGTATTGACGTTCGCTGGCTCGGGATTCGACGGTCGAGAAAGGGCTGCGGCTGCGAGGCTGTTCTCGAAGATTCGAAACAATTTCGGTCAATAACACCGAATCCTGTTTCGACAATTCTTCAATTCTCTGATCATTTGATTCCGAGCAGTTCTTCAAAGGTCGCGATTCGACCGAGCAACACGTCTTCTTCACGACCTTCTCGAAGAGCTTCTTTTCTCGCGAATGTGTTGCGGGCTGCTTCGTCCCGTTGAAATTTCAGTTGCGAGTCGTAAAACCGCTGTTGTTCGGGCGTCTTCGCAACAAATTCCAACACGCGCGCTGCTTAGGTAAAGACTTCGTCTGGTAAAATTGGGTTGATTGCCTCCATCGTCAGGGTCTCCGCTCTTAACAAAAAATAGGCCCATTGTTGAAGGTCTCGCGTGTTTCACTTTCTCTCAGGCCGCATGCAGGTTTAAAATCTACTTGCCGGACAGTCGAGGGGCTGGTTGGCGGTGGATTGTGGGGACGGCTGTTCCCTGAATATGGTTAATTCGGTCCTGGATCTGGCGGACGGATTCCAGTGTGTCGGCGACTTCAAGGGCGAGTTCGCTGCGATAGGAATGGCCGGGTTGAATCTTTGGCAAACGGCCTTGTTGCCGTTCGGTCGCTCGGAAATTTGGAAAATTGATGCCAGGTTCCAAGCCTGTCACGTAGCCGTCGGCTTCTGCGACCGTGTTCTTCCAGACGGTGAATGTTGGTAACTGACGGGTCTGGAAATGGACTGCAAATCCGGCGTAGCCGCTTGAATTGGCCAACAGAGCCGTCGACCAGCCGTCCGCTCCGCCGAGTGGCGTATGGAAGTAGGCTTGCTCGGCGAAGCCGGCGACCGGTGCTCCGTAGATATTAAAGTTGTCGATTCCTTCGGCGGCACGCGGATCGCGCGGGGCGACTTCGACACTTGGAACGAAATAGGACGCGTAGGGTTCGAGGAACGGCCGACCGATATTGATGTGGTACAGCAGCGAAAGTTCGGCGGATTGGCCTCCGAGATTGGTGATGTCATCGATGATTGAGCAACGATTCGACCCGGCCTCAAGTCGGAAAGTCGACGTCATTCTCCAGCGTGGCCCAAACATCGAGCATTCGTCAACGATTCCTCGAACTTCTAACGAACCTGCTCCGGAGGTGTCGACTTTGATTTCAACCCGGTGAGCCGGTGTGTTGGCGATTCGCCCGTGCAGGGTCAGTTTTTCGCCTTGATCGTCTCCTGGGGGGCCGTTGAAGGCCAGCCCACAGCGGCAGAGAAGTTCGTTAAAGCCGTGTAACCAGCCGAGGCTTCCTCGATCGAGTTGATTAACGAACGATGGGTGTACGGGTCGCTCGACTGGCGATTTCCACTCCAAAGGCAGGTCGTGGTATCGCCCCTTCCAGATACCCATCCCGCGCGTGGGAAGAATGGAGAGCGAGAGGTGGCCGTTGTCGAGTTCGACGACGTCGACTCCTTCGGAGACACCTCCGCGTAAGGTTCGCCATCGAATGGACCAATTTGGTGAGCCTGGTAGTTCCATCAAGCCGTTTGGTCGCAGTTCGCCATGATCGAGATGAACTCCTGCGTCTGCGTCAGTCAAAACAAGCGTCTGGATCGTCATGTCTGCCTCAAGGGTGGGGTATCGGGTGACAGAAACGCCTCCAGAATGTACAACAACAGGCCAGTCTTCGCGACGAGGCTGTCATTTTTTGTGTACGTGCCGCCCGCGCAAGCTGTTTTGTAGCAGGGGCTACGGCTTGCGGGCCGGAAGTCCGACATGACTCGGCTTGTTTCGGCTGTACGCCGACACTACGAAAATTGACAACCTTGACGCTTCATGGCGTTGGCATTGCGGATAAAAAAGTTCGCGACTTGAGTCTTGGAGCCGGAATGATATCAGAGGAATTTGACTTAAAAGTACTTCCCTATTCAGAGAAGTGGTTTGAAACCCTCAAAGCCACACTGGGAGAGGCGGCGTGCCGTCAATTGGGAATTTATGCGATTCCCGATAATTTCCTCTTGTCTGTTGTCATCCCCATCTACAATGAAGAGCGAACTTTACGAGTCCTGATCGACAGGGTTCGTGCCGTCCCGATCCGAAAGCAACTGGTTCTCGTTGAGGATTGCAGCAAGGACAATACGAAAGAGATTCTTCAGAAGTTGGAACAGGAAAATGCGGCGAATCCTGATCCGATGAATTCCATTATCGTGTCATATCACCAAGTGAATAAAGGTAAGGGGGCGGCAGTTCGGACCGGGTTTTCCAAAGCGACTGGCGATGCAATTGTGATCCAGGATGCGGATCTGGAATATAATCCTGAAGAATACCCTCGATTATTGCATCCGATCATCGATGGATCGGCGGACGTGGTCTACGGCAGTCGGTTCTTGGGAGGGCACGAGCACCGCGTTCTCTACTTCTGGCATTCCGTCGGCAATATGGTTTTGACAATGATTTCAAACGGGTTCACGAATCTGAACCTGACTGACATGGAGACATGCTATAAGGTTTTTACTAAACAGGCGTTGGCAGACATTTGGCCGACATTGAAGCAAAATCGGTTTGGCATTGAACCGGAATTGACTGCGAAAGTTGCTCGACGCCGACTGCGTGTTTACGAAATGTCGATCAGCTATCACGGTCGCACGTATCAAGAGGGCAAGCACATTGGCATGAAGGATGGCTTTCAGGCGCTGAAATGCATTGTCAGGTACTGGTGGAAAGATTAACACGGATTCAGTTCTTGGCTGAATTACGATCAATTCAAGTCTTGTTGAGTATCTTGTCGCGACGCAAAGTTTGTTACGCTAGCATCGCCATAAACGTAAAACTGGCTACAATTCCCAGCATCCTTAACCGCGAATCGCCTTCACCCGGATTAACGCATGACCGATGACTCATCGAACAATGGTTCTGACCCTTCGTCTTCTCGCCGGGATGTCCGTCGCGACGGTAGTGGTGGGTCAATGTTCTCTCCCTCGTGGGGCATGTTGCTTTTTGCGTTCGTATTAATTGCCTTTATCCTTTTCAACCTCAACAAACCGACAGGTTCGTCCGTCGATTATGTTTTCGTCTGGAAACAAGCGGAAAAGGGCAATATCGAGTGGGTTGAATATCAGGGGGACCATATCAAAGGGCACTGGAAGAAAATTCCTGAATCCCCTGATCCCAAAATTCCGAAGTTAACGTCCGATTTCGAAATGGTTCCTCCGGTACAGATGGATCATGAACTGAAGAATCACTTCATGGCCAACGGAGTGCAGATCAAGGCCAAGTCCGCTGACGGTGCATTCACCTCGCGTGATTTGCTCTTTCTTTTGATCCAGATTTTGCCGTTCGCGTTTCTATTCTGGTTCCTCTGGACGATGATCCGCAAAAACAGTGATCCATTTGGATCGGGCCCACTAGGAAGCTTTATTCGCAGTCCCGCCAAACGGTTCAAGCCAAACGAACAACAGACAACATTCGACGATGTCGCGGCGATGGAACATGCCAAACAGGATCTGCAAGAGATTGTGGAGTTTTTGAAGACTCCCGCGAAGTTTCAGCGTTTGGGCGCACAAATACCCAAAGGTGTGCTGTTGATGGGGCCACCAGGAACAGGAAAAACATTGCTCGCCCGCGCTACTGCTGGCGAAGCAGGTGTTCCGTTCTTCGCCATCAATGGATCTGAATTCATTCAGATGTTTGTGGGTGTCGGGGCGAGCCGGGTCCGAGACATGTTTCGAACCGCGAAAGAAAGTGCTCCATGTATTCTATTCGTTGACGAAATTGACGCCGTTGGCCGCATCCGAGGTGCAGGCCTGGGAGGTGGACACGACGAACGGGAGCAGACGCTGAATCAAATTCTCAGCGAGATGGACGGATTCCAGCAGACTGAGGCAGTGATTGTCATCGCCGCGACCAATCGTCCTGATGTGCTTGATCCGGCATTGCTGCGACCTGGCCGATTTGACCGTCACGTTACGGTCGACCGTCCGACAAAAGTTGGCCGTGCGGCGATCTTAAAAGTGCATAGCCGAAAAGTCCCTCTCAATGATAATGTCGACTTGAACACAGTGGCGGCTGGATCGATCGGATTTTCCGGTGCAGAACTCAAGAACCTTGTGAACGAAGCCGCCTTGAACGCTGCTCGAGCAAATCGAGACAACGTGACAGCAGACGACTTTGATCAGGCCCGGGATAAGATCCTGATGGGACCAAAACGAGAAGAAGTTCTCGGACCCAAAGAACGCGAAATGACGGCATATCATGAGGTCGGTCATGCTCTGCTGGCCTGGTTATTGCCGGAAGTCGATCCTGTGCACAAAATTACGGTTATTCCACGCGGACGTGCACTTGGTGTGACGCAATTGATGCCGGACGAAGACCGATATAACGTTGGCGAGAAACGCCTTCATTCGCAACTCGCTTTCATGCTCGGCGGGCGAGCGGCGGAAAAACTCGTTTTCAACGAATACTCTGCTGGTGCCGAAGACGACCTGAAGCGAGCCACGCAGATCGCTCGTCGCATGGTCACTCGTTGGGGGATGAGCGATGCGATTGGGCCCGTCGCGTTTCGTGATGGAGAAGAGCATCCGTTTCTCGGCAAAGAAATGGCCACCGACCAGCGTGAGTATAGCGACGATACGGCCCGCGTGATCGACGCGGAAGTTCAGCGATTTTTGATTCAAGCCAATGATCGTGCCGTTCAGGTACTGACAGAAAACCGTGGAAAACTGGATTCGCTCACGGCGTCGCTTGTTGAAAAAGAATCGCTTGATCTGGCTGAGATCACGGCCATTATTGGTCCCCCTGTCAGTCGTTCAGGTGAAACCGTCGCTTTGTCTGACGGATAATTCGGGTCCAAATCGTCCTGTGATTGATCGACTCATAGAACAACAGAGAGAGTTGATTTGAACCAGATTGTGCCCCCTCGATTTCTGTTTCGCTGGTCATTCAGCGTGCGCAGAATCGAGAAAATTCCTCGAAGTTCGGGTCGATTGCTCGATCTTCCCGGCGACTGTCAGTTGCAGTCGCTGGCCGAACTGGATCAGAGTTCACAATTCGCCAGCGTAAAATTGGCCTGGAACCCCCAAGGGTTTGCCGTCAGCGTCGAAGTCTCTGGCCGGTCAAAGCGTCCTGAAGCCGCAGTCGGCGAAGCCCGTCCGGACGGAGTCTGGTTGTGGTTTGATACTCGTAACACCCAGGCCGTCCATCGAGCGACCAGGTTTTGTCACCATTTTGTTCTTCGTCCCATAGGTGGTGGGCCAAAAGAGGGTGGGCCGATTGTCAGGGCATTGCCAGTCGCTCGAGCACGGGAGGAAACCCCCATTCCGAACTCGGAACTGGTAAAAATTCAGTCTGACGTCTCGAAGTCGGGCTATTGGGTTGATGCCTGGTTTCCCGCCGAGGTTTTCACAGGCTTTGATCCCGCTACTAACAACCGAATCGGTTTTCATTACCTGATCCACGATTCCGAATTAGGCGAACAGACGCTCGCCGTGGGAAGCGAGTTTCCGTTTGAATCAGACCCCAGCTTGTGGCAAACTGTTGAACTTGTTCCGTAGGAAAAAGCGATCGCTTGAGCAGTCTCCACGGGAATCAATGGACGCCATATTGGAAAAACGTCGATGCTGATGGAACATTCGATTCAGATTCGTGTTCGTTATTGTGAAACTGATGCGATGGGATTTTTGCATCATTCACAGTTTTTTAATTATTTTGAGCAAGGGCGAACGGAGTTATTGCGGTCTCAGGGAGGCTGTTATCGCGATATTGAAGAGGCTGGGTTATTCCTTGTTGTCGTACGTCTTCAGTGTAACTATCACTCCCCGGCGCGATACGACGATGTCGTCACGCTGACAACCAAGGTCGAAATGATCTCGGCAGTGAAGATCGAACACAGTTATCGACTGCATTGTGGAGATAAATTGCTCGCGTCGGCAACGAGTACCCTTGCTTGCGTAGACCGTGCGGGAAAGATTCAGCGTTTGCCCGATTCGATCACATCAAACTAGACCACGTGTGGTTTGTCACAATTCATTTCCAAACCGTTTCCGTCGCCCCTGGAACGAACATGTCTGCCTTGTCTGAATTCTGGCATCTGACGAAATCGTGCGGGCGACCGATGGCAGCACGGGTTTCGCGTTGGCGTAGCTTGGCTCAGCGGATCATGGCACTTTCCGACACGTACTCGAACTGGAGTGACGAAAAGTTGCTCGAGCTGGGGAAAGATCTCCGTTGGCGCTCTAAGTCGGGGACTCCGCTAAGTGTCCTGATGCCCGAAGCTTATGGGCTGGTTCGGGAAGCGTCGCGAAGGGTGATCAGTCAACAGCATTACCTTGTGCAGATTGTCGGTGGAATCGGGTTGTTCGAGGGTGGGCTGGCGGAAATGCAGACAGGTGAAGGTAAGACGCTGACTGCCACGTTACCGGCCTATCTCAGAGCGCTTCCCGGCCGGGGGTGTCACGTGGTGACCGTGAATGATTATCTCGCCAAACGTGACTGCGATCACATGGGGCCTGTTTATGAGAAGTTAGGGTTGAGTGTCGGTTGTGTCGTTTCCGCGAGCGAACCGGACGAGCGTCGACGGGCCTATTGGAAGGACATTACGTATGCCACCAGCCGCGAAATCGGCTTCGATTTCTTGCGTGATCGTCTTAAAGTCGGTGCAAAGCTGGACGAAATTCATCGACCGCATCTCTTTCAAACGGATGGAATGTCCGATGACGGGCCAGTGCAGCGGGGGCACCACTTTGCGCTCATCGATGAAGCGGACAGCGTTTTGATCGACGATGCGGTGACCCCCCTGATCATTGGGCTCGAACGAGAAAGTACCCCAGCGATTGAGGCGTTATTGGCTTGGTCTCGCGATCTCGTGCCGCAATTGGCCGCAGCGACCGACTTTCTGTTCGACCCGGGCAAGCGGACTGTCGAACTGACAAACGCGGGGACTCGCAAAGTCGTGTTGGCGAGCAAGCCACCTCTGTTGAACTCCTTCGATTCCGAGAAGCTCTATACTCATGTCGAACAGGCGATTCGAGCGAGGTACGCTTACGAACGCGGTCGTGACTACGTCATCACGAAAGAAGAGGAAATTGCGATCGTCGATGAAGGAACGGGCCGTGTACTTGAAGGACGTAAGTGGCAAGCGGGGCTGCATCAGGCAATCGAAGCCAAAGAATCGGTACCGATCACTGCGGAAACCGGTGAAGCGGCTCGGATCACTGTGCAGACGTTTTTTCGTCGGTACGAGAATATTGCCGGGATGACAGGGACCGGTATTCAGGCAGCTCGCGAATTTCAGAATACGTATGGTTTGGGTGTGACCACGATACCAACCCATCGCCCCTGCATTCGCGAAGGATTATCGCCACGTATTTTCACGACTCAAGATGCCAAGCGGAAAGCGTTGGTCCCCGAGATTGTGCGGTTGCACCAGGCAGGCCGCGCTGTATTAATCGGTACCCCCTCGGTCGAAGCATCGGAAATTCTCGGCAAAGATCTGCGGGCTCGCGACATCGATTGCCAGATCCTCAATGCCCTGTTTCATGAAGCTGAAGCCGAAATCGTGTCCCAGGCAGGTCAGCCCGGTCGCATTACCATTGCCACAAACATGGCTGGTCGAGGGACCGACATCCTTTTGCATGATGACGTTCGAAAGAATGGTGGACTACACGTCATCGCGACCGAAATGCACACGAACCGTCGTATCGACCGTCAGCTTGTCGGTCGAGCGGCACGGCAGGGTGATCCCGGTTCATACCAGTTCTGGCTTTCACTGGAAGACGAACTTTTTCGATACCTGAAGCTCGAAAAGCTCGAGCGATTACGAGCGAATGCGAATCCAGATGCGGAAGGCGAACTTCCACCAGGATGGATTCGAACATTCCGCCACACGCAGCGAATGATTGAAAATCATGAACGCAAGCAGCGGAAGCAATTGCTCAAGCAGGAACGTACCCGGGAAAAAATGTGCAAAGCGATGGGGCTAGACCCCTATTTGGAACTGGCCGAATAAGATCGACTGCGCACGCTAACCATAGCGCGACGCGCAAGCAAGAAAAAAGCAAGACCCTCGCTCGAGCTTCGGGCTAAAAAGATTCCTTCGCGTTAATTCAAGCGAGCGTTTCACCTGCAGCAGCATTTCGATCGGCCTCGTCGAATTCGACAATGGCATCGACCAGTCCAAAACTCTTCGACGTTCGCATCAGGTGCATTTTCTTATCGAATGCATGAAGAGCTCCATGGGTTCCCTTTGGCGATGCCGCGAAAGTCATCGCCTGTCCGGCACCCATTCCCATTTTTGCCGCAGTGATGATGGCATCCTGGTTGGCACCCAGGAAGATGAATTGCCACGAATATTTGTCTCGCTGTTCGCGGATCATGTCGTTGACACGCTGCAACGTGTATTCGCGACTGGCGTTCTCATAACCATCGGTCAACGTCACGAAAACAACCGTTCCAGGTCGCTCGTTTTCCGGCATGTTTCTTAGTCTCTCGCCGGTCAATTGAATGGTTCGGCCCATTGCGTCCAGCAACGCGGTACTTGCGCGAGGAATGAAAGTCATTTCGTTCAATTCAGGCGTCTTTTCAATCGGGATCGCCTGATAGTTCGTTTCGAAATGGTCATCGAACTGGACGAGCGACATCTGGGCCGTTCCGTCACCTGTCCGTTGGGAATGCAAGAAACTGTTAAACGATTCAATTGTCGCCGACTTGATCGATTGCATGGAACCGGAACGATCAAGGACAAATGTGATGTCAGTTAGATCGGCGCGAGTCATGAGAACGTCCTTCGTTGATTGAGTCTGGCCGCAATTGCTCTTAAACAGGACACCGCCGATCCATCGAGGTTCACCGGACATCCTACAAGGCTCAGTCAATTCAATCCACAAATTTTATCGGATCTTCGCAATTCGCAAGAATCCTGGCATTTCAACTGCGACTCGTATTCGAGACTGTTGAAGCACTGGGATTTGAATTTTGGGCCGCTTGGTGAAGCGGTATCACAATTCTGTGAGATACGAATGACGCATCAACAATTGCAATTTCAGGCGGGTGTGTAGAGCCGCGCAAGTTCATCTCGACCGGTGTAGCTGTCGATAGCGGCTTGCAGCCGCCTGATTTCCTCTTCGGGACCCTCCGCAAGCAACGCAAACTGCTGCGGATTTATGGGATAGACCTCGCGCCGCAGCGCTGCCAAGGCTCGATACATTCGCTCCAATTGCGCCACTGTCTGTCCGAGTTCAACGTCATTGGTAATCATGGCATCACTTTTCGGCCATGGATGTGAAATAAGAAATGCACCCGTGAGGACTCGAACCTCAAACCCTCGGTTCCGAAGACTTGTTCGCTTTCCCAACGCGTTCCTAATGCTTGAGAAAACCCCTGTTTTGCAGGGGTTTTCTTTTTGACTATG
>CAIVEI010000073.1 GCA_903904835.1 uncultured Schlesneria sp. | reverse complement strand
CTTCGATTGCCTTGAAAAAAAGAGAAGACACTGCGTCTCCGAAGACTCCGATGCAGTGGCACACAAACCGAAAAACAAGGCTTCATAACCCATCGCGTTCACTCTCGCGTGACAACTTCATCCAGATTCAACAGAACGTTTGCCGTTAAAGTATAGGCCGCCAGTTCCGTGACATCGACCGAAGCGTTGGCTTTACTCTCGCCGGTTGACACGATTTGTCTCGCCAGTTCCGGATTCGTTTTCATACGGGAAAAGTCCTGATTGAGTCCTTCTATCAAGACCGTAAATTCGGCGTCGGTGGGACGACGGGAAGTCGCCCAGCGAAAACCGTGCGTCAATCGATCTTGGGCTGACACGCCTCCTTCCATCAGCATTCGTTCGGCCAGCTTGCGAGCCGCTTCAATGTAGGTCGTCTCGTTCAGCAGCGTTAACGCCTGCAGGGGCGTGTTGGTACGGGACCGCTTGACGGTACAGATCTCGCGATTGGGGGCATCGAACAGCAGCATCGAAGGGGGAGCTGCCGTCCGCTTCCAGATTGTGTACATCGTACGGCGATAGAGGCCGTCGTTGGTATCGTGTTTGTATCCACGCAGGTCGCCATAGCGGCTGGTTTCGTCCCAGACCCCGTCAGGCATATAGGGGCGAACACTTGGGCCACCCAGCTTTTCGACCAAAAGGCCACTCGCGAATAGAGCCTGGTCTCGCAGCATTTCTGCCGATAACCGGAATCGCGGCCCATAAGCCAGCAATCGATTTTCAGGATCAGAATTCTCACCACCCTGGACGCGATGGCTACTTTGCCGGTAGGTGGCACTCATCACGATCAACTTCTGAATCCCCTTCATGTCCCACGGCTTGGTCCCTTGAGTGAATTCCACCGCCAGCCAGTCGAGCAGTTCGGGGTGTGACGGGAATTCAGACTGTGAACCGAGATTCTCGGAGGTCTTCACCAGGCCAGTCCCGAAGAATTTCTCCCATAACCGGTTCATCCAGACACGACCCGTCAATGGATTAGATTGATCGACGATCCACCTCGCCAGATCGAGGCGATTTAATGGTTTGTCTGGTGGACGCGAGGAAAAGACGGAGGGGAGATTTGCAATCACCTTGTCTCCACGTTTGTCGTATTCACCCCGGATCAGAACAAATCCTTCACGCGGCGAACCTTCCTGCATGACCATGACGTTCGGTACCGAGGCAGCAATGGATGCCTGCTGCTTCTTGAGATTCGCCAAGGCCACCTCGGCCTGCTTCAGCGGACTGTCGATGTTCGCTTTGAAAAACGTTTCCAGTTCGGCGTTTTGAGCAGCCGAACGATCTTTG
Organism: uncultured Schlesneria sp.; assembly: GCA_903904835.1. Taxonomy (GTDB): domain Bacteria; phylum Planctomycetota; class Planctomycetia; order Planctomycetales; family Planctomycetaceae; genus Schlesneria. The sequence continues at coordinate 4,069 of CAIVEI010000073.1, read as the reverse complement.
GCAACGAGTTCCAGAATGGCTTTCAATGCCTCGGGGAACTTGGCACCATCGAGCTTCACGGTGCTCGGTGGAAGCGATGTGAAGGACAAACGAAAGCGACCGATGTTGTGCTGACCGATTGCTTCGTGTTTTAAGCGGACCCTGATCATGGCGTTCTCGGGCACCGTCAACGCTCCATCAATCAGGAACATGGCGGACGTCGCGTCGCGTCGACTGGGACCATCGACGGCCCAGCCGTTGGAGGGGATGTCGTCCAGCACAAGGCTGATGTCCCACCCTTTTTGAGAATAGGTCGCTTCGGCTCGGACGAATTTCGCTTTCAGCGAATCCCCAAGTCCGGGTGCAGACACCTCTGCTTCGACACGACTCAATACAAAGTTCCCGTTCGGATAGCGGCCCAGGCTTTTATTAGGCAGGCTTTCGTCGGGAAAGCATTCCAGCAATAACCCGGTGAAGGAACCCGCAGGCAATCGAGCAACGACGGTATAAGTGTCGTGAGCCGGATTTTCGCCACTGGCCAGATACGTCCCGTCCGCCAGTTTGGTGAGCGTCGCCCCCGCTTCCGACTTCACCTCGGTCGGCTGAAGTGGCGACCAGACCGTTCCACTGTTGTCGGATAACTTGGCTTTGAAGGACGGCTCCCAGGCAGCGATGTATTCGGGAAGTTTCTTCGTTTCGTCAGAGATCAGGGTCTCTGCCGCTTTGATCTCACGATCGAGTTTCGCAATTGCCATCGCTTGTTCGTCGGTTGGCACGGGCACGACGGGATCGGTGTTTTTCGATTCCCCTTGCAGCGTTCCGCTTTCCGGCACGTTATTGAAGAAGGCGAAGAGTTGATAAAAATCCCTCTGCGTGATCGGGTCGTACTTGTGATCGTGACAGCGACAGCAATTCAGTGTCAGCCCCAGCCAGGTCATTCCAGTCGTCTCGACGCGGTCGATAACGGTTTCGACTCGCCATTCTTCTGCGATGATTCCCCCTTCGCCATTCAGTCGATGATTGCGATTAAAGCCGGTCGCCACAATTTGCGACCGGGTCGCGTTTGGCAGCAGATCCCCGGCGAGTTGTTCGATCGTGAATTGATCGAATGGCAGGTTGTCGTTGAAGGCATTGATCACCCAGTCTCGCCAGGGCCATTGGTAACGGCTGCTGTCAACTTGAAAGCCATTGCTGTCGGCATAGCGAGCGAAATCCAGCCACTGCTGCGCCATCCGCTCGCCGTACCGAGGGGACTTGAGCAATCGATCAACGACGTGCTCATAAGCGTCGGGCGACTTGTCGTTCAAGAAGTCATCAACTTCCGCCGGAGTCGGCGGCAGTCCGGTCAGATCGAGTGACACTCGGCGAATCAGAGTCGTCTTGTCCGCTTCCGGAGCATGTGCGATCCCCTCACGCTCCAGCCTCGATCGAATAAATGAGTCAATCGGATTCGGCGTTTCGGACTTCGTGGAAGCCACCTTCGGTAACTCAGGCCGAACAGGAGGAATGAAAGCCCAATGCCCCTGATACTCAGCTCCTTCCGCAATCCACCGTTTGATCAGTTCAATCTGCTTCGACGAGATCGTCTTACCCGATCCCTGCGGCGGCATACGCAGATTGTCATCATCCGAAATCAGCCTTTTGATGAGTTCACTAGCCTCAACATTTCCAGGACTAATCGCCGCCAAACCCGATTCCGCAGGCTTCAATGCCGACTCTTTCTCATCCAGTCGCAACCCCGCCTTCCGCTGCTTGTCGTCAGGACCATGACATTGAAAACAAGCATCAGACAAGATCGGCCGAATATCGCGATTAAACGACAGGCGATCGGCGGCATTGACCGTTCGCCCAGACAATAACGCCAGAAGAACGAGCAAGAGCCTGCGTTTCAACGAAGACTGTGAACAAGCAGATAACATCGGGCACCCTCGATATCGAATCCAAATTCTTTGATCTAACCTATTTTAGACACTGCAACTGAGTTGAAGCACCCGTCGGAAAGGGAATTTTCTGATCGGAGTCTTCAGAAACCAGCGACGAGAATTTGTAACAAGTGCGTTTGAGGAAAAGCACTTAAAGTACGGACATACCTGTATTCTCGGGTTATTTTGCTCTGCAAAGCGAAGCTTGTCAGCCAGATCGTGACAATAATGAAAGAAATTCGGTCAATCCGATGATCCGAACGACCGCAGACCACGTTGGCCAACAGAGAATCGTGAGTGCAACTCGATCATTCAGCACGTAAGTCATCTCGTGACTCGTTGCGTGTCGATCAATTTTGAGTGTAAGGTCTGTGAACATTACTGACCACATCAATCGCAATTACGTCTACCCCTTAGCGCCATCGAACTCAATTTTAAGGTGCCAATCATGTCAATTGCCGCCGGCTTCCTGTGTGGCCTTATTGCCTGGTTTTTCGTTCGGTATGTGCTGACCGGTTTCTACATTATCGATCAGAACCAGCGGGCTGTCGTGACCAGTTTCGGTCGTGCTCATCGATTGGGGAATGCCACGACGAGTGATCTACCGATTGCTGACAGCTTGGACGACGAGGAAAAGCAGCGGTATGCCTACCCGCAGGTACGCGTCGTCCAGCCGGGTTTCTATTGGAAATGGCCATGGCAACGGGTCCACCGGGTTTCGATTGCGACCGGGACGACGAATATGGCCTATGATCCTGATAATCCGCGTGCCAACGAGGGGGGAACGATCCTCGAAGCGGTGACCAAGGATCAATTGAATATTGGACTCGACGGACAGATCCGGTATCGCGTCTCTGAAGCGAATCTGTATGCGTATATCTTCGGTGTCAAAAAACCGCTATCGCACGTGATGGGTTACTTTGTTTCCGTCCTGCGTGAACGAATCGCGAATTTCGAAGCCCCGCCGGTTGCGTTTGTCCCCAACACATTAGGCACAACCTCACAACGCGAAAGCGACTTCCCTATTCTGAACCCGTCGTCCGACGCGCATAAACCGGCAGTGCCGGGCGACGCGAATAGTCCGGCTGTGCCGGTTTCATTCGGGGTTTCGATTAATGATTTGCGGAAGAATCTTCGTGATCTGAACGAGCATATGGATTACGAATGTCAGTCCTCTGCGGCACGGTATGGGATGGTGCTGGATGCGTCGCTGATTACCGGGATCGATCCGCCGCCGGAAGTGGAATCGGCTCTGGCCGCGATCAACACGGCTCATAATCAGGTTTCGTCGGATATCAGCCTGGCTCAGGCGGCTGCTGATCAGAAGATTGTCCAGTCCAAACGAGCTGTTGAGATCGAAACGTTGAAAGCTCAAGCCGAAATTGAACCGCTGGAACGGATGGCGACTCAGTTGGAAGCGTTAAAGCAGAGTGGCCCAGGGGTGCTGAAGTCGTACGTGAGGAATGTCAAAATGTCCTTGTTCGGACGATCCGAACGAGCTTTTGTGGAGGTGCAGTCGTGATATTCTTCCCAGTGTTTATGGCGACGTTTATTGGTTCCTTTGTGGTGATCCCTCTCTTGTTTGCGATGGCTCGGTTGTTCGGCGTTTATGCGATCGTTCACGAACGTCGTTGCCATGTCTACGTGCTGTTCGGCAAGGTATTGGCCCGGATTGAAGAGCCTGGTCTCTACTTCCTGTGGCCGATAATGGGCTGGAAAGCCTTGATCGTAAACTGGCTGGGGACGGGTTATGTCCTCGACATGCGTTTGGATCAGGTTTATCTGCGAAGTGCTCCTGTCAATTCGGAAGAAGGAGCACCGATGGGGATCGGGATCTGGTACGAGATGTACATCAGCGACCCGGTCTCGTACCTGTTTAAGAATACTGATCCACGCGGTTCGCTGTCGGCGAACGTGGGGAACTCAACCGTCCGGTGTCTCAGTAATCTGCCGCTGGCCGAGATGATGATTAACCGGCATGGGATGAGTCGTACTGTTCGCGATGAAGTCTCGCCCAAGTCGCACGAATGGGGTTACCGGCTGGGATCGGTCTATATCCGCAAAGTCCATTTCCGCGATCTCGAAATGATCCGCCAGATTGAAAGCAAGGTCGTCAATCGCTTGCGTCAGGTGACGTCAGCCATCAAGCAGGATGGAGCGAATCAGGT
>CAIVEI010000072.1 GCA_903904835.1 uncultured Schlesneria sp. | reverse complement strand
TTGTACGCTTTTTTCCGATTTCAACTTTTGTAGTCATCTTCTCTGCCTTTCTAAAGAGAAACGTTGTTCAAACATTTCCCACAAAAGCAGAGGAAGCAAATTTTTTAGATTTATGGTTTCAAGAACCACTTACCAGGGGAATATCGACTCGACGTTCGAGAAACGGCATTCAAGCGCGGCGAGTCCTTCGCGCCGAACATACTTCCGGGAAAAAGCGAAATCAGCCCGCTGATTCGATTCGTCGCTGGTATCGACAATCTTGTGATGCCGCCGGAAGGAGATCGGCTGACCGCCGATGAGATTGGGTTGTTACGAGCATGGATCGATCAGGGGGCTTCGTGGCCGGACGACGTCGCAGGACAGGTTCAGGATAAAAACGATTTATGGTCGCTGAAACCACTCGCCCAACCAAGTGTCCCGCCGGGCGAACAGAAAAACGGCCAGCTTGTTCAAGAATCTCCGATCGATGCTTTCATAACGGCGAAGCGGATTGAAAAGAACTTTCGCTCGGTCGGACAGGCGGATCGACGGACATTGATCCGCCGAGTCTCATTCGACTTGATTGGCTTACCTCCAAGTGCGGACGAGGTCGAGGCATTTATCGCCGATCCTGATCCCAACGCCTACGACGCACTTGTCGATCGTTTATTGAAATCTCCGCGATACGGCGAGCGCTGGGCTCGCCATTGGCTTGACGCTGCTCATTTTGCCGAGACTCACGGCAACGATCAGGACCGAATTCGTGAGCATGCATGGCCATATCGCGATTATCTGATCAAGTCATTGAACGACGACAAACCTTATTCTCGCTTCGTTGAGGAGCAAATTGCGGGTGATGTGCTTTTTCCCGGCGATCCGACCGCGACTGCTGCATTGGGGTTTCTCGCCGCCGGACCGTGGGATGAAAGTTCGTTGCGCGATATTCGCGAAGATACGATCGACCGTCAAATCGCCAGATACCTTGATCGCGATGACATGCTGTCGAATGTCATGAACAATTTTTGCAGCCTGACTGTCCAATGTGCTCGCTGCCACGATCATAAGTTCGACCCGATCAGTCAACGCGATTATTACTCGTTACAAGCGGTCTTTTCAGGTGTCGAACGAGCAAATCGCCGATACGACGCTGATCCCGAGGTTCACCGTCAGCGAACAGAATTGTCTCGCCGTAAGCGCGACATCGAGCAACGTTCGCCGTCAGAAGTCGAACGATTGATGTCGAGCGAAGTTCAGCAAGAAGTTGCGATCTGGGAGCAACGCCGAGCGTCTCGAAGTGACGTTTGGCACGTGGTTGATGCCGAATCGTTCAAATCCTTGGACGGGGCGACGCTCGAGAAACTGGACGACGGCTCGATTCTCTCTACTGGGCCGAGACCCGAAATGGACACCGTGACGATCGTGTCGGCACCACTGCCACATAAGCGGTCGACAGCAGAAAACGCTGTCAACGGAAACCGACATAACCAGGATTCCGGACTGGTTAAAAAGGAAGATCGAACGCTCAGTCAGATCACCGCCATTCGCCTCGAAGTTCTGACGCACGAGAGTCTGCCCCATGGTGGCCCCGGTCGACAACCGGATAATGGCAACTTGCACCTCTCGGAATTTGAGGTCTATTTAGAGGGAAGTAATCAGAAACTTACGCTTGTGAACCCGACTGCTGACTTCAATCAACAGGACTGGGAGATTGTAAAAGCGATTGATCAGAACGAACCGACAGCGTGGGGAATCCATCCCAAAGAAGGGATATCACATCAAGCGGTTTTCGAACTGAAAGAGCCGATTCGATTATGCATTGACATCAACGCGAACCCATCTGCCTTAGGCGCAGACGCTAAATCTGATGAGCTGAAGGAACCAATTCGACTTCGGTTTGTCCTGAAGCAGCGACATGGCCGGGGACATCTGATTGGCAGGACTCGGCTTTCGCTGACAGGGGCCGTTCCTCCTGTACAAGTCGATGCGATTCCCGAAGCAATCGTGATCATCCTCGCCACTCCTCCGGTTCAGCGTAACAATGCACAACGTTTGGAACTCGCCTGTTTTCAGCAATCGGCTGAGGTTTCACGTTCTTTGAGCTCATTGCCGAAGCAAAATCTTGTCTACGCGGTGGCAGCAGATTTCGAACCGGATGGTTCGTTACGGCCGCCGCCAGGTCCACGAGCAATTCATATCCTACATCGAGGGGATATCCGTCATCCAAAAGAGGAAGTTACTTCTGGTGCCCTGAATTGTGTCACTTCCCTCCCGTCTCAATTCGAAATTCCTGCCAACGCACCGGAATCCGCACGGCGAGCAGCGTTGGCGCGATGGCTGACGAATAAAAACAATCCGCTGACATGGCGATCGATCGTAAATCGAGTCTGGTTTCACCATTTTGGTCGAGGACTCGCGGGGACGCTCAACGACTTTGGACACATGGGTGAAAAGCCGACTCACCCGGAATTGCTTGACTGGCTGGCGGTAGAATTCCGCGACGGCGATCAGTCGCTCAAGAAATTGCATCGAATGATCGTGACAAGTCAGACATACCAGCAAAAAGTCGAAAACCCACAGTCCAATAGTGGCGCATCGTCGGACGATTCCTCGAAGCATGATTTACGGCTGTCGCTCGATGCAGACAACCGGCTCCTCTGGCGAATGAACCGAACTCGACTGGATGCAGAGTCGATTCGTGATGCCATTCTTTCCATTTCTGGACGCATGGACCCACGCATGGGTGGGCCCTCGGATCGACAATTTGATCTTCAGCCGGGAATTCACGTTACGCCACGGGTCGACTATTCAAAATTTGATACGAGTGCGGATACCGGTCGCCGGCGAAGCATTTATCGCTTTCTTTTCCGCACGCTGCCCGATCCGTTTATGGAATCTCTCGACTGCCCGTCTGGCGATCAGATTACCCCCGCCAGAACGAACGGTGTCACTGTTCAGCAGGCCCTGTCGCTCTGGAACGACAAGTTTATTTGTCAGCATTGCGAGTCTATCGCAGTACGTATCAAACACGATCTTGCCCGCGAAAAGACAATTTCAGCGGAACCGGTTTCACTCGCGAAGTCACAAGTCGACTCGGCCTTCCGATTGATCCTCTGTCGCCAGCCCAACAGCAATGAAACACTCGACGCGATCGCATATTCGGACCGGCATGGGCTGGCGAATTTGTGCCGATTGCTGCTTAACAGCAACGAGTTTCTGTTCATAAACTGAAGCCAAAAATGGAGTTGTGAATCCTGGTGCTCGATTGTTTCAGTCAAAGTTTGCTGACTGGCGAATGCTTAACGCCTTTTCTTATTCTCGCTCGTCAGCAGGTTCGAGATTGATTCAAATACAAAAAAATCGGCAGGTCTTGCTTGCATGAGGATAGACAGGGCGTATGATATCCTATCGGTTTAGTCGACTATATCGCGACTTCGAATAGTTGTGCTTCACCGTCAGAAGACTTGATAAAGAGTACTCCCGACCGGAGCTGGGAACTTGTTACTAAGTAAGCTGGTGTGACCGAACCTTACGAGAGTTCGGACATACTGGTTTTTTTTTTGCTCGCCCGAACATCATTGACGATGATCTCGCCAAGGCGGGACGACGGCGAATCCTGGAAAAAGGCGGATCGGCACACCGCCGAATTCGACAGAGGTTTTACACGATGGCAATGTTGATCACGGGTCTTGGAACCGCTGTACCTGCGGGAAGTGTCGAACAAAATCTCGCGTATGAGGCGATGCAATCATTGTGTTGCGATTCCGACGAACATCGCCGAGTGATGCAGATGATTTACCAGGGTGCCGGGGTCAACGAACGAGGCACCGTGCTCCTTCAGGAACACAACGGGATTCCCGCAGATGTTTCTGAAGGTTTTTTCCAGCCACGCAGCGATGAAGATGATCGCGGGCCAACCACTCATGCTCGTATGGAAAAATACGAAGAGCATGCTCTCGCCCTTGCCATGGAATCTTGCGAAGCGGCTCTCGCACATGCGGATCAGGACGTCTCCGAAATCACGCATCTCGTGACCGTTTCGTGCAGCGGTTTCTACGCGCCTGGCTTTGACATCGGCTTGATTCAAGAGTTGGGCATGTCGCCGGATACGGCACGAACTCATGTCGGGTTCATGGGATGCCACGGGTCGTTTAATGCTCTGCGAGTTGCCAAGGCATTCGTTGACGCCGATCCGAAAGCGGTCGTGCTGATCTGTTCCGTCGAATTGTGCAGCCTGCACCACCACTATGGCTGGTCTACCGAAAAAGTGATTGCCAATGCTCTGTTCGCTGACGGTTCAGCAGCCGTCGTCTGCCGATCTGCACCTGAGGGTCATAGTCCGATCCAGTCGAAATACGAAATGATTCGAAGTGGATCGCATTTGCTGGAAGGTACGCTCGGTGCCATGAGCTGGAAAATTGGCGACCACGGTTTCGAAATGACCTTGTCGCAAAAGGTGCCAGGTTTAATTGAAAAGAATCTGGGACCCTGGATGACGTCGTTCCTGGCAAAAGAAGGTCTGACGATCCAAGACGTTAAGGGATGGGCGATTCATCCTGGTGGCCCGCGAATTCTGGACGCCTGTCTGGCCGCGTTATCACTATCGAGTGAAGACGTTGCACCGGCTCGCGAGATTCTCGCTCAGTATGGCAATATGTCGTCTGCCACCGTCCTGTTCCTGCTGAATCGCATTCAGGAAGAACCACGACGTGGTCCCGTTGTCGCCTTGGGATTCGGGCCAGGTTTGACTATCGAAGCAATGCTGCTGAATTCGGAAATTTAACTCGGTCGAGTAACCTGTGGCCAAAATCTTTCTGGCACTGGTCGGCTTTGCCTACATCGGGTTAGCCGGCTGGTGCTCGCTGCAACCGGAAAAAACGGCGAAGGGGGTCGGATTCTCCCTTCAGCCGGGCTCCGGGCAATCCGAATTTCTGGTTGTCTACGGCGGGCTTGAACTGGCGCTTGGGCTGATTTTTCTCTGGCCTCTTTACCGACCTGAAGAGACCGCGTTTCCGCTTTTCGCCTGCCTGGTGATTCACGCGTGCCTCGTCCTGTTTCGGACGATCAGTTTCTTCCTTTACAGCGGAATCGAATCGACCACGTCGTATCTGGCTGCGACGGAGTGGCTGATTTTCCTTGGCTCTGCCTACTTCTTCCTGCGCAAGGTCTGAGGTCAAACGATTGGAATGGGGCGAGACAGAAAGGTTCCCAACCAGACGGCAGCCAGACCGAGCAACACATTTGCGGTCATGTGCCCCAAACTAGCGATCATCCCCCCACCCGGATTGTTGGCGATAAAAAACGTCTCGTACGCCAGTGACGAAAACGTCGTGAGACCACCAAGCACGCCGACGACGAAAAATAGTCGCATTGATTCGGCAACGCTTTTGGAATCATGAGGCGCACCCAAAATGTAACCGATCGCCAATGATCCAATCACATTGACGATCAGTGTTCCCGCTCCGATATAGCCGGGAATCCATGTTTTCATTATTGTGCTGATGCCATATCTCAGCATCGCGCCGAGGCTGCCACCCGTCCCGACCAGTAACAGATTCCACATACATTACTTCGCCGAAATCTTCCAAAGGTTTTGATCGCTGCGAACGTAAATGGCGCCGTTGGAAACTGCTGGAGTACACAAGAAAACTTCTCCATCAAGGTTTCCCGTATGGACCACTTCGCCTGACTCGTCACCAAGCTTTACGCAGTGCCCTTCTCCCTTTTCGTTGAAAACGTAAAGGTGCCCGCCTGCTGCAACGGGAGAACCACTGAAAGGACCTGCCACTCGAGTCTGCCACTTGATATCACCCGTCTTCAGATCCGCCGCAAGCAAGACTCCCGCTCCATTGATCGAATACAACCGACCTTTGTAAACAAGTGGGCTGATTGTGCGAGGATCAAGTTTGTTCGTCTGCCAGATCTTTTCCAGACTTGCGCTTTCACCAGGTGGTTTCAGTGCCGTGATCCCCTTTGAAGCAGCATAAAGAATTCCATCCGATGCGACCGACGAACTGATCGTCGAGGCACCGTCTGTGTAGTTCCAGACAACATCGCCCGTCAGTGGTCGTACGGCTGCGATCCCCTCTGATGACTGAAGCAGCGCCAGATCTTCGTGGCCACCGTACCGTTTCGGCCAGATGATCGCCGATGACCAGTTCGCCTTCTTCGGACGAGCTGAGGTCCAACGAGACACTCCCGTCGCCACGTCGATCCCCGTAGCCAGAGATTCACTGTCGTTTTCAATTTGCGTGATCAACGTCGTTCCGACAACGATTGGTGACGACGCCATGCCAAGACTGTTCGACGCATTCGGGTGGTCGTAAGTCAGACCGCGAAACCATTCCAGGTTTCCGTCCAGATCAAGACAGACCAGATCATTGCTGGAGAACAGCGCAAAAACTCGTTGCCCGTCGCTGACCGGTGTCGAAGAGGCAACACATGTCTTTTGATGATGAGATGTCCGCCCCGTCGCCGAGAACTGTCGTTCCCACAGCTTCGATCCGTCCGCAGCGTTAAAACAAAGCACATGCAATCGATCGCCACGATACCCGCTGGAGCAGGTCACAAAGACACGATCGCCGACGACAATCGGTGACGAAAGACCACGACCGGGAAGAGGACTTTTCCAACTGATATTTTCGGTGGCGGACCAACTGGTCGGTGGCGCGATATCGTCACCAAGGCCGTTGGATTCGCTGCCACGGAATTGACGCCAATCGCCCGCCTGGACAATCACAGCCCATCCAATCCACGCACAGATGACGATCAAACTTCGCATGAACGGCTCCCATTTGGAATCAAACTGATCTCCCCCTTGGTCTCAAGGCCAAGTCTCAGCGGGGGCATCCGAATATCGTGGCAGCAATTCGAACGGAACTCAATACACGAGGCCGGAAACTCAAACAAAACCCCACCACCCCTGCGGTAGTGGTTAACGGGCAAAGCGGGTTAACGGGGCTTAGCCCTGGGAATTCTCATTGCATCATGGCTCTCGCTCGCACAAAGGCACGTTAACCACTGCTGCGGGAATAGTGGGGTTTGAAATCGAACGACACAGCGACAAGAATCCTGGCAAAGTCAGCACCTGAAGGAACGTCAGCACCAACCATTGTGAAACTCCAATTGTGACACTTCGAAACCTTTCACCCTCGTCTGACCTGCGATAGTCCCGCCAACGGACTGGCCCCCATCCCGACATGCCACGGTCATCCGTTGCAAGGCGACCGACAGAAGAAAATGGAGTTGCCGCGTAGGGACCGCAGTAGTAGCCGATTTGTGGTATCCCCTTGCTACGCTCAGCGTTGATGTGGTAGCCCGAGACCAATTGGCCGTTGTAGGGAGGAAAAGACCCACCGAGTATGGTGAGCCAAAATCGACGCTCAGACGTCAAGTAAACCGCGTTCGATGCTGCGCGGCCATTGGTAAGATAGCGATCGTATGTAAGCCAGGCCTCGTCGACGCCATACAGGCTACGCAGCCAAAGCGCGCAAGTTGCCATACAGAGCAAGCACGATACGCCGGACAGGAATTTCAGGAACTGACGCTTCACGTGCGGCTTCTTGTTTTAAGAGGGCGATCTCTCAAATCAGATCGGCAAGTGACCAACCGGCGTCGGAAGGTCGTTCACAATCTCCACAGTGATCGTTCGACCGGGAAGCAGTATTGCAATTCAGGTCGCACGGATAATCTTATTATAGAAGACTAACTCTCCGTCGCTACCCCGATACACTTCCGGTGGCGGCAGACCGACGACAGTGGCGGCAGACTGACGACAGAGGCACCAAATCGTGCAATCTGTCGGTGAGGTTTGTATTTATCAGTGCCAACGAGTCGGGTCGTCCGCAGGTGTAAGTTTCGTGGATCAATTTCAACAAACAGGAGATGATCCAAAAGTTATCGGGACACGTCCCCGTTTTTTGTCGTCCGTGCAACGGAACTTCGTTTTTATCGTCATTCTTGAATTGAATACCAGTCCAACACTCTTAGGGCACGGAAGGTAATCCACCGGCTCGGTTGGCCCAAGCCTTCGTCTGTTTCGACCGGTAAGTCCCCTGGGTACTGCGCTTCGAGTAGCCACCTGCCATCGTGTTGACGCTTTGACTTAACCAGCTCGATTGCTTCGGAGACTCGGTCATCGGGTTTGACGCCAGCGCTTCGCAGGTATTCAAGCCCCCTCAAAACATCGTAATGCCACCATGTCGGGAAGGCGAATTGCGTCCACAACGTGCCGCTTTTACGATCGCAAACGATCGTCTCGCCCGTCGATTTTCGACGGAAAAGACACCGTTCGAGTAAGTACTCGTGTCCACGCAGCCTGCTCGTGGTCACCATTGCGCTACTTCCCACAGCCCGTTCGTATTCGAGCAAGGCTTCGAGCACGCAGATCGTCGTGTTGTACGACGATCGATTCGAGCCGTTGACAGTTTCGCAGTTCCAACCGCCATCGGGTAATTGCTCGGCAAGTAATCGTTCGACGATACTCCCGACGTCCTGACCAAAGTAGGCTCCGACAGCCGCGACCTGTGCGTTAATACATGGCTCAAACTCGCCTTCAAAAAAGGAAATGCTGTCACATTCCTGTGGCCCGCATCCTTTCCAGGTCACCTTGTCCCTGACAAGTAGCAAGGCACGACACGCCTCGTCACTTGCGGGATCGAGACCCATGTCCCGCAGCAGCCACAAGACATGCATGGTCGAGTTCCACCCGTGATTCCACGCTGCACCCCCCCACCGTCCATCCTTCCCCTGAAGTGCGAGCAATTGTGTGCCCAAACCCTCGGTCGCAACCTTTGCTCGCTCTGCCTGTATGTCTGCTTCCGATGCGTCAGTCAAATCGCGCATGACTTGCCAACGAAGAGACGGGTCTGAATCAAGCAACCAACCGATGACCGTAGATTTTGATGTCGATGGGTGTCTTTCGGTAGGATCAATTCCCATCTGCTGGTTCCTGCAATTTTTAATTCTCTTCTTTCTTCACGTATCTAAAGATCCTACTGAATTTTTCCAATTCGGGAATCTTTTGTGCCCTTGCTTGCTTCAACAGGACTGATTTACGTTTCTGCAATCGAACGAAAATCGTCTTCATGTTTTGTTCTTAAAATGACCTCTTGCCAACGTTGCGAATAAGAATGTTGCCACTTGCTTCCACTGATTAGCGGAGGGGGCTATGTTGTCTGTTCGAAGGCAATAATATTTTTCTCCACGATGTCTGTGAGCATTTTTTATGAAACTCGGTCTGATCAATTCGGCGTGGGCTCAAGCGGGACGCGAGACGGCCTGGGGCATCGAACAAACGAAAAAACTCGGGTTCGATACGATCGATATTTTTGCTGATCCGCTCGACATCGATGTGCGTGAACGTCAGTTGATTCGACGGGAATGTGATCGGGTTGGTTTGCCGATTGTCTCGCTCTGCTGCGTGGCGACGGGGTTAATCGACTTCAACCCGAGCGTGCAACGATTTCACGTTGATCGCGTCGCACAATATCTGGATCTTGCCTATGAGTTCTCGGCGAAGAATGTGTTGCTCGTCCTGGGGGAATACATCTGGAATCGTGAAGTCATCCGACCGGAAGACCAGTGGGGTTTCGCCGTCGAGAATTGCCAGCGATTGGGTGACTACGCGGCGGACCTGGGTTTGAAGATTGCCCTCGAACTGGAACCGTTCCCGCTTTCGCTCTTGAATAATGTCGACTCGATGGTACGGTTCATTGACGATGTCGACCACGAAGCAGTGCTAGCCAATATCGATGTGTCGCACTTATGCCTGGCGAATGTTCCTGCCGAGGAAATTCGCAAGCTCAGCGGAAAGGCGATTCACGTTCATATTTCCGATTGCGACGGCAAGGTTCACGGGGACCTTCCGCCCGGTCGTGGTGTGGTCAAGTTCGATCCTTACCTGCAGGAAATCGCAAAGCTCGGGATCGAAGGTTCGGTCTCGATCGAACTGGAATACAGCCCGGAACCGGATCAGATTGAAGCATGGGTTGCCGAAGCGTTTCGCGAAACGCAGAAGCTGATGCAGAAGAATGGCTTGCTCAGCTAATCGGAACTATGCTTCGCGCATTTATTGCGTTTACGAATTCGAGTGCCACTGCTTGCCCGTCTTCGGTCAAGCAGTGCTCTTAAATTCACTTCGAAAACCGCGAAGACACTGCGTCGGAGAAGACTCCGATGCAGTGGCACAAGATCCGAACTTCAAACGGTGGCAATCCCACCGGCTGTTCGTAATTTACGAACCGACAACTTCTTCCTTGCCGGTAAACACCAGCTCCGTCGCCTCTTCTTCATCGGGAATCGAGGCGTTGATTCCTTGTCTTCCTAATGGCGTTAGCTGGTAGCGGATTCCTCCGTCGCGGCCTGCCAGATCGAATTTGAGAAATCCGAATGCAATGAGTTTTCCGTGGATTCCTGGTAATTCGGCTACGGGAATGTCGCCCGCTTCGTGAACTCGAGGTGTCCACCCGTCAAAGTCCTTTGACTGGTTTCGTTCCTGCTGGTGAAGCCGCAGGTAAATGTTGAGCAGGGTTGCCCACTGGGGGTTACGCCGCAACTGTTCGAGCTCAAATTCGTCCATACCCCATCTATCGGCGCCGGTCCGATGAGGTAACAAACTCTCACAACGTCCGTTGCACGACCGGTTTTTGAGGCACGAATTCGCGGACTGGTGCAGTCCCCATCATCGGAACGACTGGCATATCTTCTCATGGCGGGAAAGGACTCCTGTGCAAGAGGACAGCGAGCCATTCGGACGTTAATTGTTCTCAACAATTGGAGTCCCCGTCCGGTCGCCCCTGTCGTGGAACGCCAGGATTTTCGTCGGGAAAACAATGGTATGTGCCTTCGTGTGCCACTGGCGTGCGTCTTCGCTCGCCAGTGCTCTTCAAACTTCAGAGGCTATTTGAAGACACTGGCGGCTCAAAGCTGCCGCCAGTGGCACACGATTAAAATCCTGGCACAACAGCATCAACCAATTCCACGATCCCGACGTCGATATATTGGCCTCCGCCGGTTTGTTTGCAGTGGACAGCCAGCGTGTTTACGCCAGATTTCAATGCTGCGGCACCTTCCGCAGTGACTCGGAACGATTGGTAATCGGTTGACCACCCGGCTGCTTTCGTTGCCAGTACGCCATTGATGTATACCTCGGTATCTTCGTCATGGTGCATGATCAGGCGGATTTTGCCGGTTGGCGTCAACTTTAATTCAAAGGTCCGTCGCAGCCAGATGTCATTCGATTTCCATTCGGTTCGAACGACAGAACCGGGCGTCGATTTCTCGCCAAATCCTCCGGGTGCCGATTTCCAGGATGCAGCAACGAAGCCTGGTTTTTCCCAACCTTCGACCGGCTTTTCGAGAGAATAACTCCACGTCTGAGGCTCGTTTTTCGATGTCGGAACCAGCGTCTTTGCCTGACGCGCAGGTTGGTGCAATGCCTGGTGCGCTTCCGCAGCAACATCCTGCGGAACTTTCATCACTTTGCGATCGTACGTCATCAATCCGTTCACTTCGGTCTCAACGTCAGTCGTCTGAGTGTAAACAGCCGCTGACAATCCGGGTGACGCAATCATCGGATGAAGTTGTTCAAACAGGTCGACGTACGCGGCAGTGAGTGATGCCTGGTCATTAAAGCTGCGGTAGCCCCAGTTTTCTTTTCCTTGCCACGTATGACCTTCAAGCGGCAATCCGAGCCCGCCAAATTCGCCGAGAACGGCAGCCCGCTCCTCGGTCGGTTTTGGAGCAAATGGACCGGGATAACGATGCACATCGATCACGTCTCCCACAGGGAAATCGTTTCCGCCTGACGCGCAATTGACCAGTCGAGTTGGATCGTATTCCTTGGTCCACTTCGTCACGGCCACGGTGTCAGACTGTCCCCAGCCTTCATTGAATGGGACCCACATCACGATGCAGGGTTGATTACGTCGTGAATCAATGATCGATTTCCATTCCCGTCGATAGTCCGCTGCCGATTCTGCCGACCGGACGAATTCTTTGTTGTCGAACTTCCCAAACGGGTCCCACTCCGCTGATCGATCACCGCTGGGCATATCCTGCCAGACGATCATCCCCAGTTTGTCGCAATGGTAGTACCATCGAGCCGGTTCCAATTTGACGTGTTTACGAATCATGTTGAAGCCGTATTTCTTCGTCTCTTCGATGTCGAACTTGAGCGCGTCATCGGTCGGAGCCGTATAAAGTCCATCCGGCCAGAACCCCTGATCGAGCGGCCCAACTTGAAAGAGAGGCTTGTTATTGAACAGGATTCGGTTGATTCCTTTGTCGTCTTTTCCGAGCGAGATTTTCCTCAAGGCCGTATAACTTTTGACAAGGTCCGCCAGTGGAACGGCGGGCTTCTTTTCGAACACGCGAGGGTCGTTCGGCAACCATTCCTGTCCAAACCCCAGGAGGTCTGCCTGAGGATCTGCAACCAGCGCGACATAGACATCAATCAGGTGCGGATGATCCGGCGACCAGTAATTCGTATCGAACGACTGGCCCGCTTTTTTGATCGAGTAAGTAAACGGCTTATCGATGTCAGTATGCCAGGCTCGGCCAGAAAACCCGTCGACCTTGGCCTTGGAATTCACGAAAATGCCAAGCTTCCAACCCGGTTGCGGATTGACGACATCGGCTTTAATGACAAGCTGGGTTTGATCGAAATCGGGTGTGATTGAGACACTGCGGAGATAGGTTTTGGGAACCGGCTCAAGCCACACGGTCTGCCAGATACCTGTGGTTGGAGTATAGAAAATTCCGCCCGGTTTCTGAACCTGTTTTCCGCGCCCTTGGAAACCTGCGTCACTTGGATCAAATACCGAAACAATCAACTCGTTCGCCTCATCAAGTTTGATCAGTGACGAAATATCAAAGCTGAACGGGTCGTAGCCACCTTTATGTGAGCCAAGCTCCTTTCCGTTCAACCAGACAGTGGTCTCCCAATCCACGGCACCGAAGTGCAGCAGTACGTTTTTGTCAGCCCATGCGGGATCAACTTTTCCATCCTTTGTTGGGACCGTAAATGTCCGGCGATACCACAGTTTGTTTTCGGGGCCGACAAACTTCATGACGCCTGACAAAGCCGATTCGACGGGAAACGGGACAAGAATCTTGTCCGCTTCCCATTTTTGCGGCGTTCCTTCGGCCTTCGGTTGGATGGCGTATTCCCATTGTCCGTTCAGATTCAGCCAGTGATCTCGTACGAATTGCGGTCGCGGATATTCAGGATGAACATTTTCCGGTGAAACTTCGGCGGCCCATTTTGTCATCAACGGAGCCGTTTTTGCCTTCCAGTCAGCAGCAAACGTCGGAAGACACCACAAACAAATGACGATAAAACAAACGCGATTCATTGATGAGTGCTTTCAAAGAATGCCGGATATGCGGGATTTGACTGAGAGATCGCCATTAAGATGGCTTTGGATTTAAGCTACTCGCCGAAACTCATTCCGGCAAGGAAGCCAGTCGGTGAGATCACTGTCAGGTTCCGTTGGGGTGTTCGGATCGGGCAGATATTCGTTTTCCCGGCATTTTGACCGGAAATTCTCAGGTTTGACACGGGAATGCGAAGACGCCGTCTCGTCTTGTGGAACAATCGCCTGTACTGAGTTATCATCCACGGAAACCCCGTCGACTCGCTCGCTGGCGGGCAGATGTTGGTCGTTGTATCCACAGGACAAATAATGAAGATTCACGAGTATCAAGCCAAGCAATTGCTATCCGCCGCAGGCGTCAAAGTTCCTAGAAATGTTGTGGCGAAGACGGCTGCCGAAGCGGCCGAAGGTTACACGAAGCTGGGGGGCGAGATTGCTGTCGTCAAGTCGCAGATCCACGCCGGGGGACGCGGCAAGGGAACCTTCAAGCAATACCCTGAGCAGCGCGGTGTGGTCCTTGTCAAATCGGCTGAAGCTGCGAAGGATAACGCGTCCCGCATGCTGGGAAGCACTTTGGTCACGATCCAGACCGGCCCTGAAGGCAAACTGGTCAGCACTGTGCTGATCGAAGAGGGCCTCAAGATCGCTCGCGAACTTTATCTTGGGGTTGTGGTCGACCGTGAATCGGGTGGACCGATTCTGATTGCCTCGACCGAAGGTGGCATGGACATTGAAGTCGTGGCACACAAGACGCCAGAAAAAATCCTGCGCGAGCCGTTCGACGTCGAAGCGGGGCTGAGGCCGTTCCAGGCTCGCAATATTGCGTATCGGCTCGGATTAGAGGGGCCATCGATTCGCGCTGCCGAAAAGATGCTGACTCAGCTCTGCAAGTTCTTTATCGATCATGACTGCAGCATGGTGGAAATTAACCCGCTGGTCGTTACCGCCGAGGGCGATCTGGTTGTCGGCGACGCGAAGGTTGCGTTCGATGACAACGCGATGTTCCGTCACCAGGACCTGCTACCGTTTCGGGATCTGTCGGAAGAAGAACCGATGGAAGTTCAGGCTCAAGCATCAGGGCTCAGCTACGTGAAGCTTGATGGCAACATCGGCTGCCTCGTGAATGGTGCAGGGCTGGCCATGAGCACCATGGACATCATCAAGTATCACGGCGGTTTCCCGGCGAACTTCCTGGACGTCGGAGGCGGTGCGAACGTCGATCAGGTCACCGAAGCCTTCCGAATTATTCTCGCTGATCCGAACGTTAAGGCGGTCCTCGTCAATATCTTCGGCGGTATCATGAAGTGCGACACGATCGTGACCGCCCTGTTGACTGCTTATGACAAGATCGGGATCAAGGTTCCGCTGGTCGTTCGGCTGGAAGGAACCAATGTTGATCTCGCTCGCAAGATGCTGGCCGAAAGCGGCAAGCCGATTATCGTCGGTACCGACTTGACCGATGCTGCCCAGAAAGCCGTGAAGTCGTTGGGAGCCTGACAGGCCTCGATTTAAGAAATCGGAATCCCACAATCGATTTGCCAACAGATAAAAACGCGACTCAATAGACCTAATACACGTTTTCATTATCCAATTAAGGCCGGCGACAAACACTATGAGCATTCTTGTCGACAAAAACACAAAAATCATTTGCCAGGGAATTACAGGAAAGTCCGGACTGTTTCATTCGCAACAGTGTCGGGCCTACGCCAAAGAACATCGACCCGGCGAAGACGTCTTCGTCGGGGGATGTACTCCCGGGAAAGGGGGAACCGAAATCGATGGTTTTCCTGTTTTCAATACGGTCGAGCAGGCGGTACAAAAGACCGGAGCGAACTGCTCGCTGATCTTCGTTCCGCCTCCGTTTGCCGCTGACGCGATCCTTGAAGCGGCCGACGCGGGAATCGGTCTGATCGTTTGCATCACCGAAGGGATCCCCGTTCTGGATATGGCGCGAGTCAAACGGGCGATGGTCAAAAGCACCAGCCGTTTGATCGGTCCGAACTGTCCTGGAATCATCACGCCGGGCGTCGCGAAAATCGGGATTATGCCTGGTTACATTCACAAGATCGGCTCCGTTGGCTTGATCAGCAAAAGCGGCACGCTGACATACGAAGCATCATGGCAATTGGGAAATATTGGCATGGGGCAGACGACTGCGGTCGGAATTGGTGGTGACCCGATTATCGGCACGACCTACATCGAATTGCTCGCCATGTTTGAAGCCGATCCAAAAACAGAATCGATCCTGATGATCGGTGAAATTGGTGGAAACGCCGAAATTCAGGCGGCAGAATATATCAAATCCCATGTGACAAAACCGGTGGCTGCGTTCATCGCTGGTGCGACAGCACCACCGGGAAAACGGATGGGACACGCAGGTGCGATCATCTCGGGAGGCAGCGGTACCGCATCGGAAAAGCAGGCTGCACTCGAAGCAGCCGGTGTTGTCGTCGCCCAAAGCCCGGCAGACATGGGGACTGCCGTGAAAAAGGCGATCGAAAAGAGAAAATGATTGTTACAATTCAGCGAAAAGTCGTGATCAACGCCTTTTGCGGGAGCAGGGTGACATGTCACAAAAACCAATCAGTACCAGTCTCGGTCATCTGAGCGTGGCATGTGTCATGTTGGTCTCAAGTTTGTGTGGCTCGCTTGAACACGTAGCATGGGCTTTAGCCCGTGCAGTGGCGTGTATCATGTTGGTGTCGAGTTTGTGTGGCCCTGTTCAAGCTGCTGACAAGGTTAAGATCGGTACAGCGATCTTAAAGGCACAGCAATATCTTCTTCAAACCCGTTTTGGCGGAGGGAGCGGGGGCGGAGCGATTGCCGCCCTCGCTTATATGAAATCCGGCGGCGATAAGCATTTGCCGGAGATCGACCAATTAGCCGCGGAAATCTTGCGAAAGATCGAAAGCAAGACTCGCTATCGGCCAACTTCGAATCATAACTACGAGGCCAGTGTCGATCTGATGGTGCTTGAAGCGATCGACGCAGAAGCGTATCGCATCGAGTTGGAAGCGATCGTTGGCTACCTGATTCAGTCGCAGCAGCCTAATGGAGCCTGGTTTTACGATCGACAGATTGAACCCGATTGTGGTGATACCAGTATCACTCAATACGCTTTAATGGGGCTTTGGGCTGCGGCTCGTGCAGGAATTGATGTTCCGACCGAAGTCTGGGAAAAGGCGGCGCGGTGGCATATCGACAAACAAAAAGACGAAGGGGGGTTCGTGTACCATCCGTTTGATCGGAAGTTGTACAACAATCCAGAGCATCACAAAACAACCGACACAATGACCGCTGCCGGAACCAGCAGCCTGTTAATCATCCGCCGGATGTTATTCGACGACGCGGAACTCGCCCCCGATATTCGGCCCGCCGAAGCAAAGCGGCGGTTCGGAGTCTTGGAGCGATTTACCGACGAAAAGCAATCGGTACAAAAAAGGACGGTGAAGACTCCTCCTTCCATGAAACCGGCTGTAATCGACAAGGCGCTCAAAGAAAGCACTCGCTGGATTGGTGCTCATTTTGGTGAAAAGAATCATAATCATGAACAATGGTTCGCATACCACCTTTATACGATTGAACGTGTCGCGGCGCTGCTGGATGTCGTGAAGATAGGAAGTCACGACTGGTACGAAGAGGGTGCTGACGAACTGTTGTTGAGGCAAGCACAGGACGGAAGCTGGATCGACCACGGTGGTCAGCAGGCCTCAACAGCGATGGCGCTGATGTTTCTTTCCAAAGCTACAACGACAATCGTTGCTCCCAAAAAACGAATCGCCCTTGTCGGTGGCGGCCTGCAAGCCGGAGGACGCGGTTTGCCTGACCAGCTTGGTGCCGTCGAAGTCAAAGATGGCAATGTGGGGGCAAGAAAGATCATCGGTCCCGTGGACAATCTTTTGATTGAGTTAGAGCGATCGTCCGACGCGAAAGTTGCTGATATCCAAGCGGCCGTCGTCGAGGCGGTCCAATTGGACCATCCCGAGGAATTAATTGGGAAGTCTGATCGGCTGCACAAACTGGCGACAGATTCTCGTGTTGAAGTGCGACGAACTGCATTTTGGGCTTTAGGTCGTTCAGCCGATATCTCGGCAGCAAAGCTGTTGATTCAAGGTCTTACAGACTCTGATCCGTCTGTCGTTCGCGAAGCGAGTCTGGCTTTGTGTAACCTCAGTCGTCGTCCCGACGGCTGCGGATTGCCGATTGATCCACTCGACGACGCCCAGATGGGCCTCACGGATGAAACTCCGACTGACGAACGAAAAGCGGCGCTCGATAAATGGAAGACCGAATCGAAAAAGCGGTGGTATGACTGGTATATGAAGAATCGACCATACGACGAACGCGATGACAGAACCTCACTAAAGCAAAGCAATAAATAGGACGATCGCTTTGCCCTACATTAGTTTCATGCTTGAAATCAATAAGAAGGCCGCATGTCGACCAAATCAGTTCGGGTAGTCACTCCCGTCATGCGTGAGACTCTATATGATCTGGTCAGTTCCTGGACCATTTCATTATTTGTTGCACTTCTGCTGACCTGCGGAGCTGTCGTCACGGTCTGGCTCACGAGCCGACTGCCAAAACCGCCCGATGCGGTTCCCGTCGAACTGGTCGAATTGCCTGGTGGTTTTGAAGACGGCTCGCCCGACGAAACCTTGCGCGTCGATTCACCCGAGCCTGAGGCGCGTGATGCTGTCCCTGCCGAATCGGTCGCCGATCAAGTAGAAATTGCTGAGGCGGTCGAAGCGGTCGTCGAAATGTCGGAAGCCGGAACACAACAGGTTCAGCAGCAATTTGATACCGGAATTCAGAATACGGGGAAAATCGGTAGCGCGAAGGGGACCGGACGCCGAGCACTCGGGTTCGGTACCGGTACAGGTGGCTTCCCACGCGAACAACGCTGGTTCGTCAGATTCGGCGAGCGATCCTCGCAGGAAGAATATGCGAAACAACTTGATTTTTTTGGGATCGAGTTAGGGGCACTTTTGCGCGATGGTCGACTCGCCTATCTCAAGAATCTGACGAACCCGATCCCGGACGTCCGTTACATCAACAGTGGCTCAGCCGAAGCACGGCTTTACATGACTTGGCAAGGGGGTGAACGCCGTTCTGCCGATGTCCAGTTGTTTGGAAAAGCGAACGTCACCGTCAACGCCGACACCGTCATCTTTCATTTCTATCCTAAACAGACAGAAGACAAGCTGGCACATCTTGAGCTTGAATACCGCAATCGTACCGTCAAGCAAATCCGTCGGACTTATTTTGCGGTCGAACCCGAAGGACCGGGATACAAGTTTTCGGTCTTCCGCCAGATCCTGTTCCAATAATGTTCGTCCGATTGCTGTTTCGCAAGTTGATTGATGGCACATGTCTGATCAGACCGACAAACAACCGGAACTGCCACACGGCAAAGTACGTCCTAAGATCTTTATCGATGACAAGGGTCGCGTTCATCATTTAATCGATCAGGCATCAGACGGAAATTCCGTCTGCTTGCGATACCGCGATATCGGACGGCCCGCTGATATTACGATCCATCATTATCAGCAGACGCAGCGGCCATTTGATCACACCGAGCGCAAGACCAACAAACCTCGGCCGCGCAACTTCTTTCCCTCAAGACGCACCATCGCGCGGACATCCTTGATTCCGATCGAAATTGAAGGAGAAAACGGCGCGATCAGGACAGAGACCGAGACGACCAGACCGGCGGTCCTGAGAATCCGGCAATTCTATTCCCTGTATAACGCGATCGCCAGTGCAAGCGGTTGGTGGCCCTTAGCTGATTCGCGCTGGGACTCACGCCGCTATTTTGCCAGCCTGGAAAAGTACGTGATGTACCTGGACGATCTCCCCATCGGTTTCGGAGCACTCGACCGGAACAATGACGGTGAAGGAGTCACGCGAATCGTCTTTGCAGGAATCATCACAGCCATGCAGGGCAGAAAGTTTGGCAATCTACTGTTCAATCACCTCAATGCGATGGCGTGGAAGGGGGGAGCGAATCGGGTCGTGTTGAATACCGCTCCGGAATATGACGTCATGAAGGGGGCCGGAAAACTGGAAAACAAACCAGCCGCCGAAATGTATAAACGCCGCGGCTTCTACCCGACTCGCATGGAACGAGTCGACGCCCACCGAGCCGCCGAAGCAGGACACATCTACAAGCTGAACCTGCCAGCCTATTATCGTGACAATCCCTCATTTGCGGATGAGCATCTTCTCCGACGTCTGTGCAGCGAATTTCATTGCCATATTCCGACACTTCGTTCAGTAACGGACGAACGACGTGGACACCGTGCTTTAACTCAGCCAAAGCTCCCTCAGAATCGCCGCAATAAAGTTCGTTAATCAATCACCCTAAACGCTGAGATGAGAAAATCGTCCCTCGACCCCGAATCAAAATCGTAAATCAACTGGCGATTCTCACTGCATCTGCGACCTTGATCGTTCCCTCGTAGATGGCTCGTCCGACAATTGCGCCGATCAACTTGGGTTGCAGGCGTGAGGCTGCCGTCAATCGTTCGATGTCCGCCAGGGTCGTTACCCCTCCCGATGCGATGACGGGGAGACCCAGTTCGGCCAGACGTAACATGTCCTGGATGGTTTCCTCATCGACACCTTGCATCATTCCGTCGTTGGCGATGTTGGTGTAAATCACGGCCGCCAGATCGAGATCGGCGAATTGGCGGGCCAGTTCGAAGGCGGACGTTTGCGAGACGTCCAGCCAGCCTGCCGTGGCCACCATACCGTTGCGGGCATCAAGGCCGAGCGCGATCCGACCTGGAAACCGTTTGGCCATCGCTCGAAACCACTCAGGCTGTTTCAGCGCTTGTGTCCCGATGATCGCTCGATCGATTCCCACGACATCCAGCATCTCCTGGATCGTTGCTTCATCACGAAGTCCACCACCCAATTCGCAGGGGATCTTGACCGCGTCGACAATCCCCTTAATGGCAGCGACGTTCACAGGGCGGCCCGCTTTGGCACCGTCCAGATCAACCAGATGCAGCCTGGTTCCCCCTTCTCGCTCCCAGCGAAGGGCCATTTCCGTCGGATTCTCACCAAAAACGGTTTCCTGAGCATAGTCCCCCTGCCGCAGGCGAACACAGCAACCACCCCGAAGATCAATAGCAGGCAATATTTCCATTTTTTTTCATGCGCGATGAATGTTGGGTTTCGAATAGGTACGTCGCTTGCGCGTTGATTTTTTCCTGAGAATTCCTGCGGGAAGCGGGAAGGCAATTCATCGGGCCTATAATTCTTTTGGACATCTGCCAATCATATCAACTGAGAGTCAGAGTCACGATGGAGCGGGGAGCCGATTTTACCGAGTCGGGTCAGGACACAGAGCAATTCATTTTCCCGATTTTCTCTATGAGACGCACTTACCGATGCGTAAGATAAAATCGAAAAAATGAGGAGCGCGAGCTGCGAGAAGGTTTAAAGAATTCAACTATGACGAGTTCGAACGGAGAGGGGAGTCCCCATCACGTCGGAGGCGAGGTGACGGTGCCTGGAATGGCTCCGCGTGTCACCGCTCCTGAGATTCCGCGCGAGGAACGATTCAGTCCTCTTCACCGATACCCACCCTGCGCAAACGATGCCTCGGACGCCGCTGAACTTTGGGTTGATATCGAATTACGTGGTCATGTCTCCGGTACTGAGCGTCATCTCGTTATTCCGCTTTGTAAAAAATGCGCAGAAGAATTTGGTGTCGAGCCAACTCCGCCCGCCGAAAAGAATGGTGCAACATCCGCATCATTCTCAAATCGTTTCATCGTAAAGCCGGTGAAACGGGCGATGCAGAAACTGCAATCAATCGGTCGCTGCATGGATCGTTGGATTGGTCAATCGCGATATCGTTTCAAAGCACATCAGTTCTTGCGGCGCGATCTCGAATTGCGGGAATTGATCGAGAACAATCCCGATCTGCAAATTCGATTCACAGGGACAAGGTTGATACCCCAGCGACCAGTGGGGGCTCTTGAAGGGGATTGGTTCGAATACGAAATTCGATTCGGACAACCGGCAGATCTCGTTGATCCGAACGCAGCGACAGAAATCGAAGTTCATGCGCGAACGGCTCGTTTACTTCTGAGTCGTCACAAGCCGAAAGAACCTCTTTCCACACAGTATTATTTGCGACTCGACATTGCATATTGTTCCGAACAGCGAATCTTGATCGATATCTATCAGGAACCACCTCTTCTTGCGGAGGATGTCCTTCGTCAACTGGTGGAGACGATTCGACAACTTCCTCGCCCGAGTTTCAGCAAGGGGATTTCTGCCTTCAGTATGTTTGCCGTATTCGGCTATCAATCGCCGGAGTGGGCTGAATACTGGCGGGCTCCCTTTGCCGGTTTGCCGGAATCGAAGTTCATTGAAGGGGCCGAAACACACGAATTACTTTTCAAGGCTCTTTCGATCTTTGCAGAAAAGCCGAGTGAAATTCATTCCAGATCATCGTGGGGCGTCGCACAGTACTCGGCGTTTTTGGACGCGGCTCCTGACAACAATCTCGCGAGAATGCTGCGATCAGGACTTTTCTCTGAATCTGGTTCATTTCAGCAGGCATCTGAAGATGCACTGTATGTGGCGAACAGTCCAACAGACATGGATCATCAGGGGCGAGCCTGGGCCTATCTGCGACACGCCTGGAATCAGTTGAAAATGGGCCGCGATGAAGTCGGAATCGAAGCGGCCCAGCGAGCCATTAATGTCAATCCGATGAACATCAAAAGCAGGGCGGCAGCGATCGAGACCTTGTTTGAATTCAATCAAATCGCCGCTGCGAAAAAGGTTCTGGAAACGGCCGAACGAGCTGGTGCCGAATCCCCGGTCTTTGATGTGGCACGAGGTCGATTGAGCTGGATTAGCGGTGACCCGAATGGCGCGCGCAATTGGTTTAATCGCGCGATTGAACATGATCCCCAATGCATCTCAGCCTATTTTCACCGAGGTTCACTGAACGCGACCGAGTCTCGATGGGCTGATGCCGAAAAGGATTTGACCCGGTGCATTGAGTGTTCCGACAGCTCGCCTGGTTCTTTGGTTGCCGAGTTCTACTTGCGGCGGGGTCGTGTTCGCATGGAACAGCAGCACAATGAATCGGCCATGTCCGATTTTAATGAGGTTTTGCGGCTCCAGCCCGAACACGTCGATTGTTTGTTCAATCGGGGACAGGTGTTATTGGCTGAAGGGAAATTGGAACTGGTGATTGAAGCTGCCGACCAGATCATCAGTCTTTTGCCAGATGGTCCAGGTGGGTGGGGACTTCGCGCCACCGCCCATTTTCAATTAGACCAGTTTGATGATGCCTTACCAGACTATGCCCGTGCGTTTGAACTCGGCTTGAAAAGCCCCAGTTTGTTATGTGAACGAGCATCGATCTGGTTGACACGACAGCAGTATCAGGAAGCACTTGAGGATGTTGAATCTGCCATAGAGATCGATCCAAATCATGCCCGGGCACACGATCTTCGCGGTCTGCTTTACGAAAACGATGGCGAAGAATTCTGGAACCTGGCTGAAGAGTCCTATTCCCAGGCGATTTCTCTTTCTGCTGAATGGGCGTTACCGTGGTTTCATCGAGCCAATCTTCTGGCGATGCTAAAGCGTAACGAAGAAGCATTAGGCGATTATCGCAAGACGGTCGAACTGATTCCTGGTTTTGCGACCGCCTGGAAGAATTTAGCGTCGTGCCATGTCAGCCGCGATGAATTCGATGACGCCCTGAATGCGTTCGCACGAGCAATCGAGATTGATCCGGAGCTCGTAGTGGCTCATTTGGAGCGAGGAATACTTCTGGGGCGGATGTCGCGAATTTCCGACGCGATCCTCGACTTCGACGCGATTTTAAATAGCGAGCCCGAAAACGAAATCGTGCTTGCTCTCCGCGCCCGTTCGTTCATCATCACCGAGCAATACGACAAGGCGATTGCTGACTTCGATAGGCTGGTCGAACTCAACCCTTCAGTTCCGGCGCTGATCGGAAGGGGAACCGTCTGGCTGTACAAGGACTGTCCCGAAGAAGCTGAGAAAGATTTCGCTGAAGCGATTCAACTGCAACCGGAATCGGCCGAACAAATTCAACTGCAACAATTGTTTATCGAAGCAGGCGTTGCTCAGCATCGCGAGAATTACCATCAAGTGATCGACAAGGCCGAAGCGGCATTGCAGATTGATGAGAATTCCGTTGACGGGCTGATGATTCGAGCGGGCGGAAAATGGTATCTGGAAAACTGGGTCGAAGCGGGTGACGATTTTTCTCAAGTCCTCGAGCGGGATTCCGATCGCCTGGCTGCGTACAGCGGTCGAGGGCAAGTGAGGGTCGAACTGGGAGAATACGAAGACGCAATTCTCGATCTTGATCGTGCGATCGAACTGGCAACAAATGACGAAGAACAAGAGGAATCGTTCGTGGCGTATGCCCTCAACGGCCGTGCCTTGGCAAAAGCCGGACTAGAGAGATGGAATGACGCGCTTGAGGACTTCGACCAATCGCTCCAAAAATGTCCCGAAAACGCATGGGTCCAGTACAATCTGGGAAGAATGTATGACCTTCGCGAGGATCGACGATCCGCTGTCGTCTGTTTCCGAATGGCGCTCGTCCTTCGCCAACCGCGCCTGTCGCCACGACAACGCGAACGAGCTCAGGCGTATCTCGAACGACACCGGTCGGCAGGAAATCCGACCGGCAACGATTTCGTTCCCGAAGATCACCCTTAACATTAACATGTTCATGACTCGAGCGATGTTGGCTACTTTGGGCTGAGTCGAAGCCTCAGAATGGAAGATTCCTCGCTTGCGCGCCAGGCTGACGACTTATCTGGACTCGTATTTGCTGCGGTTCCGGATTCGTCTTTGTTTTCGAGATTTATTTCGTAACGGAAGCCGCTGAAGAAGCATCTGAATGGCATGAATTTGAGTTTCACTGTGATGGCCTCGCCGCCACTTGTGTTTTTTTCCCGATCGCAATCCTGCAAAGGACAACCTTAAATGGCTGAACTCCCTGTCATGCCTGATGTTAACGCACCGAATCAAACGGGCGAATCGACGGTCAAGCCAAATTCAATGACTTGTTCCGGTGGTTGCCAAAACCACGGGAACTTAACAGCCGTGTTTTATACGCCGATTATTTTATTGTTTGGTGGATTCGCTGCGTTGGCGACGTTTCCAGAGATCGCAGAATATGCGACTCCCTGGATCGGCGAATCTGTCGGCCAACATGTCTGCCCCTCGGTTAATCGGGCGTCAACAGGTCCCAGTTCGTGCGGGATAACGGCCGGTTGTTCAAATGCTGGTTGCTCGACATCCATCGCTGAGGGAGCAGTATGCTGTGACCATTCGGATCTCCCATGTTGTTCAGACGCGACCAATTCGCCAGATGAATCAACCTCGACTCGCGATTTTGAAATCTCATCAGAAGTGACCTTGGAAGAATCTCCCGCAGACGCTCTTTCGTCTGCAAACACGGAAGCATCAGTATACGGGTCGAATTGAAGTGTGCCAGATGGTTGGCTGTTTTCAGCCAGGCTTTGGCTGCATTAATTGACTGGACTTAAGTCCAGAGAAATTGATTCACCACGTCACTTTGTTTGAATCGAAATCGAGATTTCCATGTCACTTTCAGGCTTAAAGATTATCGCAGGGATCGTGGTTTGGGGACTCGTTTTCCTCGCAACGCTTTCGATCGGTCAGGTCAAAGCGGATTGGGGGCATAGCATTTGTGGTCCGTGGGGGTGCGGTCCGCCACTATTGGCACTGGTCGCTTGCCATCTTTCATGGCTGGTCGTGCTGCTTCCGCTTGCTGCCTTAATCCAAAACAGGATTGGGGAGCGTTCCACACGATTGCTCGGATCGTTGTTGATCTCATTTGGCCTGATCGGCGTCGTGGGAATTATCGCATACGAGTTTTTCACCTGGTGGCCGTCCGCGACAGAGTTTCATCGACGCTATCTCTGGCAAAGGCTCGGCTTTTCGATTGTCACACAAATCGATCTTCCCGTCATCGAGTCGATATTCACGGGATGTTTTCTCTACTTTCAGGCGGCCAGCCAAAGAATTCGATCGAGGACGCGGCCTGAAGTTGCCATGAAATCGGCAGTGACCGCGTGAAAGAATTGCGAGCAATTCAAGAGCTTGAGGCTGCGGATCAAGTCAGCGAATTGCTTGAAATTTCCAGAGCATTTTCAATCGACTAATGATCGTGCCGCTGCTTGACCGTATTCATTCAAGCAGTGCTCTTTTTTTAAAGTAGCCATCATCGCTCCGCGTGATGAGCATGCGTCGGAAACGATTCAATCGTTGCCTTAGCTTTGGAACAAATTCATTATTAAAATCTCGGTTTTGAAAACATGCTGTTTGGTATTTGGCTGGTTCTCGAACAATGCTCATCACGCGGAGAGGCTGTCAGTTTTTGTAGTGTGGGCTTTAGCCCGCACAAGATGTTGTGTCGCACGGGCTGAAGCCCATGCTACGGGTTGTGGCTTACCATTCTTAATTTACAAAAACTGACAGCCTCGGAGCGATGATGGCTACTTTGGAAGAAATCCTGAAAACTGACTCGTGGAGTCAGGATTCAAACCAGCCGGCCCACTACAGCGTCGCGATCAGTTCTTTCACTTTGCTTTCGATCAGATTACGGACTTCTCGAAACTGTTCGGGTGTCATGTCGCGGGGATCAGAAATCTGCCAGTCCAGCCGTTGCTTGGCGATGACCAGAGGACACTCGTCGCCACACCCCATCGTGATGGCCACTTCGACTTCTTTCCCATTGAAGGCGTCTAGCCCTTTCGACGTATGGGTTGTCAGGTCGTACCCAAGCTCGCGCATGGCCTCGATCGCTTTCGGGTTGACTCGACCGGATGGCCGGGACCCGGCACTGTACGGTTCGACCTTACCTGCCCCATGCATGCGGGCAAACGCTTCGGCCATCTGACTTCGGTTCGAATTTTCCACGCAGACAAAGACTACTTTTTTCACGAACAGATCTCCTTTGCGGATGGCCGACAACAACAGTCGCTGTCTTGCACACACCGGCAGACAAAAACACTGGCACAGGCACCCAGGACTGGAGCCGTGAGGTAAATCCAAAGCGAATCAAACTTCATTGAGACAAGCGCCGGTGCTAATGACCGAACCGGATTCATCGACGCTCCACTAATGGGACCACCAAAGAGTGCTTCCAGTGCGATCACCGATCCAACAGCGACGCCTGCCAAGGTACCCTTCTCTTTCGAACCGGTGGAAACGCTGAGAATCACAAACATCAAGATCAATGTCAGAATGAATTCCAGGACGAATGACTGAACCGAATTACCGGTAGGAATTGTGGCACCCAGCGTTGATTGAGTGGGAAACATCAATCGAAGTGTGATGCTGGCGAGAATTGCACCAAGAGATTGGCTGATGATATACGGAAAAACGTGGCGTCCTTCAAATCGTCGCGCTACGTAGAACCCGAGTGTGACGGCAGGGTTCAAATGGCACCCGGAAACGTCACCGATGGCATAGATCATTGCCAGGACAATCAGCCCGAATGTGAACGCGATACCAACGTGAGTCACGACGCCACCGCTGACATCATTAATGACGATGGCGCCTGTGCCGGCGAAGACCAGGACGTATGTGCCCAATACCTCGGCACAAAGTTTTCTGGATTGCGTTGTGAACATTAAGGCAACTTTCTTGCCGTGCGGTGACGTTTGTTACTGACTTCTTCCAAAAGGCATAATCCTTGATCCAGCAGCGACGGGACACACAGGTCAACAAGTCGGTAATAAATATTGTTGCCCTCGCGGCGTGACGAAACGATTCCCAGATCGGAAAGCCGAGCGAGTTGATTCGAAACCGCTTGAGGTTTCATTTCGAGC
Organism: uncultured Schlesneria sp.; assembly: GCA_903904835.1. Classification (GTDB taxonomy): domain Bacteria; phylum Planctomycetota; class Planctomycetia; order Planctomycetales; family Planctomycetaceae; genus Schlesneria. Next base: position 1,793 of record CAIVEI010000072.1, on the reverse strand, counting down.
GAAGCGGCCAGGTTGCTCACGCACAGTTCATCGTCGCGCACCAAGGCATGCAGCAATCGAAGACGCGTGTCATTGGCAAGCACCTTGAACACCCCCGCCAGGCCGCTCGCCTGATGAACGGACAAAAGCGGTCGTTTTTTCAAATCGATTTTCGTGCAACAAGCAGCTTTCGTTTGCCTTCGCGATTTGGCTTTCATTGCATCTCCTATGTAACACTATTACACGACATCGTGTTGTTTCACAAGTCGTGTCATTCATGAGCCATTGAACTTTTTCCAGCAGTCGTGAATAGTTTCGCTTGTGACGAGTTGTAGGGGCTTCGCGGGATCAGAAAATCGAGGTCGTTTGATGAGTGATGTCGTGGATACAGCCAACCCCGTTTCGCTTGGTGAGATGGCACGCGGGTACTTTCGAGGGAAGTTATTAGTCGCTGCGGTCAGGCTTGGAATTGCAGACGCTCTTGGTGACGTCGAGAGGGGGCTCGACGAGATTGCGCTGGCAACAAAGGCCAATCCAGACGCTCTATATCGTCTGATGCGAGCGTTGGCGAGTATCGGTGTCGTCGCTGAAGTGGCACCCGCTCGATTCCGGCTAACTCCATTTGGTCAGCCACTTCGCAAGGATGTTCCCAATTCCGTCTGGGCATCGATCCTGTTCTGGGCCGACCTGTTGGCCGATTCGTGGACCTATCTTGCTGATTGCGTTCAGGCAGGAAACCGGGATGGGGCCGCTGTGGCAAGAGAACGGGATGGAACAAAATCTCGCTGGTCCGTGGAACCTGATGCCAAAGCCATTTTTCATCACGCCTTCGCGGAATCAACGGCCGCGAGCATGGCTCCGTTTGTATCGGCTTATGACTTTTCGACTTGTCAGGTCGTTGCGGATCTGGGTGGCGGAGGCGGCGGATTGCTCACGGCGATTCTCACCACAAATCCCCTGGTTCAAGGAATTCTCGTCGACCGGAATGAAGCGGTGACCGCAGCGGCAAACAAGTTCACTTCGCTCGGACTGGCGGATCGTTGTCAGTTTCAGGCCGCTGACCTGTTCGAGTCGGTACCAGCGGGGCCGGGCGTATACGTTCTTCAAAGCGTTTTGCATGGATACGACGACAACAATGCGCGCCGGATTCTGAACAACTGCCGGGCGGTGACAAAGCCTGACGGCAAACTTTTAATCATCGAAGTTGTATTGCCGACAACGGTCGCATCGACCGATCAGACATTAGAGAAATTGCTGATGGCCGACATCAATATGTTGGCGGTCACAGGGGGCCGCGAGCGAAGCGAAGCAGAATGGATGTCTCTGCTGTCGTCAGCCGGATATCAGGTCACGCGGATCGTCGCAGTTCCGGGGGTGACGGCATGTATTATTGAGGCCGTTTTGTGCGAATGATCCAACGAAACCCCACCGCCCCTGCGGCGGTCGTCACCGGGCCTTTGCACCAGGAATTTGCATCTACCCGTGGGACGATCATTATATGGACTTCTTCGGGTCTGAAATTTGACTTAATGAGTCAAGCTTCAGGTTTACTTCCAATGTAGCCATCATCGCTCCGCGTGATGAGCATGCGTCAGAAACGATTCAAGCGTTGCCAACGCATCGGGACAATTATTCCTTTTGAATTTCTGATTTGAGAACGTGCGGATTGTCATTTGGCAGGTTCGCGAACAATGCTCATCACGCGGAGAGGCTGTCATTTTTTGCATTTTACCGACGATTTTCGTTGATTGAATCTTTCCACGCTTGTGTTCAGGCGCTAGGATTCGCGCCATGACACAATCCCTCCCAGACGA
>CAIVEI010000071.1 GCA_903904835.1 uncultured Schlesneria sp. | reverse complement strand
TGTCCCCCGTCGATTGTCCTTAGCAAGCTCGGCTGGCTCGACGAGCGGGGAGTCATCCATTGGGGCGGCCGCGGCCCGAACGGCTGACCTTCCTTCCCTCGGCCGCAAACGGTCAAGGTCGTTCGTTACCCAACATTTTATTCCCAATTTCCTCGGTGGGTTAGGCCGACATAAGTCCGAGCGCCACCTGCTTGATAAAAACGGGCAGCAAAAGCTGTTTGCCGTGCCGCAACTTGATCCGCGTCACCGTGCCAGCGGCCGTGTGCCGACTTCCGAGACGCAAGCGAGTCGAATTCCAACTCTTGATCTTCATCGCCTGTCGCACTGGCCAAAGCCAGCTCTTCGATCGCCTCGAAGCTCCGGAATCACGCCAGTGGTCGTCTTTGCCACAATATCGAGACGTGTTCGATGGTCAATTTTGCGAATCGCCGCGTCAGAGAATGCAGTTCCACCGAGACCAAAATTGTAACTGCCACCGAAAACACAATGCCCTCGATTAGCTCAAAGCTGTCGGGTTGCGGGACTCCAAGCCAATGTTGCTGCACAAACATGTTGTATTCACGCATCAGCGGTTGATGAATGAGAAAGATTTCGAGGGAATGCTTGCCTAGAAACGCGAGCGAGCGCAACGCCACGCTCCCGAGTTCTGATTTCCGTAGCCATGGTCGTAGGGTTACGGCAAAGATCACCACCACACCAAGAGCGACCACGCCCGTATGAAAGAAGATGCCTCGCGTGTAAGGTAGGTAGAGCAGAAAAAACAACGCGATGCCCAGCAAAGGGGTCACAGGAATCGTGAGCTTCCCAGAGTGAAGCGCGTGTCCGATCACCATGCCCATGAAGAAATCCGGCATTCGAAGCCCCCATCTTCCCATCAAACCACCCTGTCCCAGGAAAAAGAGCAGCAACACGCCTCCGCAGCTCATCATCCCGGTGATAAGAAAAAACACGTCCAACTTTTTCAGCTTCGACCTCAGAGCTAGAAATCCAACGTAATAACACAGAATGGCTGTGATAAACCACATGGGCTCGCTGATCGAGAATGCCCATGCGTCGCCAAAGAACGCGTGCACACAAAGATAGTGCGCGATCAGAACCCCGGGGCTGTAGTGCAATCCGAGAACTGTCGCATTCAGGAGGACGAATCCCGTCAGAATTATTAGATATGTCGGTAGTATCCGAACGACCCTGCGGACCAGAAACTCGGTCGGATGCATCTGCTCAGAATTGAGGGATAAGCAGATCCCGCTAATGAGGAAGAACATATCCGTGCCGAGGTCACCATGGAAATAATTGTTCCAGAAGAGAACGCCGCCCGCGTGGAACAAAACGATAAAAACAATCGCGATTCCTTTCAATTCGTCGAAACAATCCATGCGCCCAGACATTCTTGGAAACGCTATTGAGAATTCCTGAGTGTCCGCAATTTTCACGGTTTGAGTCCAATAACAGCACAAATTGTGATTAGTCGGGATTTCCCATTTGGATTCATATTTCGAGTGATCAGTGGAATCGACTGGGGTAAGCGTATATGATTCTGGCCGGTCCTCGGTCGAAATTCAAGTTTTCGATGTGACGTGATCCCGCCGCTTCGAGCCGCTTGAAGAGTCGGTCTGGGCCAACATAAAGGACCCAGACCATGAAAGGTAAACGCTACAGTACAGAGGAGAAAGTCCGCATCCTACGAGAAGCGGACGCCGGGGAACAGAGCGTC